>JAHDWN010000057.1:0-27466 GCA_023382675.1 Anaerolineae bacterium
GCGGGTTGTTGGCCGAGGGTGCGTTATCGGGATCGAAGAAGGCGCTGTGCCCGCCGACGATGCCGAACAGATCCGGGTGGCGCAGCGCGATGCTGAACGCCCAGAATCCCCCGCGCGAAATTCCGCCGATGGCACGGAAATTGCGGTTATCGACCACGCAGAAATCGCGTTCAAGCGCGGGCAACAACTCATCCAGGAGAACGGTCTCGTATGACGGCGCGGGCGGGAAGGTGTTTTCGTTGCCGATGTTGCCTGTGTCCGGCATGACAACGATCATCGGCGGCAGCGTGCCCAGCGGGACACCTTCATTCAGCGTTTCATCAATGCCCAGGTCATCCCACTGACTTTCGTTCTCGCCCAACCCATGCAGCAGCACGATGTAGGGATAGCGCCGCTGGCTTTCAAGATAGCATGGGGGCACGTAGACACGATAAGGCAGTTGTTCGCGGGCGACCGTGCTGCGGAAGTCGTCGAACTCAAGCACCTGGCCGCCTTCTGCCTGGCAAGGGATGATCGTCGCTGTCGCGGTCGCAACCGGTGTAGTTGTGGGCGACGGCGTCGGGCTTGGCGTGCGCGATGGCGTCGCAGTTGGTGTTTCGGTCGGCTGCGGCGTGACGATGATGACGACCGGTGTTGGCGTTGGAATCGGCGTGAGCGAAGCGCAAGATGTGAGCAATGCGCCGATGATGACGACCAATAGGACAGTGGTGAGGTGGATGAGACGTTGCATGGTCGGTATTATATGCAGCAGGAATCTTGAGAACCAGTGGCAGCAACCGGATGAATCAACTGAATCAGCTTCTGCAAGTAGTCAATGCTGCTTCTTCGGTCGCCGAGATCGTCCGCGAAAAGCAAATCTACCGCTATGGAGTCCGTGGCCCGACCGCGCTGTATCTGCATGTCGAGGGGGCTGAAGTGCGGGTTTTTCGCTGGGCGCTGCCGACCATTGAAGTCGCGACTCAGATCAATCTTGGGTTTGGCTGGCGGGTGGCCTCGGAACAGGATGACGTAGGCGTCTATTTCGTGGCGAAACGGCGGCGGCTGGTCGGCGGGCTGGCGGGTGGCGTCTTTTCGGTGACCGCGCCGTATGACTCACATCTCATGCTGCGGCTGGAACGGTGCAGCCTGTGGATGCCAGACATCAGCACAACACTGGAACTGGAGCCAAATGCGCAGGCACAGGTCGCGCTGCTGACGCCGAAAACTTAACCTGCGTTTATCCTTGAATGCAGCGCGGTTGATTGACATCGTCATGCACTCCAGTAGAATGCAAAGGCAATGCCCATTCTGACGCCGAAAGCTCGATTGTAAGCTGAATGGCAGCCTGTCCGTCCGATCAGCAACCGCAAATCACGTCATAATCCATGGAGGCGCAAACTGTAATGGCTACAAGTATTGCCGACCGCGGTTATATCAATCCCACCAAACTCGTGACTACCGATTGGGTCGCGGCGCATCTTGATGATCCGACGGTACGCATTATTGAATCGAACGAAGATCCGCTGCTCTATCCGTCAGGTCATATTCCAGGCGCTGTGCAAGTGGACTGGACACACGATCTGAACGATCCACTGCGCCGTGATTATCTCGACAAGGCCGGTTTCGAAGCCTTGATGTCGCGCATTGGCGTAACGCCAGAGATGACTGTCGTCTTTTATGGCGACAAGAATAACTGGTGGGCGTGCTATGCGCTGTGGGTGTTCCAACTGTTTGGGCACACCAACGCGAAGATCATGGATGGTGGCCGTTTGAAGTGGGAGCAGGAAAGCCGCCCGATGACGCGCGAAGTTCCCACTTATGCGGCGACCTCGTATCAGGCCCAGCAGCGCGATGACAGCAGCATCCGCGCCTTTCGCGAGCAGGTACTAGAGCACGCTCAGGAAGGGTTGCCGCTGGTGGACGTGCGCAGCCCGGCGGAATACAGCGGCGAAAAGCTGCATATGCCGGAGTACCCGCAGGAAGGCGCGCTGCGCGGCGGTCATATCCCCGGCGCGCACAACGTCCCCTGGGCGCGTGCCATCAATCCTGACGACGGCACGTTCAAAACAGCCGATGAGCTACGCGCGATCTACGAAGGCGAGAAGCACCTGATGCCTGATGACGACGTGATCGTCTACTGCCGCATCGGCGAGCGCAGCAGCCATACGTGGTTCGTGCTCTCGTACCTGCTCGGCTACAAGAACGTCCGCAATTACGATGGCAGTTGGACGGAGTGGGGTAATCTCGTCGGCGCGCCGATTGAACGATAACACCCGCCTTTGGTTTGTGAGGGTGCGCGACCGCACCCTCATGGCACATGTGTTGTGGATAGGAAAGTATCGATGAGCCAATATCCGCCAGCGATGGCAGAAGTGGTCGATGAACTCGCTTCGATTACGGATCGCTATGAGCGTGCCGAAATGCTGATCGAGGTCGCGGATCGGTTTGATACGGTGAAAATACCGCCGGAAATCGCGACGAAGCCCTATGACGAGGCACATCGCGTGCCAGCGTGCGAGTCAGAAGCGTTCGTGTGGGCACAGCCGCAAGCAGACGGCACGCTGCGCTATTATTTTGACGTGCTCAATCCTCAGGGGCTGTCGGCGATGGCGATGGCAGTTGTGCTGGGCGAGTCGTTGAATGGGCAGCCCACCGACCTGGCGATGAGGATACCGAGTGAGTTGGTCTTCGATCTCTTTGGCAAAGAGATTTCGATGGGCAAAGGCGCGGGTTTGATGGGCATTCTCAATATGGTGCAGAGCTACGCCAAACGGCACAAGGCAGGGATGTCCCTGGAATAAATGCGAGCAATTGTTGAGTTTCAGCAAACGTTTTGATAATCTGACAGCGTTTGGGTTCAAGGTAATGCGCTATGTCAGATCATAGTCCGTCTGTTTGCTGGTTGGGTACCGGACGTTACACAAACCCGCTCGACGATACTCAGACGAAAAAGTGGGCCACGCTGGCGGAGCTTGGTATTGACATGCGTGTGATCGGTTTCTCGACCGATCTGCGCTTTCGCCACTTTGCTCAATCAGCGCATTTTTATCTGCTGCCCGAATTGCCCACTGCGGTGCTGCGTTACCTGGAGCTGTTTCTGCTCGCGCCGTGGCTGCTGCTCTGGCTCGCGCTGCGTTATAACGTTCAGGCGATCATCTCGCGAAGCCCAATCGACGGCGCTATCGGTGCGTTCGTCAAGCTGGCGCTGCGGCTGTTGGGGCGGCGGGTGGCGCTGGTGGTCGAGAGCCATGGCGATTTCGAGATTTCGAGTTTTCAGCAGCGCCAGCTATCCGGCGCAAAGATATACAGCGCTGTGCTGAATGTCTGCGCACGCTTTGCGCTGCGTCATGCCGACAGGCTGCGTTCGGTGTCCGCCATGACGCGCCGCCAGCTCGAAGCTTACGCCCCAACCACGCCGATGCACCAGTTCATGGGCTGGCTGGACAGCCGTGCTTTCACGGAGACGCCGCGCGCTGTGCCGCTCAGCAAGTCTCAAAATGTGGTGTACGCAGGCGTTTTGATTCCCCGCAAAGGCGTTCACATCCTGATCGAGGCATTCGCGCAGATCGCGGTACAGTTTCCGGAGACCTTACTCTATCTGGTGGGCGATGCACGGATCAACGAGGCCTATGCCCGACAGCTCAAGGCAGAGGTAGAGCGGTTTGGTCTGCGTTCGCGGGTTGTCTTTGTTGGCGCGGTATCGCAGCAGGCACTCGCGACCTACTTAGGGCGCGCGCGTGTGCTCGTCTTGCCATCGGTTTCCGAGGGACTGGGCCGCGTGCTGGTCGAGGCGATGCTGTGTGGCACACCGGTTATCGGCAGCGCCGTGGATGGTATCCCAGATGTTGTGCAAGATGGGATCACCGGTTATCTCGTGCCCCCTGGCGATGTCGATGCGTTGGCACGTCAGATTGCCGAAGTTTTGAACGACCTGGAGATCGAAGCAATGGGCGCGCGGGCGCGCGCTTTCGCGGAGACGTTTTTTTCGCCGGAAGCCTACGTCGAGGGCTATCGCCATTTGCTGGATGAAGCGTTGAGTGGGACACGTCATGACCGGCAACCTGCTGCTGTTTAACCTGGCGACGGACGCCGACGATCCGGTGCTGGCATTCACGACCCAGTGGATCAACCGGCTGGCGCTGCATTTTGCGACTATCGATGTAGTCACGATGCGCGCGGGCAGACTTGCGGTGAGCGATAACGTCCGTGTTTACTCCGTTGGCAAAGAGCAAGGCTACAGCGAGGCTCGCCGTGCCGCTGAGTTCTATCGGATTCTGGGGGGACTGCTGGCGTCGCAGCGCTATGAAGCCTGCTTCGCGCACATGATCGAGCTGTTTGCGGTCATGGGGGCGCCGCTGCTCAAACTGCGCCGAGTGCCGTTGACGCTTTGGTATACCCACCGACAGGCCACGCGGCTGCTTGAATTGGCGACACAGGTTTGCGACCGCGTGGTGACTGCGGCGCCGGACAGCTTTCCGATTGCCACATCCAAGCTGCGTGTATTGGGGCATGGCATCGACACCGACTTCTTTCATCCACAGGCCGGCGGGCGTCTCCGTATCTTAAACGAAGATGCCGATGGCAAGCTGACGAAGACACAGGAAGCGATTCTGGCAACTGGCGGTTACATCATTCAGGTGGCGCGGCTGATGTCGATCAAGCATCAGGAGACACTGGTACGCGCACTGGAGTACCTGACAGATGCGCAGGCCGTGTTTGTCGGCGGCACGCCAGAGGGGGCGGATGGCCGCTATGAACACAAGCTGCGCGGCCTGGCGCACGGGCTGGATCTGGGCGGGCGGGTGGTTTTTGCCGGGCCACAGCCAGCAGCAGTCGTGCGCGAGTACTATCGACAGGCGAGTCTGGCAGTCAATCTCAGCCCGCCAGGGTTGTTTGATAAGGCGGCGTTGGAGAGCATGGCGATGGCCCTGCCGACGGTTGTCACCAGCAGTGCGTTCGATTCACTCCTTGGGCAATATCACGACCGCCTGTATGTCGAGTCGCCGGAAGATGTTGACTGGCTGGTGGCGCGGCTGCGACCGCTGCTGGCGATGCCTGCTGTCGAGCGCGCGGCGATGGGCGCGGTCTTGCGGGACCGTGTCGTTGCTCATCACGGCCTGGATGGTCTGATCCATCGTTTGACCAAGGTGCTGCGCACGGGTGAACCTTGAAGCTGATCTATCTGGCGAACATCCGCCTGCCGACAGAAAAAGCGCACGGACTGCAAATTGTGCAGAATTGCGAAGCATTCGCCGACGCAGGGGCGGAAGTCGAACTCTGGGTCGCGCGACGCATCAACACGCCGGAGATGCTTAAAGTCACGGATGTGTATGCCCATTATGGCGTCAAACGCAATTTCGCGCTGCGTCGGTTGCCGAGTCTCGACATGCTGCCGTTGAGTCGTGGGCAGAACAATCTAGCATCGCGGTTATTCTTCGCCGTGCAGATGATCACATTCGTCGTATCGGCGCTGATTGCGGTGCTGAGTTCGCATGCAGACGCTTATTTCAGCCGTGACGCGCTGGCGCTGCTGGCGATTTCGCTGGTCAAGCCGCGCCACGCTCTGGCGTATGAGGCGCACAGTGTATCTCATGGCACGCTCGGCAGATGGATACAGCGGCTCACCGTGCGGCGCGTAGGACACGTATTTGGTGTGACGAACAGGCTCTGCGAGGAGCTTGTGGCCTTGGGCGCAGATTCTGGGCGCACCCAGGTCGCGCCGGATGGTATCCGGGGCGAACGCTTCGCAAATCTACCAGCGCAAAGCGAGGCCCGGCGGGCGGTGGGCTGGCCTGAAGATGCTTATATCGTCGGTTACGTCGGTCGCTTGCAGACGATGGCACAGGACAAAGGCGTGGGGCTGTTGGTGGAGGCGCTGGCGCAGATCGACGATGCAGCGATTGCGCTCGTGGGCGGCCCGGATGAGATGGCGGAAGCCTTGCGCCAACAGTGGTCGAACCTGGGGCAGGCTGACGCGACATTCCTGTATGCCGGGCAGGTGCAACCCGATCAGGTGGCGCGCTATCTGGCGGCGTTCGATGTGTGTATTCTGGCGCTGCCATGGACGACGCATTTTGCCTATTATGCGTCGCCGCTAAAGCTGTTCGAGTACATGGCGGCGGGTCGCGCTATCGTCGCCTCCGATCTGCCGAGCACGCGTGAGATCGCGACAGAAGGGGAGACCGCGCTGTTTTTTCCGCCCGGTGATGTCAAGGCACTGGCAGCGGCATTGGAACGTCTGCATAATGACACAGAACTGCGACAGCAGATGGGCAATCGGGCGCGCGCGCTGGCCTTTGCCCGCTATACCTGGGAAGCGCGCGCACGTATGATCCTGGAGGCACTGGAACGCGATGCAGATTGAACACGTAGCGTTGTGGACACGCGATCTGGAGCGGTCACGCGCTTTCTATGTCACCTATTTTGGCGGTGTGTCCGGCGATAAATACACGAATGCCCGCACCGGCTTCGAATCGTATTTTCTGCGCTGGGAGGATGGCGCGCGGTTGGAACTGATGCAGATGCCCGGCATTGTCGAAAGCGCGAACAGCCCTGAGCAGCAGTCACTCGGCTGGATTCACGTCGCTTTCAAGACGGGTAGCCGCGACGCGGTCGATGCGCTGACGGCACGACTGCGCGGTGAAGGCTATCGCATCGCGGGCGAGCCGCGTGTGACCGGCGATGGCTACTACGAAAGCGTGGTACTCGACCCGGATGGCAACCGGATCGAGATCGTGGCCTGAGCCGGTCAACGTTTCCGTAAAACAGTGCTCATCTGAGGCGAGGGCAGCCAGAGCGTGAACGTCGCGCCTTTGTTTTCGCCTTCGCTGTCTGCCTCAATCGTGCCGCCGTGCGCCTGGATGATCTCGGCTGTGATCGCGAGTCCCAGTCCGGTACCGCGCTGTGGCCCGCGCGCTTTATCGACCTGGTAGAAGCGTTCGAAAATGCGCGGCAATTCGTTGGGGGCAATACCGATACCATCGTCTTTTACAATCACCTGGACGCCGCTGTCGTGCAGCCCGGTCTTGACCCAGACGTGGCCGCCGGGCGGCGTGTATTTGATGGCGTTGCTGATCAGATTGGTGAGTACCTGCGCAAGACGATCACCGTCGCCAGTGACTTCCGGCAGCGGTCGCGTATCGATGCTCAGGGCGATGTTTTTTTCTTTTGCCATGATCGCGAGGCGCTCAGCAATCGCGCCGGTGAGTTGGCCCACGTCGAGCGGTGACCAGTGCATGGACAGCCGTCCAGCCTGCAAGCGCGCCAGATCCGTCAGTTCAACGACCATCCGATTCAGCCGCCCGGCTTCCTCATGGATGATGCGCGCAGCGCTCACCGGGTCCGGAGCCGCGCCATCGACAATCGCTTGCGAGTAGCCCTGGATCGAGGTGAGTGGCGTTTTGAGATCGTGCGAGACATTCGCCAGGAAATCCTGCTGTGCTTGCTGCGTGATCTGCACCTGAGCGCTCATGTCGTTGAAGGCTTCGGCGACAGCGCGCACTTCCGGCGGGCCGGTCACGGGAACACGCTCAGCGAAATTGCCCGCGGCGACACCCGCAGCCGCCTGGGCCACCCCCTGGAGCGGTCGCGCAATCGTCCGGCTGATGACGCCAGCCAGGATGACAGCGATGATGATGCCGGACGCGGCTGCCTGGCACAGAAGCGGCAGCAGACCGGCACCGAAATCTTCCAGGGCATCCTGGAGCGACTGGTGTCCCTGCCGGTCGGCAAAGACGAGGGCATTGGTGGTCAAGCCGCGCCGAACCTGCTGCAAGGCCACAAATAACCAGGTTTCTTTGCTCAGATCATCGAAGCGCCCTGAGAGCACATCTACACGGGTGAAGATGCCGCGTTGAAGCTGTGTCGGCAGGCTGTAAACACTGGCTTGAATGTCGATACTCTGGCCGCTGTCGTACGCTTCAGCGCTGTCATAAGTCACGATCTTATTGGTGATGTCGATCAACATGACGCGGACATCACGTTCCGTAGCAATCGATTGTAACTGCGTAGCCAGGGCATCGAATGGGTCGTCGGGGTTTAACAGCGGGAGTGCCTCACGGATGATGGCTGTCAGATCGACACTTTGCGCAACCGATGCCAGGCGCAGATACGTCGGTTCGGGCGGCGCAGGGCGTGTGCGAAGGATGAAGATAATTGCCAGGGCAATCGCGCTGAGTGTGACTGCAAGAACGAGAAGATACGAGACGACAAGCCGCCAGCGCAGGGTCATGATTCGAGCTTATACCCCACACCCCAGACCGTTTCGAGCTGCGCTTGCATCCCCGCGAGTTTGTGGCGCAAATGCGCGATGTGAACATCCACGGTGCGCGTCTCCCCGGCGAAGTCGTAGCCCCAGACTACATTCAGCAGCTTTTCGCGGGTGAAGACGACACCGGGATTTTCTGCCAGCATCACGAGCAAGTCGAACTCTTTCATGCGCAGGCTGATTTCGCGACCATCGAGCATGACGACACGCCGATCCGGATAGATGGTCAGATTGTTGATCTGAATCAGGCTCTGTGCCTCGGCGACCGGCGCTGCTGGCGCGCCACGTTTCTCGATGCGGCGGAGAATCGCCTTAACGCGGGCGACCAGCTCTCGTGGGTTGAACGGTTTGGTCAGATAATCGTCCGCGCCCAACTCCAGACCGACGATGCGGTCGATATCATCGCTGCGGGCGGTGAGCATAATGATGGGCACGTCGCTTTCCGCGCGCACACGGCGACAGATTTCCCAGCCGTCGATTTCCGGCAGCATCAGATCCAGCACAACAAGCGCAGGTGTTGCGTTCAGGATTTTGTTCAGTGCAGTTTTGCCGTCATTAGCGGTATCGATCTTGAAGCCATCCTGTTCCAGATACATCTTCGCCAGATCGACAATGTGCTGTTCGTCATCGACTACCAGGATAGTATCGGGCATGTTGCGATTACTCCTGTTACGGAAAGGATGCTGATTCAGCGAACGCGCTTACGAGACATCTTTTGATTGGTCTGCGGGTGGCTGAGGCAGGCGCATGACCAGAATCTTGTCGATTCGATGGCCGTCCATATCGACGACTTCAAAGCGTAAGTTGTTCCAATGAAAGTGATCGCCGGTCTTCGCGATTCTGCCTTGCTGCATCATGACAAACCCCGCTATCGTCTCATAGTGTTCGTCTTCGCCGGGGATGTCCTGGTCAATCTCCAGCAGATCTTTGAAGTCCTCGATGCTCATCATGCCGTCGATCAGGAAT
Organism: Anaerolineae bacterium; assembly: GCA_023382675.1. Taxonomy (GTDB): domain Bacteria; phylum Chloroflexota; class Anaerolineae; order Aggregatilineales; family Phototrophicaceae; genus Flexifilum. The sequence goes on from JAHDWN010000057.1 coordinate 9,212, forward strand.
GAACCATCTTCGCGTTCGACGACTTCTGGCTCCGCAATGTCGCCGACGATTTCTTCCAGTACATCCTGTGTCGTCACGAGACCCATCAAGCCGCCATACTCGTTAATCACGAAGACGATGTGTTCGGTGGTCTGGCGGAACAACTCGACGACTTTGGCGACACTCATACTCTCAGGCACGAAGATCGGTGCCAGCATCCCGGATTTTACCTCGAACGGCTTGCCGGATAGCAGTCTTGGCAGCAGGTCTTTTGCCCGCACCATACCGACGACGTGATCGAGATCGCCCTGGCAGATGGGAAAGCGCGAAAAACGGCTTTCTGCAATTTTGTGCGCGTTCTCCTCGGGTGCATCTTCAAGATCAAGCCACACGATTTCTGTGCGTGGGGTCATGATCGAAGTGACTCGCCGGTCGCCCAGCCGGAACACACTCTCGACCATTTCCTGTTCCGTTTCTTCGAAGACCCCTGCGGCGACACCCTGCGTCAGCATGGCGCTGATTTCTTCTTCGGTGACGGGGATATCTGCCACATCTTTTGCGCCGCCGATTTTGAGGATTGCATCGGTCGAAAAGCTAAGCAGTTTCACAATCGGCGAGGTAAGGACTGAGAGCAAGTACATCGGGCGCGCCAGGTAGAGCGCAAAGCGCTCCGGTCTGTGAAGTGCCAGTCTCTTGGGCACAAGTTCGCCGATGATGAGTTGAATATAGGTGGTTGCCAGCACAACGATCAGCAGGCCGAGGAAGTTTGCATATGGGGCGAGCACTTCATGCGCCTGCAAAGCATGCGCAATGGTCGTTGCGACGGTCGCGCCGGCGAATGCTCCCAGGAACGTCCCCACCAGGGTAATGCCTATCTGGACGGTTGAAAGAAAGCGTGAAGGCTCATCCTTAAGCGTGAGTGCCGCACGCGCACGGCGGTCTCCTTTTTCAGCCTGATTTATGAGGCGCGATCTGCGGGCGGCGATTACAGCCGTCTCGGATATCGCGAAGATGCCATTGATAATGGTCAGGAAAAGGATTATGAGAAGCTCAGTCATCGACTTTCTGCAGAATTTCCTGCTATCACTATTTTACTCTGAATCTGCCTTGGGTAGGGTTCATTGCCTCATGGGCGGGCATCACAACGCATATGCAGTAAGGTGCGCTGCTTCTGGAAGCCAAGGCGGAGAAAAAGCGCGTTTGCCCACTCGTCGTCGTCCGGGTGTTCGATCTGGAGCGGGTTGCGCGTGCCGAAACGACGGATCGCCAGATTGATCAGCGCATCATCGTATAAGCCCGCATACTCTGGATCGGCCATGAGCGTTAGCTGTACAGTGCTGGCAGCGAACGCAGTTTCGATCCAGAGCGATGCGTGAATCTCGGTTTGTGTGTCTGATCGCACAATCAGGCGCTCGATTGAACGCATTGAAAGCAGGTTCTTGAGGCGTTTGAGGAGTGATGGGCGAAACAGACCGGGATAGAGTGGCCGTTGCCAGCCGATGCCGCCAAGTTTGTCAGGGCGGACGCGTTCTGCCAGGGCATATTCGGCGCGCCACTCGTCGTCACGCCGGCGGGTAATGTAAAATGACTGGCTCGATGTTGCCGGTGGCACACGAAGCGCGGCGCGTCTTCGCCAATGAGTCCATTGGCGTTCGCGCACAAAACCGAGCCTTTCATACAAGCGTCGGGCAACATTGTTATGCGCATCCACCTGCAAGATAGCGCGCGCATTCTGCCGATGAATTTCTTGCAGGCTGACACGCATCATCTGGGTCGCAATACCCTGTCCACGATAATCTGGATGAACAGCGACATTGGCAATGATCCAGGTTTTTCCCAGCCGAGCGGGTATGTCTGCCGGGTAAATGGAGACATTACCGACTATTCTGCCGTTCTTTACCCAAACGTAGCCGAGACTGATGCCCTGTACCAACTCGTTGACGCCGAGCAGGGTCTGGAACTCCGGGCGCAGGCGGCTCAGGGTGCGCATTTCCCGCACCGCTGCACGACCACTGCTGTCCATGCTGTCGGCAAAGGCAAGCTCAATTAAATCGGCAAGCGGCGCGAGATCCGTATGTAGGTTTACAGGGCGTAAACCGTCGTTTGTAGACGACGTTTGGGACAAGCTGAGACTGACCACTAACACAGTCCCCATGGTGAAAGTTAGAAATAGGGTAGCGGTTGGCCTATCGCTTGTCAAGCGGGGTTGAAGCGCACGTATGAGAGCGCAGTAACGGTTATATACATAATTTTACGCTCTTGATAGGTCGAATCGATTAAGATAGAGATTAACCTGTTGTGCCAAGGATGGTCTTGATGCATGGATTCAAAGCAAGGAGGAGAAAAGGATGTTCGAAAGATTTGGCAGGTGGGTGAGACGTAACGCCAGTGCAGCGCTCCTGAAAACAGGAGGCGCAGGCCAGGGGTTGATCGAATACGCGCTGATACTTGTGCTGGTCGCCATTATCGTCATTGTCATCGTGGCGGTTTTCGGCAGCGCTGTTGGCAATCTCTATAGCAATGTGATCAACGCTATCTGAAACATTGTTCACGTTCTCATCTCGAGTCCTTATTGGAAGACCCTACCGTTGCTGCGGTGGGGTCTTTCGTTTAAGATAAGCCCGCAATGGCGAACGCCAGTTGGAGATGAAACGTATGTCGAGAAATTATGGTTCGCTTGGACGCCGCTCTGGTGGCGCAGGCTGGCAGTGGATGATTATTGGCGCAGTCTTGGGCTTTGCGTGTGCTGCGGTTTTGGGCATCGTGGGCGTGATCGCTGGCGTGGTCGAGATCAGCGGTGTGTCCCTGGCGGGCGCGTCCAGCCCAACGCCAATCGTGATTACGGCGACGGCCTTGCCAGCAACAATGACTCCTTTCCCGACGGAAGTTTTGGTGACACCGACTTCAGCGGGAGTTCAGGTGGAAGCGCCGACGGCGACACCGACGCTCGACCCCACTTTTCAGACGCTCGCCCCAACGGAGACGCCAACTACTTTCCCGACGGCGGTTTCGCAGTTGTCCGCTCCGGCAGCCTCAAGCTCAGGCGAAATCGATCCGATACTGATCGATGCAGTGGCACCATCCGAGTTGATCGATATTCCCGGCATTCAAGATTTTCAGATGGGAACAACCCCGCCGGAAGTCAGCGCGGCGGTCGATGAATGTCTGGCTCAGAACGGGCGCTGTACTGTAGCAATGGGCGAAGACTCCGCGCCACAGCACGCAGTGACGCTGAGTCCGTTCCGTATGGATCGCACCGAGGTCTCTTATGCACAGTATCTCGCTTTCATGAACTACATGGAACAGACTAGTCCGCGTGCCTATGCCAATGGCTGCTACGGGCAGCCGTGCATGGAGACGAATCTCGACTCCGAAACCAGCGCAGTTACGTATGATAGCGTCAATTACACGGTTGTCCCGGTGATCAATCTGCTGCCAATCACCGAGGTGACTTGGTACGGCGCGCGCGCCTACTGCGAGGCGATTGGTCGGCGGCTGCCGACTGAGGCCGAGTGGGAATACGCGGCGCGCGGCTCAAGCGGATTCATTTATCCCTGGGGGAATGATTGGGACCCGACACGCGCCATGACCAGCCGGACTGCCGATGGTAGTACCGCCCAAAAAGTGGACGTGAACAGCTTCCCTACCGGTGCAAGCCCCTTCGGTGTCCTCAATCTGGCGGGCAATGTTTCCGAGTGGGTGTTTGACTGGTACGATGCGCGCTTCTACGGGCGAATTGAGGCGACACAACCCGATCCTGAAGGTCCTGCTTCCGGAACAACGAAAGTGCATCGCGGCGGTTCATGGGATACTGTGCCGTTCTTCGCGCGCTCAGTGCATCGCCAGGATTTCGCTCCCAACGACGGCACGCCGTTCATCGGCTTCCGCTGTGCTGCGGACGCGGAGACTGCATCCGCAAATGCTGCTCAGGGTTCAGGCTTGCTGCCGGGCGCGATTCCATCACCAGATCCGGCCCTCCTGGGCGTGCAGAGCAACGACAATTCCGCAAATGCAGCGCCGACACTGCCGCCTGTGCGTGTGCCTTCAGCGACGCCGCTGGCAAATCTGCCGGAACAACCTGCAACGCCAACAGTGACACTTGCAGCCGGCTCTTAACGGCTGACGGCAGAGTTCGAGAATAAGGGCAGAGGCGACCCGATGGTCGCCTTTTGCTCAGCTTGTCTGGCTCTCGCGCAGGGCGATCATCACCGTCCATTCGCCGGTTTGGACAGCTTTTCCATCTTGATTGATGATTTTGACTTCGAGGACGACGGTGCCGCTGCTCAAGCGAGGCATGGCTTTCATGTCTTTGACGACTAGTTCCGTGCGCAGCGTGTCACCAATGAAGACGGGCAGACTGAACTTCATCTCCAGGCCACGAAAAGCCACGACCGTTCGTTCCATGAAACCTAACTGGTAGGCTTGCCCGACTGCGTAACTCAACGCGAGCATACCATGGGCGATACGCTGCCCGAACGGCGAATCTTTCATGTAGACGGCGTCGGTGTGCATCGGGTTGTAATCGCCGGTCAACCCGGCAAACTGGACAAGATCGGATTCGGTGATCGTGCGACCGCGCGTCACCATTTTTTGCCCGACAGTAAAATCCTCAAAATACAATCCAAACGGGCCATCATCGCGAAATTGCATAGATTATCCATCTCCTAATGCGCTCTAGTTGCAGCCAGGGGTTATAACACGGAAATGCGCCGTGTTGGTGCGCCGTCTAGGTGTTTCCGGCATCAGGTGGCCGCACGAGCGGCAGCAGCGTGGTAAACGTGCTCCCACTGGCTTCGATGCTTTCCAGCCAGATATAGCCATGCATCAGATCCAGCATACGGCGTGCCAGCGCCAGGCCGAGGCCGCTGCCCCCGTACTCGCGAACGGTCGAGCCATCGCCCTGACGGAATTCTTCAAAGATGATGGCCTGGTGTTCGGGTCTGATGCCGATGCCGGTATCTCGGATTGAGACGACAGCCCACGCGCCATCTTCAAGGGCGAAGGGCGGGACAAAATGGTCGGCGCTGAAGCGCCCGTTTTCCACCTGGAGCCGGTCTACCTGAATGGCGATGCCGCCTTCACGGGTGAATTTCAACGCATTGTCCAGGAGATTGTGGTAAATCTGGCTCAACGCCTCTTTGTCGCCAAGCGCGTAGACTGTTTCGCTGTTTGCCGTGGGGTGAAGCGTCAGACTCAATCCTTTTTCGTTGGCACGTTCCATAAAGTCCTGAAGGATGCCCGTCATCAGTTCGACAAGCGGGATCGGCTCAATCGCCATCTGGATACGGCCAGCTTCGATGCGTGCCAGCCCCAGGAGATTGTCGATCATCGCCAGGAAGTGGACGCCGCTGTTATAGACGCGGCTCAGGCGGTCGATCTGCTGCTCGTTCAAATGACCATAGATGCCTTGCAGCAGCATGTCGCTGTAGCCAATGATGGCGTTGAGCGGCGTGCGCAGTTCATGGCTGATGTTGGCGAGAAATTCACTTTTCAGACGATTGGCAGATACCGCTTGCTGGTAGAGATCGGCGTTATTGCGCGCCAGAGCGATTTGCCCGGCAATGGTGAGCAGCGTGTCACGCTCGTCGTTGATGAAATTGCGGCTCTTGTCACGACGCTCCATGCTGATTGCGCCGATCACACCGTGTGGTGCGGTTAAGGGTGCAATCAAGGCTGTGCTGACGCTGCTGCGCGCATGGAGGGCGCTGTCGAAGCGATCTTCTGCCACTGTAAGGTCAGGCACGATGACGGCAGTTTGATAATGAATGAGCATTTCCAGAGTCGCGCTATTCTCAATGGGAATCCGCAGCGGCGCACCTTTACCAGCCTCTGGGTACTCCATCGTCAGCACGGCTTCGTTATCTTCAAAAATGAAAACGCCGCAGTGATCGACTTCCAACAGGTCGGTCAGCAGTTCCACTGCCAGGCTGAGCACGTCATCTTGCGCCAGGGCAGCGGTGATAACGGACGTGATGCGGTTGACCGAGGCCAGGCGCTGTGATCGCTGTCTGAGGATTGCCAATTCCTCAGCGTCTGCATGTTTCTCGAAGCGATGCAAATGCGCCGCGAGCAGTGATGTTGCCGTCAAGATCGCGTCCAGATGCTCACCATTCGTGACGATGAACAATCTGCCGGTCAGCGCGCTGTCATAGCCAATCGGGACGAGAATGGCGGGCTTGCCGGTCGGATTCTGGCCGGGTTCAAGCCTGTGAATCTGGGTAGATCCGTGCAGGACAGCGAATTCTTCAAGCCATTCGACCAGCCCGCCCGCGCCGGTGACCTCGCCAGCGACCACAGCTTCATACCCGGCGCTGCTGTTGCCTGTGGGCATAATCATGCAGAAGTCACAGGTCGCCGCGAGATAATCGACAACTACCCGGACAGCCGAACTCGCATCGGCGGCTTGAAACAGGCGTTCGTTAAGTTGCTGAACTGCGCTTTGTGGCAAAACCACCATATGCTTGCACTACAATCTGGGTAAACAATCCAAATCTGACGGATTTCATTATGCCACGGATTGCCCACCTGGAGTGTCTTGATTTCTTACGTGCGCAACTTTCGTTGAGCGGCTGCGTATTATCATTCAGTGTTTCGAATTACCATACGCAAAAGAGGGAAATTACCATGATTTCCAAGGATCGGGCGGATCAAATCTTCGGGGGTGTCTTCCTGATTGGGTTGGCATTGCTCTTCTTTACGGGCAATTGGTGGCCGGGCATCATGTTCGTCATCGGTATTGCCATGCTTGCGCGCACCTATGCTGAGGGCAAGCCGCTCACGTCTAATGGCGGAGCATGGGTTACGCTGGCCATCGGCGCGGTCTTTGCGCTTGGCGACGTATTTCAATTCCTGGGCGACATCCCCTGGTGGCCGCTGATTCTGATCGCGCTGGGGCTGTTCCTCCTGTTCGGTCAACGCCGCTCGTCGGATGTATCGATAGACAACAGCGATAAAAGCAAGCGTGAAGATCTCTAACGGCTCACAGGCGACGAAGATTTGCTTTCCGGGCGGTTCAGGTTACCGCCCGGTTGATTCTGGCGTGGGTTAAGCGCCGGGTTTGGCATCTGGACGTTTCGATCTCCCACCGCTATAGTTGCTCCGGGCGACGCTCGTGGAGTGGCGCTCCTTGTGCAGCGAGTATAAGGAATCGCGGTGGACGGTGGTTTATCCAGGATAATCAGTCATGGTGTGCTGATCCTCCTGGTCATAACTTTATCTGTGCTGTTGGGGGCGTGTGCCGGTCTGGGGGCAACGTCAGAATCTGATCCGCAGCCGCCCATCCAACTGCTGCCACAGACGCCGGAACAGGTGGTGAGCCAGTTCCTGGATGCATGGGGCAAACACGACTACGGCACGATGTACGCGCTGCTGAGTCCCGAAAGCCAGAGCCTTTATCCTAACTCCGTATTTACTACAACCTATGAGAATGATGATGCGGTCATCGGCACTCAGGGAGTCACGATCAGGCTGCGTGACTCGGAGCAGCAGGGGCTGACGACCATCATCAGCTACGATGCGACTATCGACTCCAGCTTCTATGGCCAGATCGATGACCCCGGTCGGATCATGCGCCTGACGCAAGCGCCCACTGGCTGGCGGGTTGCCTGGTCACGCATGGATATTTTTGACGGGCTTGCGCCGACGGTCGTGCTGGAAGAGGTCAAGGTACGCCAGCCGCGCGGCAACATCTATGATCGCAATGGTCAACTGCTGGTCGAATCAGGTGGCACAGTCGTCACTGTTTCGATTCAGCGTTCGAGTTTCCCCGATGACGCCGCGTGCCAGGATACCCTGACGCGGGTGTTTCGTGTGAGCTACAGCGATCTCTCCGATTTGTTTGATTTCTACGGCAGCGGTTTCCTGTTTCCGCTTGGCGATCTCGATCCCGACGTATACGCTGTCAACGAGCAAGAGATGATCGACAACTGCGCCATTCAGTCTTTCACGCGCGAAACACGCCGCTATGTGGGACATGGTGCGCTGGCGCACGTGACCGGAGCGATTGCGCAAATCCAGGGACCTGAGTTGGAGTTCTGGCGCAGCAAAGGTTATGCCTCGGACGACTTGATCGGCAACAACGGTATCGAACGGCAGTATGAAGAAGTGCTGGCAGGCGAGCCGGAGCGCGTGCTCAGGATGCGCGAACCCGGCGGCTCCATCGTGCGTGAATTGGCGCGCGTAAGCGGGACGCCTCCGCAGGACATCACCCTCACCATCGACCGCGACTTACAGTTGACCGTCGCGCAGGCGTTGAGTGATGCATTCAACTATGCGTCGCCCAACTGGGCGGAGGAAGGGCGTTCACTCGGTGGTGGCGTGGTCGTACTTGACGTGCATACTGGCGCTGTCCTGGCTATGGCGAGCTATCCCACCTACGACCCTGGCATTTTCAATCCTGATACGAGCATCTATCTCGTCGGTGAGTACATTCTCAACTTGCAGACGGATCCGCGCCGGCCATTTTTCAATCGTACGATTCAAGAGCAGTATTCGCCTGGTTCGACGTTCAAGATTGTGACCGCGACAACGGCGCTGGCGGAGAATGTCGTCCAGCCAGATGATGTGTTCTACTGCGATCTAACGTGGGATGGCAGCCAGTATGGCGATACGCTGGATGTGCGCTATGACTGGCGCTCGTTCGAACAGGGGGAGCGACGGCATCCCACCGGCGATGTCACGCCAGAGCTGGCGTTGGCCTCGTCGTGTAATCCGTTCTTCTACCAGATGGGAGCGCTCCTGTTCCGGCAGCGCGGCCCGACAACACTGATGGATTATGCGCGGCGCATGGGTCTGGGCGCAGCGACGGGTCTGGATCTGGATACGCCGCCCGAAGCGACCGGCCAGATCCCACCCATCCGTGCTGTTGACGAAGCGATCAGCAGCGCAATCGGGCAAGGCAATGTGCAGGTGACGATCTTGCAGATGGCACGTATGGTTGCAGGTGTCGCCAACGGCGGCGCACTGTATCGCCCCTACGTGGTGCAGCAGGTAGGCGACGCATCGGCGACAGCACCGCGTATTGCTAGCGAGATGGACATCAGCGAAGATGCGCTTGCGGTCGTCCGAAGCGCGATGTGCGATGTTACGACCGATACGACATATGGGACGGCGTGGTTCGTCTTTGGCGATCCAAGCAGCAACGTGCCGAGCACACCGTATATCCCCTGCGCCAAGACCGGCACGGCGCAAAGTGGACGCCCCGAACCGCATGGCTGGTTTGTGGCCTATGCACCTGAAGACGATCCACAAATCGCAATTGTGGCGATGATTGAGAATTCGCGCGAAGGTTCTGAGACGGCTGCACCGATTGTGCGCCGTGTTCTGGATTACTATTTCCAGGTGCCGCCGGAACTTGTCGCCGCGTATCCCGGTTGGTGGACAGACCCATACAATCCGCTGCCGATCCCAGAAGGCAGCACCGGTGGGTAACAAACCGGGACGGCAGCGAACAACCGTCCCGGCTGCGTCGAAAGCGCTAACCTTGCATCTCAAGCGGCTCGAATTCGTCAGCCGAGAAGGTGAAAGTTGGCGTCAGGATCGACGATCTGCCTGCGTTCCCGTTGGAAACGTTGATTTCGTAGTCGAGGTAAGTGCAGGCCGACCTATCGGTCGGGGTCGTCTGATTGGTGACCATGAGTGCCACGTAGTCATATCCAGAGGTCTCGAATGTGCCGCTCTGACCCAGCGAATAGGCATTCACCTCGCCATCGCTGACGGTCAGAACCCAGAGTTCGAGCGAATCCGGGCCGTCTAGCTCCAGGTCGTAGCTGCCTTTGAGATCCAGCTCAAAGTAATTTGCACCGAGTTCTTGAATACCAGAGCCGGTAAACGTCCACGCGCCGGGACCATCGATGATGTTTTCCAGCCAGACAGTTGCACCAAACAGCGGCGCAAGATCATAAGCGCGGGCGAAATTCTGGACGCGCCAGCGCGTGACGGCGTTCGCCAGCGAATCGCTCTCCATCGAAAGCACCTGTTCAAGGATGTCCAGTCCATCGTATTCGATTGCGGTTGTCCAGAGCTCCGGGATGAAGCTTTCGCCATGGACATCAGCCAGTGATTGCATGAATGTCCAATCGCCATAAGCGTGCTGCCCGTCATAGTCCTGGGTGGCGAAGCACGTTTCGGGGTAGTCATAGGAGTCGATTACGTAACCCGTGGCATCCTGTTCGTCACCGACGGTGGCGGTTTCGATCCAGGTCGCGGTCGCCTCATACAACCAGTCCATGGGTTCTTCGCTGTCGTAGCCGTATTGGATAATGTGGTTGAACTCGTGCGTCGTTGTCGCGCGCATCAAACTCAGCGGATTGCCTTCCATATCCGGATTCGCAAAGTCGTTATCGACCACGAGCGCCGAGCGCGATGCTGCGCGTTCGCGTCTATCGGTATTGGGATTATCGCCGACGAAACGGGTCGGACGCGCGTACCCAAGCGTATCGGTTTCGGTTCCGATCACGTCGGATAGGAACGCGTCATAGAACCCATCAGCATTTCGCGGCGGCCGTGCCCAGCCCATCTGATTCACCTGGATGTCGTAGATGGTTTCGAGCGTATCGGCGAAGGCATCTAGAAATTCCTGTGTAACCGCGTCAGCGCCTTCAGTGGTGTAATGAATCCGGAAATTGGCCGTCTCCAGGATTTGCTCCTCGCCGCTGAGTTCGAGCACCTGGTCGGCCAGCGCTTCGATTTCATTGACGACAGCTGCATCGACACTCAAGAGGCGCAGTTCGTAATCCCCGCTATTCTCGCTTTCACGATAGCGCCCGACGCGAATGGTGTATGTACCGCTGGTCGGAACTGTATAAACAATCGCTGAGTTATACGTGTCGTCGCCGCGATCATCGTTCAGATCGACCAGCATATCTGATGGATCGAGCAGCGTGAGCATCGTATCCAGATTGCCGCTGGTTGCCTGGGTAAAGGCATAGAGCGATTGACCGGCGATCAACTCAATCGGGTATTCGTCACTCTCGGTGGCTGCGTCCAGATAGCCGCTATATTCGGCAATCAGATCGCCTTCAACGGCAGTGAAATTGAACGGCGGCGTGCGTGCCGGGTCAAGCGCGGCGACGATGACAAAGTCACCTTCGCTGTCGGCGCTGTAGCGGCTGACAATCAGGCTGTAATTGCCATCCGCCGGAATACGGTAGACAACCTCGGAATCCAGCGAGCCGTCACCCCGATCATCGTTTTCTGCCAGGAGGGAACCACCCTGATCCAACAGTGTGAGGATGGTATCGAGTTTGCCGGTGATGGCGTAGGTGTCTGCGATGAGAACGTCACCCGCGTGCAGCGCCAGCGAAAACTTCACTTCGCCAATCTGATTGTTCAGGGTTCCGCCCGACTGCAAAACGACGGTCGCATCTGAAGACAGGCCGAGCAGGGTTGCTACGCTTTCATCAACCGTCAGGGTGAAATCGCCGCTGCTGGTATCGTCATAGCGCGAGACTTCAACCGTGTACGTGCCCGACGTAGCAGGTTCATAGACGAGCCTGGACTCATAACCGTTGGTGTAATCATCGTTCTCCAACACCAGAGAGCCATCGGGCTCATACAGTCTGAGCACCGTGTCAAGCGTATCGTTGTGGGCATGAGTAGTGATAACTACGAGTCGACCCGCCGGCAAATCCAGGGTGTACTCGATGCTCGGCGTGCTGTCGTCGAGTGTGCCTTCAAAGGTAGTTGTGTCCTGGGCGAGTGCCAGGTGCGAAAAGAGCGAGACAATAATCAGCAGAATCAAAATGCGCGTGTGTTTCAAGTTCCAACCTCTCTACGCTATGAGACCTGGCACAAGCGATATGCCACAAAAAAAGGGCAGACAAGACGTCTGCCCTATTCTAAACGATGGAATGCACCGTTAACCGATAACGTTATCCTGCGGGATTTGCAGGAAGTCGCTGCTGGCATTCTCGCTGCGCCCGAACGTAAGTTCATCGTTTTGCTCATCAATCACGATGAGATCGCCGGCTTGGATCGCGGTTTTCAGAAGCTGTGAACTGAGCGGGTTTTCGACGTAGCGCTGAATGGCGCGGCGCAAAGGACGTGCGCCAAACTGCGGGTCGTAACCCTTGCGTGCCAGCCAGGCACGCGCCGCCTCGGTTAGATGGATGCCGATACCACGTTCCTGAAGCTGCATGGCAGTGTCACGGATGTGAAGATCGACAATTTGCTCCACCTGTTCGAGGGACAGCGGCGCGAAGATGATGATCTCATCGATGCGATTGAGAAATTCCGGGCGGAACGTTTCACGCATGGCGCGTTCGATCTTCTGGTGATCGACGATGGTCTGCTCGTCATTGGCCTGGACGAAGCCCAATGCACCACCTTTGCGCGCGAATTCCGTGCCGAGGTTGCTCGTCATGATGATGATCGTGTTGCTGAAATCGACGGTACGACCCTGCCCATCGGTCAGACGGCCATCTTCGAGGATTTGCAGCAGCGCATTCCAGACATCAGGATGCGCTTTTTCGATCTCGTCAAAGAGCACGACACGATAGGGGCGGCGGCGCACGGCTTCCGTCAACTGGCCACCTTCTTCATAGCCGACGTAGCCGGGGGGCGCGCCAAATAAACGGCTGACCGTATGCTGTTCGTGATACTCACTCATGTCGATGCGGATCAGCGCATCTTCGTCGTCGAACAGAAACTCGGCCAGTGCGCGTGCCAACTCTGTCTTGCCGACGCCGCTGCTGCCCAGGAAGATGAACGAGCCGATAGGTCGGCGCGGGTCTTTGAGACCGCTGCGGGCACGGCGGATGGCATTGGCGATGGCGCTGACCGCGCCTTCCTGGCCGATGACGCGGCGATGGAGCGCCTCTTCCATGCGTAGGAGTTTCTCGCTCTCCGTCTCCAGCACCTGATTTACCGGAATTCCCGTCCATTGGGCGACGACGTTGGCGATGTCTTCGCCGCCAACCACTTCGTCAATCATGTTTTCCTGCTGCCACATGAAGAGCTGCTGTTCGAATTCCTGCGCCATCTGCAGGCGGCGCATTTTGTACTCGGCGGCGCGTTCGTAATCCCGCGCCAGACCGGCGGCGTCTTCTTCGTTCTGGTGGCGTGTGATCGCCTCTTTCATCTCTTTGAGATTTTCCGGCATCGAGTAGAGCGCCACACGCAGTTTCGCGGCAGCCTCATCCAGCAGGTCGATAGCCTTGTCCGGGAGACGGCGATCTGTCACGTAGCGATCCGCCAGTCGTGCGGCAGCGTAGACGGCTTCGTCCGAGATGGTGACTTTGTGATGCGCTTCGTAGCGGTCGCGCAAGCCAAAGAGCATCTCGATGGTGTCTTCCACGCTCGGTTCTTCGACGTAAACAGGCGCGAAACGCCGGTCGAGGGCGCTATCTTTCTCGATATACTGGCGATATTCGTCAAGAGTCGTCGCGCCGATGCACTGAAGCTCACCGCGCGCGAGCGCCGGTTTCATCATGTTGCCCGCGTCGAGCGCGCCCTGGGCTGCGCCCGCGCCAACGACCTGATGTAGTTCGTCGATGAAGAGGATGATCTCGCCTTCTGCGCGCTGCACCTCTTCGATGGTCGCTTTCAGACGCTCTTCGAATTCGCCACGGAAGCGGCTGCCCGCGAGCATCGCGCTCAAATCCAGGCTGACGACGCGCTTGCCATGCAGGATTTCCGGTACGTCAGCATTCGCGATTTTCTGCGCCAGACCTTCGACAATCGCCGTCTTGCCGACGCCCGCCTCGCCGATGAGCACCGGGTTGTTCTTGGTGCGGCGGCAGAGGATTTGAATCACACGCATAATCTCGGCATCTCGACCGATGACCGGATCGAGCTTGCCTTCGACAGCCATGCGTGTCAGGTCGCGGCTGTATTTTTCGAGCGTCTGGTAGCGGCTTTCGGCCTGTGGGTCGGTGACACGCTGGCCGCCGCGAATTTCTTTGATGGCGTCGTAAACGCGGTCGCGCGTAATGGCGTTGTCGTTGAGCAAGCGTGCGACGGCGCTGTTACGCTCGGTCAGGATGGCGAGGAAGATGTGCTCGGTGGATATATACTCGTCACGCAGCCGGTTTGCTTCTTCATTTGCCACGTCGATCACACGTTTTGCGCGCGGTGTGATAAACACCTGTCCCGCGCCGCCCCCATAGATGGCCGCTTTCGGGCTAGCGCGTAGAATTTCATCCAGTCGCTCGCGCATCGCGTTCATATCGACGGAGAGTTTTTCCAGGATTTGTGCAATCACGCCATCGGTTTGTTCGAGCAGTGCCAGAAGAATGTGCTCGGTATCGACGGCGTTATGCCCATAGCGCTGTAAGATTTCCGCCGCGCGCATGGCGGCGTCCTGGGCGCGCTCGGTAAATCTGTCGTATCGCATCATCGCTAGTTAGCCTTCAGCTGCTATTGCTTCCCTGTGCGCTCTGTCGGGCGGCTCAACCATTTCATTGTAGCGGGTTTTTGCATCCTTCTCATGTTTAGATGCGGGAATTACAGACGCGGTGAGCCGGATAGGATGTGGAGTCATTACCGTGATGAGTGTAGAACATCCGTGTAAAAAGAATGTTGGAACGCTATGAGAGCGCCGGAAGAAAATGCGAGTATAACCAACGCAGTCTGGGTCAAGTTCAGGCCATTGTGTAACTAGCACAATTGTTCTTTATGTGTACGAACTTATGTGCTATTCTTCGAGTGCTGATCTTTGTGTGCTCTCAGGAGGGGGATTACCATGATTATGCCTATTCTCGCAGTCAAAGATCTGGAGGCCAGTATTGCCTTCTATAAGCATAAGCTGGGCTTCACTCACGACTTCACGATGCCGGGACCGGATGGCAAGCCGAATTTCGCCATCGTCAACCTGGGGGATTCGGCGATGATCGGTTTACAGTTGGATGCCAGGACCGAGCAGCGCGGCAACGGCGTGGTCTTTATGATTTATCTGCCCGATGGGATAGATATTGACCAGCTCTATGCCGATGTGCAGGCGCGCAGCGCGAAGATCGATACGCCAATCAAAACCGAGTACTGGGGCGACCGGTTATTCTCACTGCACGACCCGGACGGCTACTACGTTTCTCTCACCAAGACAGTCAAACAGGTGTCGCCCGAAGACATTATTCGCGCCGGCGCGCAGGATTGATTTTGCGCATTCCTCAGCGCTGTATGGCGGATTAGTCGATCAGCTTGGGCGGCAAGAGCCAGACAAGCGCGCCTCTGGGCGGATGTTGTGTGCCAATGTCCACCCGTGCGACGCCGCCTTTCTTCATAATGACATCGCCGCCGCCGATGAGCTGCGAGACAATCGTGCTGAAATCGGGTTCATGGCCGACGAACATGACATCGTCGCTATTGCGCAAGCCGGTGATCAGCGTGGCGACATCTTCGACATTGAAGCCAGGGGCGAGCGCTTTGCGCACTGTGACTTTCACGCCGAGCACCTGCGCAACGATGTCGGCGGTCTGGCGCGCTCGCAGCAGCGGGCTGGTGTAGAGCCGCCGTGGTTTGACGCCGACATTCAACAAAACGCGCGCCATCGCCTTTGTTCTGTTGCTGCCCTCACGTGTAAGTGCCCGTGCCGAATCCACTTCACCTGGAACATAGTCTTCTGCGATGCCATGTCTTAAAAAGTAGAGCCGCATGATGCCTCATTCATCTCCACCGTCAAAAATACGGTCGTTTCAGTGTTACTTATCGCCTAACTGCGGAGGAGTCGGGGTGGCCGGTTCGTTCGTTCCATAATTGACCAATGCCTTGAATGGAATGACCTGCGCATACGCCCCCGTGTGCTTGAATACTTCGCTGAAGATGCGCATGATCTCGAGATTGATGGCCTCTTTTTCACCCTGAAACTCCGTCCAATCAGCGATGGAAACATAGCAACGGATGAGCAGTTCAAAACCCGTGTCGCTGAAGCTGGTGAAGTAAACCACCACCGATTTAGGGTCAACACGCTCTCTGCTCGACAGCATTGCGCGTATGGCTGCAAGCAGATGTTCGAGATCATCTTTGTTCGTGTCCGGGGCGATGCGCATGGTGAAATTGACCATGCGCTTGCTCAGGCGCGACCAGTTCATGATCACCGAGTTGGCGAGCTGTTTGTTTGGCACAGTGACGAGTGCCTGGTCAAGCTGACGGATGCGTGTCGAACGCACGCCGACATATTCGACTGTGCCTTCAACATCCGGCGTTTTGATGTATTCGCCCACGTTGAAAGGGCGGTCACCGACGATCATGCTGAAGCCAAACAGGTTAGCAATGGTATCCTGCGCCGCCAGTGAAAAGGCCAGCCCACCGAGCCCAAACCCGGCGATGAGAGCGCTCACGTCATAGCCCCATTCTTGGACGATGATGACGATGGCGAGAATAATTACGACAAGCTGAAGGCCGACACGGATGAATGGCAGCAGCGCATCATCGAGATTGATACCGGTCAGTCGATAAAGTTGATTGCGATTCATGCTGACAATAGCGAGGATGCGATACAGCAGGACGGCGAGCGCTACAATCAGGAGTGTTCGGCCAAGCCGCGTGACCAGGAGCCGACCGGAAGTGTCGAATGCGACAAAGAATTGGATGACGAACAAGGCGGCGGCCAAGAAGACTAACTGTGCTACGTTTGTGACGATAGATTCGACACGGTTGACGAGGGTATTTTCCGCTTTTGCCATCAGCACACGGCGCACGAAGCGCATTATCATCCAGGTGAGAATATGCCGCAGCAACCACACTCCGGCCAATGCTGCGATGATGAAGAGGAGGCGAACGCCAACATCGCGCAGGTCGATAGAGGTGAGATCAATATTCATGCTATCGTTCAACATCTGTCAAAACTAACGATCTATTCTAGTCTACCCTGTTCAAAAACACCTGGCGAGCCAAGCGCTGCCGAAGTATCGCCTTCCGCGCACTCAGGAGCGTTCGGCGGACACAGAGAATGCTGAATGCGCTATAATGCCTCACATGGTAACAAGACAACGACTGATCAAATTGATAACTATATGCCTGTGCCTGATCATGGGCAGCAGGGCGTTCGCACAGACGGATGGCATCCCAGCGACTGTGTATCAGATCACGAATGTTCGTCGTGAGCCGAGCGCACAGTCACCGGTCGTCGGCAGACTTGAGCCGGAAACGGTCGTGATGGTCGTCGGGCGCGATGACGGCACGAACAGTTGGCTGCTGATTACGGCGGAAAATGATGTCGAAGGGTGGGTTCCCGGTTTTGCTCTCGTGTTACAGGGCGATCCCGCAACCATCCCGATTCTTGAATCCGAGGATGACACCGACAGCGATGGGCAGGTTGTGATCCGTGCTTATGGGCGCATCAATGTTCGTAACGGCCCTGGGATTGATCATGAAGTCGTCGGTCAGCTTAACCCTGACGAGATCGCGCTGGCGGTGGCGCGCAGCAATCTTGACAACGACTGGCTCTTGATCGAAACCGAAGCTCTGCGCGGTTGGGTTGCGTACTTCACGGTTTCCGTCGAGGGCAATCCGAATAATCTGCCGGTGCGAATTCCAGTCGGCGCGGGCGAGCTTGGTTCGCCGTCTATGCTGGTGCGGGCGCGCTACAACGTGCGCTTGCACGTGCTGCCTTCGCTGGAGGAACGGGTGCTAACGGTTGTGCCTTTCAGCGCGCACGTAACTCCTCTGGCTCGCACAGAGGATTTGGACTGGCTCTACGTGCGCTATGAAGATGTAGTGGGGTGGGGACTTGCGCGTCTCTTCAACATTGAAGCGGAAGAATTACGCAACGTGCCGATCTACGAAGCATCGGAAAGCTAACCTGATCGATGTCGCCGTTGGCCGAATATGCAGCCGCGCTGTTCAATCTTGAGCTTTCAGCCGAGCAGGAAGCTGCTTTCGCCCGTTATGCAGATGAGTTGCTCGCCTGGAACGAGCGCGTCAATCTGACGGCGATTACCGATCCTGACGGCGTTGTGGTCAGGCATTTTCTGGATTCGCTGACGCTTACGAAGACGCTCGAACTTCACCCTGGACTGCGCATCATCGACGTGGGCAGCGGCGCTGGATTTCCTGGGCTGCCGCTACAGATCGTTTACCCACAGTTTGACATGACGCTGCTGGAAGCCACCGGCAAGAAGGTGAGTTTTCTGCAGCACATGATCGACACGTTGAATCTGCCGAATGTGCGAGCGCTCAAAGGACGTGCCGAAGAAATCGGGCAGACGCCGGCGCACCGTGCGATCTACGATGTGGCCGTGGCGCGTGCGGTCGCGCGGCTGCCCATCTTGCTCGAATATCTGATGCCGCTGGTGCGGGTGGGCGGAGTCTGTATCGCGATGAAGGGTAAAACCGCTCACA
>JAHDWN010000057.1:27476-33786 GCA_023382675.1 Anaerolineae bacterium
GAGGCGGAAAGCAGCCGTCATGCGCTGTCGGTTCTGGGCGGGAGGCTGGATCGCATTGAGGCATTCCAACTGCCCGGGGTTGAAGAAACGCACTATCTGGTGATGGTCGAGAAGATCGCGCCAACGCCAGCACAGTATCCCCGACGTTCGGGTCTACCGTCCCAGCATCCCCTGTGAAATATCTATTCAGACCAACCCCACCCTATGATTTCAGGTTGACTGCGGATGCGACGCGCTACTATTCGGTGCTGCATCAGTATAGCGATGGTAGGTTGGGGCACGCGCTGCGCCTGGGCGAGGCACGTGTGTTGGTGGTCGTGAACGGCGATCATGATCCGGATGCGCCCACTCTGGAGGTCGAGGTAATCGCCGCTCAGGGTGACGTTGACGAAAGATGGCTCGAAGCGAAACTGCGATGGTGGCTGGACGTGGATGCGGATCTTCGCCCGTTTTATCGACAGGCGGGGAATGACGCGATGTTAGCCGGAACCGTCGAACGGCTGTACGGGCTGCGGTTGCTGCGCACGCAAAGCGTGTTCGAAGCGTTGGCGATCACCATGATCGAGCAGCAGATCGCCCTGAGCGCGGCGCAAAAAGCCGAGCGCTGGCTGGTACACACCTATGGGGAGCATATTGTTCATGATGGGCGGCGCTATCCGTTGTTTCCACAGCCAAGTGTACTCGCACAGCTTCCAGAGGAGGCGCTGCATCCGCTCAAGATCACCTACGTGCGGATGCGCCGGCTGCTGGCCGTGGCGCGCGCGGTCGCCGATGGCTATGCGTTGGAAGCGCTGGCAGAGATGTCTCAGGCGGACGCCTACCGCGCGCTGATGCAGTTACATGGCGTCGGGCATTGGACGGCAGCCTGGACGATGGTGCGCGCGCTGGGACAGTATATCTACGTCGGCAGCGCTGACGTCGCCCTGCGTGCCGCCGTGGGACATTACTGGCACGGAAAAGCCGAGAAGGCGTCTCGTGCGGAAACGGACGCCTTTTTTAACCGGTACGGGTGCTATGGCGGTCTGGCCTCGGTTTATACCTTGATGCGCTGGGGCATGGAACGCTATGCGTCGCTCGGTGTAGACAGCGGCGATTGAGCATCTCCAAACGGCTTATGCACTTGCGCCAGATGAGCGCGCGCAGCATCGAGCGTGGCGGCGAAAGTAACATCTGCCCTGGCTGCCCGTGCATCCAGCCCTTTGAAGTTCTCATAGACCATCTTGATAAGTGTGGTTGCGCCCACGATGACGACCGGGCCTGTGCCACCCTCACCCAGGGTGAGAAGCTGGCGCGCGTTGGCAAGCGCAGTCGGGCTGAAGATGTTGCCGCCCGGTAGCGTCATACCCTCGGTCAGGTCAATGATGGCCGCGACCGTATGCGGTGTGTTGTCTGTAATCGCCTTGACGCGGTCGGCAATCTGGAACAGATCGTCCCACGTCCAACTGCTCTCGAACTGACAGTGAAGGATCGTCTGCGCGCTGTCATCCCAATTCAATTCAATGCCCATGGTGCCATCAAACCTGTCTGCGGCAATGTGCTATGCGTTAATGATACCAGAGTAGCCCAGCACTGCCGTCAGGACTTGATGAGAACCGGCGATGATGCGCAGCACCTGGCGAGGAGGTTAAGCGGCCTCCTCGCAGGTAAATGTCGCGTTCGTCACACACCCTATGCGACCGGCGGTGGCGCAGGGGCGGGCGATGCGTCCGGCGGGACTTCACGGAACAACGTCAGCCGTGGAGTCGAGCAGACTACAGAGTCGGCCACAAGTGCCTGGACGGTATAGGAGAAGCGGAAGCCGGGGCCAATGTCACCGACGCCGAAAGGAATGCTGGTCGTCGTTTCCAGGTTGGTAACTTCGCGCACGGCAACCAGTGTGCCAGGCCGGACATCGACGCTGAAGACGAGCACTCGGTAGCTGGTTGCACCCGGCGCGCCATCCCAGTAGAAGACCTGCGTGCCATAGGTGAAACCATCCGTCGGGCTGGTCGCACGGAAACGTGCGCAATCCACGAGCGGCGGCACAACCGGCACATTCACTGGCTGCCCAGGCGGTGGCGGCTGCAAGACTGTCGTTGTAGGTTGGGAACTGCTAGTGCTGCCGTAATTGGTCGGCCCACTAGACGGGCATACCATGAGTAGTCGCTGGCCAGGATAGATTCGTGTTGGATCGTAAATACCATTAGCCGCGGCGACGGTGCGATAATTGGTGCCATAGTTCAGGGAGATGCGAAAGAGGTTTTCACCCTGGCGCACAACGTGAGTCACATTCGGCCCGCATTGCCCCTGTGCCTCCGCTGTCCGAGCGCCCGTGCCTGCGATTACGATAGCGATGAGGAGGAGTGTGACCAGCAGCGGACGCAAAATTCTCATAGGTTATCTCCTTTTTAACGAACGCATGTGCGCTCTTTTTCTTTCATCATACGCGGAAATGACACTTGATGATGGATAGGGTGTGGGTAGAAAATCGGATATACCCGGTTAGCGAATTGCAAGATGTGGCGACTCTATGAGCGATGAAATCCAATATCTGACGCCCGTGGAAATCTACGAAATCGCAGCGCAGGCCATAGGTTCTACACCTGATGCACGTGACCCTCATCTTGTGCGTGCCGCCGCTGCCCGCCCGACGTTGCAGGCCTTTGGCGCGGAGGCCTACCCAACGCTGATGGAGAAGGCCGCGGCGCTGCTCCATGCGCTGGCGGCACATCACGTCTTTTGGGATGGCAACAAACGCGCGGCCAGCTCCGTGACGCAGCGTTTCCTGGAGAAAAACGGCGTTCGATCCACGTGGACAGCAGATGAAATTTATAGATTTGTGCTCGAAGTGGCACAAAATCACGTGGCTTTGCCCCAGATCGTGAGTTGGCTCACTGAACACAGCCGGCCAGCAAAGATAGATAATGAGGCTGCTGCACCGCGCTTTCTGACGGTGGATGAGGTGATCTACATCAACGAGCAGCTTGTCGGCGGGAAGGGCATTCATACGATTGTCGAAGGCAAACGTGCGGTGCGCGACATGGGATTGCTCGAAGCGGCGGTCGCTCGCCCGATGCAAAGCGCGTTCGGTGAGGATGCCTTTCCAGGACTGCGGGAAAAAGGGGCGGCGCTGCTCCATGCCATTGCGCGCAACCATCCGTTTGCTGACGGTAACAAACGAACCGCCACGATCGCCGCATTATTCTTTCTTTCCGTGAATGGTCTGCGGGTGACATGGGTACAGGACGAAGCACTGGCACGGATTGTCGATCTGGCTGAAGGCCGCCAGCCTATCTCAACTTTTGCCGGTTGGCTGCCCGTCGAAGCGGCGCTGCCTGCACCGGAACCCGATGCCGCATCCGACATGATGACGATTGCGAACATCCTTTCTGAACAGCAGGCATTATTGGACGAACTGGCACTGCGCTGAGGGACTCCGCGCCCTTGATGCAGACCTGGCCTTTTGCTACAATGCCGCAGCGAATTGCGCCGCAGAGTGCGCAAAAATATCACACGTCCTGATCTGCCGTTGTGTTGTCTTGGTTGCAAGATAAAACGGTGGAGTTGACGGGCGTGATCGCCAAAACACACTACAGGAGAATCTCACCTCATGCCTGCTCAAGTTTCGATGAAGCAGTTGCTCGAAACGGGTATGCACTTTGGTCATCGCACGACCAAGTGGAACCCCAAGATGAAACCTTTCATCTTCACCGAGCGCAACGGTATTCACATCATTGATCTTCAGCAAACCCTCGCCAATCTGAATGACTATTACGATATGGTGCGCGACATGGCGGCGGAAGGCAAAGTTGTGCTCTTCCTTGGCACCAAGCGTCAGGCGCAGGAAGCGATCGCGCGTGAAGCCGAACGCTGCGAGATGCCGCATATCAACATGCGCTGGCTGGGCGGCACGCTGACCAACTGGCGTACCATCCGCGAACGTATCGACGCGCTCAAAAAGTTGGAAAAGCGCCGTGACAGCGGCGAATTTGAACTTCTGCCAAAGAAGGAAGCCCTGATTCTCAATCGCAAGATCGAGAAGTTGCAGGAGCGTCTGGGCGGTATTCGCAACATGCGCCGCTTGCCCGATTTGATCCTCGTCATCGATACGCAGCGCGAAGTCACGGCCCTCAAGGAAGCCAACGCACTGGGCATTCCGGTCATGGCGCTGGCGGATACCAACAGTGATCCCGATGACATTGATTACATCATCCCCGGCAATGACGATGCCGTGCGCGCCATCAAATTGATCCTGACCGCCTTTGCGGACGCCTGTATTGAAGGCCAGCAGATGCGTAAGGGCGATGACGCGGACATGGACGAAGAAGGAACTGAAGCAGCCGGTTTGATTGCGGCTTATGACGATGATGTCGCTGAGGATGACGATAGCAAGTATTTTGGTGCATCCACCATCGCCAAGCTGAAGAACTCGAAGCTGTACGACGAAGAAGAGAGCGAAGACGCAGATTAAGGATAAGAACGAACCATGGCGGAAATCACGGCACAGATGGTCAAGGACCTCCGACAAGCGACAGGCGCTGGCCCGCTCGACTGCAAGAAGGCATTAGAAGCGAATGGCGGCGACATGCAAAAAGCGATCGATTTCCTGCGCGAAAAGGGTCTGGCGAAAGCGGCGAAGAAGCTCGGCGCGGGACGCACGATGAACGAAGGCGTCATCGAGACCTACCTGCACTTCAACCGTCGCCTGGGCGTGATGGTCGAAGTCAACTGCGAGACGGATTTCGTCGCCAATACCGAAGCATTCCGGACGTTTGCCAAGGACATTGCTTTGCATATCGCCAACCTCGCGCCGGATTACGTGAAGCGCGAGGATATTCCGGCAGCGGTAGTCGAAGCGGAACGTGATCTTCAGCGGCGGCGCACCAAGGAAGACAGCCCGAACAAGCCGGAAGCGGTGATCGAAAAGATCGTCGATGGCCGGATGGAGAAGTTCTTCGAGGAAATCGTGCTCATGGAGCAGGCTTTCCTGCGTGACGACAGCAAGACGATTGGGCAGCTTCTCTCGGAAGTGGTCGCCGAGGTCGGCGAAAGCATTGTTATCCGCCGCTTCGGGCGCTTTGCGCTGGGCGAAGAGGGCATGGATGAAGGCTAATTGATGTTGCGTCTAGGCAATAGGGCTGATGCGGTATTTTTGGGGATTAGCTATGGCTAGTCCCTTTTTTGCGCCACAACACCAGGAGAAAGAACCCGATGACACATGGAGCAGCGGTTTACGAGCGGATTGTGCTCAAGCTGAGCGGCGAAGTGCTCGCTGGTAGTTCCGGTTTTGGTATCGACCCGGATCGTGCGGAAGACATCGCGTTCAAGGTCAAACAGGTTTACGACCTCGGCGTGCAGATCGCCATCATCATTGGGGCGGGCAACCTCTGGCGCGGCCAGCAGGGCGTCGAACGCGGGATGGAACAGAGCACGGCCGATCATATGGGCATGATCGGCACGGTCATGAACGGGTTGGCGCTGCAAGACGCGCTTGAACGCTTGGGCGTCGAGACGCGCGTGCAGACCGCCATCGAAATGAACAAAGTCGCTGAACCGTACATTCGCCTGCGCGCCATTCGCCATATGGAAAAAGGGCGGATCGTCATTATCGCGGGCGGCACGGGCAACCCCTATTTCACGACGGATACTGCGGCAGCGCTGCGGGCAATGGAGGTGAATGCCAATATCGTCATCAAAGCGACCAAGGTCAACGGGGTTTACAGTGCTGATCCGAAGAAAGACCCGACAGCCGTTCGCTACGCGCGTCTTACCTACCAGCAGGTGCTCGATCAGCGCCTCGGCGTAATGGATTTGACCGCGTTCACGCTCTGCCAGGAGAACCAGATGCCGATCATGGTGGTCAATTTCTTCGAGGCTGGACACCTGCTCTCGGCTGTGACTGGCAATGATAGCGTCGGAACCGTCATCTCGGCAGATGAATGAGCCAAAAGAGGGCGCGCATCGACGTGCCCTGTCTTTAATTGCTGCCTAGCCGATGGAACTCCATACGTCGAGCTTGCTCTTGACGCGGCGAATGACTTCGTTGGTGTAATCCGTCGTGGACGCCTGGCCACCGAGATCGGTTGTACGGACGCCATCGCTGACCGATTCGAGCGCTGCTTCGTAAATGGCGCGACTGGCGCGTTCGGCGGTATCGGTGCGCACGTAACGGAGCAGGGCAGCACCCGCCAGGATCATCGCCATCGGGTTGGCGACATTCTTACCCTGGAGACTGGGCGCAGTGCCATGTGGCGCTTCCGTGATCACGGTTTTGACTTCGAAGTCGTCATTCATGCTCAAAATGATCGATTCCGCGCCGGCGATGCTGCCG
>JAHDWN010000058.1 GCA_023382675.1 Anaerolineae bacterium
AAGCGCTCAATCCTCCCTTAAAACTGTCGTCCTCTAAAATCGCGATGGGGAGGGGTCAGGGGAGGGGATTGAACTGTCAGCGCGTAACCGCCAGAAAACGATCTAAGGAGACCGACATATGAAATACCGCCGCCTGGGAAGAACCGATCTGCGCGTGTCCGTCGTCGGCGTCGGCACGTGGCAGTTCGGCGGCGAATGGGGCAAGGCATTCACGCAAGCCGAGGTCGATGCCATCCTCGGACGCGCGCTGGAACTCGGCATCAACCTGATCGACACGGCGGAATGCTACGGCGATCACCTGTCAGAGCAGTTGATCGGCCAATCGATACGCCACAACCGTGAGCAGTGGATCGTCGCGACCAAGTTCGGCCACCGCTTCGCCGGGCATCTCGAACGCGACCAACTCTGGACGCCGGAAGCCGTCGAGAAGCAGCTTGAAGACTCGCTCAAGGCGCTGCAAACTGACTACATCGACCTCTACCAGTTCCACTCCGGCACGGACGAGTCGTTCGACCAGCCGGAACTCTGGGACATGCTGCGCAAACAGGTGCAGGCGGGCAGAATCCGCCACCTGGGCATTTCGATCAGCAGCCAGGGCGAGAAGATCCACCAGACGCGGCACGCTCCCGACGTCGGCGCGGGCGCGATCCAGGTGCTCTACAACCGGCTGGCGCGCGGCCCCGAAGCGAACATCTTGCCCACCTGCCAGGAACTTGACCTGGGCGTGCTGGCGCGCGTGCCGCTGGCGAGCGGTTACCTGAGCGGTAAGTACAAGCCGGGCGCGACGTTCACCAACGCGACCGACGTGCGCGCCGGTCACAAAGAAGCGGAGATCCTGGAGACGCTGCGCGAGGTCGAACACATCCAGCAGACGGAAGTGCCGCCGGGTGTCGATATGGCGCAGTGGGCGCTCGCCTGGTGTTTGCAGAACCCGGCTGTCACCTGCGTCATCCCCGGCTGCAAGTCGGTGGCGCAGGTCGATTCGAACGCGGCAGCGGCGGATCTGCCCATGGTGACGCTGGATCATCCACAGGCACTCGTCTAGCGCGTCAGTCTCAGCCCGACGGGGTCAACACCAGAATGGTTGACCCCATGACACCGCTCCCGCCCGACCGCGCACGCCACTCCCAATCGCGCTGCCCGCCAAATCTTTCAGACTCTTTCGTATGAGTCGCGCCTATATTAGTAAATGAAACTAACCATCTGGGGCGCTTGCTCCCGGCAGAGACTCCCGGCGAAAAATTATGGTCCCTGATCATGGTACAGGAATATAGAAATGTTGATTGTATCTGCCCTGAAAAGCGGGCGACGGATCTGGCATCGGATCACTCAGCCCGCCGGCAACATTGAATATGAAGAACTGCGCCAGCAGGCGGGCCTGGCGGTCGCCCTGATAGCAACGCTCGTATTGGGGGTGCTCATCTTTGCGCCGCTCTGGATTGTGGCAAATCCAGAGCACACACTGGCCCCGGTGCTGTCTGTGGCACTCATTCTTGCGTTCGCAATTGCCTACGGGCTGAGCCGCTCAGAACACCACGAGGTCGGCAAGGCAATCGCTGTCATGGCACTGCCAATCTTTGTAGTCGTGGCGCTGTTGACCGCGCCAGGCCCCATCCTCAATCGATTGCCGGTGCTGAATTTGCTTGTCATCGCCACCATGCTGACCAATATATTCTTCGGCGTCCGCGCGACAATGCTGATCATGGGCTTGAACGTGATGGGCATCGCAGCCTTCCTTTTCGTGCCCGATGTCCCGCACGTAGCCCCGCTCGCCTACATCATCGTCGTCACGATGATCGCCGTGTTTCTGGTCACTGTTGGAACTTTTGTCGAAAAATCTGCCCGGCGGCTCCACGAAAGCGAACAACGCTACCGGAGTTTATTTGAACAATCGAATGATGCCGTCTTCATTCTCGATCTCAACGGCGTGCATCTGAAGGCCAATCACCGCGCCACCGAGATGATGGGGTATACGCTTGACGAAATCGTGGGCCGGCCCTTTTGGGATCTGATCGCGCCGGCAGAGCAGGCGAAGAGTC
The DNA here is from genome assembly GCA_023382675.1 of Anaerolineae bacterium. Lineage (GTDB taxonomy): Bacteria > Chloroflexota > Anaerolineae > Aggregatilineales > Phototrophicaceae > Flexifilum. The sequence continues at coordinate 2,040 of JAHDWN010000058.1, forward strand.
ACGATATTTGGAAGGAACTGCTGGCCGGGCAGCAGATCGCACCTTACGAGCGCACTTTTCGCAAGCAGGATGGCACGAAATTCGCGGCGGAAGTCAACGTCGAACTGGTTCGCAGCGAGACCGGGCAGCCGGTACACATCCAGAGCATCGTCCGTGACATCAGCGAACGCAAACAAACGGAGCGGGCGCTGCGGGAGCGCGAAGAGTATTTGCGCACGATCATCAGGAATGCGCCGAGCGGGATGCACTTTTACCAGATGGCAGAGGATGGCCGTCTTGTGCTTGAATCCGCCAATCCGGCAGCAGATCAAATCCTCGGTATTGACCATCGGGAGCTTACCGGCAAAGCTATCGAGGAGGCGTTCCCGGGTCTCATCGAGACCGAAATCCCTGCATCCTACAAACGTATCGCCGATCACGACGCGACGCTTGATGGGCGAGAGGTGCCCTACTACCAGGGTGAGATTAACGGTGTCTTCGAGATCCAGGCCTTCCACACGTTGCCGGGGCGAATGGCCGTATTTTTCGCCGATATAACCGAGCGCAAGCGTGCCGAGCAGCAGGCACTCGCCCTGGCCGTTGAAAAAGAACGCATCAATATCTTGAAGCAGTTCGTTCAAAATGCCTCGCACGAGTTCCGAACGCCACTGTCGACCATCAATACCAGTGTTTACCTGATGACCAAGACGGACGACGAAGCGGAACGCCTCAAAACTGCCGGCATCGCCCGGGAGCAAACGCAGCGGCTGACGAAATTGCTCGACATGGTCAACCAGCTCGTCAGGCTCGACAGCGGCGTGACGTTCGCGTTTGTATCGACCGATATCAACACCCTGCTGCGTCAGATCATCAATCGTGCGCAGGCAGACCTGAACAAAAAGGCGCTGAGCGTCCACTTCGAGCTGGATGCGCCTCAGTTGGTGGCCTGTGTCGATGTCGATTGGCTGGAAGAAGCTTCCCAGAGTTTGCTTGACAACGCCATTCGCTTCACACCCGATCACGGTTCGATCATGGTGCATCCGCATCGGCGCGGCAAAGACGTGATCATCGAAATCCGCGATACCGGCATCGGCATCAGCCCGGAGGCGCTGCCGCACATCTTCGAGCGCTTCTGGCGGCAGGATGAAGCCCACACCACGCCCGGCTTCGGCCTGGGGCTGTGCATCGCGCAGAAGGTGGTTGAGCAGCATGGCGGCAAGATCGAGGTCGAAAGCTGCGAGGGCGCGGGCAGCGCCTTCCGCGTCATTTTGCCGATTGAGGCGAAATCGTGCCAGAAGAACCTCGACATTTTGCTCAGGCCACAGCCGGGGCAGCCGCGTACCAACGATGACCTGCGCGATTTCCGTGCGCTTGGGGCGAGCACAAAGCCATGACAGGATTGCGAACGCAGCCCTGACTATTATCTTCCCCAATGAAAACTTAATGGATCAGCGACCAAAAAAGGCGCATGATGAGAATAGAAAGGCATACGTGTAGAAAGGCAGACCGATTTGACGGATTTGACCGAACAACCGTATAGCACTTTCGAAAGACCTGCTGATTGATGCAGGAACAGACGCCCGGTAGGGCGTTCGAGTACAGCAGAACTCAGCAACCGCAGTCGCGCCAGCATGAATGGCGCGATTGCCTTGTATGCCCTACCCAAACTGGCGAAAACGCCCACACCCTCCCTGGCCAGCTCCACTCCGAGAAGTACGACCACAATCAGCCGTCGCGCCGTCGATGCTGAATGAAAAGCTGTGAGTTATCATTCCTCTGGAAAAAGAGGGTGAATACGCAACGACTTTGTTTGAATACAAGGCATTTCGGGAAAAAGCCAGCCTCCACAAAAAGGAGCTTAGAATGAATCTTCAGGATTACGGAACCCCCACCAATCGCCGAGAACGCGTGCTCCAGGCAATCCAGCACCGCGAACCCGATTTCGTCCCCTACAACTTCCATGCCATTCCGATGGTGTATGAGAAACTGCAAGCTCATTACGGTCTGAAAGACAGCTTGGAAGCCGCGGATTTCATTGGCAATCACGTCGTCAAGGTCGGCTCTGATTTCAACTACAATCCGTGGGCCAACGAGATCGAGGAAGTGCGTCTCACACCTAGCGGGGGGCCGGTCTACACCAACCTGGACAGCCAGGGCTCGCTGCACACCGACGAATTCGGCTGTGTTTGGGATCGTTCGTCCGGGATGCCGCACCCGGTGGCGTACCCGCTGGCAGATGATCCCGGCAAGTTAGCGAGTTATCGTTTTCCCGACCCGTATCATAAGGGGCGTTTCACAGCGGCAAAGAACCTGGCTGAGAAATGGCGCGGCAAGGCCTTCCTCTTCGGCAAGATCGGGATGATCCTGTTCGAACGCGCCTGGAGCATTCGCGGCATGACGCAACTGCTCACCGACATGATCGAGCGACCCGACTTTGTCGAGGAGCTGCTTGACCGGATCGTCCACGAATGGAACCTGCCGATCATTGACCAGCAGATCGAGATCGGCATCGACGGCTTCTACTTCGCCGACGACTGGGGATCAAAGACCGGGTTGATGTTCAGCCCGGCGATGTGGCGTCGCTTCATCAAGCCACGGCTGGCGCTGATCTATGAGCACTGCCACAACAAAGGTGTCTATGTTGGCCAGCACTCGGACGGCAAGATCGTGTCCATCTTCCCGGATCTGATCGAAATCGGGCTGGACATCTTCAATCCGCTGGAACCTTCCGTCATGGATGTGTACGAGATGAAGCGCCAGTTTGGCGACAAAGTCACCTTCTACGGCGGCATCGACGTTGAGAAAACCCTGCCCTTCGGCACAGCCGACGAGGTGCGCGCAGAAATCCGCGAACGTGCCGAACGTCTGGGTAAAGGCGGAGGCTACATCCTGCAATCCTCCCACACGATGCTGTGGGATGTTCCGCTGGAGAATATCGCCGCCTACATCGAAGAAGTCCGCGCCCTGGCCGGTTTGGACACACCGCGCATGAGCTAGCGGTCGCCCGACCGTCGTTAGGAACGCACGCGAAGCGTTACGGTCGGGCTGGGCGCTTGGGAAGCCATCTGGAAGATGGCTGATCGGGGCTGTCGGATGAGGACGCCACAAAATGCAGCCCCATTCCATGGGGCGCAACCCTAGCCGGATGATTTGATCATCCGGCGATGGGCGCTTGCCGCCTCGCCCCCCCACCTCTGTTACAATCTCCCCCGCAACAAGCGTCCTGTGGGGAGATGGAGCGCATGACCGAGACAAAAGCACCTGCTTTGCGCACACGCAGAGCAGTCTTCAACCGCAACGCGCCGGGATATTTGCTGCTGATGGTCGTCGCCTTTGGTGCGACGGTCGTCGGCACGCGCGCCTTCCTGCAAATCACCGGCTTTCCGCAGATCGGCAACTCGACCTTCCACATCGCCCATGCGCTCTGGGGCGGCCTGCTGCTCTTGATCAGCGCGTGGCTGATGTTGATGTTCGCCAACCGCTGGATCTTCCGGCTGGCAGCGGTGGCGGCGGGCGCGGGCGTCGGCTTGTTCATCGACGAGGTCGGCAAGTTCATCACCCAGGCGACCGACTACTTCTTCCCGCTGGCCGCGCCGATCATCTATGCCGCCTTCCTGATCACCGTCTTCGTCTATCTGGTCGTCCGCCGCCCGCGAACGCAGGATGCGCGCGCGGAGATGTACACCATCCTCGAAGACTTCCAGGAAGTGCTCGACCACGATCTGAATGACGACGAGCGTGAGGTGCTGATTGAGCGGCTGGCGCACGTGCAGCAGATCGCCCAGCGCGACGATCTGCGCCATCTGGCGGAGCTGCTGCTCGGCTTCGTCCGCTCGGATACCGTGCCAGTGACGACCCGCCAGACGACGACCTGGGATCGCTTTCTCGGCTGGCTGAGCAGCGCCGAGGAACGCTGGCTGCCGCGCGGGCGCTACCGGATGTTGATCGTGGCGGCAGTCGTGCTAACGAGCATCGGCTCAGTCGTCGCCATCGTCGGTCTGGCGATACTGATCTTCAATCCGCAAGCGCTGGCCGACATCATTACGCTCTTCGTCGAAGAACCTGGGGTGACGGGGAGTAACAGCCTGTTTTCGTACACAGCGATGAGCCTTCTGGAAATCATCGGCGCGCTGTTGATGGGCGCTGCTGCGGTGCTGTTCGTGCGCGGGCGCGATCTGCTCGGCGTACGCATCGCCTCGCTGTCGCTGGTGCTCTCGCTGACGCTGACCAACGTCATCGGCTTCTACTTCGATCAGTTCGCCATGGTCGCGACCGTCTTGTTCCAGCTCGTGCTGCTGCTGGCGCTGCTGCGTTACCAGCACCGGTTTCTGGGGGCTGAGTGAGGCTGTGGCGGATCAATGCAGTCTCAGAAAAATAGCTTGCGTCGCCTATCATCCCCACCCCTGAACCTGCGGTTCGTCCCCTCCCCATCGCGATTGGGGAGGGGATTGAGGAGAGGGGACACATTCAACGATAGCTCCCTGAAATTGCACTTAGCCATACGGTATCCTCCAACGCGTGTGCCGCTCAAACGGAAGCGACGACGAACACGCGGCCTTCGCGCTCCGGTTCATCCAATGGCGTGGCAAGCGCGTCGATGCGCGCGAAATACAGCTCGCGCCAACCCGTTTCGAGCAGCAGCGCGCGCACCGGCTCCAGATCGAACACGGTGTTGTAGACAGTCTCCTCAAACCGGCTGTAACGTCCGTCGTCCTCGCGGATGAAGCCGTTGATGTGCGCGTAGGCTCTGTCGCCGCCGTCATAAATGCCGCGATTGACGATCAGGATGTCCTCGTCTTCGCTGACACTGATCTGATTCCAGCGCTTCAAACCCTGGCGCGTGTTCAGATCGAAGATGAACATGCCGCCCGCCCCGGTCACGACACGGACAGAGCGAAAGCAGCCGCGCAGCGCGTCCCAGTCCGGCAGGTGATTGAGCGCGTCGAACAGCGAAACGACCAGCCCGAACGACTCGTCGAACGTGAAAGCGGCGGCGTCCGCCTGCACGAAGCGCGCCTGCCCCGACTGGACAAACGCGCGTGTATTGTCTTCGGCGTAATGCAGCATATCCGCAGACAGATCGAGGCCGGTGACGCGGTAGCCGTGTTCCAGAAAGACCAGCGCGAGCTGCCCCGTTCCGCAGCCCAGGTCAAGCAGGGTTAGATTCTCAGAGGCACGATTGCGACCAGCGTAAAACTCCAGGATGCGCGGCGCATGGTAGCGCGCGAAGCCTGCCCACTGGCGATTGTAGACCCGCGCGAAGGCCGCGCCATACGCCTGCATCGTTTCATCGCACTTTCAGATCTACCGGGCGAATCACGACCAGGGCCAGCCGCGCGCCATAGTCTTCGAGCTGGGCGCGGGTCGGCGGCTGCGACAACCCCTCCGCCCGCAGCAGCGCGCCGACCATGTGCGGGTGACGCTGCAAGCGCAGGGCGAGGAACGCGGTGATGCGCGCGCGATCGGTCGTCACCTCGGCCAGGCCATCGAACTCAAGTGCTTTGACCCGCACCTGCACCTGCGGATCGGCCAGGATATTGCGCACCCAATCCGCGTCGAGGCCGCGCGCGGAGCCGATGTAGTAGGCACCATCGATCTCCTCATATTGCAATGGGGTGACGCGCGGCAGCCCGCTCCGGCGTCCGGTGGTCGTCAGCAACAGAATGAGCCGCCCGATCAGCGGGTCGCGTCTGATGGCATAGGCAATCTGTGGCGGCAGCTTGACGGCGCGCAGCAGCGGTCGGGGCAGTTGCCTGAAATTCAATGTCTCGATCATCGGTTGCCCCTCACTCTAGATACGATCTTATCCTACCAGCATTCGCACGGCCTGGACAATGCGAGCGGCGTCCGGGCGGTAGGCATTTTCGAGCACCGGCGCGAACGGCACAGGCACATCCGCCGAGGCGACGCGCGCGACCGGCGCGGCCAGGCTGTCGCCGCAGTGCTCCATCAGCCCCGCCGCCAGTTCCGCGCCAACGCCGCCGGTCTTCGGGCCTTCCTCGACGATCACGGCCAGCCCGGTCTTGGCGATGGACGCCCCAATCGTCTGCCAGTCAATCGGCGCCAGACTGCGCACGTCGATCACCTCCGCCTCGATGCCCGCCTGCGCCAGCGTCTGCGCGGCGTTGAGCGCTTCGTGTGCCATCAACAGCCAGGCGAGAATCGTCACGTGGCTGCCGGGGCGGAGGACATTGGCTGTGCCCAGCGGCACGACGTAGTCCTCATCCGGGATGTCGCTGCTGCCATCGACCGTGCCCGACTCCGCGCGCGCACCCTTCGAGCCGTAGAGCAGCTTGTGCTCGAACATCAGCACCGGGTCGTCATCGCGCACGGCGGCCTTGAGGATGCCCTTGGCGTCGTAGGCATTCGACACGGCGACGACCTTGAGGCCGGGCACGCCGATGAAGTAGCGCTCCATGTTCTGGGCGTGCTGCGCGCCGCGCCCGGTCGCGCCGACAGGGGCGCGGAAGACGACCGGCACCGACAGCGTGCCGCCGGACATATAGCGCAGCTTGGCCGCGTTGTTGACGATCTGATCCATCGCCAGGAACAGGAAGTCGCTGTACTGCACGTCGGCAATCGGGCGCATCCCCATCAGCGCCGCGCCGACTGCCGCGCCGAAGAAGCCCAGCTCGGAGATCGGCGTATCGAGGATGCGGTCTGGGAATCTCTGCTCCAGGCCGAGCGTGACAGTGAACGCGCCGCCGAAGCCGCCCGGCACGCCGATGTCCTCGCCCATGCAAAACACTTTCGGGTCGCGTTCCATTTCTTCCGTGATGCCATCGCGCAGTGCTTCGGCGATACTCTGTCGTTTCATCGTGTTATCTCGGTGGTGTAGACGTCGGTCGTCAGGTCGGCAACGGTCGGTTCGGGTTCGGCGCGGGCGATCTCGATGGCGCTCTCGATGGTCGCATCGATGCGCGTGTCGATGGCGTCGAGGCGGTCGCCCAGCTCGTCAACGAGTGTGTTGCGCAGCAGCGTAATCGGGTCACGCGCAAACCAGCGCTCCTGCTCGTCCTTCGGCTGATAATGCGCAGGGTCGCGGCGTGAATGGCCCGTGCGCCGGTAGGTCAGCAGTTCGAGCAGCACCGGCCCCTCGCCCCGGCGGCATTCGTCCGCCGCGCGCCGCGTCGCTTCGTAGACGGCGAGCACGTCGTTGCCATCGACCGTCTCGCCGCGAATGCCGTAGGCTGATGCGCGGTCGGCGACGTGGGCCACGCGCGAGACTTTCGCGATCGCCGTCGATGCGCCGTAGAAGTTATTCTCACAGACGAAGATGACCGGCAGCGACCAGATCGCCGCCAGGTTGAGGCCCTCATGGAACGCGCCTTCGTTCGTCGCGCCGTCGCCGAAGAAGCAGGCCACCACACGCGACTCGCCCTGCATCTTGATCGCCAGCGCCATGCCTGCCGCCAGCGGGATGCCGCCGCCGACGATGGCGATGGCGGGCACCATGCCCTTGTCGATGTCGCCGATGTGCATCGAGCCGCCCTTGCCTTTGCAGCAGCCCGTGCCCTTGCCGAACAGCTCGATCATCATTGCTTCCGGCGTGACGCCTTTCGCCAGCGCATGGCCGTGCGGGCGGTGCGTCGAGGTGATCAGGTCGTCAGCGTTGAGCGCGGCGCAGACGCCGACCGCAGAGGCCTCCTGCCCCTGGCTCTGGTGGATCGTGCCGGGCATCTTGCCTTCGAGGAACAGGCGCTTGACCCGCTCCTCGAACTGGCGAATGAGCTGCATCCGCTCATAGAGATTGAGCAGCAGATCGGGCGGGTACTGGCTGGCATTCTGGATTGTCATGGGTGTTCCTTGGATGTTGGCGGTTGGGTATTGGCTACTTTGCCAATCCGCTAATCTACTAATTCGGTGTTTCTTCCTCGCTCCTTAATCCCCTCTCCGTCCCGTCATGCGTGTGTCTCCTTGTGGAGCTGGCCCGCGCGCCACTCGGACCAGACGTGACGGAACTTACCGCTGGTTGCGTGCTTGTGTGGCGCGTCGGCGGATCGCTCAATCTGGATCGTGGTCAAGCCCTGTGAGGCCAGATAGTCTTCCAGACGCTGTACGACCGATTGCCAGACCTGCGCCTCGTCGGCATTTGCGGCCGCCTCAAGACGCACACTGAGCGTTGTTGCATTGGTTTGCACCAATTGAAAACGCTGTACGCCTGGTATGAGCATCACGATGGTAGCCAGTGACGAAGGTAAAATGTCCACGCGTCTGTTCGTTGGCGTCTCGAAAGTGAGGATCTCGTCATCGCGCCCTTCGACGGTGATGGTCGGGAGCGGGTTGCCACAGGGACATGAGTCAGCGTGAAAGGCAACGCTGTCCCCCATCTCGTAGCGGATTAACGGCTGTACCCGGTTGACCAGGTTGGTCAAGAGTATCGTGTGCGAAGGGCTGCCGGGCGCGACGGGACGATAGTCAGCATCCACCGGCTCAAGGATGACCCAATCACTGTTGACGTGTAATCGTCCATGCTTGCAGTCAAAAGCGATGCTGACGAACTCTGACGCCCCATACAAATCATGCACCCCACATCGAAAGACACTGGCAGCCTGTTCTCTGACCAACGGCTTGAGGCACTCGCCAACCGTTACAATCAACAGCGGCTTGATTTTGAGCCTTCCGCTGGCCTGTTCGTTGGTGAGTATCGCCAGCACGGAGGGATAGGTTTCAAGAATGGCGAGCTGGCTGTCATTCAGCGCGTGCACCAGATCCGCCAGCGGCATATGCACCGAGAGAATTGGTATTTCCGATGAGCCGGGGCGCAATTGACGGGTAAGCGCATCAAACGTGTTGGAGCCGAAATGTCCGCCTGTCGCGAAAACGAACGCAGTCCGCCAATGCCGACGCATGAGCTGCCAGAGTTCGGGCACTGTCATCCAAGACAGGATGCCGCGCATCTCCACCAGCGCATAATAGGTTGCGATCGCGTTAGCATCATGGACGAAAACACCCGGCAGGCCCGTCGTACCGGAGGTTTGCCAGACGCCGTAGCGTCCCAGATAAGGCACACCGATCAGTGCAGGGTCAGCAATGAAGGCCCTCACTGAATCCTCGCGGATCTCCGGGTCCGTAGCCCATTCATCGAAGTGCGCCATGAGATCGTGCTTGGTAACTGGCGGCAAATCGGTCAGTCGATCTATCTGCTTAGGCAGATGCTGATAAAGCGTCTGATAGAAGGGAGAATGACTGCGGGCAAACGCAATCATGGCCTGCAATCGCATCTGCTGCCGAGCCTGGATGGCATCCGAGCCACCCCGTTTGGCGCGCCAGATGTCCCAGGCCGCCAATACGACTCGACGTTTGCTAATCATGATTTATTGACTCCTCTAGCCGTAGTGGCTCATTACACCTACCTACGGACACAAAAGCACTAATTTCCTTCCAACTAACGGCTATGGGCCAAACGCCTCCAACTCCTCCACGACACGGCTGAGAAAGCGTGCGCCGTAGCGCCCATTGACGACGCGGTGATCGGCGGACAGGCTGATCGTCACACGATCCTGCACGACGACCTGGCCGTTAGCGACGACGGCGGCGGGCGCGATCTTGCCGATGGCGAGCACGGCGACTTCCGTCGGGTTGATGATGGCCTGGAACATCTCGATGTTCTCCATGCCCAGGTTGGTGATGGTGATGCAGGTGCCTGCAAGTTTGCGCGCCGCCGGGTCGCCGCTGCGGATAGCCTCGGCGCGCTGCGTGATGCGCTCGGAGATCGCCGCCAGCGTCAGCGCGGCGGGGTTCTCGACCGGCACGACGTAGAGCAGATCGTCGATGTCCACGGCGACACCAATCGCGTCCGGGTTGCGCGTCAGCTTGTCGCCATCGAAACGGTAGCGCAGCCGCTCGAAATCCGGCAGCGCCCGCGCGACGGCCTGGACGAAAAACGCATCCCAGACGAGCTTGCCCGGCGCAGCGGCGCGCACGGCAGCCATCCCCGCTGCATTGGCCGAGGTCGTCAGGTAGAAGTGCGGGATGGTCTGCTTGCTCTCCTGCAAGCGGCGGGCGATATCGCGCTGGATGCCGCTCAATGAGATGCTCGCCCCGTCCGCTGGCGGCGATTGCTCACGGGCGGCCTTGTTGCGCGCGAAGAATGACCCGGCTTTTGGCGGCGCAGTGGGCACAGGCGCGGACGCGACCGGCGCGGCGGCCTGCGGGGTAGCAGCAGCGGGCGCAGCGGCGACCGGCTCCGGCACATCGTTGACGATGACCGCGATCACCTGGCCGACAGCCACGCGGTCGCCCGCCTGCACATGGATCGCTTGCAGTGTGCCTGCCGCCACCGCCTCGACATCCATGGTCGCCTTGTCGGTTTCGATCTCGACCAACGGCTCGCCCAACTGAACCGGCTGCCCGATCTCGATCAGCCAGCGCAGGAGCGTGACTTCGCTCTCGGTCGTTGCCAGGTCGGGCATGGTGATTTCGACGCGCATAGGTTCAACTCACCGTCTCATGGCTGATGTTCAGCCGGTGCGATTGCAAAAAGGTTTCGGCCTGGGCTTCTGTGAAGACGCCCGTCGTCGTGCCGGGCGCGAGTGTCGCCGATGCGCCGAGCACCGCGCCATAGGTCAGCATCTGCGGCATGTCCCAGCCGCGGACGATGCCGGTGATGATCCCGGCGCTGAAGGCGTCGCCACCGCCCGACGGATCGACCGCCTCGACCTGAAAAGCCTCGGCGCGCCACATGTCGTGCCCACGCAGCCCCAGCAAGCCGTGCTTGCCCTGGGTGATGATGACCGTGCCCGCGCCGCACGCCTGAAACAGAGATGCCTGATCGAGCGGGTCGGATAGGCCGGTGAGGAGCCGCGCCTCGTCATCATTGGGCACGAAGTAATCGACGTAGGGCAGCACCCTGTCGATGCCATTCATGCCCGTCTGGTGCAGCGGGATGACGACGTCGAGCATCGTCACGACGCCCTGGCTGCGGCAGAAGGCAAACAGATCCACCAGTTCGTCCGTCAAGATCGCGGGCAGGACAAACAACCCGCCGAGATAGAGCACCTTCAACCCGGCGACCCAATCGCGGTCGATGTGGCTGACGGCGAACTCTTTGTTCGCACCGAAGACGTGGATAAAGCGGCGATCCTGCCCGCGCACGAGCAGAATGATCGTCTGCGAGGTCGGCTGCGCATCCGAGTAGGTGATGCGCTCCGTATCCGCGCCGATCTTGCGCAGTTCATTGAGCACGACCTGCGCCGACGGGTCACGACCGAGCCGCCCGGCTACACCTGACGCGATGCCCTGCTTGCCCAGGTTAATGGCGACGTTCGCGCCACAGCCGCCCGCTGTTGTCGGCAGCGAGTCGATGGCGAGCAGTTGTCCTTCTTCCGGCAGGCTGTCCATCGGGCCGCAGATCGTATCCGCGACCAGAATGCCTGCGCATCCAACAACATCCATAAGCGAAAATCCTTATTGTTCGAGAGGTAGTCACAAATCGTTGTGCGTCTTTGTCGCCCTCATCCCCCGGCCCCTTCTCCCGAACGCTACGCTGGGAGAAGGGGAGCAAGTCCCTCTCCTAGCCGCACAGCGGCGGTCGGGAGAGGGATTTAGGGTGAGGGCTAGAGACGGCACAATTGAATAATGACCACCTCCTCTTAGTCAGCCTTGCCCATGCAGCCGAGCCATGCCATTCTTTCGAGCACGACCTCGCGCACGGCGCGGCGTCCGGCCAGCATCACGTCTTCCGGCCCGCCCATGCCGAGCAGCTTGTGCGGGTTTGGCTCCGGCGTGGCGAGCGCGGCGCGCACCACCTCCAGGTAATGCAGCTTGATCGCCGTGCCGTAATTGACCTTGGCGACACCGAGCGCAATCGTCTCTTTCAACGATGCTTCGTCGATGCCCGTGCCGCCGTGGAGCACAAACGGCACTTGCATCTCCCTCCGCAGCGCGGCCACACGGTCGAGATCGAGCGCTTTCGAGCCGTGCAGGAGCATGTGAATATTGCCGACGCTGATCGCCAGCAGATCGATACCGGTGGCAGCGACAAACTCGGCAGCGTAGCGGGGATCGGTTGTCGAGCCGCCTGCCTCCAGATCGCCGAAGGGCAGCGTGCCGAGCTCCGCCTCGACCGCCACGTCGTGCGCATGGGCGTAATCGACGATGGCTCGCGTGCGCGCTGTGTACTCGGCATCCGTCTCGCCGTGGGCAGGCACGGGCATAACCAGGTTGAAGCCAGCGGTGACAGCGCGGCGCACCCAGGCGTCATCCGGGCACTCGTTGAAGATGAAGCCGACGGGCACACTGGCAGACTCGGCGGCGGCTCGGCCCAGCGCGCCGTACCACGACAGGCGCTCGTCGGCGACGCGATCAGGCGCGCTCAGGAATTCGCCATTGAAGCCGATGATCACCGGCGAGCGGCTGGCTTCGGCAGCTTCGATAACGCCGTACAACGACTCCAGGTTCCAGCTTTCGAAATAACCGACCGCGTAACCCTGACGCAGCGCCGTTTGCATCATCAGGCTGATCGGCTGCATTGGCATGATGTAAGCTCCGTTCTATTTGCCGAAACAGCATTCATTATTCACTCAAGAATACCCCGAACGTGGACGTTTTTCATCTGAATCGCAGGCGTTCATCTCCGATCTTCGGCAGCGCACAAGGGATCAGGTAGGGGCGCGGTGTTTCGCGTCCGGCGTTTCTGACGGCAAGAATGCCATTCCTACATTCGACCGCATAGCCGATCTCGCTGAATCTGAAACGCCCACGTCCCGGCTGGCGAAACGTGGGCGAAGGCTGCAAGGCTGACACATGGCAGTTATGGCCGCGGCGAGAGTGTGACGTTGAGCGTCAGCGGCTCCTGGCCGTTGCGCAGCACCGAGACGGCGACCGTCTGGCCGGGCACGGTGTAGCGCGCCAGGTACGACACCAGATCGTCCATGCCTTTGATCTGCACGCCATCGATGGCGGTGATCACGTCCACATTAGACGCTGCGCTGCTGCTCGCGCGGACGAAATCCGACGAATGTAAGCCTGCCATCGACGCCGGGCTGTTGGGCGTCACCTGGCTGACGGCCACGCCGCGTGTGTTCGCCGGCAGATTGAGCGCCTGGATCATCGGCAGCGTCACGTCCGTGCCGGCGATGCCAATGTAGCTGTAATCGACCGAGCCGTCGGCGATCAGTTCGAGGGCAACGCGCTGGACGAGGTTGCTCGGCACGGCGAAACCGACGCCCGAATTGCTGCCGCTGGCGGTGGCGATCTGCGAGTTGACGCCGACCACCTGGCCGTCGAGGTTGAGCAGCGGGCCGCCGCTGTTGCCGGGGTTGATGGCCGCGTCGGTCTGGATGATACCGCCGATGGAGTAGCTGCCCAGGCTGTCGATGATGCGGTTAAGACCGCTGACGATGCCGGTGGTCAGCGTCCAGTCCTGGCCGAACGGGCTGCCGATGGCGACGACCGGCACGCCAACGACCAGCGCATCCGAATCGCCGAATATGATCGGCTCGAGCTCTTCCGCGGGCAGATCGACATCGATCACCGCCAGGTCAGAGTCCGGATCGACGCCGACAACCTCGCCCTCCGCCAGCGTACCATCGTAGAACTCGACCTCGATGAAGTTGGCCTGCTCGACGACGTGGTTGTTGGTGATGATGTGGCCTTCGCTGTCGATGACGAAGCCGGAGCCGGTGGCCGCGCCGACGACGCGGTTATTGCGCCCGACGACGGTCACGCGAATGGCGACCACCGATGGGCTGGCCTCTTGATAAAGCTGGGTGTAAATGCCGGTCGTCTCCAGCGTCGTCGGCGCAGGGTTCTGGCTGACGGTGGTCTGGGCTGCGCGCGGCGCAACGCTGCTGGCAGCGCCAACTGCACCACCTGCCGCGGCGATGCTGAGTCCCAGGATGACGACGATGGCAATGACGAGAATTGGCAATTTCTTGCGCATGGGTGACATGGATTTGCTCCTCACCTCCTAAAACGACAAAATCGCGGGGGTGACCACACGATCACCCCCGCACATACAGACTAGGCCTGGCCGGAACCGGCAGCAGGCGCTTCTGGCGTTGCCGGCGTGGTGTCATTCGGGTTGCCGAAGGGCATACCGCCACGGCCACCGCGCGGGCCGAAGCCCTGGCCAAAGCCGCCGCTTGGGCCGAAACCGTGGTCAAAATCGCGCCCGAAGCCGGGGCCCATGCCGAACATACCGTCCATCATGTCGCCTTCCAGCGTGACCGTCTCACCGTTGCGGGTGACGGTCAGACTCAGCGTGTGGTCGCCGCTTTGCATCATGCTGGTCATCAGCGTCTGCATGTTGAAATCGGTGATGGCAACGCCGTTGATGGCCGTCACCACGTCGCCGATCTCAAGCTGGAACGGGTTGCGGGTCGCCAGGGTATCGACGACGGCGTAGCCGCCATCCGCTTCTTCCAGGTCGGCATTCAGCAGGTGCTCAGCCAGCGTCAGCGAGTCGATGGTCACGCCCATCTGCCCACGCCCGAAGGGGCCACGCGCATACACATCCGGCGCAGTGCCGAGGGTCACATCGACGCTGACCGTTTCGCCGTTGCGCTCGACTTCCAACGTCACGGCATCGCCCGGCGCGGCAGCCTTGACCATGTCGCTCAGATCAGCGGCAGCGCTGACAGCTTCGCCATTGAACGAGACGACGACATCGCCGACCTGCAAATCGGCCGTATCTGCCGGGGAGCCGGACTGGACGCGGGCGATGATGACCTGCCCATCCTGATCGGCGATAGCGACGCCGAGCCAGGCGGTGGCCGTGGCCTGCGTTTCCGCAGACGGGGTTTCGGTGGCGTCCTGGGCGAAGATCGCACCCGCGGTGAGGGCGAATACGATCAGCGCCACACCGAAGATCAAACTGAACTTACGCATTGTGTTGTCTCTCCTACACACTCTGTCTCTGGGTCAAACTAACGCAGCTTTGGCGTCAATGGCTTGAATGGTGGCTCCTGACCTCCGGGGTCTCCCCTCCCCATCGGTGATGAGGAGGGGATTGAGGGGAGGGACTCATTCTGCCGCAAGGTACTGCGTTTGCACATTTGCGGTTCCTTGCCGCTGTATCTAGCCTAGCACTACCTGCGCTGGCCGTGGTTATCGCCAGCCTAAATATCCTTAAATCCGCCTTAAACTCGTGTAACCGGTCTGCAAAATCAAAACAGCGCTCGCGGACGCAGCCGAAAGCGCTGGGAAAAAGGGGAGTGATCGTGCGCACGATCACGTTGCTGGAGCAGGCGCGCCCCGCTGGCGCAGCCATTTGAGCGCGCGGCCAAGCGGTGTACCGATGAGGACGACCAGGGCTGTGACCGCCAGCATGACCCACACGTCGTAGAGAACGCTGCCGATCTGCGACCACTGGATCGAATCCGCGCCGCCTTCCCCGCCACCTCGGCCTGCAAAGCCCTCACCCGGTTCACTGGCAGTGAAGGTTGTGCCGTCTGGCTGCGCCGGGGGTTCAAAGCCTTCCCCGCCACGGAAGCCGCCGCCTTCGCCCCCGCCTACAGTCGAGAAGATGCGCAGCGGATTTTCCAGATTGCCGGTCGCGGCGAGCGCAGCGCCACCCGCGATGACGACGACGAGCAGGATGAAAATGCCGATGAGGTTGTTGGTTTTGCGTCTGCGTGTCATGAGATCTCCTGATACCGGTCTGAACACCCCTCCCCACTGCAAGGGGAGAACAGTGGGGAGGGGGGAGGATAAATGCGAAACCTAGTGCGCTGCCTGACGCGCAGGCAGCAGGTATTTGCGGGCTTGAGTCGCGATCCACTTCCAATGAAGGGCGACGTGAAAGGCGACGATCAGCAGGCTCAGATCCGCCGTGATCCGGTGCAACCGCTCGAACATCCGCGAATACTGCTGCACGGCGGTCAGGTTCAGGCCCAAGGTGCGCGCTATGAGAATGCCGGTCACGATCAGGATCAGCATGTCGGCGAACAAGGCGATGTTGAGCAGGTAGCTGAGCCGCGATTCGTGCAGCGGCTTGCGCAGAAACGTGCGCGTGATGCTGACGATCCAGCGCCAGTGCAGAATGAGATGGATGAGGATCACCGCGCCCAGGAAGACACCCAACAGCTCGTGGATGTGCACGCCGGTGAAGCGAACCTCCAGATCGACAATGAAGGCGATCACCAGCAGGGCATCGAGATACAGGTTGATGCGGTTCGGGCTGATTCGGCGTGCTGGTGTGCGGCCGGTGGCGATGGCTGCCATGGGTGTGTTTGCCTCCTGAGGCACGTCATGAACACATACGCTCATGGTAGCCAGACTGCCGCGGGCCGTGGTTATCTGCGGCTCAAATATCCTCAAATCCGATTTAAGGTAACGGCGCATTCGTGCGGGTAGATGGAAAATGGTAGGGACGCGGCGTGCCTCGTCCGCAGAACCCCCTCGCCAACACCATGGCGAGGGGGTCAGAGGCGCAGACACGCGCTCAGGCATCGACTCTATCGGCGGTGAATTCAATCGTCAGGGTCACGTCGGGCGTGACATTGGCAACACCGGGCGCGTTCGGAATGCGAATGCCCCAATCGGCATAGGCAGCGGTCGCCGTGGCTGTGCCGCGGATCTGCGTCTCAGAGTCCACCGTGACGTAGGTCGTGAAGGTCGCTTCCTGCGTCACGCCCGTGATCGTCAGATCGCCGATGATGTTGAAGGTGTACGTTTCGCCCACGCTGACGCTGTCCGGCAGCCCGACGAGGCTCGTCGGCCTGAACTCGATGAACTCGTAGGCGTCGTTGGCCGATTGCAGGATATTGGACCGCAGCGCCCGGTTGCGAAAATCGTTGTCGGTCGCCAGCGTGCGCGCATTGATGCGGATGACGCCAATCTCCGACGCTGAAGGGTTAGCAAAATCGACGATAATGTCGCCCGCGACCTCGGTCGTCTGGCCGACCACGTCAGTGCGCACACCGCGCAGATCCTCCTGAAGTGCGAACATCACCAGCGAATTCGCCGGGGCGATGCGGTAGAGCGTGCGCGCGGCGGCCTCTGGCACAGCCGCTTCGACCGTCGGCGCGCTGGTCGGTTCGGCGGTCGGCTGCGGCGCTTGCGCGGCGCTCTGAGCAGCGTTCATCGCATCGATGGTCGCCTGCAAATCGCGCACGGTGCTGTTGAGCTGCGCCACCTGGGTCACGGCGTCGAAGGCCTGCGTCGGATTGAGCGTTGCGACGGCGTTGATGTCGAGCGTGGGCGCGCTGATGGTTGCGCTCGGCGTGCCGCTGGCGCCGACTGCCCACACATAGGCAAGAATGCCACCCCCCGCACCGATAAGCAGCGCGACCAGGGCGATTGCAAGCGTCCGTACATTCATGCGCGAGTCTCCTTGGGTAAATGGTTCTGGGTTCTGAGTTCTGGGTTCACGGTTCACAGTGCACGGCGTTGACCATGCCCTGCGTTGCGAATGCCCATCGCAGGGGCGCGCCGGGGCACGTCCGCCTCACGACGATGTTAATCCGTGCCGGCCAGCGCCGGATGATAATAGGTCGCCGCAATCGCCAGCAAGGCCGCGAAAGCGAGAATCCCCGGCGCGAGCAGCGGATTCGCGCCCGTCAGCGCCGCCACCGCCACGTCGCCTGCCGCCGCGCTCGGACGAATGTCCAGCTCGAACTGGAAATTGTTGTACAGGTGCAGGCCGATGCCGAGCAGACTGCCGAGCGCGACCAGGATCATCACCCCACGCAGCGCGCGGATCGTCCCCCGGCGCGGGCGGAACACGACCGCCACCACCGTCAGGATGCCCAGCACACAGAGCACAAACGGGATAAATTGCGCCGTCTCCCGGTAGTGCCCCTGCAGCCACAGCTCGACCGGCGTGACAACGAACATCGACCCCGCCGCCAGCAGCATGATCAGGCGCAGGCGCTGGACAATGCGCTCAGCGGTCATGCGCCCGCCGCCAGGTAGTTCTGTGCGTAGGCTACCTGCGCCGGTGAGAGATACGCACTGAGCGCGGTCAGAAATGCCTCGTTGGAGTCAAATGGGCGCGCGGCGATCAGCGCATTGGCGGCGGCGTCATCCAGGCCGGGGATCTGCTTGAGCGTTTCGGCGTCGGACTGATTGACATCGACCGGCACGTACACATACTGCTCATATGCAGCGACCTGCGCAGCATCGACGTATTTGCCGATTTCGCGGCGGAACTGCACGATGCTGATGTAGGGGCGGTATTCCATGAATTCCCGCACCATGCGGCTGCCCACATCCGGCACGGTCAGGAACTGGTCGCCGGTCGCGCTATTGAGATCAAGCAGCGTGAAGGCGGCAGCGGTCTCGGTCTGCTCCAACACGGGCGTGATCACCGTGTCATCCGCCGCCGTGCTGGTCAGGTTGTTGTCGTAGCCAGAGAAATCGACCACCGGGTAGTACGGGCCTTCAGTCTGGGCGGCGGTCGGCGTCAGCGTGTTCGCAGCGCTGCCGTTGCGATCGACAACCAGGTTATCCGTCAGCACGGGTGTGCCCTCGGCATCCGTCAGGCCCGTGTGCTGGAGGAACAGGCTCTCACCCGCGTTGCCAAAGACGCCATCCGCTTCGACAGCGGCGCGATCTTCCGGGAAGTAGAACTGCGTCGTCAGCAGCGTCTCGCCGTCGAGTTTGACCTTGACGTGCATGTGCGGCGCGCGCGGCTCATACAGGCCGGGCTTGACCGTGCGGAAGGCGTAGTTGCCGTCGGCGTCGGTCGTGGACGTGCCGAAGTACTGGAAATCCACCAGCAGGTCGCTCGCGGCGGAATCGTTGGGATGGTTGTAGTTGCCGTTGACATCCGTCTGCCAGATTTCGACGACCGCGCCCACCAGCGGCGTGCCGTCGCTATCGAGCACCTGCCCCTGGATGATAAGCGCATCCCCGGCGGCGAGCACTTCGTCAGCCGCCGGTGTATCCTGAGCGAAAATCACCGCCGCAATCGGCAGCGCCAGCAGCAGGATGAGCAAGACACGAGAAACAGCTTTCATGTGTGAGTCTCCTTCTCGAAAGGCTCGTTTCAGGCTCCGCTAGCCACTCTAGCCGGGAAAGCTGAGGGCGTGGTTATCGTCACCTCAAATATCCTTAAATCGATCTTAAATGGCTTGTGTTGAATCCTAAGAGAGTGCGATAGTTGAAGATAGAACGCGCAACACACATAGAGTAACAGCTCGTGTCTGGTGGCCTGGCACAACCTCAGGATAGGGGAAATCGGATGGTTCGGTAAGCTTTTGGCGACGGAAGATGAATTGTACAACGCCAGCCTTATACTGACGCTTGGAGCAATGGGCTGATGAAGATGCCTGTTCAAATGGAAATGAAATGCGTTCGCGCGCGCCGGACGTTAAAACGCCCGGCTAAAAGGACATCAAGCGCACTAAAGGCGCTCTATGATAGCTCCTGGTCTTTTCTAGCCCCTTCAGTGGGCTTGATTGACTCTAGCCGTGCTCAAGGGGTCGGCATAGCCGACCGAAGGCAGCATCGCTGCCCCCGCGCAGCTTTAGCCAACGGCGGCGCAAATCGAATCCACCGCAAACGATACATCGCAGCCCTTATCCGCTGTTCACTCTCATCTTGTTGGTGCCATAGCGACGACGGAGAGGCTTGATGAGACGGTTGAGACGATTTAGCCCGCTGGTGCTGATCGTCGTCGGGCTGGTGAGCACGACGTGTACCTACGCACAGCCGGTCGCCAACTCAGGCACGAGTTCGGCGCTGTCGCTGCTCTGGGAGCAGGCCGACGCGCAGCCGGCGGACTTCGGCATCGCCTGCCTGCCGCTCGATCAGCCGGAGAGCCTGTTTCTCTACAACGCCTACGTGCCGTTCCCGCTGGCGTCCGTCTCCAAGATTCTGATCTTCATCGAGTATACGCAGCGGCTGGAAAGCGGCCGGATCTCGCTCGACGAGCAGGTCAACACCAGCCGCCTCGATCTCTACAACCTGCCGCGCACCGACCGGGGGGCGCATGATCGCTTCATGGCGATCTACCCCGACGGCACGACCACGATCAGCCTGTGGGATCTGGCGGCGACGGGCATGATGCAGTACAGCTCGAACGCTGCGTCGGATTACCTGCTCGACCGCATGTCGCCCGTCGATTGGGCTGCGCTCTATGACCAGCTTGGGCTTACAGACACTACTTACCCACATTCGCTGACGATGATCCCGCTGCTGATGAACAATCACGAGACGGGCAAGGCGACGCTCGACGGCGTGGCCGACCTGACGACCGCGCAGGGCGAGCGCTACCTCGATCTCTACGTGCAGAATGGCGAGTGGCGGCAGGCAGAGATCGCCTATCGTTCCGGGCGCGGCAGCCAGTTCCCGGATTGGGACGTGCAGGCAGCGATCCTGGCGCAGCAGACGGCGACGGGCACCGTGGCCGACTGGCTCAAGGTGATGGAAGCGATCTACGGCCCCGACGAGGACAGCCCGTTGTCGTATGCGGTCAAGGCGATGACCCGCGCCGCCCTGCGCTGGCACGAGAACGACGACATCAACAACACCTACACCGAATACGGCTCGAAGCTCGGTTTTTATTCTGGCGGCACATTGGCGCTGGTCGCCTATGGCTACCCATTCGGCGGCAGCCCAGTGATCTCGGTGGCGTTCTTCCGGGATATTCCGCGCCGCACCTATAATCAGATGCTGCGCGAAGACAGCGTCGGCGACCTGGCGCACTGGTTGAATTTCAATGACTGTACCGGGCTGGCCGAGACGATCCAGGCCATCAGTTGAAACGGCAGGCTGCGAATGACACACGTACTCTTGATTGAAGATGACAGCCTGATTTCCGAGCCGGTGGCGCGCTCATTGCGCGGCATGGGCTATGAGGTGAGCACAGCCAGCGACGGCGCGATCGGCCTGACGCTGGCGCTGGCGAAGCAGCCCGACGTGATCGTGCTCGACATCATGCTGCCGGAGATGGATGGCTGGGAGGTGTGCAAGGCGATCCGCGAAAAGAGTGTCGTGCCGATCCTGATGCTGACGGCGCTCAACGAGGAGATCGACCGGGTGCTCGGCCTGGAACTGGGCGCGGATGACTACCTGACCAAGCCATTCAGCACGCGCGAATTGATCGCCCGCATCAAAGCGCTGCTGCGCCGGGTCGAATTCGACCGCAGCCAGGCGCCGCACACGAACCAGATCAAGATCGGCGACCTGCGCCTCGACCTGGATCGGCGGCAGGCATTCATGGGCGAGCGTGAACTGGCGCTGCGCTACAAGGAGTTCGAGCTGCTCAGCCTGCTGGCGGCGAACGCGGGCGAAGTCGTGACGCGCGCCGAGATCTTCGACAAGGTTTGGGGCACGGACTGGCTGGGCGACATGCGCACGCTCGACGTCCACATCCGCTGGCTGCGCGAAAAGCTGGAAGACGACCCCAGCCGCCCGGACTACATCCAGACCGTGCGCGGCGTCGGCTACCGGATTGTGGCGGGGACGGACTCATGAGACTCCCGTTCGGCTCGACCAGCATCCGCACGCGCCTGTTCGTCGCTTACATCGGCATTCTGCTGATCGGCTTCGCGGCGCTGACAGCCGTCGCCGGGGGGCAGATCTCGTCGGCGGCGCGCCAGGACTTCGAGCGCCAGTTGGTCAACGAGGTCCGGCTGATCGCCCAGGTGACGGGCGGCTACGTGAATGGCAGCGAGGACGCCGAAGCGACCGATCTGGATACGCTGATCGAAGAATACGAAGCGCAGGTCGGCGGCGTGGTGCGCTTCATACAGGCATCCGACATGGAGCTGCGGATGCGCCCCGGCTACGGCAACATGCCGGAACTGGAGACGGCGCTGCGCGGCAGCATTGCCGTCGTCGAACGCCCGGACGATGACGGCCAGAGCGCCTTCTTCACCGCCGCGCCGGTCGGCGATCTGCGGCGGACGGGCACCCTGGTGCAGCTCAGCGTGCCGACGGACATCTTACAGGGGCTGATCGTGCAGCGTTGGGCCGTCCTGGGACTGATCTTCGCGCTGGTCGCGGGCGTGGCGGTGCTGGCGACGCTCTGGGTGTCGCGCTCGATCATCCAGCCGCTCGACGCGCTGCGTGAGTCAGCCCTGCGCCTTTCCAAAGGCGACTTTTCGCACCGGGTGGCCGACCCGGCCAGAGACGAGATCGGCCAGGTTGGGCAGGCGTTCAACCACATGGCGCAGCAGGTTGAGAGTATGCTCGAAGAACAGCGCGCCTTCGCCAGCAATACGTCACATGAACTGCGGACTCCCCTGACCACGATTCGCCTGCGCTCCGAAGCGCTGCGCCACGACGCCAGCCTGGATGACGAGACAGCCCGGCGCTACGTCGCCGAAATCGACGACGAGGTCATGCACCTGAGCACGCTAATCGAAGATCTGACACTGCTCTCACGCTTCGACGCCGGGCGCGCAGAACTTGGCAGCAACGAGATCGACCTGGCACGCTTCGCCGCCAGCCTCAACCAGCAGATGAGACATGTCGCTCAGGCGAAACAGATAGTGCTGACGCTCGCGCCCACGCAGGCGACGCTGGCCGTGCGCGCCAGCCTGAGCCATCTGACCGTCGTCTTCCGCAATCTGCTCGACAATGCCATCAAGTACACGCCGCCGGGCGGCGAGATCAACTGGCGGGTGAGCGAGGGCGCCGAAGGCGCGTGCGTCGTCATTCAGGACACCGGCCAGGGTATCGCCCCGGAGCATTCGTCACGCCTGTTCGAACGCTTCTTCCGCGCGGATAAGGCACGCTCGCGTGACGTGCCGGGCAGCGGGCTGGGGCTGGCGCTGGTCAAATCGATTGTCGAGGCTTACGGCGGCTCGGTCACGGTCGAAAGCGCCGGCATCGGCCAGGGCACGACGGTAACAGTCTTCTGGCCGTTTCACCCGGCGACGGCGGCATAGATACCAGGCTTTTCAGCGCCACGAGAACAGGTTGGAACCACAGAGGCACGGAGGCCACAGAGGGGCAGGCGCATCCGCTGACACGCCTGCGGCTATCAGCTAAAAGCCGAGCGCCGACAGCTCATGTACAAATTACCCGAATCGCTTGACAAGCGGCCCAAATCTGGGTTACGCTAATTGCAAGCGCTTGCAAATATTACGTAACATAAGTAAGCGCAGATTGAATATTGCAGCATTTATCTTGTTTTTTGCCGCTGCCTGCTGCAAAGCGGCATTTTTTGCACAGCGTTTTGCAAGCGCTTGCAAAGCGTGCGGATGATGACGATGTCCGACAATAGTGCCAAGTCCAACCACCCCATTACGATTTACGACGTGGCGAAAGCTGCCGGGGTGTCGTACTCCACGGTGTCGCGTGTCTTGAACGGCTTTGAATTCGTCAAAGACTCGACCCGCAACCGAGTCATGGATGCTGCCGAGCGCCTGGGCTACGTCGCCAACCTCCAGGCGCGCGGCCTGGCCGGCGGGCGCTCGAACATCATCGGCCTGCTCGTGCCGGTGCTCGATAACAGCTACGTCTCCGAAGTCATGAAGGGTATCGACGAAGCGCTGGCGCGCGCCGGGTTCAACCTGATGCTGTTCACGACACACCGCCATGAAGGCAAAGAACAGCAGTATGCCAGCACGATTGCCAGCATGACCGACGGCCTGATCCTGCTCGTCCCGCTTGAATCGCCCATCTACCTGGATGCCATCCGCGAGCGCAATTACCCGCACGTCCTGGTCGACCAAACCGACGAGTCCGGTGCCAGCGCCAGTGTGAGCGCCACCAACTGGCAGGGCGCCTACGAGGTCACACAGCACCTGATCATGCTCGGCCACCGCCGGATCGGCGTGATCACGGGCCTGCTCGAACTCAGCAGCGCGCGCGAACGCCTCAACGGCTACCGCGCCGCCCTGCAGGATCATGACATTCCAGTTGACGACAGCCTGATCATTCAGGGTGATTACCTGCAAGCGCGCGGCTACGCGGCAGCCCAGGCGCTGCTCCGCCTGGAACGCCGCCCGACCGCCATCTTCGCCAGCAACGATCTTTCGGCGCTCGGCGCGATGGACGCGATCCGCGAGGCCGGGCTGTCGATTCCAGATGACATCTCGCTGGTGGGGTTCGACGACATCCCGCAAGCGGCCATCACGCATCCCAAACTGACGACCGTGCGCCAGCCGCTCGTCCAGATGGGGCGGACGGCCGTGCAGCTACTGCTGGAAAGACTCGAACACCCCGATAGCCCACCCGGGCACATAACGCTGACGACCGAACTTGTAATCCGGGCGTCCAGCAAGCCGCCGAGATGATTGACCGATGGTGTTCAAAGGAGGTACCTATCGACATTAGCTCTTTTTTCGAACTACACACGCACTCAACAGCCATACAGAGGAGCAAAAGAATGTCTAAGAGATTCGTTCTTACAGTCATCGTAGTCGCCCTGGCGCTCGGCGCATTTGGCGCGGCTGCGGCACAGGAGCCAGTGACCATTAACTGGTGGCACATCGGCACCGTTGCTGAGCAGGGAGCCTATTGGCAGGAAATGGCCGACGAATTTACGGCCATGAATCCGAACGTCACCATCGAAATGACCATCCTGGAAAACGAAGCCTTCAAGAGCCAGCTCGTGACCGTCATGCAGGGCAACGACCCGCCGGATCTGTTCCACAGCTGGGGCGGCGGCGTCCTCTGGCAGTTCGCTGATGCCGGTCTCGTCCGCAACATTGCGCCTGAACTCGAAGGCGAATGGAAAGACTCGTTCTCCGCGCAGGCCGCTCTCGAACTCTACGGTCGCGACGGCGAGTACTACGGTGTGCCGTGGTCGTGGGGCGCAGTCGGTTTCTTCTACAACAAAGCACTGTTCGCGCAGGCCGGGCTTGACCCCGATAATCCACCGGCAACCTGGGACGAATTCGTGGCTGCCGTCCAGGCCTTGAAGGATGCCGGCATCACCCCGATCAGCCTGGGTGAGGGCGACAAGTGGCCGGGCCACTTCTGGTGGGTGTATCTCGCCATCCGCCTCGGCGGGCAGGATGCTTTCCTGGCTGCCTATGATCGTAGTGGCTCCTTCGCCGATGAACCCTTCGTTCAGGCCGGTGACTATCTCAAGCAGATCATCGATATGGAACCGTTCCCCGAAGGCTTCCTCGGCCTCGCTTACGGTGATCAGGCACGGCTCGTGGGTGATAGCCAGGCGGCTATGGAACTGATGGGTCAGTGGGCACCGAGCGTCGAAGCAGACAACGCCGAATCTGGCGGCATCGGTGAGGATCTCGCCTGGTTCCCCTTCCCAGAGGTTCCCGGTGGCGCGGGCAACCCGAACGATGTCCTCGGCGGCGGTGATGGCTATGCCGTGGGTGCCAACGCCCCGGACGAAGCGGTTGAATTCCTCCGCTTCCTGACCAGCGCAGAAGCCCAGCGCCAGGGCGCTGAAATCTGGATGGTTCCGACCGTGGCCGCGGCTGAAGACGTCATTACCGGCGACCCGATCATGGCCGCCATCATCAAGGCGCGTAACGAAGCCCCCTACTTCCAGCTTTACTACGATCAGTTCCTGCCGCCGGCCCTGGGCGCGGCAGTCAATGACGCCGTAGAGAAGCTGTTCGCCGGTGTGGCAACCCCGGCGGAGATCGCCGCCGAAATCGAGGATGTGGCGAGCTTCGAACTCGAATAGCCACTCTCGCCGTATCAGAAGGTGTGGGGCGGAATGCTCCACACCTCCTCATACAAAGCCGTGATCGATCGCTAGGGGATGCAGAGAGCAAAATTATGTCAGCAATTCCGACCCGCGTGCTTCCACAAGCAGTTCCACAGACCGAAGCCGACATGCGCAGACGCAGGATGAATAAGTGGATTTTTATCGCCGGCTTCGTCCTGCCGGGCGTCGGCGTGGCGCTTGACATGCCGTCGTGGCTGGTCACGATCACCCGGGTCGGCGCGATGTTCGCCAAGATCCTCTTCTTCTGCTGGCTGAACGTACAGATTCGTTGGACGCTGCTGCGCTTCCGTTTTGATCAGGTCATCCGTCTCGGCTGGACGCTCTTGCTGCCGTTGGCGCTGGCCAACATCTTCATCACTGGGGTGGTGCTGCTTGCACGCTGATCCACACGATCACGAGACGACCTCGAGCCCGGCCGCGCGCCTCCCGTCGCTGCAGCCCCCCGAGAATCCGCGCAAAACCGTGCGCATCCTTGACCCGCGCGCGCAGCTGGGGTTGGCCGAACGCCTCTATTTGCCGCAGTTTCTGCGCGGCCTGTCGATTACGACGGCGATTTTTGCCCGCAACCTGTGGAACTTGTTGCGCGGCCGCCGCGGCGTGGTGACGATCCAGTACCCCGAAGAGCGCCTTGAGCACTCGCCGCGCTACCGCGGTCTGCATATTTTGGCGCAGCGCGAGGATGGTACGCCCAAGTGCGTGGCCTGCTACATGTGCTCGACGGCATGCCCGGCCGATTGTATCTACATCGAAGCCATCGAGGACCCCGATCCCAAGGTCGAAAAGCGCCCGGTTCGCTTCGACATCGACCTCAGCCGCTGTGTGTTCTGCGGGTTTTGCGAAGAGGCCTGCCCCTGCGAGGCCATCTATCTGAGCAATACTTACGAGGACATGCCTCAGGACAATTTTACCGATTTTATGATCCACATCGACGAGCTCTTGGGCCGGCCG
>JAHDWN010000059.1:0-15322 GCA_023382675.1 Anaerolineae bacterium
GCTACTGGCTAGATTTCTGATCGCTGGGCAGCAATGTGATACGTTCCCGCTTCCGTCAGGATCAGGGGAGTGCTCTCGAAAGTGGCCTGGTCATTGACCTTGATTTCATCCCACCGTCCGCCGGACGCTTCCGGCAGGACGACTTCCGCCGCTGTTCGAGGCGGCACGGTGAGCGTCAGTGTAAAGTGATCGTTTTCTAGCCGCCACGCGACCGCGATGTCACCGTGCGGCGATGGAAAGACCCCGCGCGCCCAGGTCAGATCCGCCGGGTGCGGCGCGACGCGGAAGCGTGCAAAGCCGGGTGCGAGCGGCCTCACCCCCAGGATCTCGGTCGAGATGTCGAACGTCGGCGTGCCCGCCCAGGCATGGCACAGGCTGGTCAGCTCGATGATCTGCCACGACTCGCGCAGGGTGCGATCCCCGGCCTCGACCAGCGCGCCCCAGCGTTGGCGGATGTTGTCGAGCATGACCTGATGGTGGCCTGCCTGGCACAGCGCTCGATGCAGGAAGTGCATCGTGAACGGCTGCGCCAGCACGACCTGGGTCCCTTCATCGAAGACGACCGACTCGGCTTGCGCCGCGCCGAAGCGGGTCAGCACCAGCCGCCCCTCGTCCAGGATCGTGGCGAAGATGCGCCCCCACCGTTCTATTGGTGCGACCGCGTAAGCCATCACCGCCGCGTTGGTCTGCTGGCTGATGCGCTGGCTGCGGCTGCCAGCTTGCCGGGCATCGATGTAGACGCCGCGATCTTCGTCCCACAGCAGTTCGTTGATGGCAGTGCTGACGGCCTGCGCCAGTCGCTCAAAGCGGGCAACATCGCGCGGCGCTTCGACCAGGCGCGCCAGCCGTGCCGCCACCCGCAGCCCGGCTACGAACTGGGCATTGAGCGCCGTGACCTGCCCACGCTTGTCGATCTCCGCCCAATCGACGAAGACCCAGTGCGGCACGTCCGTCAGCAGATGTTCAGTGTTCAGGTGACGCTCGAACCAGCCGATGGCTTTCACCACCGCCGGATACAACTCATCGACAAGCGTCAGATCGCCGACGTAATCCAGGAAGGCGTCAATCGCCAGAATCCAGTAGAGACAGAAATCCGGGATGTTGGTGAAGCGCATGACGGCGAAATCGCCGGGCGCGACCATCATCGTCAGGCCGTCTGGCTGCTGCGATTGAGCGACCTGGCGCAGCAGCTTCGCCGCCAGATGCGGATCGCCGAACGCGGCATAGTTGATCAGCGAATCGACGTAAGCATCGAGCCACTGGCGCTGTTCACGCGACGGGCAATCAACGTAGCCATCGAGCATACAGTAGTGCAGCGTCTTCGCGCCGACCTGCCAGATGCGGTTGAGCAGATCGTCGGAGCAGGCAAATTCGCCGCGCGGCTCGACGGGATAAGCGCTGAAATTGAACCGGATAGCGTGGATGTGCAGCGGCCGTTCGCACTGGCGCACCGTCACCTGTAGATAGCGGAAGCCACTCAACTCGAAGGCTTCCCAAGTCTGCTGTCCCTCGCGCAGGATCAGGCGGTGCGCGGCCAGCACGTCGAAGCCAGGAATGCCCCGGTGCATGTGCACCCGGCTGTCCGCATGTAGGCGCTCGCTGTAGGTGAAGTCGATGATCGCGCCGGCTGGCCCTTCCAGATCGAAAGCGACGCGCCCCGGCTGTGTCTCGCCGAAATCCAGCACCAGGCTGACGCTGTGCCCGGCGGTCGTCGTGATCGTCGTGAGGCCGTCGTCGCGCAGGAGCTGATCGGCCTGCTCGACGCGGCAGTTCGCCAGGTCTGACAGGGTTTCCTGCGCGAACAGCGTGGCGATGTCTGGCGTGGGCGGCGCGTTTTCGACCTCCGCCACGCGCACGATCGCTTCCGCCAGACGCGGTGTCTCGGTCAGCGGCGGGATGTCGCTGGGGATCATGACCGGGAAGGGCACGACATCGCCGGCATAGTTGCGCCCCGGCACGCGCAGAGTCTCCGCCGTGTCCCAGGCGGTGTCGTCGAAGTCCAGCCCTATCCACCCATCCGGGGCGAGGCGCGCGTCGTAGACTTCGAGGAAGCCCAGGCTGCCTGCCGGGACATCGCGCTGCCAGGCGGCGGACTCCAGGTAGCGCCAGGTCTCGTTTGTATCCAGACGGATGGGTGCGGCTGCTGAGGCTTCACCGGCGAGGATCACGTCACCCTGCAAGAAGAAGCCGCCGCAGCCGAACGCGCGCAGATGTTCCCACGCGGGCAGTTCATACCAGGCAGTGTGCCGCCCGTAGCTGTGAGCGAGCGCGGCGATGACGTTACGACCTGGGCGCAGATACGGCGTCAGGTCGTAGCGATCCAGGTACTGCCAGGCCGGGCTGCAACGTGCCGGGCCGCGCCCGACGCGCTGCCCGTTGACGAACAACTGGTAGCGACCGTCGGCGGAAGTGTAGACCGCCGCCTCGGCGATCTCTCCGGGCAGGTCGAAGCTGTGCCGGAAGTAGACGTAGCGATTGATCTCCTCGGCCAACCGGGGAGTCGCGGTACCGAATGGTATTTCACCCAGGCCACGCCGCCGCCAGATCCATTCCGCGCGGCGTTCAAACTTCGCCATAGTTGCGATGCTCCAATGAATAGCGCGTCAGCCCTTGATCGCCCCGGCGGTCAGCCCGGCGATGAACGTGCGCATACTGACCAGGAACAACAGCACCAGCGGGATCGAGCTGATCACAGAAGCCGCCATGCCTTGCCCCGGTTCCGGGATACCGCGCCCCAGGTAGAAAACGACCAGCTTGAGCGCGACCGTTTGCAGTTCCGGGTCAGATAACACGAGGCTGGGCCAGATATAGTCGTTCCAGAACAGCCAGATCAGGAATACGCCGATGGCGCTCATGATCGGGCGCGCCAGCGGCAACCCCATGTGGATATACATGTCGAAGAAGCCCGCCCCGTCGATCTGCGCCGATTCGAACAGTTCCTTGGACAGGGTGGAAAAGAACGTGTAAAGCACCAGGATGGCGAAGCTCTGGCTGGCGGCATAGGGCAGGATGACCGCCCAATAGGTGTTGAGCAGGTCGAGCCTGACCATGAGCATGAACAGCGGGACGAGAATGACGGTGGACGGAATCGCCAGCACGGCCAGCACGAAATAGAACAGCGCCCTGCGCCCTGGGAACTCGAAGCGCGCCAGCGAAAAGGCCGTCAGCGAGCCGAACAGCAGAATCGCCGCCACCCCAACACCGATGATGATGGTGTTGTTGAGATAAGTGGACGACATGAACGACCAGGCGATTTCGTAGTTGCTGAAGTTGAACGGCAGTGTCGGCAGCAGCGGCTGCTGACCGTACTGAAAGAAGTCTTTCCCGGAGATCGAGAGCATGACGAAAACGGGGAAGAACGTGGGCAGGGCGAACAGCAGCAGGACGAGATGCAGCGGAATGTCCCGGCGCAGGATTCTCAGCGTGGGCATGGTCAACCTCCTGCTTATATCGCGTCGTCGCGAGACCGGGTCAGGCGAATCTGCATCACCGTGACCACCAGGACGAGCAAGAACAAAATCGTGCCGATGGCCGAGCCATAGCCCAGGTCGAAATCGCGATTGATGGCATAGTACATGCGCAGGCCGGGCACCATACTGGCAAAGCCTGGGCCGCCGTTGGTCATGATCAGGGGCAGCTCGAAGCTGCGCAGCCAGAAGACGAGCGTCAGCAGCACGAGCAGGCGCATCTGCGGGCGTAATAATGGCAGTTCGATGCTGCGAAAGCGCCGGAAACTCGACGCGCCATCCACAACCGCGGCATCGAGCACTTCCTGCTGGATGTCCTGCAAGCCCGCGTAGTAGATCAGGAAATTGATGCCGGCGACCCAGGGGAAATTGGTGAAGACCAGCGCCCACATGACGACATCTCGGTCGCCGAGCCAACTGCGCGTCAGACTTCCAAGGCCGACCGCCGAGAGCAGGATGTTGAGGCCGCCGTCTGCCGAGTACATCCAGCGCCAGACCAGGATGATCGCCACCGAGGGGACGACGATGGGGATGACGAAGACGATGCGCCACCAGTACTGCGCCGTCATGCTCTTGAGGCGGAAGATCAGCACCGCGACGATCAGCGGCATGGTGACGACCACGCACACGTTGAACACTGCCAGAAAGGCGAGATTGCGGAACGATTGCAGCAGACGGGTGTCACTGAAGAGGCGCTGGTAATTTTCCAGGCCGACCCACTGCGAGCCGCGCACATCCACGTACTGGAACGAGGTCAGGAAGCCATTGATTGCCGGATAGTAGAAGAAAATCAGGAGCATGACGATTGTTGGCAGCACCATCAGATAGAGGGGCGAGATATGGCGCAGTCGCTCCCAGTTAATGCTCTTGCGGCTTAGCGCAGGCGCAGTCTCTCCTGCAATCGTGTCATATTTAGCCATAAGTCACCCGGAAATCTATTGGCATAATTGAAAAAGGATGCGGCGGATCGTCAGCCACGATGAGCCGCATCCTCAACGCTGACTCTCAGCTTGACTCAGGCCTGAGATCTTACTGCCACGTGTCCGCTTCCCATTCAGGATGCGCACGAATGGCGCGCCGGACCGCGTCATCGACCAGCGGGCGGAACTCTTCGAAGGTCTCTTCGAGTGTCATGCTGCCACCCATATACTCAGCGAACAGACGCGACCACTCGGCATCCAGCGAACGATCGAAAGTCGCCCAGTTCAGGGCCGCCACGCCGTTGTTATAGGCGCCTGGCTCGAAGAAGCCGCGCATCCGCACCACCATCGTCGGGTCGCTGTAGACTTGTTCGATGGGCGTGCCGGGTTCAAAGCAGGGGATGGGCTGATTCTGGCACCAGAGCGCCAGCTGATCTGGTGCTGTCACCCACTGGATCAGGTCACGCGCCATGGCGAAGCGTTCGGGGCTGGCTTCGACCGTCGTCGTCGGGATGAAGAAGTAGACGCTACCGCTGCCTGCCTGACCCAGGTTGCCGACACGACGTGGGGTAACGTCGTTGCCATACTCGTCGTCTGCCGGGGTCACGGGCGGTTGATAGAACGTGCCCCACTCGAAATCGATATTGGGATTGTTAGCGATCTGTCCCAGCCACAGGTTCATCGTGTTGATCATCGCCACTTCGCCCTGGGCGAACAGATCGGCATCAGGCGGCGGGGCGAGGAAATCGGGCTGCCAGTACTGTGACCACTCTTTCATCAGCCGCCAGGTCTCTTGCAGGCGCGGATCATCGAGGCTGAATTTGCCAGTGACGATGCAGTAGACGACCTCTTTGTCGTTCAGCGTATTGAACGGCTCTTCGAAGTCGCACTCCTGAACCACGTCCGCCATCAACTGCTCGCGAATCGTCCACTCCGCCCAGTTCCAGACCCAGCCGAGCGGCCCGGCCATCGGCATCTGGAATGGGATGTAACCGGCATCTTTCAGCTTCTGCTGAATCTCCATGAACTCGCCCCAGGTCTTCGGCGGTTCAACCCCGACTTCGTCGAACATGGTCTTGTTGTAGGCAAAGGTTGTCACGCCCGAATCGCCGGACAGCGTGAAGCCGATGACACGGTGCCCACCGTCCGAGGAGACCGTTTGGCTGAGCACCAGCCCGTCGAGCGGGAAGTCTTCGAGCCATGTGGCATTGCTGCTGTACGGATTCGCCTGCCCAAGATCATCCTGGAAGTTATAAAGGAGGTCGACCGCGTTAAAGACATCCGGACCGGGGAAGTAAATCATGACTGCGTCGGGCAGCGTGCCAGCCAGCAGGTTGGTATTGATCCAGGTGAAGCGTTCGGCCACACTCGTCCCGCCGATGTAGTCATACTGCAAATCGACATTGGGATACATGGCTTGCCACTGCTTGAAAAGCTCATCCACCACGGAGACATCCGGTCGACCAACTGCCTGATCGATTTGCCCCCACACGGCGATTCTTAGCTCGCCAGCGAAATCTGTGCCATGCGCCGGTGTGTCCTGGGCGGATACGCCCACAATTGCGACCGCCAGCACGAGCGCCGAAACCCCGACAGAAAGAAGCAATCTAAGGAAAGTTATGCGGGAATTGCTCATTGCGTTTCTCCTCAAGCGAATATTCCGTTGACCGGGAGCGCAGCAGTAGTTCACGAATGTTCTTGGATAATCGCATCCCTCCTCCTCGCAAGCGCGACGCCAGTCTCGTCGCTGCCCTTAGGCAGGCATTTTCCAAGAGTGTACGCCACGTGTTTAGCTGTTGTCAACGATTTTTAAGAAAACGAAGGCTCATTGACATTAAAAAGAAACTTCAATAAAATATGTTAACTTACGAACGAAAGAAAAGAATTTCATTTACCTTTTCGTGTGCTTTCGAAATGAAACCCCTTGAGCCGACGCTACGCTGTGTGATAGCTTGTGGGCGAATTCCGGGTTTCTGACTGCGTCATCGACGAAAGGCGAAAGTCTTGCATGGCAGTATTTATCAGGCTGATGAATGAAAGACGGGAACAGATCGTCAATATTCTCAGTGAGCGTGAGCGAGTTACCGTTAATGAGCTGAGTGAAATGCTGAATGTGTCGTCGGTCACGGTGCGCGGCGACCTGAATTTCCTTGCCGAGGAAGGACGCGTCATCCGGGTGCATGGCGGCGCGGCACTGGCAAAGCCGAGCATGAAGCACGAGATGACATTTGCCGCGCGCCAGCGTCATAACGCGGCAGAAAAACACGCCCTGGCGAAGCTGGCGGCGACCCTGGTCAAACCCACCGATTCGATCTTTCTCGATTCGAGCACCACGGCGCTGGCCGTGGGGCAGGCGATCAAATCATCGCCGAGTATCACCAATGTCACCGTGCTGACGACGGGTCTCTGGACCGCGGTCGCCATCATGGACTCAAGCAATATTCACACGATTATGGCGGGCGGCAGTCTCGGCAGCACCTCTGGGGCAGTCAGCGGCCCGATTACGCGCGAGATGTTGGGCAAGTACAACATCAACAAAGCCTTTATCGGCGCGCTGGGGCTGACGCTGGAGAAAGGTCTCAGCGGCAACGACCCGCTCGAAATCGAACTCAGGCAGTTTGTCGTCGAGCAGGCCAGAGAAGTGATCGCCGTCGTCGATGGTAGCAAGTTTGGTCTCACCGGCCTGGCGTCATTTGCCCAGATCGATCAGCTTGATTACATCGTCACAGATGACAGCGCGCCGCCGGAGATGATCGATGCGCTGCGCGACCGTGGCACTCCGGTGCTGGTGGCTACGGTCGAGAGTTGAACTTGAGCCGCGGGGACGCGGCTTCGTGCCTTTTGTAGATGCTTTTCGCTGAGAATGGATTTCGACCCATGAATGCTGACATCCTGACAGTCAATTCCGATGGTCTTGAGCTTGTCGCCGAGAGCTTTGGCGACGGCCCGCCGCTCGTGGCCGCTCACGGGTTATCGGGCAACCGGCGCATCACGGGTCGCCAGCTTGAGTGCCTTGCCGACCGCCACCGCATAATCGTCTACGACCAGCGCGGGCACGGCGACTCGACGCCGGTAATCAATCCCAGCCTGTACAATCCGGATCGCATGGCGGAAGACATGCGCGCCGTGATGGATGCCTATTCGCTTGACAAGGCGATTGTTCAGGGCGAGTCCATGGGCGCAGCGACGACGCTCCTGTTTGCGCTCAAGTATCCACACCGCGTCACCGCCTTGCTCTTGACCGGCCCTGCATTCGGCGACACACCGAATCCGGAGGTCCCTTCGCTGCACAATATGGCGCAGGAGATCAAGGAGTTTGGGCTGGACGAGTACCTGCGGCTGTCTGCCCAACGGATGCGCGAGAATTGGGGCGCGCCGGAAGAGGTCATCGAAACGGTGCGCGAGATGCAAAGCTCCCATCAGATGCAGAGTCTGGTCACTGCGCTGGATACGGTGAAGGATTGGGTCATCTTCGACGATCTCTCGGAAGTTAGCCAGCTAACGATGCCGATCTGCATGATTGCCTGGCCGAACGATCCACTGCACCCTATCGAGCTGGCACTGCGGATGCACCAGTATTTGCCTCATGCGACGCTGGAAACTATGCCGTCGGTCGCTCACGTCTTCCTCAATCGGGGTACGATGTTGGGCGAGATCTATTCCCGGTTCCTGGCGGCGTTAACTTCTGTCTAGTAACAGCAGTAGTATGATGTCGTTTATCACGGTGCAGCGCTTATTGATTCGTAGTTTGACTGCAGGTGTGCAAATCGAACCAAGTAATCACTATTTCTTTCCGGAAACGAATCCAGCGTGCCTTGACAAAGAATCGCTCATTGCCCAAGAGACGCTTTGCGCAAGCTCAGTCGGGTGTGCATGATACGGCATCTTTGGCAACATGGTGGATCGCAGAAGAGATTACAGCCCGGTAGGAAGTGCCTGCCGAGGCAATAGATTGATGCCAACTACATCTTGCCAAGTCTCCCGACGCGCAGGTACTTCGGAATGAAGGCGATGTGGTCCACGCGTGTGTCCGAGTTCCTCCGCGTCCAATGAGTACAAAATGTGATCAATATGTGGTTATAAGGGCCGCCGCCGGCTGAAATTTCCATCAGCGAGTTGTGAATTGATTTCCTCTGCTACGTGAGATAGCTGCATCTTGACCGGGATATGGCGCACAAGCTAGGAGTTGCCTGTTTCTCCAGTTGGCTTGTCGCTGTTGCTTTTTGAAGGCCGCCTGCCGACACCCGCGAAAATAACATCCGACTGCTGACGGATCACCGCCTGGATGCGCACGATCTCGTCCATGCCCATAATCTCCACCAGACGATCCGAAACGGCGGACTTAAGCTGCCCAGACGTGAGCTTGGCGAACTCCAGGCGGCTGTTGACGCCATGCTGTAGAAGATCCTCGGCCAGCACATATGGCATTTCGGGCGAGGCGACAAGTTTTGCCTGATCGATTGCCTTGTCAAGATCAAAGTCCATATCGAGATGCATCATCATCTCATAACCGCGAACAGTCGAAGTCCCGCGCAAGAAATCGCCAATGCTGAAAATGCGAAGGGCATTCAGTCGTTGTATCACCGTCTGTGCAAGATCAGGCAGGACAGTTAGCGGACGATCTGTCCCTGCAGGCAGCGGCAATCCAACCGCCTCATCTTGCTCTGCCGGACGTAGCTTCAGCCGAACCCGCGTCAATTGATGTGCAGGCTCATCACCCTCGGACGGTGAGACAAGGACTTGTTCATCGGGTCCAATGCGCAGCTTGACCGGCATATCGAGTTCTACCTCATCCATCAGATACCGCCCCGCCTCGTCTGCGGAGCGTGCCAGCGTCCGCTGAACACCTATCAGTGCCTGCACGACACTCTCACCGAGTTCCAAGATCGTCAGCTCGGCCATACGCTTCCTACTTGCCCTGCAACTTCGGCTGATAAAGATATGAGACAGTGATACGCGTCCGACTGACGAAGCGAGGACGAATGACGATTTCGCTCGTTTCCTCACTGCTGCTTCTTGCTGTCCACGTGTAGACCGCCGGGAAACGCAGGCGACATTGGCGCAGCATGAATGCGCTTGCCGGAATGCACTCATCCTGAGACGTTTTCAGGCTTTCGCGAGCCTTTTCGTTCAGTGCTTGTTGTGCTGCCACCAATCCGTGCGCGCTCGCCACCATTAGCTCATTTAGTCTCACTGATGCGACCGGCGAACGCAGCACGGGAAACTCGAACTCAAAGACCAATGCCTGACTCATAGCATCAGCCTGCTTGTTGTGGCTTCGGCTGCGGGATTTCCAGGTGATAGCCGGGATCTTGCGGGGGCACGAGGAACTTGGTCACACGTGTATCCGCTTTGACCGCTTTTTCAAATGCCACCTTGTCCGTGATCGAACTGGGCGCCACGTCAAAGACGTTGAGGACATTAGGATCGCCTGTGTGCCGCGATACGTTCGTCGGGCCGACCTCTTTGATCTTTGTCTCCATGTCTGCCTTGATCTGGTCGGAGGTTTTGCCTGCGGCCTTCGACCTGGCGTAGACATCGATCACACTGTCACCGGAACGACCATATAACGCTTTCTGATGCGCGACGCCGTATTTTTCCAGGTTGTTGAACATGACGCGCGCCTGGTCAGCCGGCGTGCGCGACGTGCTGCTGATGAGCGCCGACTTCAACCCGGCAGCGGCCACAATCTCCTTGAGTACGCCCATCGAATAGGGTGTGACGCTTTCCTGGCGCGCGTTGCTGCCAAACGTGATCTGTACATCCGACGGCTGCTTGCGCTCGACATAGGTTTTCGGGCGCGGCAGCGGCTCGACACCGAGCAGTGTTTCGTAGGCCACCGTTGGGCGCAGCGAGTGTGAAGCCAATACATAGACCGCGTCATTGAAGAAGCGCACGAAGCGGTCGCAGTGTTCACCGGTGCCAATCCGGTATTGGCGCAGTTTCCAGCGATTGGCGCTGCCGTCCTGGCGGGCGAGCTTGCCCGCGTTATAGGCGGCAGCCACCAGCGGCGGATCAAGCTGCGTATCGCGCGCCTGCTGAGCGATGTAGGCTGTGCCCGCCGCCAGCGACCCGGCAGGTTTGAGCAGATAGGCGCGGTCGATGCTGTTGTCTTGCATGGCCGCGCGCGCCGTCGAAATCAGCGTCTGCATCAAGCCCGCGCTGATTCGGTGTGGCGTGGCTGCATCCGATGTGTAACCCGGCTCCTCACGTACTGCGTCGGGATTCCCGGCTGTCTCGGTGCAAATCGTCGCTACGATCAGTACGCACGGCACACGGTATGTTCGCGCGGTTTCATTGATAAAGTCGCCGAAATTCTGCCACACACGTGTGACGGTCGCGGGCGCGCCTTTCGTGCGTTCGATGCCACTGTTTTCGATTTCAACGCCGTCACGCGTCAGCCGCCAGCGCACACTGTCCTCGAAGGAACTGTGGTAATCGGTGAGCGCCATGATGGTTAGATGCTGATGCCCAGCGTGGAAGTGACCAGACCGAACGAGATGCGCACGATGGCGGCTGCGCGGGGGGTGGCCGGGTCCCAGGCCGCGCCAACGCGACGCTCAATATCGACCCGCACTTTGCCAGCCGCGTCGGTGACCAGCGAAGATGCGACAAAGGTCAGATCGTTGCGATCCACGCTCACTTGCAGCGTCTTGCCCGAATGGACTGCCCCGTCGGTCTTCATCAGGGTTGCCTCGACCGTCACTTTGCGCCCGATGGGCGTGGCCGCGCCGCCGGAGTCCGTCTCCGTCAGGTCTTCGCTCGCCACCACGCCCAACTGGAGTTTGGGGCCCTTCTGCAGGACGAAAGGACGCGGGAGCTGGATGTCGCTGCGCGGCTCGAGCGTCGCTTCCATATGCATCGAACCGGCAGCCTTGTCGACCGAGGTCGCCGTCGAGGTGTTGACGTTGGAGTAGTCGAAGCTGTTCGTGTTGCTTCCAGAAACGCCAATCCCGCCGAGTCCAAATTCGAAGCCCGCGCTGGCGTCAATGCCCACCTTGGTCTTCTTGATATTGAAGCCGTTGGCCGAATTGAACTCGGACACAGTCATGTCCGCTTCCAGGTAGACACGCGACCATTGGTAGGCCGTCGGCATCAGGTAGTTGATGAGCGGCAGCTTCTGCTTGATGACGTTGCCCTGCGTCATCTCGCCTTCGTCGTTGATCACCTGCTCGAAGATGGCGATCACATCGATCTGCGTGTCCGAAAGTTCTTTGGCCGTCGCGACCAGCGACTTATCCAGTTCCTTTTGCGCTTCAGCCACCGCCAGTCCGACACTTTTGACGAACGCGCCGAAGGCAGGGCCGCCGGCCGTCATTTCGTCGGTGACGTCGGAGTCGGTTGCATCGGCGGTCGCTGCCAGTGCCGAGAAGTCCGCCGCTGCCAGCGCCGTATCCGTCATCCGCTCGCTCGCGTTTGCCGTCCGGCTGAGCACCGTCTGCGCCTGCTCCAATCCTGGCTGAGCCGTGTCTGTTTCGACCATCGGCCGCTCCTGCTGCGGATCATTCTGTGGGGTTTTGGGTGCCATTTCTCGCTCCTTTTTCGCAATGGCCGTACACAATTACGTGATGTAGAAGCCGTAGTTCTACAGTCGGGGGCCTTCCAGATGAAAGGCCCGTTCGCTCATCCGGTAACGGTAATCGTCAAACTGGCGCTGGCGCTGCCTCCCGGCCTGCTGACCGCGAGTGTCACGATATACGTTCCCGGCGTCGTGAATGTATAGATCGGATTGGCTTCTGCGCTGACACCCACGCCATCGCCGAAGTCCCAGGCATAGTCCGTCGCATCCGTGGCTGCGCTGGCAAACTGCACCGCCATCGGCGCCACGCCAATCATGGCATCCGCAGTGATAGTCAGGGTGGGGAGCGGCGGCATGGCGGACTCCTGCGTGGATTCGGGCGTGGGAGTCGGCGACAGGGTAGGTTCGACGGTCGGCGCTTCGGTGGGAACCACCTCTACTGTTGGCGGCTGCGTTGGCTCCGGTGTAGGCGTTGGTGCCAGCGTCGGTTCGACTGTCGGCGTCTCGGTGGGAAGGATCTCCACTGTGGGCACGTCCGTAGGCTCTGGCGTAGCGGTCGGTACCAATGTGGGTTCGATTGTTGCTGTCTCGGTGGGAAGGACTTCCACAGGCGGCTCGATCGCAGGTGTCGACTTCGGTGGCTCAGGCGTTGTCGTAGGCGCTGCAATAGGCTCAATGACTTGTGGAACGACCTGTTCCTGGATGGACGCGATTGGCGACAGGTGATAGGAAATCACCAATCGGGGTGCAAACGCCGGGTACAAGTCATAGCTGGCGAATAGTACGCCTCCCAGCCGCTGACCAGTGCCGCGTACAATCAGGCTCAAGCTGTTGCCACTTTGCCAGTCGCCTCGCCCAACAACTTCCTGAATGACTGGCGCGATGTCATTGAATCGATTCCAACTACGTGATCTCCAGTCAGCATCGCCGTGATGCTCTGCTCGCGCAGTCGTCAATGTGCGCTGTGACGGCCGGTTGAAGCGATCAAAGGTAGGGCTGTTACCGGCTGCGTCTGCCCTGAACTCTACGTCGATGTTGACCCAACCTCTGAATGGCGTGTAGATCTCAACATAGGCTTCGTCGATGGTAGCGCCTTGCGGAATGCTCACGCCGTTGAAGCGCAAACCCAGCAGGTCACGATGTCCCCAGTAGCTGTTTCTGATCCACAGCAAGGGGCTGTTTGCGACAAAGAACCGGCTATCCTCGTTCACATCGTCCGAGGATTGGCTAACCTGGAGTGTGAGGGTGACGTCGCCCGGCGTACCAACAGGATTCACGGTTACAGTGACAGTCGCCGTGCTGCTGCCGCCGACAGCATCGCTCGTTGTGTAGGCAAAAGTGTCAATTCCCGTGAAGCTGCCATTCGGGCTGTAGGTGACACTATTTCCGTTGTTCGTGACAGTCCCATTGACTGCCTGCGTCACGCCGGTGACGATGAGCGAATCGCCGTCCACATCGCTGTCATTTGCCAGTACGTTAATGGTGACCGCGATACCTTCATCAGTAACAGCACTATCGTCATTGCTTACCGGCAGATCGTTGACCGGATTGACCGTGACCAGGACTGCCGCCATGTCCACCCCGCCGTTGCCATCACGCACGGTGTAAGTGAAGATGTCCGTCCCGTTGAAGTTGGCGTTCGGCGTGTAGGTCACGTCCGCTCCGTTGTCTGTGACGATGCCGTGGATAGGCTGCGTCACACTCTCGATTGCGAGCGGGTCGCCGTCCGCGTCCGTGTCGTTGCTCAGGACGTTGATGGTCACCGGGGTATCTTCATCCGTCGTCGCCAGATCATCTTGCGCGTCTGGCGCATTGTTCGCTGGCGCTTCGACGATCACGTCGGCAAACAGGTCGGTGAAACCGCCATCCTTGTCCTCGATCCGCCCACGTGCTGTATAGACACCTGGCGAATCGTAGAGACAGTTGAAGCTCGCCGATGTGCTCTGAGACACTATGAACGTGCCGGCGGTCGTGCAGTCATACGAATAGAGGAAACCGGCATTCGTGTCCGCCTGGCTGGGATCTGTCTGCCCGCTGAAGGACAAGGTAGCTGACCCTGGCGCGGTGATCGTGCCGGATGTGTTGGAGAAAAGCGATGTTGGCGGCACATTGACCACCGTGAGGTCGAAGCTGGCACTGGCGGTTCCGCCCTGGCCATCGCTGACTGTGACCGTGACGGTGATCGTTGCCGGGCCATCGTCCGCCAGATAGCTCCACTCGAAACTGCCGCTGCCCTGATCACTTACCAAGCCAGGTGAGGACTGTACGGTCAGGGGATCGCCGTCGACATCGGCTGCTGTGAAGGCGCGGGTTACCGTGTTCCCTTCGTTGACCTCAACCACATCGGCGCTGATGTCCAGCGTCGGGCTGTCATTGACCGGATTGACCGTGACCGAGACCGTCGCTGTATCCACGCCGCCGTTGCCGTCGCTGACAGTGTAGGTGAAAGTATCCGTTCCGTTGAAGTCGGCATTGGGAGCATAGGTTACGTCCGTACCGTTGTTAGTGACGATGCCGTTAGTGGGCTGCGTCACGCTCAAGATTACGAGCGGGTCGCCATCCGCGTCCGTGTCGTTGCTCAGGACGTTGATGGTCGCCGGGGTATCTTCGTCCGTTACCGCCAGGTTATCCTGCGCATCCGGCGCATTGTTGGTGGGCGCTTCGACGGTCACATCAACTAACAGGTCAGCGAAGCCGCCATCCTTGTCCTCGATACGCCCGCGTGCCGTGTAGACACCTGGCGAATCGTAGAGGCAGTTGAAGCTCGCGGATGTGCTCTGGGACAGGATGAACGCGCTGGCGTTCATGCAGTCATACGAATAGAGGAAACCGGCATTCGTATCCGCCTGGCTGGGGTCACTCTGCCCGCTGAAGGATAAGGTGGCCGATCCTGGCGCGGTGATCGTGCCGGATGTGTTGGAGAAATCCGCTGTTGGCGGCACATTCACCACCGTGAGGTCGAATGTGGCACTGGCGGTTCCGCCCTGGCCATCACTGACTGTGACCGTGACGGTGATCATGGTCGGGCCATCATCCGCCAGATAACTCCACTCGAAACTGCCGCCTCCCAGGGCAGTTGCCGTGCCAGGTGAGGGTTGGACGGTGAGGAGATCGCCGTCAACATCGGCTGTAGTGAAGGCGCGAATTACCGTGTCGCCCTCATTGACCTCAACCGGATCGGTCCTGATGTCCAGCGTTGGGCTGTCATTGACTGGATTGATTGTGACCGAGACCATGGCTGTGTCCACGCCGCCATTGCCGTCAC
This sequence comes from Anaerolineae bacterium, assembly GCA_023382675.1. Taxonomy (GTDB): domain Bacteria; phylum Chloroflexota; class Anaerolineae; order Aggregatilineales; family Phototrophicaceae; genus Flexifilum. Next base: position 15,172 of record JAHDWN010000059.1, read on the forward strand.
TCACTGTGTAGGTGAAAGTGTCCGTCCCATTGAAGTTGGCGTTCGGCGTGTAGGTTACGTCCGTCCCGTTGTTTGTTACGGTGCCATTGGCAGGTTGGGTCACGTTCTCGACAACGAGCTGATCGCCATCCACATCGGTGTCATTAGACAG
>JAHDWN010000059.1:15332-27794 GCA_023382675.1 Anaerolineae bacterium
CAGGACATTGATACTTATGGATACGTCTTCGTCTGCCGCCGCCGTGTCGTCATTTGCCACAGGGTTATCGTTGACCGGGTTGATCGTGATATTGACCGTCGCCGTCGAGGTTCCTCCATTGCCATCACTCACGGTGTAGTTGAAACTGTCGGTTCCATTGAAGTTGGCGTTCGGCGTGTAAGTCACGTCTGCGCCATTGTTGGCGACCATGCCATTGACGGGCTGCGTGACGCTGGCGACACTCAAGCTATCGCCGTCAATATCGGTGTCATTGGCTAATCCATCGATGAGCACAGACACATCTTCATCCGTTACGGCTGTGTCGTCATTTGCGACAGGGCCGTCATTGACCGGATTCACCGTCACTGTTACGACAGCCGTATCACTTCCGCCGTTGCCATCTGTCACCGTGTAGGTGAAAGTGTTCGTCCCATTGAAGTTGGCGTCCGGCGTGTAAGTCACGTCCGCGCCATGGTTGGCGACCACGCCATTGACGGGCTGCGTGACGCTGGCGACACTCAAGCTATCGCCGTCAATATCGGTGTCATTGGCTAATACATCGATGAGCACAGACACATCTTCATCCGTTACGGCTGTGTCGTCAGTTGCCGCCGGGTCGTCATTGACCGGATTTACCGTCACAGTTACGGTTGCTGTATCGCTTCCGCCGTTGCCATCGCTCACAATGTAGTTGAAACTATCCGTCCCATTGAAGTTGGCATTCGGCGTGTAACTCACATCCGTTCCGTTGTTGGCGACCACGCCATTGACGGGCTGCGTGACGCTGGCGATGCTCAGCGTATCGCCATCTACATCCGTATCATTGGACAAAACGTCGATAGTCGCGGCGACATCCTCATCCGTCGTGGCCGTGTCGTCAGCTGCTACCGGGTTGCTGTTGGGAACGTCCACCAGTGCAAACGAGTAGACGCCAAAGTTTGTCACGGAACCGCCATAGACGGTTAGGCTGTAGCTGCCCGTCTGAGACAGCGATACCTGCTGATCGATGTAGAACGTGTCAAACAAGGTCGTTCCATCTGGTGCTGTCAACAGAATTCGGAACTGGCCTGAATTCCCGACCAACGCATCAAGAATCACATTCTGACCCGCTGTGCCATCGAAATGATAGATATCGACTGCACCCGGCACTTCCAGATTCCCCGCGCCAGCAGCAGGCACGCCATCCGAAATCGTGTCTCCAATGCTGATGGCGAATTCCTGGGCCGATGGTGGTACGAGGAGCAACTGGAATGAGTAAGTCCCGTAAATGGTGATTTGACCACCAGTGATGCGCAGGTTGTATATGCCCGTCTGTGGCAGCGTCACCTGCTGATCTTGATAGAAATCATCGAATAATTCCGTGCCGTCAGGCGCGGTCAGGACGATACGGAACTGACCGGTATCCCCGACCAGCGCATCGAAAATCGTCTCCTGTCCAGTCACACCGTCGAAATTGTAGACATCGACTGCACCTGGCACTTCCAGGTTTCCCGCACCGGCTGCGGGTACACCATCGGATACGGTGTCGCCGATATTGATGGTGAACTCCTCCGCACCAGGTGGCACGTTGATGAGTTGAAATGAATAGACTCCAAAGTTCGTAACCAGGCTGCCACTTATTTGCAGGTTGTAGGTTCCTGTCTGGGGCAGAGTGACTTGACGGTCCAGATAGAAATCGTCGACTATCTCAGACCCATCGGGGGCGGTGAGAATGACCCGGAACACCCCAGTGTTTCCCGCCAGCGCGTCAAAGATTATGACCTGATTGGCTACACCATCGAATGAATAGATGTCAATCGCGCCAGGGACTTCCAGGTTGCCTGCTCCAGTCGCTGGCACACCGTCCGATACTATTTCGCCAATACTGATGGTGAATATCTGGGGCACAGCGATATTCAGTAGCTGGAACGAATAGATGCCGGTGCTGGTAATGTTAAGGCCCTCGACTCGTAGGGTATAGGTGCCTGACTGTGAAAACGTCGCCTGCTGATCAAGATAAAATCCGCTAAATAGCTGCGTGCCATCTGGTGCGGTGAGGATCACTCTTGCCAGCCCGGTATTCCCAATCAGTGCATCAAAAATGATGCCCCCGCCAGCTGCTCCGTCAAATGTATAGATGTCTACCGCGCCCGGCACTTCCAGATTGCCCGCGCCCGAACTCGGCACGCCATTGGATATCGTGTCGCCAATGTTTATGGCGAACATTTGGGGCGGCGGCACAAGCAAAAGGCGGAAGGAATAGACACCGGTTGTGTTCGCCTGAAAACCGCGAACGGTGAATGTGTAGGTTCCGGTCACGGGGAGAGTGAGACGGCGGTCTACATTAAAGGAATCGACCAGCACGGTGCCATCCGGCGCAACCAGCCGCCAACCGAACACGCCGTTGTTTCCGACCACCGAATCGAAGATCGCATCGTCACCGGCCGTAGCGTCAAATTCATAGATGTCTTGCGCGCCAACTGCCTCGATGTTGCCCGCGCCAGGGCCGGGCACACCATCGGAGACGGTGTCGCCATAGGCAATCTGAAACTGGTCCGTTTGCGCGGCGACAGGCAGTGCCGACACAATCATCAGAAGAAAGAATACACTTATGGAGACTACTCGCCTTACCATATGACACCTTGATAAGCTTGCCAGATGGACAGCCATCTAAGTCTTGCCACCGCCTGAGAAAGCCGGGATAGCAGCATGACAAGATCGCGCCAAAAAGATAAAAGTGTTCGTCGAGATATCCGATCACTGAGTCATGCGATGGATGAAAACGTCCCTTTGTATATCCGAGACCATAGTGACAGATAAGAGCCCTGCCTGATCAAACCGTGACAGAACGTGCGGTAGGGCGATTGGAGTTGTTCTGGGTCATTCAAGCTGGGCCGGGAGTCGTGAAGGACGCAACCGTGGACGTGCTGGCGCATGACGTAGATGCCCGCCGGCACTTCCCATGAAATGATTTATGCGTGGCGGATAGGCTCCTGCCGCTATGTTCTGCGGTTACATCCATGTGCGAAGGCCAAGAATGAACATAAGCAGACGCAGCGGATTAATCAGATGCACGCGCCGCGCCTCTATCGGTTCTTGCGACAATTCAGATCGTTCCTCTTGTGTCTTTTGTTGATGAAACGAGGCTCCTGAAGCTACCGGGATCGAATCTTGCCAGGGGTGGAAAATGCTCTTCACGTTCGCCCTCTCAAAACACCATGTATGTCATGATATGGACTGTAGAACTGTGTCGCGTTTTTGTCGTTGACAGTACTATAGAGAATGTGCGCGACAGGATTGTGACGGGAACGTGACAGAAGGCGCCTCTAGATGGAAGACTTGCGACTTTACCTTTTCGGCGCACCCCGAATTGAATTCAAGAATCAGGCGGTCAAACTTGATCGGCGCAAGGCGTTGGCGTTAGCTGCTTACCTGGCATTGAGTGAGCAACCCCAGAGCCGGGATGCCCTGGCAGCGCTGCTCTGGCCGGAACTGGATGATATGCACGCGCGATCAGCCTTGCGGAGCACGCTGCGCGCTTTGACAGTAGATATTCCGGTCGACTGGCTTTCGGCTGATCGGATGACAGTAGCGCTCAAGCGAGATGCCATCTGGATCGACGTGTTTGAGTTCACACAGAGGCTCGGCGAAACCGGCACGCATGGACACGGTGCCGACGTCGTTTGTGATGCGTGCGTGGAACCTTTGAAACGGGCCGTTGATCTGTACCATGCGGATCTTCTGGCAGGGTTCCATCTGGCGGATAGCCCGGACTTTGACGAGTGGCACCTGACACAGAGTGAATGGCTGCGCCGGGAGTATGCCGAAATCCTGCACCGCCTATCCAATCATTTTGCAGAGATTGACCAACTCGAACAAGCAATTAATTATGCGCTCCTGTGGCTCGCGAGCGATCCGATCAATGAGCCTGCGCATCGCCAATTGATGCGCCTTTATGCCGCAAACGGACAACGCTCCGAAGCGCTGCGCCAGTACAAACAATGCGCAGACATCCTGGATCGCGAACTCGCGACGCCGCCGGAGCGTCAGACGAGCGAACTCTATCGTGTTATTCAGAGCGACGAGTCGCCAGAAGGCGTTCTGCCCGATGACATGGAATTATCCGCGACGAGTGTTATGCCGCCGCTGCCACCCCTCGTGATCGGTCGCGAGGAGGCGCTGAGCGAAATCAAACGGAGACTGGGGATTGGCAGCGATGAAGTGCGTCCGGTCACGGTCGTGCAGGGGTGGCCCGGTGCTGGCAAAAGCACAACTGTGGCGACGCTGGCGCACGACCGGGTGATTGCGCATCAATTTCCGGACGGGGTCTTGTGGGCGTCCCTCGGAGAAGCACCCGATATTTATGGGGCGCTCGACGCCTGGGCGGCTGCATTCAAACTCAGCGATCCGGGACGCGCACGCAAGGTGGAGGAGATCAGCGCGCTACTCACTGCTATCCTCCGGAATAAGCGCGTGTTGCTGATCGTCGACGATGTTTGGCGAGCGGAGCACGTTGTGCCATTTCGTGTCGGCGGTCAATCCTGTGCGATGATCTTCACGAGCCGCTTAAATGATGTCGCCAATGAGCTTGCGCCCGGTTCTGCTGATATATATCGCTTGCCGCTATTAGACGAAGCACACGGCATAGAACTATTGAAAACCCTGACTCCCGAAACGGTTTCAGATTATCCGGACGAAGCGCAGCAGCTTGCGCGCGATCTGGAAGGGTTACCGCTGGCGTTGCACGTCGCGGGTCGTCTGCTCCATGCAGAAGCGCGTTTGGGCTGGGGTGTGCGAGAGCTACTGGCTGAATTGCGGACGGGCGCAAGTCTTCTGGCAGCACAAGCACCGAGCGACATGATCGGTGCCAGGGGCGAGACATCCCCGACCATCGCCGTGCTGCTCAAGCGCAGTACCGATCTTCTCGACGAAGACTACCGGCTTCATTACGCTTATCTCAGCCTGTTCGCGCCTAAGCCGGCGACGTTCGATCTTGAGGCGATGCAGGTCGCCTGGAATGTGCCCGATCCCAGGCCGATTGCGCGGACACTGGTTAATCGTGGGCTGCTCGAACCTGTCGGCGGCGGACGGTTTCAGATGCACGCCCTGCTCGTGCTGCACGCGCGCGCATTGCTCGAACAGTTAGGAGACCCGACATGAATGTCATGCCAACGATACATACGGCACAGTCCCGTCTGACGCGCCATTATCTCGACAAGCTGCGGAAAGCAAATGACAGCGTTCGCCGTGGACCGGGAAATCGGCAGTACTGGCACAGGGTCATTGAACAAGATTGGGAGCAGATCAAACAGCGGCAGGCGTGGGCGGCATCCCGGAAAGCTGATGAACCCGAACAGGCGCACCTGTGCGCGATGTTCACTATCGCCACATCCGATATCCTGAGAGTGCAGCTTACTTCAGATGAGCAGTTAGCCTGGGCACAGCAAGCGCTTGAGGCAGCGCAAAGCCTTCACGACAGTGAGGCGGAGCGAACCTTGCTCTATCAGGCTGGATTCTTGAGCCTGACCAGTGAGAAACTCGATCAAGCTAACCGGTACGGCCATCAACTCCTGGCGATGGCTGAGATCGCTCAGGATGAACTTAGTCTTGGACGTGCCTGGTACATCCTTGGAACCATCGATTTTTCGCACGGATCGGTTGACACCGCAGAAGCCCTTTATACAAAATGCATCGCACAGTTTGAGGCGTGTCGTGCGTTTGGAGAAATACCGGTTGTTTGGCGTGGGCTTGGGCGCGCCACACAGTTTCGCGGGGACTATCAACTGGCGAAGAAGCATTTTCAGCGATACATGGATGCCTCTGCAGCAGTTGATAATGCTTACGGTGTATTTGATGCCCACGTCGCATTGAGTGGCATCTGTCTTGCTCTGCACGACTATCAGACAGCGGAGCAATACGCTCAACGTGCAGTTATATTGGGACGTGCTTTCGAACATTCTCGCGTATTCCCACCCGCGTTGATCAGCCTCGCCCATGCGGAGAAGTGGCTTGGCAAGTATGAGAGCGCCAACGCTCATTATGTGGAAGCCATAGCCGCTGCCAGAACTGTTGGCTCGCCATCAACCATCAGCAACGGTTTATATGGGCTGGGGCAGTCGAAGTTTCGACAGGGGGACTATGCGGCGGCTTTGCTCCATATGCAAGAAGCAGCTGAAGTCGCACGATTGGCACAGTTTATGATACGCCTCTGTGAGTCGTCTCTCGACATGGTTTATGTGTATATCGCTCGGCAAGAGTTATCTCAGGCGCGCGACCAACTGTGCGAAGCGCACACCATTGCCGAACGCATTCGAACACCCCATTTCCTGGCCAAGACGCTCGCTGCTGCGATCACTTTGTGGTACGCCTGGGGCGAAGCTGAACAGGCTGCGCTATGGGCAGGGCTATTGACGAAGTATACGGCGCAGCTTCACCCATCATTGTTCGATATGACAATGTACGCGCGGTTAGAAATGCAGCTCGGAACGATTCGCTACTCTCAGGCACTGAAACAGGGCGAAGTGCTCACGGTGGAAGGAGTCATCAACGATCTCAAGACCCTGCTTGCAAATGCTGCGCATACCTCAGCGAATGCCTGACAGCCGGGTGCATGCCGGGGGCCGCAAGATGTCCATTCTGGCATTTGCAGATCACTTTCCTTCTGATCGCTTCGATCCGGTTCTTGCGCAATTTGAACGAGAACTCAGCACGAAACGCTATGATGAGCTAACGGAGTAAGGGAAACACCTCGAATTGGGGATGCTTGTAAAAGACATTTGGGTGAAGTTGTAACATTGATTGGCGAAGACGAGTTGGTGTGGGGTTGGCACCGACAAGCGGTCTTTGATTCCGCAATAACTCCCTCAAATCTCGCGGATTTTTTCGAAGCGCAGGTATTTGGGAATGAACGCAATGTGGTACACGCGTGTGTCCGAGCCCCTCCGCGCCCATGAGTACAAAGTGTGTTCGGTATGAATAGCTCGGTGCATTGCAGCGGGCCTTTTGTTTCGCTTGCCTTCGAGAAAGTCCGTTTGTTCGCCGATTCGATCTTTGCTGTCAGCAAATGTAACGGTTTAGTTCCACTTCCATTGTTCGATTCACACTGGGGTTCGTGGGGGGAGCGAATAGACAGGATTACCAGTGCAGAACACGGATGTAGATTCACCGTCCATATCTAAACGTGACGCTCACTGCTACCAATCATGCGTCTTGGGTGGCAGGTCATCTTGAGCTTGCATCAGGCGGGTAAGCAGGCGCTTGCGAAACACCTGGATGGTGTCCTGCTGCTCTGGCTGCGCCGCGCAGTCGAAGACCTCCTGGTCGGGCGCGGCGAGGTCGTAGAGCTTTTCGTAACCATCGCCATAGTAGTAGTATTTGTAACGAGACGTGCGTAATGTCTTAACATTAACGCCTGTGCGTGTGTCTTTGTACTCGACCAGCACGTCGTCGCGAGTCTTATCAGTCTCGCCCTTGAGCGCAGCGACAATGCTCTTGCCTTTGACTCCCGCTTCCAGGCGAACGCCGCACAGATCGGCTATTGTCGGGAAAACATCGATACTTTCGACCAGACCAGCGATGCGCCGCCCGCGTGGCAGCATCCACGGTGCATAAAAGAGGCAGGGCACATGCAGAACTTCGTCGTAATTCGATGGCCCTTTGCTGATCTCCCCGTGATCGCCGAGCATTTCTCCGTGATCGCTCATGAAGACCATCAGCGTGTTCTCAGCAGTGCCGGTCGCGTGCACTGTGTCGAGAATGGTTTGCAGGTGGCGGTCGACCTGCGTGACCAGCGCGTAGTAATAGCGCCGCATTTGCCGCCACTCATCCTGCGTGACGTTGGCGTATTTACTGCGCTGCATGTCGTCCGGATGCTGTGCGGGCAGAGGAACGACACCGGGATCGTAGAGTTCGACATATTCGCGCGGGGGATTGAGCGGCGGATGGGGATAGAAGAAGCCGACGGTCAGAAAGAACGGGCGCGGATCGCGGTAGCTCCGCAAGAACTCGCAAGTTTGCCCGGCGACCCAAGCCGTATTGTGAATTTTCTCCGGCGCGTGAAAGTCCCAGAGATCAAACATCGACTCAGGGCCGATTGACTGGGCGAGACGATAGCGCACGCCATCGACATACTGCGGCGCTTCACGCTCGACCCAACTGACATAATCATCCGGGTAAGGGCCGGGCGCTTCACTGATCAGGTTGGATTCATAACCGTAGCCGCTGTAGACTGTCGCGTTGATGCGATGATCACGCCCTTCGCCCTTATGCGGCACAAAGTGCAGTTTGCCAATATTGGCGGTGTGATAGCCGTTTTGCAGAAACGTGTGCGCCATGGTGACTTCCGACTTGGGCAGTTGAATACCGTTGGTCGTCACGCCATGATTCTGCGGATAGCGTCCTGTCCAGATCGAGGCGCGGCTGGACATGCAGACGGGACTCTGAATAAAACAGTTATCCAGATTGACACCCTCCGCGATCATCCGATCTAACGTCGGCGTGATCATGTGCGGATAGCCGTTGGCGGCGATGGTGTCGTAACGCTGCTGGTCGGTCGTGATAAAGATGACGTTGGGCTTCTTCATCGCACATTCGATACTGGCATGGACACACCCCGGCGCTCAAGGCCGGGGTGTGAATTAACATGACGCTTGGAATAGCTTACTGTGCAGGTTGAATCGTGTGGATCGCCAGCGCGAAGCCATCCCACGGGATGAATGGGTGCGTGTAGGGATTCTCAGCCGTCGGCCAGCCCGTCCAGTAGGTCGTGTTGAATGGAATCACCTGCAACTCTTCGGCAAGTGTGATGTCGGGTAAATCGCGCAGATAGATTTCCAGCGCCTGGCTGACAAGACTTACGTACGTCTCGTCATTGGGAGAAGGCACCATCGCATCCATCTGATCGAGCAGCGCGTCTAACTCTGGATTGCTGTAACGCGTATAGGCACGCACACTGCTGACGCTCTCGCCTTCCGGCACCGCATATTTGCTGTGGTAGTGTTCGAGCGTTAGATATGGATCATAGGTGCTGCCGCAGTGTACCCACAGATGCACGTCGAACGTGCCCGCCGCGGCGGCATCGGTGAAGGCCGCGCTTTGCTGTGGGTCGGCGATCACGTCAAAACCGGCTTCGTTGAGCTGCTGAACGATGACCGGTCCTGCCGGGTTGTTCGGTTCCATCACGATTGAGAAGGCGAACGGCTCGCCATCGGCGCTCGTCCATATGCCATCGTCGTTGCGCGTGTAACCTTTGCTCTCCATGATGCTGGCCGTCATCTCCGGGTCGTAGATGCCGACTCCCGATGCGTCGAGCACGTCTTGCAGCGGTGCCACATAAGCCTGAACCCCTGCGTAGGACGCCAGCGGCGCGATGGTCGGATGCGTCGAACCCTCGTAGGCCAGGGCGACGATCTCATCTCGGTTGATGGCACGGTCGATTGCCTGGTGGATTTCAGGATCATCAAAGGGCGGGTGCTGGTTGTTGAACGTCAGTCGGTAGTTGCAGCCATCCGGCGCGCCCCAAACTGGCCCTGAACTGTTCCAGGCGATCAGGTTCGGGTTCTGCAATTGCGCAGCTTCGAAGGTGCCGACCGGCAGCGAACGGCCCATGTCCAGGCTGTTGCTGATGTAAAGCTGCGCCATTGCTTCGACTGTTGCCGGAACATAGATGATGCGTTCCGGCGCGGGCATTGCTTCCACTAGGCCCGCGTCGTATGCCCACCAGTGATCGAGCCGGTCGAAGACGACCGAGTCATCACCCGTGCGCACCAGGCGATAGGGGCCGGTGCCGAGCGGCCACCCCTGCTCGACGTCGAGGTTGGTGAAGGTCTTGGGGTCCTGACCTGACCAGATGTGTTCAGGCATGACGATGAAGCGCGCAGTTTGACCAAGGGCGAAGGTGTCGAGCGCCCAGCGTGGGCCGGGCCGCGTCAAGGTGATGACGACGGTTTGTGCGTCCGGGGCGGTTACATCAGCAACGCGGTCATTCATGGCACCTGCAAGCAGCAGTTCTGGTGCGCTTGCCTTCAGCATGTTGATCGTGAAGACGACATCATCGGCGGTAAAAGGTTCACCGTCCGCCCAGGTCACGCCTTCACGCAGATTGATCGTGACTTCTGTATAGTCGTCGTTATAGCTATAGCCTTCCGCCTGCCAGGGAATAATCTCACCCGACGAGTAATCATAGTAGAACAGACTCTCGTAAACCGTATAGTGGAGATTGTTCCGGTTGTGCAGAAGTGCGCCAATATAGGGATTGAAATTATCAGGCGATGGAATCTGGTTGTAGAAATCCCAGCCCTGGGTAATCAGTGTTCGCTCCCGTGGAACCTCCGGTAGATCATCTTGTGCGACAACCACAAGGGTCGGCATCAACATGGCGAGAAGCGCCGTAATGAGCAAGAACCACAATCCCCTGTTTCTGAAACGTGACATTGAAAGCTCCCTTCAAAAGAATATTCAAGGCGGTTGATACGCGTTTAGTTTGTGCAGATCCCATTGTCTCTCTGGCGCATGCTATTCTGATCTGGTCACTCCCTCCTGTCTGAGCCGATCCTTCGCCTCGCTTTTGAATGTCACTTGCTCATGCTTCGGCTTGTATTGAAGTATGACACGCGCGGCGCAACTTTGTCAATAAGAGGTGAAAATGACAAAAAAACTACAAAAATCTTGCTGGTATATTCAAAATATCTTACGAAAACTTGTTGCCCTTGACAAGAAACTGCTATACTCTTGAGCATATGAACCACGGCTGACCGTTATTGAGGAAGTGCTCACGTACTTATTTCATCATCAGCGCTACGAGATTTGGCGGCGTGGCGGTGCTACTTAGAGAGGTGTTTGGAGAATGAATATTCAGTACATCGTCAGGCGGACAGGCGTATTCCTGCTCGTCGTCGTGCTCGCCGTCACCGTCAACTTCATGATCCCGCGTCTGATCCCCGGTGACCCGGTCGAGGAAAAACTTCAGCAGTTGATGGCGACGAGCAGCGGTAGCCTGATGACGGGCATCACCGAAATGGCGGAGGCCTACCGCACCCAGTTCGGCCTGGATCGCCCTCTGGTCGAGCAATACGTCAATTATTGGCGCGATATTCTGCGCCTCAACCTCGGCTACTCACTGGCCAATTACCCCGAAACCGTCTCGAACTCGATTTCGTCGGCGTTGCCCTGGACGTTGGGACTTGTGGGCGTGTCCACCGTGATCTCGTTTCTGATCGGCTCGCTGTTGGGCGGTTTGCTCGCCTGGCCACGAATACCGCGCGTGCTGCGTGGACTGATCCCGGTGTTGGTGGTGATCTCGGCGATTCCCTACTTCTTGCTCGGCATGATCCTGATCTACCTGTTCGTAATCGTAAACCGCATTTTCCCGGCCGGCGGCGCGTATACGTTCGGGAGCACGCTGCACTTTGACCTGGAAAGTATCGGCGACATCCTGCGCCACGCCTTCTTGCCAGGAATATCGATCATCCTGGCAGGCATCGGCGCCTGGGCGCTGAACATGCGCGGCATGATGATCTCCGTGCTGGGCGAGGATTTCATCACGCTGGCAAAAGCGAAGGGATTGCGCGAGAAGCGTATCTTTCTCTGGTATGGCATGCGCAACGGCCTGCTGCCGCAGTTGACGACACTCGCGCTCACGCTCGGTTACGTCGTGTCTGGCTCGATCCTGGTCGAAGTCATCTTTTCTTATCCCGGTATCGGCTACAAGCTGTATCAGGCAATCCAGGCGAAGGACTTCTTCGTCGTGCAAGGGATCGTGCTCGTCTTGATCGTGTCTATCGGCTTTGCGCTCTACGTGCTCGATCTACTCTACCCGTTGATCGATCCGCGTATTCAATATGAAGTGAGGTAGGTGCGCTCATGGCATCTGTTCAGGCTCTTACGCAACCTACTCCACGTCGCCGCTTCAGACTGGGATCGATCAATTTGCTCTTGACGTTCGGTCTGCTTGTCATGCTGGCGCTAATCCTGTTCGGCGTGGGCGGCGGTCTGATCATCGACCACAGTTACGCCGAGGTGGGCGCGTTCTTACCGCGGATGGCGCCGGACGGCGAACGCCTGTTGGGTACAGACAGCCAGGGGCGTGATGTGCTCGCAGTCCTGATCTTGTCAACACCCAACACGCTCCTGATCGGTCTGATCGCTGGCATCGTCGGCGTAAGTGTGGGCGCAGTTCTCGGTTTACTTTCCGGCTTTTTCGGCGGCATCATCGACAATGTCATCCGCACAGGCACCGACGTGTTCATCACGATCCCAGGCATCGCGTTGCTGGTGGTCATCGCCACCAACGTGCGCAGCATTGACGTCGCGACCATGGCGCTGATCGTGGCGTCGCTGGCCTGGCGCTTTCCGGCGCGGGCGATACGCGCACAAACCCTCTCACTGCGTGAGCGGGGCTATGTACAAATCGCGCGCCTTAACGGAGTCAGTGGTATCGAACTGGTGATCACGGAAGTACTGCCTAATCTGCTGCCATACCTCGCC
>JAHDWN010000060.1 GCA_023382675.1 Anaerolineae bacterium
GCACCGACACACCAAAATACTGAGCGATGTCAGGGACTTTCCACCCTATAGAGTAGAGCCGTTTGACCTCGTTATTGCGCTCTGTCTTGGGTTGTGATTTTCCTGTGACTGACTCGTCAGGACGTGAAGTTCCCGCGTAAAGCCGCTCAGTCAGGCTCAATACTGCATCATGTAGCGAGGGTAATGGTCTGACTATTAAGCCTCCGCGTCCCGTGATCATGCCTAGACAAAGAACTTGTCCTATTTCAATGTATAAGTCTGCTGCCATTGTCGAGAGTGGAGGGATCAGGCCTCAGCAATGCCCAAGCCCTCCGGTTGTCACCTTTCGTGTGCGTGGTGCTGTTCCAAAGTCACCCCTTGTGGAGCGATGCCTGACCCACATCACAGCGATCGGTCAGGCCCCAGACCGCTACTGGGACATAACGCCGAAGATCGACTTGACTGTGCCAAAGTGCGTCTCGAAGTCGATGATTTCGACCACCGCGCCGGTAAATGTCATGTCCAGCCGGTACTGAATGCCGCCGCCGACATTCTTGACGTATACGCGGAAGACATTATCAGTCAGCCATTCACCCTTCGCCCCAATCGTGCCCAGGCGTCCATCGGAGATACGGTAAGTGCCGTCCAATCCCACTGGCACCTCTTGCCGTTCTTCATCAGCAAAAACGAGCGACAGCGCAGCCTCCTCGCCAGAGAAATCAAGTGAGAACGCTTGTGTATCCCAGCCGCTCGTATCCAGCCCTGGTACATCGTACTCCATGGCAATTTCAAGCCTGAACAGGCCGGGATTGAACAGCCCGTAGACCTTGCCGTTGATCTGTGCGGCCATGTCGGGCATGGACGGCACCACAGTTGGTGCTGGATCGGTGACAGCCTCAATCGTCGCCTCGAGCTGTGCCACCCCGTCCGCGTTCTCCGCCAGTGGCTCATCTGCGTGGGGCATCATCATCAGGCCCTGGAGGATGGCAGGTAATTGGTGCATAGTCCGCGTCGCTTCGGTCGCGGTTCCGGTCGCTGCGAGTACGATATCCAGCCCAGGGATCACGAAGAGATACTGACCTCCGCCACCAAGTGCCAGCCCGCCCAGCCCCTCAAAAACCCACCAGCCGTAGCCATATCCCACTCCAAACGGCGTGGATATTTGGCTGGTCAGTGAATCCGTCGCCCAGTCGGCCGGGACGACCTGCGCGCCATCCCATTCGCCGCCACGCAGGTAAAGATAGCCGAACTTCGCCCAATCGCGCAGCGAAAGCTGCAGCCCGGCGGCGCCACCATTGCCACCCGTTGGGGTAGCCGCCCAGGCGACGTCGCTGATGCCCAGCGGCTCAAACAGATTCGCCCTGGCGAAATCCAGCGCGCTCTGGCCGGTCGCAGCCTCAAGGATCGCTGATACCAGAAAGAAATTCGTGTTGCAGTAGCGCCATTGGCCGCCAGGCATGCTCGCCATAGGTGCATCGAGCGCGAACTGGACCCAATCGTCCGAAGCCATCATGGCTTCTGCAGTATCGGTCCCCTCAGGTTCACTACACGCGAAGCCACTGCCCATCGTTAGTAGATTCCTGAGCGTCATCGCTGCTTTCTGATCGTCGAGGTTCGCTGCCGTGCGATCCGGGAAGAAGCTCAGCACCGGCTCGTCAATGCTCTCGATATAACCTTGCGCAATCGCAATGCCCACCAACGCTGAGGTCACACTCTTGGTGCCTGACCACAAGGTGAACTTGGTGTCTGGCGTCGCTGGGGCGTAATAGGCTTCGGCGACTACGTGACCGTGCCGCACGATCATCAGGCTATCGACGTTCAAGCCCGGCCCAGTCAGGGCGGACAGGTAGCCCGCAATCGCTTGCGAATCCATCCCCTGGGCTTCCGGCGTCGATGTCGCCCATTCCTCGGTTGGCCACATCATGTCATCCTGTCCATTCACGACAGGAACAAATAAGAGTACCGCCAGTGCAAGTAGACAAAAAATGTATTTCTTCATGAGATTCTCTCCTTATGCCCATCATTTCTGGGGCAGCGATTTGCTGCCGGTGATGGGTGCACGTGTCTGATTTCATTCTATGGACGCAGCGCGGAGACAGGGGGGAGGGGAAACCGATAGTCTGGCGAGCAAGGCAACCGCAGGCGCTTGGGCGTGGCTATAATGTAATAGAACATCGCTACTTATGAATTATTTAGGCAGGGATTTGTTCCAATGCAAACACCCACCGCACCCGGTCACGGTGAGTACCTGAGCGGCAGGATCATCAAGGGCTACGAACTCCTGGAGCGCATCGGCACCGGGGGATTTGGGGCGGTCTACCGCGCTCTACAGTCCACCATCGATCGCGAAGTTGCAATCAAGATCATCCTCCCCGGTTGGTCAAACAATCCTGAGTTCATCCGTCGCTTTGAGGCGGAAGCGCAGGTTATCGCTCGGATTGAACACCCGCACATCGTCCCCCTGCACGACTATTGGCGCGATCCTGATGGCGCCTATCTTGTCATGCGCTATCTGCGTGGAGGCAGTGTCCGGGATGCGCTGCGCGAAGCGTCCTATGAGCTGGAGGCTGCGTCGCGGCTGCTGGATCAGGTGGCAGCAGCGCTCGACCTGGCGCATCGCAATAACATCGTCCACCGCGATGTCAAACCGGGCAATATTCTGCTGGATGAGGATGGCAACGCCTATCTGGGTGATTTTGGCATTGCCACGGAATTTACGAGAATGTCACCCGGTCTCGATGCGCCCGGTGGGGTGGCCGGCTCGCTGGACTACATTGCGCCGGAGCAGGCACGCGGCGAACCGGTCACGCCACAGACCGATATCTACAGCCTGGGCGTCACGCTGTTCGAGATGATCACGGGCAGACACCCATTTCAGGGGAGTTCATCGGTCGAGAAGCTCTACCATCACATCAACGATCCCCTGCCATTGATCGATAATTTCGATCCCACCATCGGCAACGCGATCAATGACATCATCCAGACCGCGACCGCGAAGGCGCCGCAAAAGCGCTATCCGGATGCGCTGGCATTTGCAGTTACCCTGCGCGAGGCTGTCGGGCGCGATGACACGACCCACGAACTCCATGTCATCGAACAGTTGACCCTGCGCGAACACGAGGTGCTGCAGTTGATCGCTCAGGGCATGACCAACCGGGAGATTGCTGACAAACTGTTTGTGACCGTCGCAACCGTGCGTTGGCACATTCGGCAGCTATACCGCACGCTCGGCGTCCGCAGCCGCGTGCAGGCAATTGTGCGCGCGCGTGAACTTGATCTAATTGTGACTGATGCTGTTGGCTCGGACGACTCTGCCAGTGGTAAGTCAACGACGATTTCGCTGGCGGAACCGGACAATCCGTACAAGGGGCTGCGACCGTTCCAGGTCGGGGATGCGCTCGATTTCTTCGGGCGCGGGGCCTTCGTGGACAAATTGATCGAGCGCCTGAATGATCAACACCGCTTCAAGCGCTTCCTCGCGATTGTGGGGCCGAGCGGCAGTGGCAAGTCGTCGCTGGTCCGCGCGGGTTTGATCCCGGCGCTATGGCGCGGACAACTCCCCGGCTCAGAGCGCTGGTTTGTCGTGGACATGATCCCCAGCACGCGCCCTCTGGATCAGCTTGAAGTGGCATTGACGCGCATCGCGGCGAATCAGGCTGGCAATTTACGCGAACAATTGGCGCGGGATGCCAACGGCTTGCTGCGTTCGGTCGACCTCATCCTGCCGCGCGATACCAGCGAGCTGGTATTGATCGTCGATCAGTTTGAAGAACTGTTTACACTGGTCGACGACGAAAGCCTTCGGGCACATCTTCTCGCGCTTCTTCATTCAGCTGTGACTGATCCACGTAGCCGTGTCCGAGTGGTGATTACTCTGCGCGCTGACTACTATGACCGTCCCTTGCACTATCCCGACTTTGGCGAACTGGTGCGCAGCCGGATGGAAACTCTCTTGCCACTCAGCGCTCAAGGGCTTGAACAGGCGATTGTCGGGCCAGCGAAACGTGTCGGCGTGACGTTCGAACCTGGCCTTGTGGCGCAGATTGTCTCGGAGATGCACTATCAGGCCGGTGCATTGCCCTTGCTGCAATATGCACTGACCGAGCTTTTTGATCGTCGCGAGGGGCGGCTGCTCACCCAGGCAGCGTATACCGCGATCGGCGGTGCGGTCGGCGCATTGGCGAATCGGGCAGAGGAACTCTTTTACAGCCAGGATGCCACTGGGCGCGAGATGATACGCCAGATGTTCCTGCGCCTGGTGACACTGGGTGAGCAGGCAGGCAATTCGCGGCGACGCGTACCGCGCAGCGAGTTGCTTTCCCTGGGCGGCGACAGGGATTTGATGGAAGAGATCATCGATACGTTTGCCGATTACCGCCTGCTTTCACTGGATCATGAGGCGGACACGCGCCGCCCGATTGTCGAACTGGCACACGAAGCCCTTCTCGATGACTGGGAGAGGCTGCGTATCTGGCTGGAAGACAGCCGTAATGATATCCGCCAGCAGCGCTTGTTGGCGGCGGCGGCTCAGGAGTGGCTCCAGGCGGAAGAAGACCCCAGCTATCTGCTGCGCGGCACGCGTCTCGAACAGTTCGAATCCTGGGCAGCAACAACGACTTTGGCACTTACACCGCGCGAACGAGAATTCCTGAACGCCAGCGGCAGCCAAAAGAAGCGTGAGGACACGCTGGAATACGAGCGCCAGGAGCATGAGCTGATGTTGGCACGCGAGACCGCAGCGTCTCAGCGCCGTGCCGCGAACCGCCTGCGTTATCTGGCGGTCAGTTTGGCAATGTTCCTCATAACGGCAATCGGCCTGTCACTGTTCGCCTTCAGCCAACGCAACGACGCTTTCGATGCGCGTGCTACCAGTGATGCCAATATCGTGTTAGCTGGTCAAAGAGCGGCGCAAGCGCAGGAATTGGCATTGGTCAACGGCGCTCAGGCCGCCCTGGCCCAGGATGATATAGAGACGGCATTGGCGCTGGCCGTCGTCGCCAATGGTATTGCTCAACCCTCCGCCCAGGCGGAGCGCGTACTTTCGGAAGCGGCTTACCGTCCAGGCCCGGTTCGATATTATGAGGAAGCGGTCTCCAACTCGCTCAGGGTGACATTTAGCCCGGATGGAAAGACAATACTGGCGGGCGGAACAGACAATGTCGCCATTGTGTGGGATGCAGTCAGTGGCCTGTTTCTGCATCGGCTGGAAGGGCACATGGACTGGGTGGTCGATGTTGGCATCAGCCCGGACGGAAGTATAGGCTTCACGTTCGGTCGCGATCGGCTAATCATCCTGTGGAATCTGCAAACCGGTCAGGAAATCCGCCGCTTTGGTAGTGACCTCATCCTCGGGCCGGAAGCCCTCGCCGCAACGTTCAGTCCGGATGGACACTACATTCTCTCGAACAATGGGGGTCTTCCGCTCGGGGATCCCGGTGAAGAAGCGAATCTGATCCTGTGGGAGGTGGCTACCGGTGAGCCCGTTCGCACGTTTCGCGGGCATACAGGGTGGGTTGGCGGCCTCGCCGTCAGCCCGGATGGGCGCCTGGCGCTGTCTGGCGCGTTCATGGGCGAGATGATCCTGTGGGACATGGAAACCGCTACCATCATCAGACGTTTCAGCGAGAACAGCGATGACTGGCGCAAGGTCCCGAGTGACGTTGCTTTCGCGCCTGATGGTCGCACCGCGTACGCCAAGGGCATGGATGGGGTACTGGTCGTCTGGGATCTGGAGACTTTCAGTGTGCGCCACCGGCTCGGGGACCCTTTCGGCAACGAAAACTGGGCGTGGACGCAGCTCGCAGTGAGTCCCGATGGGCGCCTATTGTGTACACAGATCGCAGAGCCTGCTGAACTCGGTGTATGGGATGCCCAGTCTGGCACCGAAATGACCCGGCTGCCCACGCTCGCATTTGCTGTGACGTTCAGTCCAGACAGCCGCTTCTTACTGGCCGACGACTCGGCCGGGATGCGCTTGTGGGATGTGACGAACGGTGCCGAAATTCGGCGCTTTGAGACGAATTTCCCGGTATTTGGTATCGCTCTGAGTCCTGACGGCACGCAATTGTTCGCAGCCACTGCAGCCATCATGAGTCCGAATCCCCAGCCATGCGAGTTTTTCGTGTTCGACGTCCCGACCGGGCGAACTGTAAGCAAATTCGAAATCCCAGCGGACCAGACGGATGAACTCGGTTGTATTATCTGGGCAAGCCCGGTCTTCAGCCGGGACGGTCGTACGGTTCTTGCAGGAGTCGATGAGCGCGTCATCGTCTGGGATATTGCTACCGGAACACGCTTACGCACCTTCAGCGGACACTCCACCAGTGTCACGAGCATTGGACTCAGTCCGGATGGGCGTAGCGTCGTATCCGGCGACATCAATGGACAGGTCATTTTGTGGGACATGGATAGCGCGCAGGAAATCCGCCGTATGGGTGGCCACAACGGGATCGTGTCCGGTGTTGTCTTCAACCCGGACGGGCACACTGCATTGACGGGCAGCGAGGACGGCACAAGTGCGCTATGGGATCTGGCACCGGGTGAAGTACTCCAACGCTTTGAAAGTCCAGATAGTGTCGTGGACAGCGTAGATATCAGTTCAGACGGGCACACGGCGCTGTCGTATGAGACCAGCGGGCTGATCACGGTTTGGGATTTGGCCACGGTGCAGGCTCTGCGCAGCTTCATGTCTCCATTCGGGGGCGGAAAAGCGCGCTTCACACAAGATGAACAGGGCGTTCTGACCAGCAATGGCGAGCTGTGGGATTTGGCGACGAGTGAGGTCATCCGGCGCTACCCGGCGGGATTCGACCTGGTGATTAGCCCAGATGGCGGCAGCTTCTTCAATGCGATCTGGCAGCCTGTGCCTGCGATCATTCAGTGGCGGCTGGACTCACATGATGATCTTCTGGCCTGGACAATGAACTATCGTCTCGTGCGTGAACTCACCTGCGACGAACGCCGCTTGTATCAATTTGACTCTCAATGTGATGAAGCGGGCCTGTTTCCTACTCGAACACCATTTCCAACCCTTGCGCCCACCGTCGTCAGCGCTGCACCCTTTGTAGGAATCCAAGGTGCAGATACCTCCGTCGTTGCACCCACGCCATCGGTCACGCCCCGCCCCTTGCTCACTGCATATGTGGGCGAAAACCGGGGCGAGGTCGCGATCGGCGAATACCAGGTCTGGCAATACATAGGACGCGCAGGCGAACTACTCACCATTCGGGTGAATGCAGACATTCCGGCCAACTGGGAAGAACGTGGGGGAGCTCCAGATGCACCCGAGGCAGGTGTGCTGGATTCATTGATCATCGTCACCGCACCGGATGGACGCGATCTCAACGTGCATAACTCGGGCGGTAGTACGAACTATGCCCCATCCACGAGTGATGACATTGTGCCTGGCGTAATCACTGACTCTCTGGTTGATAACCTTGCCCTGCCGTTGAACGGAAGCTACCAGATCATCGTCAGTGGTTCCGACTACGCCACCGGAGGAGGATATACCATGACGGTTGAGTCTCAGAAACCATGATCGGCCAGGCTCTGCCCGCAGGCGTATTCCAACACAGGCACGATTCAGAAGCCCCGACCAGTTGGGGCAGCGGGTACGGTTAACACTCTGACGAATGCACGGTTAACTCATACGAAGGATCTGATACACGCGCGGGATTGACACACCAAAATACTTGGCAATGTCCGGCACTTTCCACCCTATAGAGTACAGCCGTTTGACCTCGTTATTGCGCTCTGTCTTGGATTGCGATTTGCCCGTGACTGGCTCGTCAGGACGTGAAGTTCCCGCGTAAAGCCGCTCAGTCAGGCTCAAAACAGCCTCTTGTAGCGAGGGTAATGGTCTGACTAATAAACCTCCGCGTCCCGTGATCATGCCTAGACAAAGTACTGGGTCTATGTGAATGTACGCATCGGCTACCAACGGTTCGTGGGAAGTCGTCGGACAATAGGACTTCACTTTGGGCCAAGCGCGGAGGGATATGCCCCCGCCGGGTCACCCTGCGATAATCACGGCGCGGTCCTCGATCGCCACGTCTGTACTACTAAGATACAACTAAGCGATAACCGACGCCGGGTTCGGTCACAATTAGTTTTGGAACCGCCGGGTTATCCTCTATTTTTTGCCTGAGTTGGGCGAAGTAGACGCGCAGATAGTGCGTTTCCTCGACGTATTCAGGACCCCAAACGGCGCGCAAAATCTGCTGATGCGTTAGCACCTTCCCCGCATTTTGAACCATCAAGCGTAGCAGCGCATATTCCGTGGGTGTCATCTTGACCGGCTTTCCTCTTAGGGTCACTAGCCGATGCGCGAAGTCCACCTGCAAATCTCCAACTGAAAAGATCGGCGTCTCTGGTTGGGGCTGCGAATGCCGCTGTGCAACGCGAATGCGCGCCATTAGTTCGTCGACACTGAAGGGTTTGGTCAGATAATCGTCGGCCCCGGTGTCGAGCGCCTGCACCTTGTCGTGATCGCTATCGCGCACCGAAAGAACGATCACGGGCGTTGTCGTCCATTCGCGCAGCCGCGTGAGGACTTGAAACCCATCCATGTCGGGCAAACCGATGTCGAGGATGACGAGATCCGGGCGCAATTGTGCCGTCCGTGTCAGCGCCTGTTGGCCGGTTTCCGCTTCATGAACTTGATAACCCACAGCTTCCAGGCTGATGCGCAAGAAGCGGCGGATTTGAATCTCATCGTCCACGATCAAAACGCTCAGGCCATCAGCCATAATTGACCTCTTGCACGGGTGGTGGTTCACCAATCATGGGCAATATGATCGTGAAGCGCGCGCCGCCGTCGCGGGCATTCTCCGCGATCAGCTTGCCCTCATGAGCCTCAATTATCCCTCGGCAGATCGACAGGCCAAGACCTGTCCCGCCTGCCGCGGTACCTGGGGCACGATAAAACTTGTCGAAAATGCGCTCGATATCGGCTTCAGGAATGCCTGGCCCATAATCCCGAACGACGATTTCCACCTGGCGTTGGCGCTGCTGTGCTTCGATAGAGATCGGCGTCTCCGGTGGGGTGTAATTACAGGCATTGTCCAGCAAATTGATGATGACCTGCTCAATCAGAACAAAGTCAAGGCGAATCAATTGCAGATGCGGATCGATGACGATTTTGATCTGACGATCCCCAAGCGCACTTTCAAGCCGTTTGACGGCGACGCCAATGATCTCTCCGACGTCGCACCAATCGCGCTTGAGCTTGAGCCGCCCGCTCTCCAGACGCGACATATCGAGCAGGTTTTCGACCAGCCGGTTCAGCCGCTCGGCTGCGTCCTGGATGTTGCTGAGAAGCTCGCCACTCGCCACATCGTTGTTTATCGTCTGTGGGTTGCGCAGGCTGCTCGCCGCACCCGTAATCGCCGCGATTGGGGTGCGCAGTTCGTGCGAAATCGAATTCAGCAGCGTCGCAAACAAGCGCTCGGACTCGCGAAGCATGGCGGCCTGCTCAGCCGCTTCGTCGAGGAGTTCGCGTTCAATCACAAGTGCGATCTGGCTGGTGAACGTTTCGAGCAGCACTTCTTGATCGTAGGACAGGCGGCTATCACTGCGCAGCTGGATGCCAATAACGCCAACGATACGATTGGGGGTGCGCAGCGGGATAAAGTGCACCGGCGACTGCGGTAATGTATCGGTGAATCGCCCGGCAGGTTTGCCGTGTTCGAAAACCCACTGCGCGACACTATGATCTTTGGTGTCGATCTTGAGCGTGCTCGACGGATGATAGTCCTGCGCCAGCCGGTCGCCTTCCAGCAACAGGATGCCAACGTCGGCGTCGAATACTTTTGCGATCTGCGTGATGGCTGTGCGCAGGACGTCGTTCATATTGACTGCGGTGGCCGTTTCGTGCGCCAATGCGTACAGCGCCATTGAGCGATCGGCGTTGTAACGGGCCTGGCGCTCCCGCGTGCGCAAACGCGCGGTCAGATTGCCCGCAAAAATGGCAATCAAGAAGTAAAGCAGGAACAGAATCACATCATGTGCTTGCGAGATCTGGAATGTGAACCGTGGGTCGATGAATAGAAAGTTCCACGAGATTGCACTGGCGAATGCAGCGGCAAGCGCAGGTCCGCGCCCGATATAGACCGCGATCAGCAGTACCGCCAGCAACTCGGTTAGTCCAACGACCTGATAGCCGACCCATGATATTTGTGAAAACAATACCAGGTCGACAGCGGTAAACGTCGCGACAATGGCTAGTGCCAGTGCGTACTGCTGTAAACTGGAATGGATTTTCGGTTGCGGGATGAAACGCCCCACTTTCCATTCGATGGATTGCCGTTCTAGCTCATCACCCTTGACCACGTAGATATCGACGTCGCCGCTAACACGAATCAGGCGATTGACCATAGAACCGCGCAGCAGCTCCGCCAGACGAGAACGCAGCGGCTTCCCGACGATAATCTGCGTCACATTACGTTGTCGAGCAACGCGTAGCAAGGCATCGGCCACGTCGTCACCTGCCGCGATGATCACCTCCGCGCCCAGTTCGCGCGCCAGGGTCAGATTGTGCGCAAGCTGTTCTTTGGCATCAGGCGTGGGCGTGTCTGATGTTTCGATGAAGACGGCCAGCCAGGCGGCCTCCAGGTTGTAGGCCATGCGCCGTGTCCAGCGGATCAGTTTTTCGGAGAACGGGCTGGCGCTGACCGCGACCATCAACCGATCGCCAGACTTCCACGGCCCCGCAATCTGCTTGACCTGCATGTAGTCTTGCAGTTGGTGATCGACCTGCTCGGCGGTCAGGCGCAATGCCATCTCACGCAGTGCCGTCAAATTGCCGATGCGAAAGAAGTTATTCGCGGCGACCTCGATGCGCTCTGGTGTATAGACTTTGCCCTCGGCCAGCCGCTTGCGCAGGTCTTCTGGAGAGAGATCGATCAATTCGATCTCGTCGGCGTAATCGAGGATCGAATCGGGCACGGTCTCATGAACGCTGATACCCGTGATCTGGCGGACGGCGTCGGCCCGGCTCTCGAAGTGCTGGACATTGACGGTGGTATACACGTCGATCCCCGCTTCAAGGAGTTCGATCACATCCTGGTAGCGTTTGGCGTGGCGTGATCCGGGTGCATTCGTGTGCGCCAGTTCGTCGACAAGCGCCAATTGTGGGCGGCGCGCAATGATGGCGTCGGCGTCCATCTCTTCCAATGACGTGCCACGATAATCGACCTTCCGCCGCGGGACGATTTCCAGTCCATCGAGCAGTGTCTCGGTTTCCGCGCGCTTATGGGTTTCGACATAGCCGACGACGACGTCCACAGCTTCGAGCTGACGTTGGCGGGCGGCGTCGAGCATAGCATAGGTTTTGCCGACACCCGCCGCCATGCCGAAGAAGATCTTGAGCTTGCCACGCCGCTCACGCGCTTCGCCCTTCTGGATGGCGGCCAGCAGGGCGTCAGGGTCTGGACGGTATTCGTTCATGGCGTTACGGCGCCTGAGTTGTCTGGATGATCCTGGTTTCGTTCATACCGCTGCCTTCATTGTAATTGATCCAGCGCCAGATTGAGCCGCAGCACGTTGACACGCGGTTGCCCGAAGATGCCCC
Organism: Anaerolineae bacterium; assembly: GCA_023382675.1. Lineage (GTDB taxonomy): Bacteria > Chloroflexota > Anaerolineae > Aggregatilineales > Phototrophicaceae > Flexifilum. Next base: position 11,549 of record JAHDWN010000060.1, read on the forward strand.
ACTGCGGCGCTTCGACGGATTGTTCCACCAATCTGGCAACGACGGTACGCTCCAGTCCGCGCGCTGCAGCCACGCGTTCGATCTGTAGACGGGCAGACTCCGGGCTGATGTGCGGATCTAGACCGCTCCCTGAGGCGTAGACCATCTCGCTAGGGACGGCGACACTAGCGGGGACACTGTTCGCTGCTCGGAAGGCGGCTTCTCGCTGCTCAACCTGATGTGCGAGCGTCGCGTTGGTGCTGCCGTAGTTGCTCGCGCCGGACGAGCCGAGCGAATCAGCGGATGACCCCAGCATGTAATTGACTGCCGACGGACGACCCCAGAAGTAACGATCGATGGCGTCGCGGTTGGCAATCTCGCCATCCTCTGTCAGCGTGTATGTCACCTGGCCGATCAACGTTGAACCAACGACCTCGTCACCGCGCTGCACGAGGCTGCCGTTCGCGCTTTCAGGATACGCGACCTGAGCCGCAAGGGTGACGGTCAGCGGATAAAGCACCCCGGTCACGAGCGTGAGCACGATCAACATCGCGATGCTGGTCCTTAGTTGCCTGAGCATAGCTGATGAACTCCCTGAACCTAGATCACCCTGTAAGTGCCGGGCGTGTCTTCGTTATCCCATTCGAACCCATCCTGTTCCAACGCAATGCGATCCGCGTCGAAGAATTCATCAACCACCGACAGTTCGTACCACAAGTGTGCAGGCAAGGTGACTTGCTCCATCGTCACCGGGATTGACGAATGCTGCCGCTCCCCCCGCAGGAGATAAATGAGCGCGACAAATACCGAGACAGCCCACACGAACAGGAGTACGCCCTGAACTTTCTCAGAGACGGGCAGCTCGGCAATGACGAGCAGTGCCATAAAACCACCCATGAACACAAAGCCGAGCATCAAGCCACCTCACTTTCCCTCTGACTGTCCGAATCGTCTTCCGTTTCCGTAGGCCGATAGCGCAGTACCGCCTGGTTATTGCTCACCCACATGGCGAGAGTCGCGTAAGTGATCGCGCACCAGACCAATAACAAGACGCGATGCGTCAAGATCGATACTCTCAGGTTGGCCTCTATCACCAGTCCGAGACCGGCAACAATGCCGATGACGATCAGCGTCGACCAATGCGCCTGATGTCCCTTCAACATGATGATTCCTCCCCGCTAGGCCAGCCCGATGGCGGTGATGAGCAGGTCGATCAACTTGATGCCGATGAATGGTGTGATCAACCCACCAAGACCATAAATCAGGAGGTTGCGCTGTAGGATGGCCGCCGCACCCATCGGCCGGTAGCCTACGCCGCGCAGCGCCAACGGAATAAGCGTGACGATGATAAGTGCGTTGAAGATGATCGCGCTCAGGATCGCGCTCTGCGGTGACGCCAGCCGCATGACGTTGAGCGTGGCCAGCGGGCCTGGTTGGCCCGGAGTCGCGGCGTAGAGAGCGCCGAACAGCGCGGGCAGGATGGCGAAGTACTTGGCGACGTCATTGCTGATGCTGAACGTGGTCAGCGCGCCGCGCGTCATGAGCAGTTGCTTGCCGATCTCTACGACTTCGATCAGCTTCGTCGGGTCGCTGTCGAGGTCGACCATGTTGCCAGCCTCACGCGCCGCCTGGGTCCCAGTGTTCATGGCGACCCCCACATCCGCCTGCGCTAATGCGGGTGCATCGTTGGTACCGTCGCCCGTCATTGCGACCAGATGCCCGCCCGCCTGTTCTGCGCGAATGCGGCGCAGCTTGTCCTCCGGCGTCGCCTGGGCCATGAAGTCGTCAACGCCCGCCTCCGCAGCAATGGCAGCCGCTGTCAGTGCGTTATCGCCAGTGATCATGACGGTGCGAATGCCCATGGCGCGCAACTGGGCGAAACGCTCCCGAATGCCCCCCTTGACGACATCTTTGAGTTCGATCACGCCAAGCACGTCGTGCCCTTCCGCCACGACCAATGGCGTCGCACCATTCTTCGCGATGCTGTCGACAATCGCCTGCACGTCAGTCGGGTAGATTCCCCCGCACGTTTCGACGTAACAGCGGATCGCATCCACAGCGCCCTTGCGGATGCTGCGCGCCGGATGGCCGTCCAACGCTGCAAAATCGACGCCGCTCATGCGCGTCTGCGCGCTGAAGGCGACGAACTCGGCATTGAGATCCCGCAGTTCGCGCCCGCGCAGACCAAAGCGCTCCTTCGCCAGCACGACGATTGAACGCCCTTCCGGTGTTTCGTCCGCCAGTGACGACAACTGCGCGGCATCCGCCAATCGTTCAGGCTCGACTTGTGCAGCGGGAATGAAGCGGGTTGCCATGCGGTTGCCCAGCGTAATCGTGCCGGTCTTATCCAACAACAGAACGTCGACGTCACCAGCTGCTTCGACGGCGCGCCCGCTGGTCGCCAGCACGTTGCGCTGAATCATGCGATCCATGCCGCTGATGCCGATGGCGCTCAACAAGCCGCCAATGGTCGTCGGGATCAGGCAGACGAGCAGGGCAATCAGCACGGGCACGGTTGCGCTCGTCTGGGCGATGCCTGTCTCGACCTCGCTGTACTGCGTGAAGGCGCGCAGTGTCACGACCGCCAGAAGAAAGATGATGGTCAGGCCGGAGAGCAAGATCGTCAGCGCGATCTCGTTCGGTGTCTTCTGGCGTTTGGCGCCTTCCACCAACGCGATCATGCGGTCGAGAAAGGTGCTGCCCTGCTCGGACGTGATTTTGATGACGATGCGGTCGCTGAGGACGCGCGTGCCGCCCGTCACAGCGCTGCGGTCACCGCCACTCTCGCGAATGACGGGCGCGGACTCGCCTGTGATGGCGCTCTCATCGACGCTAGCGATGCCTTCGATCACCTCGCCGTCGCCCGGAATCTGATCGCCCGCCTCACACACGACCACATCGCCCTTCCTGAGCTGCGGCGCGGGGATGCGTTCCTCCTTGCCGTTGACGAGACGCCGCGCGCTCATCTGCGTGCGCGTCTTGCGCAGCGCCTCGGCTTGCGCCTTGCCACGCCCCTCGGCCATCGCTTCGGCGAAATTGGCGAACAACACGGTGAACCACAACCAGAGCGCGATCTGTGTGTTGAAGCCAAGATCGGCGCTATCCCCGGCCAGCAAGTCGCGAATGATGATGACGGTTGTCATCAGTGCGCCGGCGAGGACGACGAACATCACCGGGTTCTTCAACTGCTGGCGCGGATCGAGCTTGCGCACGGCATCGACCGCTGCGCGTCGCACGATCGGGCCATCAAACAGAGGACGCGATTTTGCCTGGGTTTCCACGTTGTTATTTCCTAAACCTCAAAAGACACGACCACTGCTCATCAGCAACTGCTCGACAATCGGTCCTAACGACAAGGCCGGGAAGAACGTCAGCGCGCCCACGATCAGGATAACCGCCATCAGGAGAGCGACGAACAAACCGCCACCGGTTGGAAAAGTGCCGGACGATGGTGGCGCGACTTTCTTGCGCCCCATGCTTCCCGCAATCGCCAGCGCGGGCAGGATGACGCCAAACCGGCCAATCCACATCGCGATGCCGAGCAGAACGTTGTAGAAGGGCGTATTCGCGTTTAGCCCGGCAAAGGCGCTGCCGTTGTTGCCCGCGCCAGATGCGAAGGCATAGAGAATCTCACTCAAGCCGTGCGGCCCAGCGTTCGCCCGGCTGGATAGGCCCGCCTCCGTCACGGACGCCACGGCGGAGAAGAGCAGGATACAGGCGCTCGGCAGCAGCACGGCTAGGATCGCCATCTTGATTTCCCACGACTCGATCTTCTTGCCCAGGTATTCCGGCGTGCGCCCGACCATCAATCCGGCGATAAAGACCGTCAGGACGACGAAGATCAGCATTCCGTACAGGCCGGCGCCGACGCCGCCAAAAATGACTTCACCCAGCATAATGTTGAGCAGCGCGACACCGCCCGCCAATGGGCTGAAACTGCTGTGCATGGCGTTGACCGATCCGTTCGACGCCGACGTCGTCGCCGCACCCCAGAGGATGCTGTTGGCAATGCCGAAGCGCGTTTCCTTGCCCTCCATCGTGCCGGGCACGCCATACTCGCTCGCGAGCATCAGCGCCAGACCGGCGAGAAACAGTGCCATCATGGCCGCGAAGATCACCCACCCCTGCCGCTTGCTGCTGACCATTACGCCGTAGGTGTGGGTCAGCGCCGCCGGGATTAACAGGATCGAGAGCATTTCCAGGAAGTTCGTCAATGGGGTGGGATTCTCGAAGGGATGCGCACTGTTGACATTGAAGAAACCGCCACCGTTTGTGCCCAGCTGCTTGATGGCAATCTGCGATGCGGCAGGGCCTTGCGGCAGCAACTGCGTGTCCCCCGTCAGTGTCGTCGCCTGAGCATAACCATTGAAATTCTGAACGACGCCCTGGCTCACCAGCACGAGCGCGAACACGAGGCACAGCGGCAGAAACACGTAGAGCACGCAGCGCACGAGATCGACCCAGAAGTTGCCGAGAGCGCTCGCCTGCCTGCGCGCCAGCCCGCGCGTCATGGCGATGACGACCGCCACGCCAGTCGCAGCACTGACGAAATTCTGCACGTTCAGGCCGATCAACTGTGTGAGATAGCTCATCGTCGTCTCGCCGCCATAGGCCTGCCAGTTCGTGTTGGTCACGAAGCTGGTGGCCGTGTTGAAAGCGAGGAAGGGCTCGACATTGGGTAGAACAGCGGGATTGAGTGGCAGCGCGCGCTGTGTCAATTGCAGCACAAACAGCAGCACGAAGCCCGCGACGTTGAAGAGCATCATTGCCAGCGCATACTGCTTCCAAGACTGCTCCTCATCCGGGTGCACACCCGCCAGTCGGTAGATAGCGCTCTCGACGCGGCGCAGCACGGGCGTCGACCATGTGCGCTCCCCTTTGAACACACGCGCCATATAGCCGCCGAGCAGTGGAGTACACACGACCAGTAAGCCCAGGTAGAGCGCGATCTGCACAAGCTCAAGCGGGGTCATCAGAACTTCTCCGGGTGCAGCATGGCGTAGACAAGGTAGAGAAACACGAGCAGCGCAGCGCCGCCCGCCACGATCAATTCCCAATTCATCGAGAATCCACCTCACATCTGAGGAATTTACTCGATGCAATTGTCTCGAAAACGAGGTCAATTGTGCGTCAGGGATGCGCGTGAACGGGTCAAGAAAGTGTCAAAATAGGGACGGAACAGGAATTGCGATTCGTCCAGCCCACTTTGGCGCGATGCAACGGCGCACCCAATCGCCACTATCGGGCGGACAATTGCTCGCCCAAAGGTGATTGGCGTCTCTACTTCCCCTTCAAAATCTGGTACACGCGCGCTATCGACACTCCAAAATACTGGGCAATATCCGGAACTTTCCGCCCTATAGAGTAAAGACGCTTTACCTCGCTATTGTGCTCGGTCTTGGGTTGTGATTCGCCCGTAATGGGCTCGTCAGGACGCACAATTCCCGCGTAAAGCCGCTCGATCGGGCTCAAAACAGCCTCTTGCAGTGAGGGTAATGGCCTGGCCAGTAAGCTTCCGCGTCCCGTGATCACGCCTTGACACAGTGCTTGCTGCAATGAGACGCACTCAGGTAGAGCTTCAAATTTCGCTCAGAGTTCACTCAGCGCGACGCATTGGTGTTTCTGTCCCATTCAATAACGTCCGCGCGCAAGTAAGATTGACAAAACGCACCTTCAGAGTCAAGATACTTAATCGATTAATCTAATCTCTGTATGAGGTGCTCATGAAGACCATACGAGCTTTGATCTTCGATCTTGATGGAGTGATCACCGACACGGCGGAGTATCACTATCTGGCCTGGAAACGGCTGGCCGATGAGGAAGGCATCCCCTTCACACGCGAAGATAACGAGGCGCTGCGCGGCGTCTCGCGCCGTGGCAGCCTGGATCGGATGCTCAAGGGCAGGCCAATAGATGAAGAAACCGCGCAGGCGTGGATGACGCGCAAGAACCACTACTATGTGGGCTATCTGGACAAGATCACGCCCGCTGACCTCTTGCCCGGCGTCCAACAGCTACTTGACGAGGCAAAACGTCTAGGCCTGTTGGTTAGTATCGGTTCGGCGTCGAAGAATGCCAAACTCGTCTTGAACAAACTCGGACTCGGTGCTGCATTTGACGCAATCGGCGATGGTTACAGCGTGGTCAATACCAAGCCCGCGCCGGATTTGTTCATTTGGGTTGCTGGTCGTCTCGATGTGTATCCGCCGCAGGCAATCGTAATCGAAGATGCCGAGGCAGGGATTGATGCGGCGCGCCAAGGTGGATTCCTGACCGTAGGCATCGGCGCCTCGACCGCGAACTGTGCAGACATCCATTATGACGACGTGGCTTCGATTGTGCTGGTAGACGTGCTCAACCGGCTGGCGGCGGATTGACCGATCCGCGGATGACCAATTCCGGCGGCAGCAAGATTTGATTTGTCGGCATATCCGGGTCAGCCACGATCGCATTCACCATACCGATTAGCTCGGCGCTGATAGTGGCGATCGGCTGCCGCAATGTCGTCAGTGGCGGATGCAGATACTGGCTCAAGACCTCGTCATCAAAGCCCACAATCGACAACGTCTCGCCGACAATGTGACCACGACGCTCGGCCCCGCTCATGATGCTGATCGCGGTCAGGTCGCTGGCAGCGACAAGGGCGGTCGGCTGCTGGCTGGCGGGGAGCCGCTCGAAATGTTCGAACACGTCCTCGCCGACGGCTTCACCGTAGATTGTCCGCAGCACATATTCGAAAGGCGGCTCGATTCCTGCGTGGCGCATGGCGTCGAGGTAACCCGCCAGGCGGTCGTTACCTGTCAGTGAGTCCTCCGGCCATGTCACCATTGCGATGCGTTGGTGTCCCAATTTCAGCAGGTACTGCACCGCGAGCCGGACTCCGGCTCGGCCATCGGTATCCACCCAGTTGAAATCCCAGTCCGCATTGGCGCGCCCAAAACAAGCAAATGGGAAGCCGGTCTCGTGCAAGTGGGCGATGCGCTCATCATTGATGGTTGTACCGGCAAGAATGAAGGCGTCGACTCGTCCTGTGCGAATGAGTTCGTCATAGGTGGGAATGGGATCTTCGACGGGGTAGGTGAACGTCAACAGGTGATAACCGGCGGCGCCGGCAGCGCGGGCCAGATGAAAGGCGAAATGCTCAAGCACCGTGTTTGGACGCGGCTCGTCGCTGTGGGGCAAGGCATAACCGATCAAACGGGTGCGACTGGCTCGTAGATTCTGGGCGTTCATGTTGCGCGTGTAGCCCAGTTCTTCAACCGCCTCCAAGATCCGGCGGCGTGTCTCTTCGCTGACACCGGACGGCTTGTTATTCAATACATAGGACACTGCCGCCGTGGATACACCGGCTCTCCGAGCGACATCTTTGATGGTTGCCATTGTGTTTTTGCTCATCTGGACGAGGAACAGCACAACTTTATTATGGCTGCAGTTGCGCGTCAAGACGTCAGATGTCGCCAAAGTGCGGGTCGATCACCGTCTCTTCGTCGAACTGCGGCATCGGTTCGAAACCCGCCGCGCGCAGCCGGTTCTGCACGGCACTGTTGGCAATCGCCGCCAGCGCCCCGCCGCTGATCAAGAACCAGGCGGCGGGCAGCAGCGAACTGATCACCGCGATGACGATGACACAGAGCAGCACGCCCAGGTTGAAGAGCGGATTCTGCACCATCATGACGAGCGCGTTGCGCAAACCGCCGACAAACGAGGGCTGCTTCATCGCGTAGAAGAAGCACCAGCCGAAATATTGCGCCGCCAACCAGAGCGCCAGCGAGAGCACCCAGATGCCGCGTGCCAGCGCGATCAGCGTGCCGTCTGCGCCAGCGTAGCTCAATAGATTGCTGATGGTGATCGTGAGCACGGCGACGTTGAAAAGTGCTATGATCACGCTCCGGCGTAAATTCTCGCGCACGCCGATCCAGAAATCACTCAGACTGACCGTCGGTTGGCGATGCGCCAGGTAGCTCAGGCGCACCATGCCCGCCCAGGCAGCGGGGGCAGTGACGATCAGCACAGTCAACACTGCCCAGAACACGTTCGCCCAAACGTAAACGTAGCCACGTCGATTCAAATGGCGTAGCCCATGCCAGACCGCGCGCAGCCCCTCAATCATCGCTAGTGCCTACTGACCCGCCAATCCGGAGTAGGTCGTGCCTTCGACGAAATAGCGCTGGAAGGCGAAGAATAAGATCGCCATGGGCAGCGTCGTGATCACCGACCCGGCGAGAAACTCGTTCCAGATCAGCGCCTCGCCCGATTGTCCACGCAAGAAGGACAACCCCAATGGCAGATTCCACAATTCCTGATTGCCGCCGACGACGATCAACGTGTCCAGAAAGTTGTTCCACATGCCCTGGAAGCTGAAAATGGCGAGGGCGGTCAGCGCCGGGGTCGCCATCGGCAGGATCACGCGGAAAAACATGACGAAGCGATTAGCGCCGTCGACCTGGGCCGCTTCTTCGATGTCGTTCGGGATGGTCTCGAAGAACTGCTTCATCAAGAAGATGCCGAACGCATCCACCATCAGCGGGACGATGATGCCGCTGTAGTTGTTGATCATGCCAAGCTGGCGCAGGATGATGAAGCGCGGGATCAGCAGCACAATGGCCGGGATCATCATCGTACCCAGCATCGCAGTGAAGATCAGCCGGTTTCCCGGAAACTTGATACGGGCAAGGGCGTAACCCGCCAGAGCATCGAAGATGATGCGCAGCAGCATGATCGCGACCGAATAGATCGCCGAATTGAGCAGCCAACGCCCCAGATTCTGTTCGAATACCTGCTCGTAGCCTTCGAGGGCGGGGTTGAATGTCACCGCGGTCGAGGTTTCCGATGCCGAACGGACTGAGCCTTCGGGCGTGCGACAGTCCACACCAAATGGCGCGACCGGGATGAGCGCAGCGGGGGCCTCATTGACCGCAGGCAGGCATTTGAACGAGTTCGCGACCGTCAGCACGAAGGGTACAATCTGAGTGAGCGCGGCGATGATCAGGATGGTGTAGCCGACGATCGGCACGATGCGTCTCAATGCCCGACTCAGGGGCGTTGATTCTTGAATGGTGTCGTAAGTTGCAGTTGCCATGTTCGTATTCCTGGCGGCGTTAATCTGCTTTTTCGCCACCAACGATCCGACGCTGGATCATGGTGAAGACAAAGATGATGACGAAAAGAACCATCGCTGTTGCGGTCGCCAGCCCCATGCGCGAGTCGTCGAAGCCGCTGCGATAGACCAGATAGGCGATGGTCAACGTTGTATCGGCGGGGCCACCGCTCGAAATCACGTAGATCTGGTCGAAGACCTGGAACGTGCCGATCAAACCGAGGGTAATCACGAAGAAGGTCGTCGGGCGCAGCAGCGGCACGGTGATCTTGCGGAAAATCTGGCCGGTCGTCGCGCCGTCCACATAGGCAGCCTCGTAAACCTGCCCAGGGATATTTTGCAGCGCCGCGAGATAGATCACCATCATTGTGCCGATGGTCGTCCAGGTGTTCAGGATCATGATCATCAACATGGTCACGCTGGGACCGCTGATCCAGTCCCAGAGCCGGATGCTGAGCACTTCTGTGCGTGCCCACTCGCCGACGGTATCGCGCGTGATGCCCAGGCCACCGAGAAGCGCGTGAATGACGCCGGTTGCGTCATTGAGCCAGGTGACGTTCTGATAGCCGGGGAAGAGCGCTTTGATTCCCTGGTTGATGATACCATTGCTGGCGAACAGAAACATGAAGATCAGCGAGATCACCACGGATGAGCTGATCGAGGGGAAATAAAAGGCCGTGCGGAAAAAGCCCTTACCTTTCAGCCAGCGCTGGTTGACGATCACCGCCAGGACGAGCGCAAGAATTGTCTGTACCGGGACGACGCCGAGAACGAAGTAGACTGTATTCTTGAGTGACGTAAAAAACGCTTCCTGGCGGCTGCCTTCACGCAGCAAGAGCCGTTCATAGTTCTCTAGCCCGACCATTTCGAAGGCCTGTGTGTTGACCGTGCCCTGGCGGTCGAACAGGGGAGTGATGCCGTTCCAATCGGTCAAACTGAAGAACAGAGCAGCAACCATGGGCAATACGAGAAAAACGGTCAAAATGATGATCGCCGGTGCCATGAATGCATAACCGGCAATGATCTCCTGTATGCGCTGACTTCGCTGCGTCATCAGCTTTTCAGGCGCTGTTTCTACTGTGTGGGATACTGCCTCAGCCATTCTGTGAGCCTTCCACTCATTTACAGGCTCAAAACGTCGGGGAACAAAGGGGAACCGGCCCTGTAAGCGACCGGCTCTTTGAGGGGCGCTCACACGAGTGCCCCCGAAAGTATCATGACAGGGACTGCGCCGCAGCTCCTGATCTGCTTACATCAATTCGTCGAGCGCTTCCTGGGCAGCCTCGGCTGAGTCCTGCACCAGTTCCTGCACGTCCACGTTGCCCTTGACGGCTTCGTTCAGGCCGTTGTTGAACGTGTCGATGAACGTGCCGAAGCCGGGTGGGAACGACCAGGCATACGAATAGTCACCGCCAGCCACAAAGGGCGCAAATTCCTCACCACGACTGGACAGCCACGTCTCGGCTGCGCTGGCGCGCGCGGGCATCGGGCCAAAGCCGCTTTCGCCAACCATCATTGCACCCTCAGGCCCCGTCAAGAAGTCGGCCAGGCGAACCGAGGCTTCGAGGTTGTCGTTATTGGCTGCTGCGGCCACGCCGTAGCAGACGGTGAACGCCATCGTCGCCGGGCCTTCGGAACCCACCGGTAGTTCCGAAACCGCCCAATTGGTGTCCGGGAACTGGTCGATCAGGTATTGGATGATCCAGTTGCCCTCAATTGTCATCGCAGCCTTACCCTGGCCAAACGCCTCACCGGCCCAGCCTGCGCCCAGGTCTGCCGGACTCTTGGCAACGCCATCGGTGTACAGGCTGACGAAATAATCCACCGCGGTGATGGTTGCGTCGCTATCAAGCACTACTTCCGTGCCGTCCTCGCTGAGGATGCTGCCACCGGCCTCATAGAGGAAGGGCAGGAAGCGCGGCAATTCAATACCGGTCGTCAAGCCTGCGACGTCTTCGGTCGTCAGCGCTTCGGCGGCGGCACGCAGTTCTTCCCAATTCGTCGGCACTGCGACGCCCGCAGCCTCAAACAAATCCGTGTTGTAGACCAAGGCGAGCGTCGAGAAATCCTTCGGCGCACAGTAGAGTTGACCGTCGTAGGTGAAAATGTCACGCAGCGAGGCATAGAGATCGTCGGGGTTTGTGATTTGGTCGCCGTAAGGCTCCAGGACACCTGCCGACGCCCAATCCTGAAGACGGAAGCTATCGACATAGAAGACGTTCGGATAGTCGCCGCTGGCGAAACCCGTTTGCATAAACGTCTCGTATTCCGGCGCAAAAATCAACTCGACGTCAATGTCTGGATTTGCCTCTTCAAATGCGGCAACCATCGCCTCGAGGGCGGCGTTCTCCGCATCCGACGATGACCAGCCCGCAAGCTGAATGGTGGTCGTCTGTGCGCTGGCGAGGCCTGCACCGAGGAGCGCAAATAACCCGACCATGAGCACGATCAAACGAACGTTACGCATTGTCTCAACCTCCAAGCGAAAATAAAGATCTTCTACGCGTGTATTTCTCGCCGTAGGCGACCCCATCACGCGATCGGGGTGTCTAACACGGGGTTGCGCGCGTCGAATGTATGTAATTCGCCCCGGTAGTACACGTTGAACTTGACGCGCCGCCAGTGCTCTGGCAACTGCGGATCGATGGTGAGACGCCCGTCGTCGTCCAGCGACAAGCCACAGAAGCCGAACAACAGCGCCTGAAGCACGCCGCCACAGGCTGCCGCATGCATACCATCATGCACGTTGCCTTTGTTATCTTGCAGGTCGATGTGGACGGCGTGGTAAAACATGTCATAGGCGTCGTCGATTAACCCTAGCCGGGCGGCGACCCAGGCATGTACCGCCGGGCTGAGTGACGATCCGTGGTCGGTGCGCGGGTAGTACGTGTGCCAGTTATTGAGCATCACCTCCCGGCTGCCGACGGCGTCGCCCAGGAGCGCCATCAGCATGACGACATCCGCCTGCTTGATGACCTGAGTCTGGATGCTTCGTACGTGTCCCAAAATCGCCTGTACGCTGGTCGTGCGCGGTGTGTAGTTGGGCACAGGCACGTATTCCATGTCGAAGAAGCCGGGAAACTGGACGTGGATCTGCCGCGCATCGTCGAACGGGATGTACATGCGCGCGATGATGTCGTGCCAGTGCGCAAGGCGTACATCCGTCAGACCGAGGGACGCCACCAGACGCGCGTAATCACCACTTGCGTTGACGGCCAGCCAGTCGAGCAGTCTGAGCGCCGTCTCCAGATGCCAGACTACCATGCGATTGGTGAATACGCTGTTGTCGATGTTTTCGTGGTACTCGTCGGGGCCGATTTGCTGGGAGATTTCAAAGCGCCCATTCTTGGCTTCGACACGGCTGCCCCAGAAGACGGCGGTATCAAGGATCAGTTCTGCGCCGTAGCGCGTGAGGAAGGTGTGATCGTGCGTCCACTGCCAGTAGTGCCAGACGGCGTAGGCGATGTCAGTCGAGATGTGCTGCTCACTATCGCCCGTCCAGATGCGGATGCGTGAACCGTCCGGCTGGGGGTCTGACCACTTTGGGGTGGTTTCATCGCCTGTATCTGTGCTTTCCCAGGGGAACAGTGCGCCCTCGTAACCGTTTTCGCGGGCTTTCTTGCGCGCGCCGGCCAGGCGGTGATAACGATACATGAGCAGATTGCGCGCCAGCGTCGGCTGAGTAAATGTCAGCGGCGGCAGTGTGAATAACTCCGTATCCCAGAACACGTGGCCTTTGTAGCCAAGCCCGGAGAGTGTCTTCGCGCCGATGCTGACGTTCTCGTCGTGGCGTGGGGCGGCGATCAAGACGTGGTAGGTAGCGAAGCGCAGGGCAAGCTGGCACTCGTCATCGCCCTCGATGACGATGTCACTGGTCGCCCAGTATTTCGCCCATTCAGCTTGATGATCCGTCAGTAGTGAGTCATAGCCGCGCTGCTGTGCAGTCGTCACCGCGTCGAGTGCGGTTTCCAGAGGCTCGGTCACGTCACGGCTGGTAAAGATGGCCGTGAACTTTTCGATGGTGCGTTCTTCATCTGCAGCCAGCTTGAAAGCGGCACGCAGGGTAGGGCGCATTCCAGATGATTCTGACGGTGTTGTGTTCACGCCGCAGACCATGGACGCCATGCCCACGACATAACCGCTCTGAGACGTTTTTGCTTCCAGGCCGATCTGGTCACCTTCGGCATACGCTGTCATCTCAGGTAACCAGTGGGCGACGCCGTGGTTGCTTACGTCGCCGTGCAGTGCCGCCTCGACCCCGATCTGTGGGCTGCCGTCGACAGCGATGATGCGCAGGCGCTGCGCTGCGATGTGCGGGTTGTGCAGGCTGGCAAAGCGTTCGAAGATTAGCCGGACGATTGCACCAGAAGCCGCGCGAAAGAGCACTTCGCGATGCAGAACACCGGTGTCAAGCGCGAGGCTGCGCTCGTAGCCGAGGACATAGCCCTGTGGCGGACGCATGATATCGTTGGTTTTTGTAATGAGTTGAAAGGGCGTGCCGTCAATTGTGAGGTTGATCGGTAGCCAGTTCGGGGCAACCACCAGATCCGGTACCAGTGTGCCGGTTGCATGATTGTAGATGCCATGGATGAGTGTTGCCGGCGAATCGCCCTCAAGACCTTCTTCGAAGCTGGCGCGCGTCCCAAAATAACCATTGCCGATCGTAAAAAGGGTTTCGTAATGGCGCTGCTTGCCGGGTTGGAATCCGCGCTCGATCAGTGTCCAGAGACGGCGACTCACGTGTTCATCCTCCGAGGGCAGCCATTCAAGCGGTGCTTAATTCAGAAGTTAACTTAATCGATTAATTTTGTTACAGCTTAGCGCTTTCATTTGCACTTGTCAAGATTTTGGGGAGACTCTGAAGGCTGGCAAATGCCAGTATCAACGCGGGCTCGTGGCTCCGTTCAGTGCCCTCTTCTGCCAGCTATTGGTGCTGTTGCGGTGACCGCCGCTACGGCCCCTTCAGGATCTGGTACACGCGTGGTATCGACACGCCGAAATACTGAGCAATGTCAGGCACTTTCCACATTGCGCTCGGTCTTGGGCTGCGATGTCCGCTGCCAGATTGTGATCCGCGTGATGCCCGCCGTTCCGGCGATCTCGTCACTTTGATCAAGAAGCAGGCGAGGAGTATTCCCCGCCCTCTACTGAAAAGCTTTCGCCCGGAGCTACAGTCATCCGCCGCTCGCCGACAGCGTCCGGAGGTAAGCGATAATCGCCAGGATTTCTTCGTCCGTGAGCGCCGGATTGCCACCTTTCGGCGGCATGTCAATGCCGGTGGTATTCAATGGGTCCCAGAGCGGGCGACCGGCCTTGACAAAATTGAGCAGTTCCTCGTCGCTCAACGAGTGAACAAACTCGCTTACGACCAGATCCTTGCCCAGGTTGGGCAAGCCACGCGCATCCGGCCCGTGACAGGCGGCGCATAGTTGGTACAGCGTTTCGCCCTGTGCCACCAATGCCGGGTCGTAGGCGGCAGCGGCAACAGTCTCGCTTCCACCAGACTGGCCTGCGTCTGCGACAGCCTGTGATTCACCGGCGGATCCTATTGCTGCTCCGGCATTCGATGCAGTCAGAGTGCGAATGTAGGCGATGATCGCCAGGATTTCTTCATCCTTGAGCGCGGGGTTGCCACCTTTCGGCGGCATGTCAATGCCGGTGGTGTTCATCGGGTCCCAAAGCGGGCGACCAGTGTTGACAAACGTGAGCAATTCTTCATCGCTCAACGAGTGGACAAATTCGCTTGTGACCAGATCCTTGCCCAGGTTGGGCAAGCCACGCGCATCCGGCCCGTGACAGGCGGCGCATAGTTGGTACAGCGTTTCGCCCTGTGCCACCAACGCCGGATCGTAGCTGGCGTCAGTTGCCTCCACATCTGCCGCCGCAACCTCCACCGGACTTTCCGGCGTGCTCGTCGCGACGGGGGCAGCCGTAGGCGTGGCGGAAGGGAGGGGTGTGGGCGATGCGGTTGGCGGTAGAGTAGGCGTAGCCGTCGGCGGCAGCGACGTCGCGGTGGGTTCAACCAACGCGACCTCGACAACTTCCTCGCCACCGGGCTGTGACGCGAACGTTGGTGAGTTGGCGTAGATCAAGCCACCGATGACGACGAAGGTCACAAGAAAAATCAGGGCGACTACGGTGGCGTTCAAGGGATAATCATTCTGCGTTGGCTGATGCTGCGACATTACACTCTCCCATGATTCGATTACTTACAATTGCCTGAGCTGCTGGTGACTGCCTAGGGCAATCTCAGTGCGCTGTGATTGAATAGGTCCCCTCCCCACAAAACCCACCCCAAAGCAAAGGGGAGGGGACGAAACGGA
>JAHDWN010000061.1 GCA_023382675.1 Anaerolineae bacterium
TCTATCTCGTCCCAGACACTCCTTTGCTTAAAAGTGTCGTCCCCTGAACCATCGCGATGGGGAGGGGAAGAACCACAGGTTCAGGGGTGGGGATGAAGCGGCGACTCAAGCGATTTGCCCCGTATCTGCATTACGCACCGGCTGGCCGGATCCCAAGCCCGGCATGCTCCTCGTCCTGCGCATGATGCCCATCGACGTGTTCGAACGTGACCCTGAACCCAGCAGGCAGCGGGATATCGTCGATGTTAATTTGCTTGATGTTGAGTGCCACATCATCGACAGCTTCGAACGCATCACGCAGGAAGCGGTCGGTCGACATATGGAGCAGGTTGAAGGGGAAGTGTGTCCGCAGCGCGCCGATGTAGACTTCGAAGTAGACGTTCGGATACTGCGCGCGCATGTCCTGCAAGATCGACGCCACGCTGTTGTACAGGTCGCGGTACTGATCGTCGATGACGTGGATGACACCGGGTTCCCAACCGTTCAGCGTCGAGATTTCCTGGCTGCGTTTGGCGAAGGCTTCAGAGCGTTTCGCGTCGACGTTGATGTGGACGATCTGCACCGGCAGGCCGCGTTTCAGGATGGCTTTGACGACCTCGACGCCCAGCTTCGACCAGGTATCGCAGAAGTAGATGGCGACTTCGTTGTGCTGCTCCGGGTCGAAGACGATGGGCTTCTGCTCAAAGACCGGCGCCTCTTCCAGCTTGAGCCGGGCGGCAGTTTCCTTGTAGTGGCGGTGAATGCGGAAGAAGACCCAAACCAGCGTTGGGATGAGCAGCACGATGAACCATGCGCCGCTGGTGAACTTGGTGACGATGAAGACGATCATGACGACGAAGGTCACGAACGCGCCGAAGCCGGAGACAAGCAATTTGAGCAGCCAGTGGTTGTCGTAGACGATCTTGGTCTCCAGGCCGTAGGTGAATTCGCCCGGCTTGAGGCGTCCGGCGCGCCAGAAGCGCCGCGTCATACCGAGCTGGCTGATGGTGAAGCCGAGGAAGACACCGATGGCATAGAGCGGGATCAGGTTGGTGATGATCGCGCCCGTGACAATCACAAGTGCAATCGCTCCTGTCGCCAGCGTCAGCACGCCCCAGGTGAAGACCAGACGGCGGCCACGATAGGTGAGTTGGCGCGGCAGGAAGCCGTCGCCGCTGGCGAGCGCCGCAAGCTGCGGGAAGTCCGCAAACGGCGTGTTGGCCGCCATAAACAACACCGCGAACGCGCCGACCATCGTCAGGATATAGGCGGCATAGCCCAGACCGTCGTTGCCGTAGATGGTGCGCGCGAGCTGGCTGATGATCGTCTCGTCGTGCGACGGCACGGCCTGGACGGCATTCGCCAGCACGGTGATGCTCAGGAAGAGCGTGATCAGGATGGCGCTCATCGCCACCAGGGTATTGGCAGCGTTTTTGGCACGCGGCTGGCGGAAGAGCTGCGTATCGTTCGAGATGGCTTCGATGCCGGTCAGCGCCGTGCAGCCGGACGAAAACGCGCGCAGCAGCAGCAGCAGCGAAATCGCCTCGAGGGATGTGTGCCGGATAGCTTCTACGTCAGTCACGGTGCCCAGCGTCCCGGTTGCCATCTTGGCGAAGCCGATGACGAGCGTCAGTCCCATCATGAAAAGGAAGAAGTAGGTCGGAATCGAGAATAGACGCGCGCTTTCTTTAACGCCGCGCAGGTTGATGATCGTCATGAAGACGATAGTGCCGACCGTTAGATGGACGCGGAACGGCTCCAATTCCGGCGCGACGCTGATCAGGTTGGCGACGCCCGCGCTGATGCTGACGGCAACGGTCAGGATGTAGTCGGTCAGCAAGGCCGAGGCAGTGACCTGCGCGAGCTGCTCTCCCAGGTTCTCCTTGGCCACACGGTAGCCGCCGCCGCCCGCCGGATTCGAGAAGATCGTCTGGCGGTAGGACACCGTCACGATGCCGATGAGGATCGCGATCAGGATGGCAATCGGGATCGAGATGGCGTTGCCTTGAAAGCCAAGCAGCGCGAAGCCGCTGATGGCCGCCATGTTGAGAATGATGAGGATTTCTTCGGTCGCGTAGGCGACGGACGACAGCGCATCGCTCGCCAGGACGGCGAGCGCGATCGGGTTCGGTGCTGTCTGGTGTGTGATCTCGGCTGTCTTGAGACGATGCCCAAAAACGATGTCAGCAAACCGTTCTTGAGCAGTACGGATGGTCATGTGTGTTCTCGACTCCCCTGATGGTCACAATCGATCAGTCTATAACGAGTTCGGATGCGCGGAATCAGGATTGCGTAAGCGTTTCCCCGGCGCGCGTAAGGAATGTATCAAGATGCTGCGCAGAGCGTGGTTTCCTACCCTGACACGCTTAGATGTGGCGGTGTGCGGGCTTGATGGTGACGGTAGGCAGTGACTCGCCGTCCGGGGCCGGCTGGTCGAGGGTGTACAACTGCCGCCGTTCCGGATTCAGGCGGCGCATCAGGCGCCAGAGGCGGAACTGGCGCAGGAACGGAATTCGGCTCTGGTGCAGGCGGGCGAAGACCACGGCGGCGTCCAGGTAATCAGCGGCATCCGCCACGGCTGTGGTTGGCGAAATGCACTGTATCTGCTCCAGTTTCATCTCGACGCCATAGTCTTCAGCGGTCGCCGTGTAGTCTTGCAGGTCACGAAGCTCACTGTTGGTCAGGAGCTTGAAGCCGAACGCTGAGCCGAGATAGCTGATGTGATCGACCTGAATCAGACGCAGCAGTACAATGCTCGCCTCGTCTGTGCACGCCAGGGCACATGCGAGGTGCATGGCCTGGGTCGTCCAGCGCTTGTCCGCCATCTGCACAATTATGGGGCGCATACAGTCATTCCGTTCTCAAATGTTGAAAATGATCAATCTCCAACGTCAATCTACAGCGCTCGCCGTCAGGATAGCGACAAGAGAACGGCGGTGTTCATCAATTTTGTGTAAAGACTGCCGGTGCGCGATTTGCGACAGAAAACAGGAGCACAATATCGCGGCTCCACCGCGCGTGGCCGATCTGGTTCATGATTCTGGCGCGGCATTTCGGAAACTTGTGGCGTATGCGATTCAGAAGCGGGCGTAAGATTGATTGGTGGCTGGCGATTTATGCCACAAGTCCAGCACTAGATTCCACAAGACTGTGCCCTGGCCGCACACCCTATAGGAGCAACGTCTATATGCTTCGCAAGTACGCGCAACACCAGAGACCGGGGTTCGCATTATTGATCGTGTCGCTCGTAGTGAGCGCATCCATTCGGACGAGCGGGGCACAGGACAGCGGTTTGAACCTGATCCAGATGGCTGAATATAACATCGGTTTCGACTGCCCGGTGACCTCGGCCATGGACTCAACCGGTACGACCTTATGGGTTTTGATGGACAACTGTTTCCAGTCTGGTTATTCACTGCGTGCCTATGACGTGACTGACGGGACTCGGCTGACTATGGACGACTATGCCGAAATACTCAGCAGTCTTGTGGGCATCGATAACTATATCGACCCGTTTAGCAGGCCGATGGGTTTCACGCCGGCAGGCGACCTGAGCATACACTACACCAACTCAGAAAACTCAGAGACTTCTACCCTGCTCATCCCGTTGGCAAGCGGCGGAGCAGCCACAACAGAAACGAGCGCCAGCTATAACGCGCTGCTGGCCCAATACAGCGAGTTTCCTGAATTTTCCGTCTACAGCCCTGATCATACCCGTGTTGTGGCGGCTGGCGGGACGAGTTTCCACGTCCTCGACGTGCAGGCAGAAGCCGAGATCGCCGAGATTCACGTCGAGGGCAGCACCGATTATGCCTTGGCATCGTTTTCCATGGACGGCGAGCGACTGGAGGTCATTCGCTTTAATAACCCGGAAGACATGAACGATTACGCCTCGACCTTACTCATCTACAGCTTGCCGGATGGCGCACTGCTCAAGCAATATCAAGTGCCGTCTTCGGCGGTCTGGATAAGCCCTGACGAGCGGTATGCTGCGGTCCAGCTGTTCAGCAATGACATCGGTGAGCAAAGTGAACTTGTCGTGATCGATCTGGAGACAGGTGTCAGCAGCCCGGCAGCAAACCTGCTGGAAGACCCCGCCGCCGTGTCTACCTGCCTGAACAACGGTCACGATGTCAGCGACTCTGGGTTCATGACGAGCGGGTATTTCAGCTTCCCCGATGTGCAATGGCTAGCCGACAGCTCCGGACTGGTAGTGCCGTTGTCCTACAACGGCGACGGCGCGGCAGGCGACACCAGTGTGTGTATTTTCAACTACAGCCGCCTGCGTACCTACAGGGTCGAAGACGCTGGTTAATCCGCCACGAAAAGTGAACGTTCTGACGCAGATTCCGGGTGATTCTCAGTTCGCGCAAAGATCTAGCGCGCCTTGGCCGTCTGTGATTTCGTACGCGCACCCCGGCGTATGAGTGGCTCGTCCACACGGATATTGTCCGGTAAACTTACGCGAGCTTGAGCACCCCAACTACCTCCTGGAGAGATTCTTGATGGCAGAACACGTTTTTCTGTTCGGGTATCGCACGCCAGATGGCGTCAAACTCGGATTGCAGAAAGGGCAGACACCCTATGCACTCGACACCGCCGCCGTGCCGTCGCTGACGTGGCTGTTGGCGAACGTCCCAGCCTCGGATCTGCTCACCCAACTCAACGACGCCGTGGCCGAATCGCTGCCCAATGACACGGCTGTCACGCTGAATGGCCTGCTCGACCAGCAGCCGATCTGGGCTGCCGGGGTCACGTACAAGACGAGCGAAGAAGCCCGCGAGCGCGAATCCGAGAACAGCACGATCTACACCCGCGTCTATGCGGCAGAGCGGCCAGAGCTTTTCTGGAAGGCGCTCGGCCACGAGGTCGTCAGCCTTGGCGATCCCGTCGGCATTCGCTACGACGCAGCGTGGTCGGTGCCGGAGCCGGAACTGACGGTGGTTTTCAACGCGCGCCGGGAAGTGATCGGCTTCACCATCGGCAACGACATGAGTTCGCGCGACATCGAGGGCGCGAATCCGCTCTATCTGCCGCAGGCCAAGGTCTACGACGATGCCTGCGCGCTGGGGCCGCGCATCTGGCTGCAGCCGGGCGCTGCAAGCTGGCCCCAGCTAGAGATTCGCATCCGCATCGAGCGGGACGGCGCGGCGGCCTTCTCTGGCGTGACTTCGACCGCGAAGCTGCATCGCCAGCTACCGGAACTGGCGGATTACCTGGGGCGCTGCAAACGCTTCCCACACGGAGTACTGCTGCTGACGGGCACGGGTGTCGTACCGCCGGATGATTTCACGCTGCGGGCGGGAGATGTGGTTCGGATCAACGTCGATCCGATTGGCGAATTGGTCAACACCGTTCACGTCGTCGGCGCGCCGTCAAACCCTTAGACAGAGAAAGGAACCAACGTGCCTATCACTGGAAAGCATTTGATCGCGGGTGAGTGGACACAAGCCAACCCGCCATGGTTCAGCAGTATTGATCCGCGCACAAAGGCCGCTGGCGCGGCTGTCTTTGCGGATGCGGGCGAAGCGGAGGTCGATAGGGCGGTCAGCGCCGCGGCTGAGGCATTCGCTGAGACGCGCAATTATCCCGCCGAAAAGCGGGCAGAGTTTCTGGAAACCGTCGCCGCGGAAATCGAGGCGCTGGGTGACGAACTCCTGCAGACGTGTGACGCTGAAAGCGGGTTGGGGCTGCCGCGCCTGA
The DNA here is from genome assembly GCA_023382675.1 of Anaerolineae bacterium. GTDB lineage: Bacteria > Chloroflexota > Anaerolineae > Aggregatilineales > Phototrophicaceae > Flexifilum. The sequence continues at coordinate 5,683 of JAHDWN010000061.1, forward strand.
CCGGCGAGCGTGGGCGCACCACCGGCCAACTGCGCGCGTTTGCCGCGCACATCCGCGAAGGCTCCTACGTCGATGCGATCATCGACACGGCGCTGCCGGAGCGCCAGCCTGCACCGCGCCCGGACATCCGCCGGATGCTGATCCCGATAGGCCCGGTCGCCGTCTTCGCGCCGAATAACTTCCCGCTGGCCTTCAGCGTCGCCGGGGGTGACAGCGCATCCGCGTTCGCGGCGGGCTGCCCGGTGATCGCCAAGGGGCATCCGAGCCATCCCGCCACTTCCGAACTGGTCGCGCAGGCGATTGCGCGCGCTATCGAGAAATGCGGCTTCCCGCGCGGCTTCTTCTCGCTGGTGCAGGGGGCGGGCATCGAGGTCGGGCAGATGCTGGTCAAGCACCCAAAGCTGGCCGCGGTTGGTTTCACCGGATCGCTGCGCGGTGGGCGTGCCATCTTTGATACGGCAGCCGCCCGGCCCACGCCGATCCCGGTCTACGGCGAGATGGGCAGCATCAACCCGGTCGTCATCCTGCCGGATGCGCTGGCGACGCGCCACGACGCGCTGGTGTCGGCCATCGCCGGGTCGGTGACGCTCGGCTCCGGGCAGTTCTGCACCAATCCTGGCTTGATCCTGCTGCTCGATGCACCGGCAGCGCAGGCGTTCGTGCGCGACGTGGCCGGAGCGATGCAGGCACAAGCGCCGGGGATTCTGCTCAACGCGGGCGTGGAGACTAGCCTTCAGCAGCGGGTGAGCCACACGCTGGGCAAGGCGGCGGTGATGCTTGTGGCCGGGGGCGAGGTCGCGCACAGCGATGGTTTCTGTTATGCCAACACGGTCTTGCAGACGAGCGCTGCTGCGTTCCTGGCCGATCCTGATCTCCAGGAGGAGCACTTCGGGCCGGTGACGCTGTTCGTCATGTGCGAATCGCGCGCGCAGATGAATGCTGTCATCGCGGCGTTGGCGGGCAATCTCACAGCGACGATTCACGCCAGCGACGCTGAACTCGAAAGCGCGTCCGATCTGTTCGACCGGCTGCGCGAGATCAGCGGCAGGTTGATTCTGAATGGCGTGCCGACCGGCGTCGAAGTCGTCCACGCGATGCAGCACGGCGGGCCGTATCCGGCGGCGTCGATGCCGAACTCGACCTCGGTCGGCATGACGGCGATCCAGCGCTTCCTGCGTCCCGTGGCCTATCAGAACATGCCGGACGCGCTGCTGCCGGACGCGCTCAAAAATGGCAACCCGCTCGGCATCTGGCGCATCGTCGATAATGTGCATACGCGCGACGCGATTGGCTGATTCCGTCGTGTCATGCGGTAGGGCGCGCGTTGCGTGAGGGGTGAGGCAGCGCCACGCCCCTACGCGGCGATAATGACCCGTAACGGCGCGTCCTCCGGACTCAATTATCGGTCTCGTCCGCCGCGTCGATTTTCTGCGCCTGTTTGGCGGTCTGGAGGTCGGCGTTCATGGCACTGTTTTTGTAGAACGCATCGAGCGGGTAGCAGCCGGACGGCAGGGCATTGCGCGGAGCGGTTGTGCAGTCGCTGAACGTCCGGCAGATGCGTTTGCGCTGCAACGGACGCCCCGCGAGCACGTCCGCCGGGAACTCCGGATACGACAGGATCAGACGCCCCAGGCCGACGAAATCCGCCATCTGATTGCGCACGACGTGCTGCGCCACATTCGGCAGCCATTCCTGCAAATACGAATAACCGGAGCCGACGTAGAGCAGTTCCGGGCGCTGCTGCTTGAGCTGTGCCGTCACGGCAATCTGGCGCGCGACGCCGACGAGCGGGTCTTCCGGCGGCAGGTAGCCATCCGAGGGCGGGAACAGCGCCGGACGCTGGATGTGCGGCACGTAGTATGGGCTGCCGGCGGTAATGCACACCAGTTGGATGTCGAGTTCTGCCAGCAGATCGAGGAAGCGCTTCGGCTCGGTCAGGTCGATGCCGGTGCCAGTGCCATCGCCGCCGAACGCGAACGGATAGCCGTCGCTGGCGAATGGCTCCGGCTCGCCGCTGCCATCCGTGCCGGGCTTGAACGGAATCCAGTCGAAGGCACTGAAACGCACGCCGATGTCCAGGCCGGGCGCGGCGGCGCGCACTGCCTCAACCAGATTGCGCAGGAAGCGGGTGCGATTGTCGAAGCTGCCGCCGTACTTGCCAGCGCGTGTGATGGCACTGAGGAATTCGTGGCCCAGGTAGCCGTGGCAATGTTTGAGATCGACAAAATCGAAGCCCGCCTGTTGCGCGAGGCTGGCGGCCTTCGCGAAGTCTTCGATCAGCGCGTCAATCTCGTCGTCGCTGAAGACGACGTCATCGCTGCTGATGCCCGCGCGCTGATCCAGCAGCGGGTGGCGGTAGGCGGTGCGCGGCTCCAGCGCCTTGCTGTTTGGGCGGCAGTAGCGACCGGAGTGCGTCAGCTGCAGGCCGATCAGGAGTTCGTCGCTGTTGCCGTGGCTGGCTTCGTGCGTCTCGACCAGGGTGCGGCGCAGGTCAGCGATGTCCGCCAGCGTCTGCTCGTTGATCACGAGCTGATTCGGGTTGGCGCGGCCATCGTGGCGGACGGCGACGGCTTCGCCGCCCCAGATCAGCTTCGCGCCGCTCTGGCCGAAATGCTGCCAGCGGCGGCGGGTCAGGTCGCTCGGATGGCCATCCGCCGTGCCGTCCCAGCCTTCCATCGGCAGCACACACCAGCGGTTGCCGAGGATACGGTCACGGTAAACGTAGGGCTGCGCCAGCGGAGACGAGTCGCCGCTGACGGTGTAGTCGTCAAATTGCAGATCGAGGCCAAGTTGATCGAGATGCGCCCGGAAATCCGCCGCTGTGCGCAGTTGGGCGATGCGTTTGTAGCTCATGACGGTATGCCTTCCAGCACGCCCAGGCGTTCGGCAATGTCCTTGAGGATGAGCACGTCACTCTCAGGGCGGCGCGCGCCGTCGGGGTGAGGGGCGTCGCTCGCGATCCAACCGCGCAGCTTCAGGAACTGCGCCGCGCTGTGCTTGTAGGCGGGGACGGGCGTACGAAAAGCGAAGCAGCCGAGATACTGTAACAAATCGTTGAGTTCATAGAAGCCGCTGTCGCCCTCAAGCCACATCCGGTCGCGGCGGGCGAACAGATCCGGCGCGAAGGTGCTGATGCCGAGCAGGTAGTCGCTGCCGTACATGACCATATCAATCGCCAGGTCGTTGCCGGTGAAGACCTTGAACGCCGGGCGCGTCTGGTCGCGCAGGACGATCCGCTGCCACTCGAGATCGCGGCTCAGCGACGAGTGTTTCGCGCCGCTGCACTGGTCGATGCGCATGAGTTCGGCGTAGGTTTCGAGATCGTAGATCGCGCCGAAGGGGGCGAACATCGTGCCGAGTTCGAAGGCGATGAAGCTGTCGGCTCTGGCGGCGATGGCGCGGTAGGCGGCGATGATACCGTCGCGATCCTGCCCCGTCAGCCCATATGACTGGAAGATGATCGGCGTGCCGCCGCGGGCCTGGATGGTGTCAATCTGGCGGAAATACGCGTCGGCATTGAAGGCCGCGCCCGGCTGATCGCCGACGTATGCGCCCGCTACGAAGGCGCCTCCGCCGAGCGTTTCGCGCGTCGCGTCGAGCACCCTCTGGCGCTCATCATCGCTGATCAAGTTGGCATAGCCGGTGTCCATGTTGACCGCCGGGGTCAGCCCGGCCTCTGCCGTGCGCCGGATGTGATTGCGCAGGCCGTGCCAGTCGATCTCGCCCTGGCCGGTGAACGGCAGCAGGATCGCCGAGATGCCGGTGATTCGTCGCTGCCTGCGGATCAGCTTGAGCGGGTCATAGTCGATCATGTGCTTGCCTTTCGCTTGGTCGCGCGCGGTTCAGGACATCGGCAGATCGCGGATCAGGGCATCACGGAGTGCGGCCTCGTCCGGCTGCGCGCCGACGCCGGGTTCATTGTTCAGGTGGATCGTGCCGTCATATTCGATCTGGCGCAAGGTCGGGTACAACGCGCTTTCGTCCAGGAACTGGCTGCCGTTCAGCCCGGCAGGGCGCTTGCAGTCATAGGCGAGCGCCACCTGACAGGCCGCCAGCTTGGTGATGAACGTGCCCGTCAGTCCGCTGACGATCAGATCCAGCCCGGCGGACTGTGCGACGGCGATCTGCTGCAACGTCGTGTAGATGCCCGCGCTGCGCGGGAGTTTGATCACGAGATAATCGACCAGACCTTCCGCGGCGTACTGGAAGAAATCGGCGGCGCTCACGCTCGATTCATCGACGGCCAGCGGGATGCTGACCTGGCGGCGCAGTGTGCGCATGAGGTGGAGTTTATCGGCGGGCAGCGGCTGCTCCAAAAGATCGACACCGATCTCGTCAAAGGCGGCGGCGACCCGGCGCGCATCGTGGAGGCTGAAGCCCTGGTTCGCGTCTGCCCAGACGAAGCCATCGACCAGCTCACGCACGACGCGCGCGACCGCGATGTCGGTCTGCGGCTTGACGGCAGCCTTGAAATTGAAATGGACGAAGCCGCTCTGTTTGCCCTCGGCGATGTCGTCGCGCACCGACTCGGCATTGTGCGCCGTCAGCGTGTAGCTGAGCGGGATGGTGTTGCGCGCGTCGCTGCCGCCGAGGAAACTGCGCAGAGTCATGCCCGCTGCACGCGAGGCCAGATCGTAGACGGCCATGTCGACGGCAGCTTTGGCGTTCGGCTGGCCGGTACTTGGCCCGCGCCCGATGACGCGGTGCAGGCGCTGCTGTAGGCCGTGTACGTCAGTAATCGGCATCCCCACCAGCATGGGCGCGAAAAAGTCGCGTATGGTCGTGACCAGTGAGGGCAGCGTTTCGTATGACCACGATGGCATCGGACGGACTGCGCCCCAGCCAACCTCGCCCTCGTTATCTGTGAGCTTGACGAACACGAACGGCGCTGCTTCCCCGGCAGCACCCGCCGTGCCGGAAGCGAAGGTGAACGTTCGTGTCACCGGGATGCGGACAGGAAAGATGTCTACACGCGCGATGGTTCTCATATTGCAGCACAACATTATGGCAATGTGCGGCGATGCTAGCCACAACCTGCATACCTGTCAACTAACCGGACATCATGCCTTGTGCTTAGCCGTGCTGCGGCTGCTGCGCCATGGCCGGGGCACGTGTTATACCGGGACGCGGGAGAATCGGTGGCAGCCAGTTGCGAATCTGCCGGCTGACGAGGACGTAACCAAGCACCGGGATCATGATCCAGTTTGCGAACATCAGGACTACATAGATCCATTCGTCATAAATGATCGCCACTGCCGGATAGAAGCTCAAAATGAGCATGGCGAGCAGGTACAGGCGCAATCCTCGGCGGCGACTCTTCAAGGCGCGGATGGCTAATTCCGTTACCAGCATCAGCGGCATCAGGATCGCCAGCGCCTGGAGTAGCGTTTCCTGAAATTCCGCCACGCGCGCCGGCAGCAACAGCGGGTGACTCAGCGGCACATCGACAACCGGGTAGTTGCCGTCCGAGTCATAGGTTCTCGGATCGACCGCGCGCACGGCACCGGCCTCACTGACCTCGATCTCGAAATCGCCATAGGGCGCGACCGAGCTTGAGCCGTAACCCGATCTCGAAGGGTAGACGATCGCATGCCAGTGGTCGATTTCGTACACGCCGCTCTCGTCGATGATCGCTTCCAGCGCGCCAAACTCACGCAAGTTCCAATCATTGGCCTGGGCGAATACAACATGCCAGTAATCCGGCAATATTGCGCCGAAATGGGTGATGGTCTGTGGGAAATAGCTGTCGCCTTCTTCACGATCCTGGAGCGCCTCTTCGCGCATCTCGGCCAGTTCCTGCGCTACCGGCTCCGGCAGCGGCTGCGCGAAGACGACGCTGAAAACGACGTACCCGGTGAGCACGACCAACGCTATTTGCAGGCCGCGCAGGATCCAGGTCATGGTGTTGACGGCTTGTGGGCGTTGTTCGGCGGCGGAGAGCTTGCGTGGGAAATTGCCGAGCGCCGCCGCCAGCTGCGCCGGACGATTGAGCAGCTGGGCGAAGCTGTCCAGGGTTTGATTGGCGACGCTCCGCCGCCAGTCAATCGTCTGCAATCTGTTCAGGCGGTCATCTTCTTCTGGTTGGGGGAAGCGGCCATCCAACAGCACGGGGACCACCGTCTGGTTGGGGCGGGCGGCGGTGCTGCGCTTATGCGTGGAGAGGAGCGTGACGACGATGTCCGCCTGCTCCAGCGAGGTGATGTCGTGATATTTGCTCAGCGCTTTCTCGAAGCGTTTCACCAGCGTGCCGTCCTGTGGCGCACTGTCGAGTGCGACGCGGACACGGCCACCCGCGCTGTCAGCGGCCCAGTGCCGCCGGTAATCGGCAGCGCTGCGCCCGGTAATGCGTATTGCTGGGATCAGGATCAGCCACGTAACGCCGACCAGGGCAGCGAAGCCCAGCAAGATGGAGATGACGGCGATGAGAGTGCCACACAAACCCATGAGGCCGCACAGCGGCACCAGAATCACACCAGGGAGGATCAGGCTGCTTGTTGAAGGGCCAAAGTGTTCCCAGCCGTGGAACTCGGAAAGTAGCACGCCATAAGTGCCCGCCCAGCGATACAGATCTCTGCCGCCGAGCAAGCGCAGCATGGTGTAGACGACAATCATGGCGAGCATGGCGCTGGCGAGGAACAGGGGAGTCGCGATTTGTTCGTTGAGCGGTTGCAGGTAGCCTGGCATCTGGAAGGCTGCTTCGTCAGCGCGGCGGAGGCTTTCGCTGTAGCGCAGCATGGTTGTCGCGCCGAACTGGATGTTGGTCAGCGTCAGCGCTCCGGCCAGACACAAGACCAGCGGCGAGAGGATGGTGTTGAACAGGGTCGGCCAGAAGCGATGTGCCCGAACGCGGATCTTGCGCGTCACGCGCACCGTCCAGACGAGCATCACAATCACCAGCCCGGCCACGATCAAACTCAACAGCAGCGTTTGCGTAATATCCAGATCGAACAGTCGATAGGCGAGATAATCATCGCTCAGCCACGGATCGGCATTCAGAGTGCGCGCCGATTCGACCACTGTCAGGCTGAACAGCAGCAGCGCCAGCCAGAGCGCGCCAAACCAGAACCAGAGACAGCGCAGTGTCAGCAGCCGTTCGACGCCAGTCGGGTAGTGCGCGCCGGGCCGCGCCGCCGAATACGATTCGCGCGATAGGCTGTCGATCAACGCTGCCAACGCATCTTCGAACGAACCGCCGAAATGAATCCGTTTGTACGCTTGCAGGCGCTGCCAATCGACGACCGGTTTTTGTTCGTTCAGACAGTGGCGCACACGATCCCAGTCTTCCGGCACGGGCTGGCTGTAGATGGCATTATCCACCTGCAAGAGGATAAAGTCTTTGTCGAGCGCCTGCGCCGTCGCGATTTCGAGCTGGCAGTTGGCAGACGCGAGCGATTCCTGTGAAGCGACGACGAGCACGGTGGATGCCGCGCGGATCGCGTCGCAGATTTGCTGCTGCCAATCGATGCCTGGGACAAGCTGGTACGTATCGAGCCACGCCTCAATGCCGCGCGCTTTCAACTCCTGGGCCAGACTATCCGCAAAAGTGAGTTCCATGCGCGAATAACTGATGAAGTATTTCATTGTTAAGACCTTAAAGGCGATGATTATTGTCTTCATTAAAATGGGGGTAGTCAGGAGGTCACAAGTGACGTTTGTCACAATCGGCGATTTGGCTGCTGTTGGCTGTGCGGAATGCGATTGCCGCCAAGAGTGACCCGGCGTTACAATCGCTGGCGTGTTGTTTGTGCGCTGCTTCTGCATAGTCGGTTGAGCTGCCCATGCATGACCGGGGGTATACATTTCATGGCATTGAGAGGCGTGAACTGCCAATCCGGCATTCACAACTATTTCTTCTAAGGAGGCTTCATGCGCTACGGCTATTTTGACGACGCTGCACGCGAATATGTCATTACCCAGCCCGATACGCCTTTGCCCTGGATCAACTATCTGGGCAGTGAGGCGTATTTCGGGATCATCTCGAACACGGCAGGCGGCTATTCGTTCTATCGTGACGCCCGGCTGCGACGGCTGACACGCTATCGCTACAACAACGTCCCTTCAGACACAGGCGGGCGTTATCTGTTCGTGCGCGATAACGCCAGCGGTGCTTACTGGTCGCCTTCGTGGCAGCCGGTGCGCGCGCCGCTCGAAAACTACACCTGCCGCCATGGCCTGGGCTACACCCGCATCGGTTCAACCTGCCAGGGCATTGAAGCCAGCACCCGCTACTTCGTGCCGCTCGGCGAAAATCTGGAGATCTGGCAGACGACGCTCACCAATCACCGGCAAACCGCCGCCGACCTGTCGCTGTTCTCGCTGGTGGAGTTCTGCCTGTGGGATGCCTACGACGACCTCTCCAACTACCAGCGCAATCTGAACATCGGCCAGGTCGAAGTCGAAGATGGCGTCATTTATCATAAGACAGAGTATCGCGAACGCCGCAACCACTACGCCTACTTCGCCTGTTCCGAGCCTCTGGCCGGGTTCGATACGCAGCGCGAGAATTTCCTTGGGGCGTATCGCGGCTGGCACGAGCCGCTGGCCGTCGCGGAAGGGGAGTCGCGCAACTCGATCGCCCATGGCTGGTCGCCGATTGGCTCGCATCACGTCAAGCTAGCGCTTGCGCCCGGAGAGACGCGGCAGGTGATCTTCGTCCTCGGCTATCACGAGAACCCCGACGATCAGAAGTTCGACCCGCCGGACTCGCAGACGATCAACAAGCGGACGGCGCTGCCCGTCATGCGCAAGTATCTCGATCCGGCTGCTGCGGACGCTGCCTTCGCGATACTCCGCGACTACTGGACGGACTTGCTCGGCGTGCTCACCGTCGAGACGCCGGACGAGCACACCAACCGCATGGTCAACGTCTGGAACGCCTACCAGAACATGGTCACGTTCAATATGTCACGTTCTGCCTCCGGCTATGAAACCGGCATCGGGCGCGGCATGGGCTTCCGCGATTCGAACCAGGACTTGCTCGGCTTCGTCCACATGGTGCCGGAGCGCGCCCGCGAACGCATCCTCGACATCGCAGCGACACAGTTGGAGACCGGCGGCGCCTATCACCAGTACCAGCCGCTGACCAAGCGCGGCAATGACGCCGTTGGTAGCAACTTCAACGATGATCCGCTCTGGTTGGTGCTCGGCACGGTCGCCTACGTCAAGGAGACGGCGGATTTCAGCATTCTCGACGAGCGTGTGCCCTACGAGAACAAAGAAGGCACGGAACAGCCGCTCTACGAGCATCTCCAGCGCTGCATCCGCTACACGCTCGACCGCCTTGGCCAGCACGGTCTGCCGCTGATCGGGCGCGCGGACTGGAACGACTGCCTCAATCTCAACACCTTCTCCAGCCAGCCGGGCGAATCCTTCCAGACGACGACCAACATGGATGGCAAGGTCGCCGAGTCGGTCTTCATCGCCGGGTTGTTCGTGCTCGCCGCCAAAGAACTGGCCGAACTGACCGCCGTCTACGCGCCGGATCGGCATGCACAGGGCTATCTCGATGCGGCGGCGGCGATGGAAAAGACGGTCATGGAGCACGGCTGGGATGGCGACTGGTTCAAGCGCGCCTACGATCATTTCGGCAACGTGATCGGCTCCAAAGTTTGCGACGAAGGCCGCATCTTCATCGAGCCGCAGGGCATCTGCATCATGGCGGGCATCGGCCTGGAGGACGGCGCGGCGGACAAGGCGCTGCAATCGGTCAGGCAGCACCTCGCCACCCCGCACGGGATCGTGCTTCAGCAGCCGGCGTACTCGAAATATTACCTGCATCTGGGCGAGATTTCGTCGTATCCGCCGGGCTACAAAGAGAATGCGGGCATCTTCTGCCACACCAATCCTTGGATCATGATCGCGGAGGTGCTGGCGGGGCACAGTGACCAGGCTTTCGACTACTACATGCGCATCAACCCGTCCGCGCGTGAGGCCATCAGCGAGATTCATCGCAGCGAGCCTTACGTCTACGTGCAAATGATCGCCGGTCGCGACGCCGCCACGCATGGCGAGGCCAAGAATTCGTGGCTGTCGGGCACGGCGTCGTGGAACTACGTCGCCATCACCGAGTGGATTCTCGGCGTCCGGCCTTCGTATGCAGGCTTGATCATCGCGCCTTCGATTCCTTCGACATGGGAGCGCTCCCAGATCGTGCGCAAGTACCGGGGCGTTACCTACACCATCACCATCCAGCGCCGCGGCCCAGGGCGCCAGGTAGCCCTCGTCGTTGATGGCCAGCCGGTCGCGGGCAATGTCGTTCCTTACGTCGCAGGCAAGACGGCGGTCGAAGTCTTTGCGACACTTACCTAGGATAAGCTCATGACTCATGGCCATTTTGATGACAGCCAGCGTGAATACGTCATCACCAACCCCAGGACGCCCGCCAAGTGGATTAACTATCTGGGGACGCTGGCTTTCGGCGGGTTGATCGACCACACGGGCGGGATGCTGATCTGCAAACAAGACCCAGGCCTGAATCGCATCCTCAAATACATCCCGCAGATGCCGGACTCGGACTTCAAAGGCTCGACGCTCTATCTGCGCTTCAAAGCGGGGCAGGGGGATGCCTATACGGTCTTTTCACCTTACTTCGTGCCCACGCTCGATGTGTGTACGTTGTACGAGTGTCACGTCGGACTGGGCTACACCCGCATCGTCAGCGAGTGCCACGGCATTCGCAGCGAATCGACCTTTTTCGTGCCGCAGGGCGATGAGCGGGTCATCTGGGACACCCAGATCACCAACCTGACTGGCGAGCCGCTAGAAATCGACGCCATCCCGGTGGTCGAGTATTCGCATTTCGACGCGCTCAAGCAGTTCAACAACGCTGATTGGGTACCGCAGACAATGCAGAGCCGCGTTTCTGCCCACGATGGGGTGACGGTGCTGCGCCAGTACGCGTTCATGAAGCGCGAGACTGCGGTCAACTATCTGACCTCCAATCTGCCGGTGTCATCGTTCGAATCCGAGCGCAAGCACTTCCTGGGCGATAACGGCTACGGTTCGTGGGCAGCGCCGCTCAGCCTGCGCTATGAGCACGAGTTAGGCAGCCATGAGGCCAACCGGGGCGACAATATCGGCGCGCTCATGCACCATCTGGGCACGCTGCAACCCGGCGAATGCCGACGCCTGATCGTCCAGTTGGGGCAGGCTGCCAGCGTCGCAGATGCGCTGCCGGGCATCCGCCGCTACCTGGATGGTGACGCGGTTGACGCGGCCTTCGCCGATCTGGAGCGCTTCTGGAACGATTACCTGAACACGCTCCAGGTCGAAACGCCGGATGCCAGCATGAACAGCATGTTGAACATCCATCACCCGCGCCAGTGCCACACGACCAAGAACTGGTCGCGCTACCTCTCGCTCTACCAGCTCGGTATGGGGTCGCGTGGGATTGGCTGCCGGGACAGCGCGCAGGATGTGCTGGGCGTGATCGCGCACATGCCGGAGGAGAGCAAGGCGCTCGTCCAGAAGCTGCTCAGCGTGCAGCTGCGAAATGGCTCGGCGATGCACCAGTTCTTCCCGCTGACGATGGAGGCGACCTGCGGTGACGCAGCCGAGTCGCCGGATCGCCCGCAGTATTACAGCGACGATCACCTGTGGATTGTGCTGGCGGTTTGCGCATACTTGGCCGAAACGGGCGATTTCGCCTTCCTGGACGAAGTTGTGCCTTTCTACGACAAGGACGCGGAAGATCGCCCGCTGGAAAGCGTCAGCGTACGCGATCACATGCTGCGCGGGATCGACTTCACACGCGGCAACGTCGGCCAACATGGGCTGCCGCTGCTCGGCTTTGCCGACTGGAACGACACGATGAATCTGCCGACCGGGGCGGAATCGCTGTTCACGGCCCATCTCTATGGCCTGGCGCTGCGCCAACTGGTCGAACTGTTTCAGCATCTGGGCAAAGAAGAACTGGCTGCGCGGTGTGAGGCGGATTACGACGAGATGCGCGAGCGTGTCAACGCACACGCCTGGGATGGCGAGTGGTACGTGCGCTACTTCACTGCCGAGGGCGAACCTATCGGTGCGCAGCGCAATCGCTACGGGCAGATCTTCATCAATGCGCAGTCGTGGAGCGTCATGTCCGGCTTCGCACCTGCCGACCGTGCCGCTTCAGCCCTGGAATCGGTCAACCAGCGGCTCAACACCGCCAACGGCATCAAGATGATGACGCCCGGCTTTGACGGCTTTGACCCGATGATCGGCGGCGCGAGCACCTACCCGCCCGGCGCGAAAGAAAACGGCGGCATCTTCCTGCACACCAACCCCTGGGTCATGATCGCCGAGACGCTGCTCGGCCACGGCGACCTGGCGTATCAGTACTACGATCAGATCAACCCGGCGGCCAAGAATACGAAGATCGACGAGTACGAGATCGAGCCGTATGCCTATGCCCAGAACATCCTGGCCGACGAGCATCCGCAGGCCGGGCTGGGGCGCAATAGCTGGCTCTCCGGCACGGCGGCCTGGGTCTACCGCGCCGCCACACAACACATGCTTGGCGTCGCGCCGACCTACAACGGTTTGCGGATCGATCCGTGCATTCCGACCACCTGGGATGGCTTCAAGATGACGCGCAAGTATCGCGGCGCGACCTACGAGATCAGCGTGCGCAACCCGCAGCACGTCAGCACAGGAGTGGCGTCGGTCACGGTGGATGGCGCGCTGCTGGAAGGCACAACGATACCGATCTTTTCCGACGGTCAGCGCCATCAGGTTGTGGTGGTTATGGGGTGATGGGCGGTTGGGTCTTGGCAGTTGGGTGTTGGCTTCCGGCTATCGGCAGTCGGCGATTGGCTTTTGTCTGCGGGATGATGGCCGCTCGTTTTGTCGATATACCGGCCTTGAGAGGACAGTGGGGGCAGGCTGGCACAGACTCAAAAGTGACGGAGAACGTCATATAGGGTATGTTGCCATACCTCTGGATCAAGAAGGTCGCTCATGGCGAAGAAGGCATCCGGCACGATCTACCCCCTCGCCGCCCTCAGAGCGCTGGTGCTGCATACGCAGCGGCTCACGACGCCCAACGAGGCGTCACCTCCCGTCACGCCTGAGGCCATCGCCGATCTGGCGACGGCGCTCGGCTACGTGCAGATCGATACGCTGAACGTGGTCAACCGGGCGCATTACGTCACGCTGTGGGCGCGCTTGGGATCATATGATCTTGCCGACTTCGACAGACTGATCTATGGCCCCGATCGGCGCCAGCTCTACGAGGGCTGGGGCCATGCCGCCAGTATCATCCCGCTGGAACATTACCGCTACCACCGCTGGCGGACGGATAAGGAATTCAGCTATAACCCCGGCTTCCACGACTGGCTGAGTAAAGACGGCAACCGCGCGCTGGTCGATCAGACGCTGGCACGCATTCGAGCCGAGGGCGGGCTGCGCGTTGGCGACCTTGCGTATGATGGCCCGCAGCGCGGCGTGTGGTATGACTGGAAACCGCCGAAGATGGCGCTCGAGGCGCTGTTCGCCTGGGGCGATCTGATGGTGGCGGATCGGGTGAACTTCCAGCGCGTCTACGATGTGAAGGAGCGCGTGCTGCCGGCGTGGGTCGATACGACGTCCCTCCCTGCCGAGGAAGCGCGCCGGTTCTGCCTGGAACAGTCGGCGAGGGCGCTCGGCGTGTTCGAGCTGCGCCATCTGACCTTCTACGCCTACATGCGAGCGACGCCCGCCCGATCCGAGGTCAAGGTGCTGGTGACGGACGGCACGCTGGTCGAGATTCAGGGCGAGTCAATGACGGGCGTCAAAAAATGGATGGTCCATCGCGATAATCTACCACTGCTCCAGCGCGCTGCCGATGGCGAGATCAGCGCTCAACGCACGACTTTCATTGCGCCGTTCGATTCGCTGTTCTGGGCACCGAAGCGGGATGAAGTCCTGTGGGGCTTCAAACAGCTTCTGGAGTGCTACAAGCCTGCCGCTGAGCGTATCTATGGCTACTTGACCTTTCCGATTCTGCACAAGGATCGGTTGGTGGGCCGCTTCGACCCGAGGCTGGATCGCAAATCGGGCGTGCTGACGCTGAACGCGATTTATCTTGAACCGGGCATCGCGCCGGGTGACGAACTCGTTGCCACGGTCGCCACGGCCATGCGCGACTTTATGGCCTGGCACGGCGCGAACAGTCTCAGGATCGAAAAAAGCGATCCGGCGGCGTTCGGCGAAAAGCTGCTGCGCGTTCTATAGAAGCGCTGGACGCGTGAGGGGCTAAGTCTGTTCCGGTGCATCTCCGGACTCGTCCCGCGAGAATTCCAGTTTGGCGATGCGCTTGCCGTCCATTGCCAGGACGCGCACGTCGTAATCGCCGAAGCGGATGGTGTCCCCTTCGACCGGGATGCGGCTCAAGCGCTCGGTGACGTAGCCGCCGACGGTGGTCGAGATCGGGTCAGTGCCAGGGTCGCCGAAGCGCTCCATGGCTTCGTGGACGCTGACCAGGCCATCGACGATGGTGATATTGCCTTTGACGACAATCGGATTCTCTTCCTCGTCGAATTCGTCGTGGACTTCGCCGACGAGTTCTTCGAGGATGTCTTCCATGGTCGTGATGCCGGCGACGCCGCCATATTCCTCGATCACGACGGCGATGTGCGTTTTCGTCTTCTGCATCCGTTCGAGCAGCCGGTCAACCGTCAGTGTACCCGGCACGAACAGCGGTTTGCGCAGCAGCGGGCGCAGATCCATCGTCTTGGATTGGAGCAGGCTGGGCTGCTCTTCCAACACGCCGAACAGGTCTTTGATATGCAGGATGCCGATGACCTTGTCGAGCGTTTCTTCGTAGACCGGGTAGCGCGAGTGGTGGTAGGTGCGCATCATCGCCAACAGATCGCGCGGGGCGATTTCGGCGGGGACAGCGCGCATATCGACTCTGGGGTGCATGACCTCTTCCACGTGTACGTCGCCAAAATCGAAGACACGCCGCAGAAGCTGCTCTTCACTGGCCTGGAGCACGCCGGCCTCGCGGCTGGATTGCACGAGCATTTCGAGTTCTTCCGCCGAATGCACCTGGGTGTGCCCGCCCGCGGGCTCGAAGCCGATCAGCCGCACAACGCGGTTGCCGACGCCGTTCATCACCCAGATCACGGGCCTGAACAAACGCAGAAACAGGGTGGTTGGGCTGGCGACGATGACCGCTGTGCCTTCCGGGCGCTGCAAAGCGATGGACTTGGGTACCAGTTCGCCCAGGACGATATGGAGCGTGGTCACGAGGGCAAAGGCAATTGCGATGCTGATCGTAGTGCCCGCTGTATCGACCAAATCATGGGGCAGGAAGCGCTCGAACAACGGCTCGATCAGGTGCGCAATCGCCGGTTCGCCGATCCAGCCCAGGCCCAGGCTCGCCAGGGTGATGCCAAGCTGCGTCGCTGCGATGTAGCTATCCAGGTGCGCGAAGGCAGCTTGCGCAGTTTTGGCGCCACTGCTGCCTTCTTCCGCAAGCTGCGCCACGCGCGTGCGCCGCGCCCCGACCAGGGAGAACTCCGCTGCGACGAAGAACCCGTTGATGAATACCAACAGGAGCACCGCGCCGATGCCGACCAAACCGCTCATGAGACTCCTCAGTCAGATTGCTCTGCCGCATGTGAGAATGGACGCTATTATAGGCCAATTTATAGCAGATTGACTCTCAACCACAAAGTCCGCACTCATTCGCAGTGTCTCCTGATGCCTTCGCATAGTCAGTAATACAACTCGTGACATGCCACACAGTGACGACCATCTGTAGAAGAATGGCCTCCCGACTACATCAGAACACTATCAGCGCAGGTGAACCTGCGGCAAACGCAACTTGCGTTCAGAGTTTGCGGCGCAACAGAGGAGGAGGGTAACTCTCGTGTCATCCATGCTCGAGCGAACGCGTGTTGACATTCATGATCCCGATCTTCGTGCGCTGTTTACGCATCTTCAGGCCAACATCCTCAAGCCCCACGGGCGCGATCACGCTGCCTGTCTGTTCCTGCGCTTCACCGCCTCATCCACGCAGGTAAAGCGCTGGCTGGCGCGCTTCGCCACCGAAACGGCCACATCCTGCCAGGAGCAGTTCGAGCAAGCGCAGCGCTACAAAACTGCCAGGGATGCGGGAATTGATCTCGATCAGGCGGTTGTCTCGTTCTTTCTGTCTGCTGACGGCTATCGCTATCTTGGCTACGATCCCGCTCGCTTCGGGCAGCATGGGCGGGCCTTCCGCCAGGGCATGAAGTATCGGCCAGTAGGCATCGGTGCTGTGATCAGCCGTCTGTTGGGCACAACGACCAACGATCCTGCGCCGGATGTCTGGGAACCGGCGTACCGGGGCACGATCCACGCGCTGATCCTGGTTGCGCGTGACAACCACGCGCGCCTCGACGAAGACGCGCACAGTCTGGCCGAATCGCTGCAAGGAATCGCGATGGTGCTCACGGTCGAGTCTGGGGATGTTCTGCGCACCGAGCCGCCTGCGGATGCGGCAGGACAGCCGCTCGGCAAAGGGCGCGCGATTGAGCATTTTGGCTTCGTCGATGGGCGCAGCAACCCCATCTTTCTCAAAGACGACTATGAGCGGGAGGCGCAGCGCGGCGTCGTCAATTACGATCCATCCGCGCCACTCAGTCTGGCGCTGGTCTCCGATCCATTCGCGCCGCAGGCCGATAGCTACGGCAGCTTCCTGGTGTTTCGCAAGCTCCAGCAGGATGTGAGGCGCTTCCACCACGATCTCGAAGCGCTGGCAGGAGAACTCGGTGTCAGTTCAGCACTGGTTGGTGCGTGGGTCGTCGGGCGCTTCGCCGATGGCACGCCGGTCACGCAGCACGGTCACGATGGCCTGCCTGAAGTCGTCAACGACTTCAACTATGCGGGCCGGGATGCAGGGGGACTCTATTGCCCGCCGCAGGCCCACATCCGTAAGACGAATCCGCGCGGCTCCGGCCTGCTGGCGCGCTTTGATGACGATCGCAAGCGGCGGATCGTGCGCCGCGGCATTCCCTACGGCGCGCACGTGCATGGCACACCCCATGATGAACCAGCCGGGCTGCTCTTCATGTGCTTCCAGAGCGACATCGGTCGTCAATTCGAGCACATCCAGCGGCGCTGGGCTGAGAACCGCAGTTTTCCGCGTACGCTCGTGCTGCCGCGCACCGGCGCTGATCCGATTCTGGGCCAACGACGCTACGGCGGGCCGACGCAGCGCTGGGCCAGAGCCTGGGGCGTGCGCCGCAGCGTGCGCCGAGACTTTGGCAATTATGTTGGTCTGCGCGGGGGGGAGTACTTTTTCGCGCCGAGTCTGAGTTTCCTGCAAGCAATTGATCGCGATATGGAGGGAGATGACGTGAGCACGCCAACCGATCCGCGTTCCGCCACTGGGGAATGGCGGCTGCTTCCCTATGGCTCTGAAGTCGAGGCCGTCCATGTGTCTCTGCTGCACACTGGCAAAGTGCTATATTATTCTGGCTTTCGCGTCGCCGAGCTTGTCCAGACGCAGACGCGCGTCTGGAATCCCAAGACCGGCGAGATCAAGCATCCCAACACGCCCAGCGATCTCTTCTGCGCCGGACATGCCTTTCTGCCGGACGGGCGTCTGCTTTCGACGGGCGGCACGCTGGAATATCGGAATCTCCCGGCGATCCCGCCCTGGGTGATTCGCAACACGCGTCCGATTGCGCCCTTCGTTACGCGCTTATTCCTGCGCATTGCGAAACTCATCCCGGCGCTGCAGACCGTCAGCCAGTTCACGCTCACCGGTTCGACGCAGCTCTACATGTTTAATCCGCTCAGCGAACAATGGGAATACGCCGGGGATATGCCGGAAGGGCGCTGGTATCCGACCAACACGTGCCTGCCGAATGGCCGTATGCTGCTGCTGTCCGGCACGAACGAGGGCGGCGCACGCGGCGAACATGCTGCCGCGCTCATCAACCGCCGTGTCGAGGTCTTTGACCCCGTGCACGGCCTCGAACAGGTGGCTGTCATTCCGCCCGTCTTCTCGCCACAGCACGGCGGCCCTGACGGTGAAGACGGTCATCACGAGGATTTCCCGACGGTTTATCCGCGGATGCACGTGCTGCCGCTCAGCGAGGCAGACAAAGTCGAATATCCAGCTGGCAAGGCCTTCTGTTCAGGCTATGGAGCGACGAGCAAAATGCTCAACCTGAGCACCTGGGAATGGACGGATGTCGCGCGCCTGAATTGGGCACAGCGGGATGATGGCTGCTCCGTCCTGCTGCCGCTGCGCCCGCCGGACTATCGCGCGCGCGTGCTCACCTTCGGCGGCCATCGTCCGATTGGCGGCGGGGACATTGAATCGACCGCGACGGCAGAAATCATCGATTTGTCCGAGGAGCAACCAGCCTGGACGCACGTCGAACCGATGCAGCACCAACGCCTCAACGCCTGCTCGGTGATCTTGCCCGATGGCAAAGTCATGGTCGTCGGCGGCAACAAGACCGGCCAGTTCGATGATCCGGTTTTCACCATCCAGGTCTTCGATCCTGAGACCGGGCACTGGACGACTGTCGCGCCGATGACCGTCCCGCGGCGCTACCATTCAACGGCGATCCTGCTGCCCGATGGCCGCGTTCTATCCGCGGGTACGACGCCGCTGGAACGCATCGAAACGCGCATGGAGGTCTACTCGCCGTACTATCTCTTCCGGGGGAAGCGCCCGGTCATCACGTCAGCGCCGGAAACGCTGGCCTATGATGCGTCGTTCGAGGTCGGCTATGGGTGCGAGGAGGGCGAACTGGCGCGCGCGGTGCTCATCCGGCCCGGCGCGGTCACGCATGCGTTCGACATGGATCAGCGCTATGTCGAGGTGGAGATCACGGCGCGCACGGAGGACACGCTGACGATCACAGCGCCGAGAGATGCCCATGTCGCGCCGCCAGGGTACTACATGCTGTTTCTGCTCAATGACCGCGACGTGCCATCGGAAGCCGCTTTTGTCAGGCTGCCTATACCGGAGTGATTGTGGTATGCACGCGGACGGGGTAGATAGGAGCATCGTTCTGATTCGAGCGTGACGTAAGGCACTACGGCGGGAGAGCTGGCGCGACCTAAGATGGAGACAGATGCGTTTGCGTTGTAAAGCGTTCGTCTCCATCTGTGCAGCGGAAGGATTGCCACCATGACACCGACCCACGCCGTCGCGTTTGTCAACTACAAGTACTACCGCACAAGCGATGAAAATATGGCGCGCTTTGGGCAGGCCTTCACCTACATTTCGAAGAAGCCGCGTGTGCTTCAGTTGGTTGGCGACGGCGGCACGCTCTGGATCGTGACGAGCTTCCCGATTGCGCGCGGGCGCAGATATTCGCTGGCCTACAAGCTCGTCAAGTGCAAGCCGCTGGTCGTGCCGGATCATCTGCGCCGCCTGTTTGGCGATTACGGCGTCATCGGCAGCTTCAAAGACTCCTGGCATTACCCGCGCAACAGCCTGACCAACGTGCTGATGTCGCTCGAATTCGTGCCGCCCAGGCCGATTCACGATCCATCTGTCATCGGCATGAGCCTGATGACCGCGCGCCAGCTTTCGGAAGCCGACGTGGTGATGCTCGAACAGTATGAGGAAAGGCTGCTTTTCGGCAAGCGGATCTTCATCAGCTATTCTTCAAAAGATCGCCGCCGCGCTGAGCGCCTGGAAGGCGAACTGCTCGCGCATGGGCAGACTGTCTGGCGGGATGTCACTTCGATCCCGGGTGGTGAGGAATGGGCGCGCAAGATCGACGAAGCGCTGGCGAAGACCGACGTGTTGCTGCTGCTCGTCAGCGAGCATTCCGCTCAGTCGAAATGGGTGCGCCGCGAAATGGAGGCTGCCCTGTCACGCTACGGCAAGACCAATGGCATCCAGCGCGTCGTGCCCGTCGTTCTGGCACAATCCGCCTGGGCAGACTTCCCGGAACTGCACCGCTTCCAGCGCTACACCTGGACAGACCCGGCGCAAGCTGTGCCGCAGAAGGTCATCGACGATCTGAAACTGCTGGAGTAATATCAGTCGCCCAAATCACCTGGTGACTTCCAGCTCTCGTCGCAAGCGCTGTACTTCCGCTTCCAACTCGCTCCGATGTCGCTTCCCCGGAAGCGCCTGCGCCTCCTGCTGGCGGTGGCGCGCGTGGGGTGAGGGGTGGTGCGTTGGTGGGCGGTCTCGCTGAGGCGCGTGAGGTGGGGAATTCTATTGAGATCATTTTGAATTTATATCCGATTATGACACT
>JAHDWN010000062.1 GCA_023382675.1 Anaerolineae bacterium
GCGACCGAAACTCGGATTGATGCCGAGCAGGCGCACCACATATACCAGCGCCACTGCGCCGACCACGCCACTCAGCAGCTTGCCGATCAGCCCTGCCGCCAGCGCCGGTGCTGCAATGTGGAAGATCAAACCGCCGAGAATGCCGCCGCCGAGGCCAAGCAGAATGTTACCAATCGCGCCGTAACCACGTCCGCGCAGAAGCTGCCCTGCCAGCCAGCCAATCGCCGCCCAGACCAGCAGCGTGAAGACCAGACCGACGATCGACGTGAATGTCGGTAGGATGACGAACAGCCCGATCAAGGCCAGAACAATCAGAACTATCGCAGCCATTTCCCTCATTTCCTCATCATTTGAATAGACTACACTGAGTTATACGTAGTCCGGGGGCATTGAGTTGCGTTGGCATTCCCCTATATTCAGGGATGTTACACGCTGCAGTTCCCGTAAAACTCGACATGATCGTAACTCAAAGAGGGACATTGCCTTGAAACGAATACTGCTGATAGCGATCATCCTGATGCTGGCCCTGGCCGGTTCTGTCGCGGCGCAGGATGCCACAGCGCCGGATGTTCCTCCGGCATTGGAAGCGCAGATGCTTGGTCTGGAGGATATCACCGAGGCCATCCGTGGCCTGGATGCCGAAACGCCGGTCGATCACGCCTTCCCAACACGAGCCGAGGTACGTGAATACATTGCTGACCAGTATCGCGAACAATTATCGCCGGAACTGGCGCGGCGGGCATTGGCTTTTTACGTTGCCCTGGAACTGCTGCCTCCCGAAACCGATCTGACATCGTTGTTTATCGAGGTACTCGGTAGTCAGGTCGCGGGCTTTTATGACACCGAGACAGGCGTCATGAATGTCATTCCGGTCATCGGCGATGATCCGGGCGAAGGTCTCTCACTCACAGAGCAGATCATTTATGTGCATGAATACACGCACGCGCTCCAGGATCAGCATTTCGCGCTGGACAGTCTGATCGAGGCGGGCGGCATTGCCGATCATCCGGATCAACTGCTGGCGGCGCTCTCACTTGTGGAGGGCGATGCCAGCCTGGCGATGAATTTCTACACGCAGCAGGTTGCCGCAGCCAATCCACTGGCGGCGCTGTCGATCCTCATCGAGGGAGTGCGCGCGGGTAATTTACTGCCGCCGGGAGATATTCCACAGCCGTTGCTGCGCGAACTCATTTTCCCATACGACACCGGGTTGAGTTTTGCCATGGCCTTGTTTTCGGAAGGAAACGGCTGGGATCTGATCAACAAAACGTTCGATAATCCGCCGACAACTTCCGAGCAGATCATACACCCTGAGAAATATCTGGCCGGTGAGAGTGCTATTCCCGTCGATCTTAGCCCGGTCGGCGATGTGCTTGGCGATGACTGGGAGATGGTCTGGGATACCGCCCTGGGTGAGTTTTATCTGGCTGAGTACCTGCGCACGCAGCTTGACCGCCGTGAGGCGCTGGCGGCGTCGGCAGGTTGGGGTGGCGATCACATGCAGATCTTCGTCGATGATGCGGATCGCCTGGCCTGGGTCTTGAAACTCGTCTGGGATACGCCGCAGGATGCTGTTGAATTTGCGCAGACCTACGCGGATTTTGCGACAGAACGCGGCGGTGAAACCGGCAGCGTGGATGTCACGGATACGACGACGTGCTACACCACGACCACCACCATTTGCGTGAACTTCGATAGCAGCATCATCAGTGCTGCGCCCGATTTGAGCCTTGCTCGGGATTTGCTGCACACGCAAATGAATTGAGGCACTGCCAATGCGCAATCAAATAGGGCGACCGAGTTTGGTCGCCCTATTTTGATGAGTTGCTTTATGGGCAACTGCCTTTTTGCAGCGTGTAGACGATCTCTTTGACGTTATCGCCCGTTGTCGTTTCCGGCACTGTGCCGTTGGGGTTGATCGTAATGACGATCCGGTGCTGCTCGCCGTAATAGGTGCTGACTGTGAAGGGGATAGGCCCGATATTCAGCGTCTGTCCTGGCTGGACAATGGGGAAGCCACCGATGGTTGATCCCAACGCCTGACCGTCAGAGACACGATAATCCCGAATGTCGATAGAGCCGCTGCTGGTGGTCGCGGTGCTGCCCAGGTTGGCGACATCAATAAAGATGTTGAACGTCTGGTTGCACGACGGATCGCCCGGCGGGTCGAAACGCCAGTTACCCGCCACCAGATTTGCCGAGGACTGTGGCGCGGCAGTTGCGGGAACAGCTGTCGGTGGTGGCGGCTGCGTTGGTGCCGGAGTGGGCGGACCCGCATCAACGGGTAGATTGCTGGTATCGCCGGATGTATCGACCAGACCCGCGAACACCCAGGCTTCCGCATTGTAGTATTGGATCTTGTACCAGTCGCCGGCTGGATTCCGGCCCAACAACGGCGCAGTCGAGCCTGCCGCCAGGCTGCCAATCGGCGGATTGAAGTTCGTACCGGGGCCGCTGCGGACGTTGATACCCTGGCGCGTCGTGATCTGTGGTGTGTTGGGAGTGGCACTTGCAGGTACGGCTGTCGGTTCGGCTGTGTCGGCCTGCTGTGCCGACTGCTGTGTCTGTGTGTCGCCGCCTGGCTGGGTGGTTGGTCGGCTGGTCGGGCTGGGTTCCTCAGTCTCAATGGCCGTCTGGGTGACAACAGTGACGCTGACAGCCGCCGACGCGCTGCTCGTTCCATCTGCGCGGAACGCGATGACATCAATGCTGTGTGTGCCTGCGCCCTCTGACGTCCAGGTGTGGGTGAGACTGAAGGCGGGCGCGCCCGACGTATTCGGCTCGCTGAACGTCTGAATGATACTGCCGTCCACGCTGACTTCAGCCCGGTCGATATCTGCACCTGCGTTGCTGACCTGGGCCTGAATCGGCACGCTAACGCCTTCACGATAGGTGGCGTTGGGCAAGGGCGCAATGATACGGACCACGGGCGCGCCCGAAATGGTTTCTGTGGTTCCATCGGTTGGCGTATTCAGATTGCACCCGGCAGCCGCCAGGAGCATCAAGGCGACGATACCAGTGCGGAATCCAGGCATCTTCAGCCGTTTCCACATAGAGACACGCTCCTGCTGTGCGTTGATTTCCACGTTTGATCTGTGAACTTTAGCGCATCAGCAGGTTTTGTGCGAGCGTGGAAAACCGACGCTTATTGAACGCTGGTATCCCCGAATGCCGTGAACTGCCCCATTTCGCGAACGTCGATACGCACGCCTTCCAACCGTGACGGAATCCGCTCGCTCGGTTCGAGTTCTTGCATCGGAACTTTGTGTTCGACCATGACGATGACGGCGATTTCTGTTGTTTCCTCGCCCTTCACGTAGGCGAAACCAACGCCGACCCCAACCACGTGCGGCTTGCTGAGAAGGTAATTCTCATAGCGCTGCTGAACGTCGAGCGCGTGTTTCATCTCGTCAGACATGGTATCTTGCGCCATGCTCAACTTCCTTTCTTCACCCGGCCCTGACCTTCGCGCAGTCGATGCGCCCGTCGAATATCATCAGATCGTAATGTTCAGGATGCGCAGCACTTCGTCAATCGGCGTGAAAATGGTCGCCAGGCTGGAGCCTGCAAACAACAGACCCACAGCGCGATTCTCGGTAGCATCGACGATCAGCGAGCCGGAGTCGCCGCCCTGGCTCATCGGTTGGGTGATCACCTGACCGACAAACCGCGCCGTGCGCGGGCCAGCGATAGTGTTGTAGGTGACGTTGACCGTCGCGTTGAGCAGGGTGATGTTGCCCTCGGTGTATTCGGTGGTGCGGCCGGTTTTACGCACGCGCATGTTCAACGCGGGTGGCTTGGTGCCGCTGACCATGCCGATGGAGCGGATGTCATCGCTGAACATCGCCGGATCAATTGGGCGAGCGAGCGCACAATCGACTCGATTTTCCGGCGCTGCCTGTGCAACGACCGTGACCGGCGCTGGCGCAACGACTTCTTGGGCACTGGCGGCTGTCAGCGGCGCTGTTGTGACTCGCTCCTGAGATCCCATGATTGCAGCGACGACGTTGATAAAGCCGGTAACAAGACTCAAGCACCCAGCGTTATCGCCGCCATCGGCGGGCGGTGGAGAGGGTGGCGGTGGCACAGGCGGGGGCGGTATCGGTGTCGGCGGCGGTGGTGTGGGGGGTGGGGGCGAAGGTGGGCCGACGATAATATCGCCATCGCCGGGTGGATCATCCACATAGCGCAGTTTTACGTAACGTTCCAGATGAGCCACGATGTCTGCCGGGTTTTGACCACCGTCAATTGGGCCCGGCTGCAAAATTGGATCGCCGATTTCAGCGTCATTGCTGTTGGCAAGGACGTGGTTGTTCGAAAGAATAAAGCGGTCGCCCGTCGTTTTATCGCGTACCATGACGCCGAGCGTACCGGCTGTGATCTTGTGATGTCCAATGCTGACGCCGCTGGGGATAACCGGGCGATAGCGTGCTTTGCCACCCTGGAACGCGCGCAGCACGCCGACTTCGACCACGTCGGTGCGCATACCATCGATTTCTCGCGGGATGACATCTTGTGCAGTGAGCGCCGATAGGGGTTTTTTCTGCTCGACCAGGACGACGACCGCGATTTCGTCGGTGACAACCCCTTCAGACTCCTTAAATCCAACGGCAACACCGACCACGTTAGATTTGGAGAGCAATTGAGGTTGAGCCAATGCTTGTGCCTGAAATGCTTGATCCGTCGACATCATAAATCTTCCTTGGGTTTGCGAGCCGTTTGAATTGTAGCATGATTATCTGATGGCGACTCGCTCCTGATGATCGAGCGCAGGTAGCGCAGAGGACGAATTTGAACAATCGCCCATGGTGACAAGTAATGCCATCATGATGTCGGCGCGCTGGAGAAATCGTATATTTAACCGACGCTCATCACGACGCAGTACAGTAGTCACTTGACTCTCGATACGTCTATCTTTCAATTGCGCAGCGTGAAGGGAACGACAGGATGAAGGGATTACAGGTAGCGCTTTTGCTGGTACTGGGGGCATTGACGGCGTGCCAGCCGAGTGGCCCGCTTCGGAGCGTAGCTGTGGGCGAAGAGCTGGTCGCCTATGATTTTGCCCGGGGGCAGACGTTCGAAGAAGGGGTGCTGCCCGGCGCGATATTGCGCATTCAGGATGGCACGTATCAAATTCGCATCGAGCGCGGCGACCGCGAACTCTGGTGGGGGCAGTGGGGGGATACGCTCGGCGATGTCGCCATCGATGTCGATGTGCAGCAGGTCACGGAGGCCACTGGGAATGCCTTTGGCCTGATGTGCCGCGTGCGCGGGACGGTTGGACAGCCGCAGACGCCTGATCCAGAGTTGGTGGCTATGGTGGACACCGGCGAGCCGGAAACCCCGCAGCCAGAGGCGACAGAAGCAGCGGCGACCGCTGGCAGCACGGCCACGCCTGAAGCTGTGGAAGCCACCAGCGCCCCGACAGCAGTTGGGGACACCGAGGCGACGGAGGAAGCGACCACTACATTCGCTCCCACCGATGGCGATGGCTACCTGTTCCTGATCCAAGGGTCAGGGGCGTATGGCATCTTTCGTTCCAGCGGGCGCAGATTGCAGCCGCTGGTCGATTGGGCGACTTCGGATGCGGTCAACGTCAGTCCGGTAGCCAACCACCTGCGCGCCGTTTGTGCCGGTGACTATCTGGCTTTCTACGTCAACGACCGGCTGGTCGCCGAGGCCATAGACGATCAGTACAGTGTCGGCCAGGTCGGGCTGGTCGCGAGCACGGCTGACCGGCTGGGCGTGCAGGTGAATTTCGATAATCTCGTCGTTCATGCCGCATCAGTTGGTTAGGCGGTGGGGTAAGCCATCCAGCCGAGAGGCGTGCCCATTTCGTTGGCATCCACCGCGAAAAACGTAGAGTATAATGCCCCTATGACCGCATCACATTTGCGAGACCAAGGGGCGTAACCGTCTTTCATGCGATACGAAATCCATCTCTACGTGCCGAAGACGGGGAGCCTGACACCGCGAATTATGGAATGGCTGTTTCAGTATGGGCAAACTGAAGAGATTCCTGAAAGCTACTGGCCCGTCCGCCGTGTGAAACCGCGCGCTCTGGCACGTCTTCTGCTAACGCTCGACCCGACGCTGATCGCTTCGCCGGCTCGCGGGCAGGATGTCGAGCTGCGCTTTCCGATGCCGCAGGTCGATATTTCTCTCTACGTCCATGATCGCGGCGTTATTATCTTCTTTCCCTACACCGCTGATACCCTCGTGCGTGTTGTGCTTGGCATCGTCTACACGTACATTCGCTATCTGTATGACGCTGCCGGTTTTTGGAGTTACGATCCGCAGTTGAACATTCTCTCCTACGCCGACGATTTTCAGTCGATTGACGAGACGGCAGCGCTCATGGAAAGCCTGTTGCCCAAGATGATTGAGAGCTGATCGACCGAAGCTGAAGGGTTGTGTACCCAGCACTGTTTTAGACTCGAAATAGAGTCTATTACGTTTGGAGGGTGCATGTCTCTTTCTCTGTGTCCGCGCTGCGGTACCCCACTGACAACCAGCAGTCGCATTGGCCTGGTGCGCTGTGAGAGCTGCGATTTTATTCCCGGCGTCACTGCCTTGGACGAGAAAGCGCCAGCAGTCGCCGTCGAAACGCTGCTGCCTCTCATCATTCCGGTGCAGCGTGACATCATGTTCAGCGGCACATTGACGCCCCGCGCACGTTCTCTTTATTACAGTGGTCTGAGCAGCCTTGATCGTGGTGATGTCGGCACTGCGCTGGATCATTTCGAAGATGCGCTCGCCATTCAGCCGGATTTTGTCGATGCCCATCTGGCGATTGCGCGTGCCAGTTCGGACATTAAGCGCCAGCGCGAGCACCTGAGCGCCGTGATCGCGTATGCGCCCGGCAATGCCGAGGCGCTGCGGCTGTGGATGCTCGTCAATGGCGATCTCACGCCGGAAGAAGCAGCGCGCGCCGCCAGTAACCACATGCCCGCCATCCACCAGGCAGAACAGCCGGTCACGACCGAGACACAGGTGTTACTGTGCAAAGTCTGCGGCGGGCACATGACGGTGGACGAGGAAAATGGTCATGCGCACTGTCGGTTTTGTGGCAACGAGGCGAAGCCATCGAAACGTCGGGAAATCGGCGCACGTGCGCTCGGCATGGCCCTCATCTCACGCAAGGCACAGCCTGAACGCTGGATCATCAGTGAACGGCTGCTCCACTGCAATCAGTGCGGCGCAGAGCGCACAATACCGGCGACGACTCTCTCGATGAGCTGCCCATTTTGCGGTAGTACGCACGTGATTCAGCAGGATGCTGCCCACTCGTTTATTCGACCCGATGGCATGATCTCGTTCAGGCTCAACGAGCGCGATGCCGTCGAGGCGATCAAGCGCGCTCTGAAAGCGCCGCTGGAGAAAATCGCCGGGTTCTTCGACGACAACCGCGTCAAGAGTGGCATCGTCGAAGGCACCTACGTGCCGTTCTGGGTGTTCGATGTGACGGTCGATATTCGGAGAGTAGTCTCGTCCGAACAGAAGTCAGGCTTCAGAGGGTCGGGCTTTGCTCCGGTGACGACTCGTGAAGAGCAGCTTACGGATGCGTTATTCAATCTGCCGATCTGCGGGCTGAAACCGCTTCCCAAGAAGATGTCACGCCAGATAGCGGATTACGCCTTTGACGAAGTGATGCCCTATGATCCGCAGCTTCTCGCCAAATATCCGGCGGCGCTCTATGATGTCGATTTTGACGCGGCTTCGTTGAGCGCGCGCGGTGATGCGTCACAGCGGATGCGTGAGAAGCACCGCTCGACGACCTATGACGACGACAAAGCAATCAACGTCAGTACCAGTGTCCGCAGTATGACCTTCAGCCTGCTGCTGCTGCCTGTCTTTGCGGTCACGCTCAACGAGCGCGATGGCGACGTGCGCCCGGCGTTTGTGAACGGGCAAACCGGCACGGTCGCTCTGGGCAAGGCACGCAAACGCAAATGATGATCGGCTATCCCAACACGCCGAGCACTTCCGTCGCATAACCGTAGAGACCGATTGCGATCAGGAGCAGCCCTGCCGCGCGTGTCAGCAAAGTGTGGTTGCGTGTCAGCCAGCCAGTGAACTGTTTTTGCAGCCCACGGGCCACGAGCGGCAGCAGCACCAGCGGCCAGCCGAAGCCCAGGCCAAAGGCGAGGAAGAACAGCACCTGGTCGGCAAATGCGCCCGTGCCCGCCACCGCGCCCAGCGTGAAAGCCGAGGCGATGACTGGCCCCGTGCACGGGAGCGTCATCGGGCCGAGCAGCAGCCCGTAGACGTAGGCATTCAGATAGGGGTTGCGCACTGTCGGCGATTGCGCCACGGACAGCTTCGCAAACGGGTTAAAGCCGATCAGCATCAAAATACCCATCACAATTACGATGCCGTAGATCAGCGGCAGCAGCGTCGGCAGGATGCTGCCGAACGTCTGGCTGGCCAGATACAGCGCCAGCGCAACCACGAACATGAGTGTCAGCACGCCTGCCAGCACCAACAGCCCCAACCAGCCGCTGGCGCGCTGAGCGCGTTCGTTCTGGGCGTTACCCGCCAGAAATGCGATCAGGCCGGGATAGAGTGGGAGCAGGCAGACATTGGTCAGGATCGCTGCGTTGCCTGCCAGGAAACCGGGAATCAACTCCGTCATTGCGCCTCCATGGCGAGAAATCAGGAAGGCGAGCCATGATCGCTCGCCCTCCATTCAAATACTGAATTGAGTGTGCCCCAGTCGATCAGCTATTGATGACGGTGATCAGACTCTGTGCCGAATGATCGGTCAGAAGGCCTGTGAACGAGCCGTCAGGTCGCACGACCCACTGCGGTTCTGCCGGGGGCGTCGTGACTACGTTGCCAAATTCCTCTCTCGCGGCATTCAGGAAGTCGGGCGTCATGACGGCGAAGATCCAGGGGAACTCGTAGTTGTCGGCATAGGTCGCCAGGCTTTCGGCAGTGTTGTTAATCTCGTTGTCCAGCGAAATGAACACCACGTTATCGGTATCGACCTGCGGCATCACCTCATCGCGCCAGACACGCTGACCCGCGCGGCAGTTCGTACACCATTCGGCAATTGCGCGGACGAGGATCGTCTTGCCACGAAAATCCGCCAGTGTGAAAGTCTCACCCGTGCGCGCATTGACCAGCGGCAGGGTCTGCCAGGCTGGCGCGCTGCTGACATCCGGCACGGTCTCGGCGGCGGTTTGCTCAGGCGCAGCGGTCATCGCTTCTGCTGTGGGAGCCTGCGCGGCGGGTGGTTCGGTCGGCGGTGCTGTCGGTGTGGGCGAGGTAGCTGCTGTACACGCCGTCGCGGCGATCAGAATCAGCCCGATCAGGATAGCGAAAGGCTTACGCATGACGAATTACATCTCCAGAAAACATGTGCCGTGCTGTTCTATATCAAACGCTGCCCAGGTTACGAGCAGCTTACACACACGCCTGAGCATATGAAGCATTTACGACCACAAGTGTTCTTCAGACAACAAATCGGGCGTATTCTCAGCGAATGCACATGCGACCCTATGCCGAATCAACATTAGCGCCGCTCTTTGCGCTACAATCGCTCTGCTTTGAGCTACACAAGGCGGGCATATGCGACGACTGCTGTTTATCACGGTGAGTGTTCTGGTAAGCGCAGGTATTCTGGCGCTGGCGGTGCGCAATGTGCCGCTGGCGGACATCGGCGAGCGCATCTCGAACGTCGAGCCATTCTGGATTGGGGTGTGTCTGCTGATGGTGGCACTCGGTTTATGGGCGCGGGCTGTCCGTTGGCAAGGGCTGTTGGGCTGGCGGCTTTCGTTCGCGCGCACCTTCCATGCCTCGAATATCATGTTCATGCTCAATTTTCTGCCGCTGCGCCTGGGTGAAGTCGCGCGGGCAGCGCTGGCCGCGCGCTACGGTGTGCCCTTCATGACCGCCGCGACCAGTGTGCTGGTCGAACGACTCATCGACACTGTGTTCGTGATTATCGTGCTCTCGTTCGCGTTGGCACGCGCCCCGCAGACCCCCGAACTCGCCAGCCAGGCGGCGGCGCTTTTCAGCATCGGCGCATTTGTCGGCTTTGCCGTTCTGATCCTCTTCGCCCGTTTCCCCTCTGGGGCGCAGCGACTGCTCGACTGGGGCGAAACCCACATCCCTGTGGTGAAGCGGTTGCCTTTGCGCCGCTTTCTGAATGACGTGCTGGTTGGCCTGGAGCCGCTGACCCACTGGCGGCGGGCGCTGCACGTGATTGTCTGGAGTCTGATCGCCTGGTTTTCCTCGTTTGCTGGCTATTACGCCGCCCAGCGCGCCCTGCAAATTCAGGACATCGATCTGATTCTCAACGCGCTGTTGAGCGTTTCGTTAATTGCGTTCAGCATCGCAATCCCGGTGACAATTGCCTCGATTGGCCCCTTCCAGGCCGCTGCGCTGGCAGGTGGCGTAGCGCTGGGGATGAGCGAAACGGATGCACTTTCGCTCGGTGTGCTCTACCACGTGATGACGTTTATCGGCTACAGCAGCCTGGGCGTTATTGGTTTGATCGCGCTTGGCGTCTCGCTGGGCGAAGTCACCCGCCGTCCGCCTCCGATTGAAGCGGCATCGGCTACGCAAACGCCGTCATCTTAATGGCAGGATTGCGGCTGATATACCACATTGACAATATATGTATTTGATGCGATGGAGGATGAGTCTTTCGTTGCCGACGCGCGGCGGCGGGTTTACAATCTCGACATGAGGACGACAACGAAGACGAGCTGCTGCCATGCCATTTGTTGAAATTGAGACCGGCGCGCGGTTGCACTACGAGGACGTGGGCCAAGGTGAGCCGCTGATCGCGTTGCACGGGATGTTGGGGACGGCGCACGAGCATCTGTCCCGCGTGATTGAGCATCTGAGTGCAGACTATCATGTGCTAGGACCGACGCTCCGGGGCTATGGGGAGTCAACGCCCAAACCGCGCGATTTCCCAGTCGATTTTTACCATCGTGACGCGCGCGACGTGCTGGCATTCATGGATGCGCTTGGCGTCGAGCAGGCACACATTCTCGGCTATTCCGACGGCGGCGAAACCGCACTTTGTGCTGCCGGTCTCGCGCCGGAACGCTTCAAGTCGGTGATCGCCTGGGGGGCGGTCGGTTATTTCGGCCCGGCCATGCGCCCGTTTGCGCAGCGCCTCTATCCGGCCACGTGGATGACGGCGGAAGAACAAGCACTGCATAGTATCTCTGACCCGGACGCCTTCGCGCTGGCCTGGATTCACGCGGTGAAAACGATGATCGATTCTGGCGGCGATGTCAGCCTGAGCCTCGCGCACAAAATCGATGCGCCGCTGCTGCTCATGTTGGGCGAGGGCGATTCGCTCAACCCCCAGGAATATGGACAGAACTATATCGATCGCACGTCCAACGGGCGTCTGGTCATGTTTCAAACCGCGCATCCTATCCACGATGAGGATTGGGAGGGCTTCAAGCGCACAGTGAGCGAGTTCCTGCAAACAGTAGGTAAGTGACTGCTGGACTGGACGGTACTTATGTCTGATTCACTCCATATGCTGGAGACTTATAAGGGATATCACGAGGTCGAGTTTACGTCCGACCTGTGCGTCAAGTGCAACATCTGCACGTCCGCGTGCCCGGTCGAGCCGGTGACAGCCCTGTTTCCTGGGCCGAAGACGGTGGGGCCGCAGGCACAGCGCTTTCGCATGACAGGGGAACGCGGGGAAGAGTCGCCGGATAAGAGCGTCGATTACTGCTCCGGCTGCGGCGTCTGCACGATGGTTTGCCCGCACGGGGTCAAGATCATGGAGATGAATACCCGTGCGCGCGCTGCACTCTACGATGGCAAGATCCCGCTGCGCAACCGGGCGTTGGGCCGTTCGGAGTTGATGGGCAAGTTGGGTCATCGTTTCGCACCCCTGGTCAATTGGGGGGCGAAGATCCGCCCGGCGCGCATCATCGTCGAAAAAGTCATCGGCGTCCATCGGGATGCGCCGCTGCCGATCTTCCGCTTTACGTCGTTTCGCGAATGGTTCGCGCGCCATAAGCCCAGAGCCGCCGAGCCGATTAAAGGCAAGGTGGCCTATTTCCATGCCTGCGCGGGTAATTACTATGAAACTGACGTCTCCAAGGCCGCAGTGCTGGTGCTGGCACACAACGGCTTTGATGTTGTATTGCCAGAGCAGAACTGCTGCGGGCTGCCGATGCAATCCAACGGCGAATTCGATGCGGCGGAGGGCTATGCGCGGCGCAATCTCGACTGGTTAGCGCCGTATGCGCGCGAAGGCATCCCCATCGTTGGCGCGTCTACGTCCTGTACGCTCAGTCTCAAATCGGATTATCGCGAGATTTTGCGCGTCGAGCACCCGGCACGCGATCTGGTCGCCCGCGATGTCTATGACTTGAGCGAGTTCCTGCTCTTGCTGCATGAGCGCGGCGAACTGCGCACGGACTTCAAGGCGCTCGAATCTATCAGCGGCACGCTCGTTTATCACGCGCCATGCCAGCAAAAAGCGCACAATATCGGCCAACCGGCGCTCGATCTATTCGACCTAATCCCTGGCTTGCAGGTGCGCATGTCCGACGCCGCCTGCTGTGGTATCGCTGGTACGTATGGCTACAAAGTTGAGAAGTATCAGATCGGGATGGATGTAGGTAAGCCGCTGTTCGATCAGGTGCGCGCGAACGGCACGGATAAGCCCGTCATCTGTGACAGCGAAACCTGCCGCTGGCAGATCACGCACGCCACGGGCGCGCGTTCGCTGCATCCTGTGCAAATCTTGGCCGCCGCATATGGGTTGGTAGAGCTGTAAATATGCAAGAGGAACAAGCCAGGCAGCGGCTGCGCGTCGTTCTGTGTATGGGCGAGTATTGCAACCTGGGGCGACGCGCAGACATCCTCTACAGGTTGCTTGACACGGAGATCGGCGACATCAATGCTGAATATCCACGCGGCGAACGCCCTGTGAAGCTCGAAGCAGTCGGCTGCCTGAGCCGCTGCGCCATGGGGCCCGTTTGCGTCGTCTATCCCGATGATGTCACCTATGATGAACTCGATCCTGAGTCGCTTCAGGAATTGGTAGACCGCTATCTCACGCCGCTGGAAAAACCATGACCGCTGCTGCGATGCCGTTGCAGGGCGTGCGTGTGCTCGATTTCTCGCGCGTGTTGGCCGGGCCGTTTTGCACGATGCTGCTCGCCGACCTGGGAGCGGAAGTCATCAAGGTCGAAGAACCTGCGCGCGGTGATGAGACACGACAGTGGGGGCCACCGTGGGCAGGCGCGGGCGAGGCAGCACTCAGCGCCTACTACCTCTGCGTCAATCGCAACAAAAAGGACATAACCCTCAATCTCAAGCACCCGCAGGCGCAGGCGCTCGCCCGCCGTCTGGCGCAGCAGTCGCAGGTCGTGATCGAGAATTTCAAGCCCGGCGGCATGTCTGCTTATGGGCTGAGCTACGAAGACCTGTCTGCTCTGAACCCGGCGCTCGTCTATTGCAGTATCACCGGGTTCGGCCAGTCCGGGCCATACAGCGAACGACCGGGCTACGATTTCGTCATCCAGGCGATGAGCGGCTTGATGTCGATCACTGGGCCTGCGGACGGCGCACCGTACAAGGTCGGCGTCGCAGCTACCGATGTGCTCTGCGGGTTGTACGCGGCCACAGCAGTTTTAGCCGCGCTTCGCCACGCCGAGCAGACGGGGCAGGGCCAGCATATCGATGTTTCGCTGCTCGATGTATCCCTGGCCTCGCTGGTCAATGTTGCCAGCAATGCCCTGGTCGGCGGGCAGACACCTGGGCGCTACGGCAATGCCCATCCCAACATCGTTCCGTACCAGACATTTCGCGCCTCTGACCAGGAATTTGCGCTCGCGGTCGGCAATGACCGGCAGTTCGCGGCGCTGTGCCGGCTGATCGAGCGACCTGAATGGGCGCAGGACGAACACTATGCGACCAATCCGGCGCGTGTTCGCCATCGTGACAGCCTGATCGCGGACTTGCAAGCCATTTTTGTGCAGCGACCGGCGGCAAAATGGGTCGAGGCGCTGCTGGCGCTGGATGTCCCCTGCGGCCCGGTCAATGACGTATCGACGATCCTGCGCGATCCGCACGTGGCGGCGCGGGGATTGGTGCAGCAGGTTGCCCTGGCGAACGACACAAGCGTCGCGGTCGTCGGCCATCCGGTCAAGTTCTCGCAGACGCCGCCGCAGATCCATTCAGCGCCACCCTTGCATGGCGCAGATACCGACAGCGTTCTCTGTGCGCTGCTCGATCTCAGCCAGGACGAAATCGATCAACTTCAGCACGAAGGGGTAGTTTAACCCATGCGTTTGCGCGATTTTGGTGTTGTGCCGGGCGATCTTCCGCCGGGCAGCAATAATGCCATCACCGATGTCCCTGGCGTCCGCGTCGGGCATACGACGTTGGTCAATGGTGACGGGGCGCTCATGCCTGGCCATGGCCCCCTGCGCACGGGGGTGACTGCGATCTTGCCGCACGCGGGCAATCTGTATCGTGAAAAAGTCGCGGCGGCAGTGTACACGCTCAACGGCTTTGGCAAGGCGACCGGCTTCGAGCAGATTCGCGAGCGCGGCGTCATTGAAACGCCGCTGGTGCTGACCAACACGCTCAACGTCTGGCGCGCTGCTGATGCGGTCGTCAGTTACATGCTGCGTGACAACCCTGAAATCGGCATTGCGGCGAGCACGGTCGGGCCGGTTGTGCTCGAATGCAACGACGGGTTTCTAAATGATCTTCAGGGTCGCCACGTCAGTGAGGCGGATGTCTGGGCTGCCATTGAGTCGGCAGCGTCCGGCGCGGTGGCGGAAGGCTGCGTCGGCGCAGGCACAGGCACAGCTTGCTACCAGTTCAAAGGCGGCATTGGCACGGCGTCGCGTCGGGTACACGATGGCGAGTTCACTGTCGGCGCGCTCGTGCAAACCAACATGGGCCTCCGGGCGGAGTTACGCGTCCTGGGCGCACCCATTGGCAGGCACATGCTTGAAAGTCACATGCCGCAGCCGGGAGCGGGTTCCGTCATCATGGTGCTGGCGACGGATGCGCCCCTATCAGCACGCCAACTGCGCCGCCTGGCGACCCGTGGTGCATTGGGATTGGCGCGTACAGGCACCGTCAGTCACGATCAGAGTGGCGATTTCCTGATCGCTTTCTCGACCGCTCGCCGCTTCCCCCACACGCCGCAGACGCACGTCGAGACGGCGCTGCATCTGCACGAGAATACCCGTGCCATCGATCTGCTGTTCCAGGCTGCTGTCGAGGCGATCGAAGAGTCGATCTTAAATGCACTGGTCGCCGCGCAAACGATGACCGGGCGCGACGGGAATACGCTCCATGCCATTCCACACGCTGAACTGGGGCACTGGCTGGCGCATTACCGCCTGATTGAGGGCGCTTGACGCCTACAGAGCGGGCAGCGCCTTGTGCCATTCTGTGCTCTGCTCATAGGCATGGGCAGCCCGCAGAAGCACATCTTCGCTGAAGGCGCGCCCGATGAGCTGCAAGCCAATCGGCAGACCAGCATTGTCGTGTCCGCAGGGCAGACTCAGACCGGGGACGCCAGCCAATGACGCCGGCAGCGTGAACACGTCTTCGAGATACATTTGCAGCGGGTCGTTGATATTCTCGCCGATCTTGAAGGCGGTGCGCGGGGTCACTGGCGCGGCGATCACATCGACTTTCTCGAAGGCTTTTTCGAAATCCTGCTTGATCAGTGTGCGCACCTGCTGGGCTTTGCCATAGTAGGCGTCGTAGTAGCCAGCGGAGAGCGCATATGTGCCGAGCATGATGCGCCGTTTGACCTCTGGGCCGAACCCCTGCCCACGCGTCGCTCTGTAGGTATCCCACATCTCTTTCTTGTCGATCTTGGGGCCGAAGCGAATGCCGTCATAGCGGGCAAGGTTAGCGCTTGCTTCCGCCGGGGCGATGATATAGTACACAGGCAGGCTGTAATCGGTATGCGGCAGGCTGATGTCGATGATCTCCGCGCCCAGGCTTTCGAGTTGGCGAATAGCAGCCTGGACGGCAGCCTGAGACTCTGGCTGGATACCTTCGATGAAGTATTCGCGCGGCACACCAATGCGCAATCCCTTGACGCCGCCGTTCAGCACCGCCAGGTAATCAGGCACGGCAATATCCATGCTGGTCGAATCGAGCCGATCATGACCTGCGATCACCTGCAGCAGACGCGCCGCATCTTCAACCGTGCGCGCCATCGGCCCGATGCAATCGAGCGACGAGCCAAACGCGACCAAGCCATAGCGTGAAACGCGCCCATAGCTCGGTTTCAGGCCGACGATGCCGCAGAAACCCGCGGGCGTGCGCACGCTGCCGCCAGTATCCGTGCCTAGCGCACCGGCAGCCATCCGGGCAGCCACCGCTGCTGCGCTGCCACCGCTGCTGCCGCCGGGGACACGCTCGGTATCCCAGGGATTGTGCGTGATTTGAAAAGCGCTGTTTTCAGTCGAAGACCCCATCGCGAACTCGTCCATGTTCGCTTTACCGAGCATGACCATACCGGCAGCTTCGAGGCGCTGGATGACCGTGGCGCTGTAAACGGGGACGTAGCCACGCAAGATTTTCGATCCACAGGTGGTCTCGACGCCTGTTGTCGAAAGCACATCTTTGATCGCCATCGGTATGCCTAACAGGGGGCGCTCATCTCCGGCAGCGCGCGCTTTGTCGGCGGCCTCGGCATCCTTGAGAGCACGTTCAGACGTCACGGTGATATAAGCGCTGATCGCCGGTTCCAACTGCTCGATGCGGGTCAGGTAGGCACGGGTCAGATCGACGGCGGAGATCGTCTTGGCGCGA
This sequence comes from Anaerolineae bacterium, assembly GCA_023382675.1. Taxonomy (GTDB): domain Bacteria; phylum Chloroflexota; class Anaerolineae; order Aggregatilineales; family Phototrophicaceae; genus Flexifilum. The sequence continues at coordinate 16,789 of JAHDWN010000062.1, forward strand.
AGTTGCGCCAGCGCTTCGGTAATGCTGAGTTGAGTCAGGTCTGTCATGACATTCTCGTCAATGGTCTTGAATGTTGGTGCAAGCGCGGAGTATAGCATACTCTTGTGCATCAGGTGGGAGCAAACGGTGACGAGATGCGGAATCGAATTCTAACTTTCGCGGGCAAATTTTACTTCAATCGCTGGACGCGCAGGCGCTCACTGACAGAGATGATGGTGGCGCTGCAAGCCTCAGGCCAGAAGCTTCAGCGGCGCTTCGGCGGCTGCCCGGATGTACCGCGCAACCGGCAGGTGCTGAGTCACATTGTCGGCATCGAGCGCTGGGGGCAGCGACGCCTGCGGGTGGCGCTCGGCGATCCGTTCGAGATGGATGAATACGACGCTTACCGCCCCGCGCGTGAGACAGACTGGGCGACGTTGCAAACGATGTTCGCAGAGACACGCAGGGAAACCATCCGGCTCATCGGTATGATCGAGCGCGCTGGCGTCGCCGATATGCGCGTCCGGCACAATATGTGTGGCGATTTGACGATACGTGGCTGGCTCAAGTATCTGCTGGTTCACGCTGATGCAGAAGCGCTGAAAATGCGTTCTTAAATTGTCATGAGGGTAGTCAGGGCGTCTCGTTGTGATGAGACGCCCTGTGAAACTCACGCCGACACAATTACGGCGTCGATGTGCCGTCGTATGCCGGGCAGTCGGACGGGATCAGCAGCGACTGGCCGGGGAAGATCTGATTGATATTGGCGAGTTGATTGGCTTCTGCGATGCAAGCAACCTGCACGTCGAGCCGCGCGCCGATCTGTTCGAGCGTTTCACGTGGCTGCACGACGTAGATTTCGCCGCCGCCACCGCCGCCTTGCCCATTGCCGGGCGGTTCGGTCAGCGCTGGAAACAGACCATATGCAGGGGCGTCACCCGGGATGACGATTTCCTGCCCAACCAGAAGGAGATCGCCTGGCTGAATATCGTTGGCGAGTTGCAGCGATACAACCGAGACATCCAATGCCTGACCAATCGTGTCGAGCGTGTCGTTAAGCCCCACGACCCAGACTTGCGCGCCACCGCCTCCCTGACCCTCGCTGCCCGGCGCAGTCTGCAAGCCGAATGCCGGGCTTGCACTTTCGCGTGGGTAACGGACGAAATCGTCACCGCCGTAACGCGGGCAGGTATCGCTGATGATGAGTTCCTGGCCGGGGAAGATCGCGTGGATATTATCCAGCTCGTTGATCTTCGCGATGCACTCGACCTTCACATCGAAAACAGCACCAATTCTATCGAGGGTATCCGCCACCTGTACGGTGTAGCTCATTTCGCCTTCCAGGACGAAACTATCATCTTGTGCCAGTGTGCCTACTGCGCCGATCAGCAACAGTGCCAGCAGGGTCACGCCGATCAAGACACCTTGTCGCGCGTTTCCAGTGAATTTCATGTCGGTGCCCCTTTTGTCAGCCATGCAAACTGAAAACTGCATTGATTGTAGCATAAGAGCTTTTATCCTCGTTCTGTGAAAATTGTCCTGTGTTCGCTATTCATCTAGAATTGGGGTAGTTCTTTAAGGAAATTCACTGATAGACTCATTTTATGCCTGTAAAGTACCCAGAAAAAATACCATGAGACGAGGCAGTGTATTTGTCATCTTGTTTGTGTTGGTCGCGGCCATCATCATTGGCGCGAGCCAGTTCTTGCGTTCCCAGCCGCCGCTGGAAGTCACAGTAGCCGTCAGCCCGCTGGCGGAAGCCTGGGTGCGTGCGTCTGCGGATGCGTTCAACGCCACCAATCCGCTCCTGGGCAGTGGGCAGCGTATTGCCATCCGAGTGCAGGCAGTCGATGACCCTGCCGTGTGGGGTGATACCACACGCGCTTTCTCTGCACAGCAGCATCCCGCCGCCTGGATTCCTGCTCTGGCCGCTTCGGTCGATTACGCTGTCGAACAGCGTCTGCCCGTGGCGACGATCACACCGGCGACGGCGCACACGCTGCTTGTCTGGGGCGTCTTTGAAAGTCGTGCATCAGTTGCCCAGCCCGACGATACTCCCCTGGATTGGCCGCACGTTCAGGAACTGGCCGCGGCAGAGAGTTGGGCATCTTTGCCTGGAGGCCAGGCCAGTTGGGGCTTTGTCAAGCTCATCTTCAGCAGACCTTCAACGACAGCCGGTGGACTGGGCGTGCTGTTTAGCGGCGCGGGCGCATACTTCGACACCACCGACCTAACAACGGTCGCGCTCAGCGATAATGCCTTCCGTGGGTGGATGCAGCCGGTGATTGACAGCGTGCCCAATTTCAATACCCTTGGCGCAGATCCGGCGGCGGCGCTGACCCGAGGCCCATCGACCGGCGAAATCGCACTCTTGCCGGAAAGCCAGTGGTTGGTGCAGCTCAACGGCATTGTCCAGCGAGAGCCGGTGCGTTTCAGCTATCCGGAATATGCGGTGGTGTACGATTTCCCGGTGGCGCTCTGGGATGCACCGGAAATGACGGACATCGAACGGGATGCAGTCTATCGCTTTGCCGATTGGCTGCTGCAACCCGCGCAGCAAGACCGTGCGATTACCTACGGCCTACGCTCCGTTGCAGGCAGCGTTGACGCACAAGCACCGCTGATTGCGGCTGCGATTCCCTATGGTATTGCGCCGGTGCTGGATTTGACGGCGACGATCACAGCGCCAACGCGGAATGAAGTTTTACGCATGATCAATTGGGCAGGATGACATCCCGATATGCGGAGGAAATAACCATGACGAAGCGTCATTGGCTGAGTATTTTGACGCTGCTTGCGGCGATCTTGCTGGTGGGCTGCGATACGGGCGGCACGCCGCCGCCGAGCAATAATGGCACGGTCTCGCGCCCGGATAATGCGATTGACGTCAGCATCATCTACGCGCCGGAATCCGATCTGTACATGCCGCAGGTGATCGACGATTTCAATCGTGCTTATACGCAGGGTCTCAACCCCGTAACGGGCCAGCGGCTGGCGGGTGGCGAGCGCCCGATCTACGTGACCGGTAAGTCCGGCTCGTCCGGCACGGTGATGCAGGGCATCGTCAATGCCTTCATCGCGCCGAATAATCAGAATGTGGAGCAACCGGTCATCTTCCAGCCCTCTGTGAGCCACTGGTTGGCGCTGGCGAATTATCAATCTGGGCGGCGAATATTCGATCTGACCCAGGCGCGTGGAACTGCGCTTGCGCCGGTCGTCATGGCGATCTGGGAAAGCCGACTTCGCGCCATACAGGACACCGTGGGGTATCAGGACATTGGTTGGGAAGAACTGCTCGACGTGTTGAAAAGCCCGAATGGCTGGCAGGACTATGGCATTCCGAATGGGCGGCGCACGGTCTACTACGGTCACACTGATCCACTGGTGAGTTCGACGGCTCTGTCCACGCTCATTGCCGAGTTTTACGCCTCCGCACGGGTGAATGGATTCACCGGGCGGCGGCTGACATCGGCGCAGGTCAATGATGCAACTGTTCAAGAGGGCGTGCGCGATATCGAGCAGTTGATCCGCCACTACTCAAGCCGCACAACTGAATTCAAAGAGTACATCGCTCAGGGGCCAGATTATCTCGATTTCGTCGCCCTGGAAGAAAACGACCTGATCTTCATCAACCGAGGTTTGACCGAATACCAGCCGCCGGAACGTCTGGTTGCGCTCTACCCGAAAGAAGGCACTTTCTGGCACGAACACCCGATGGGCATCGTCAATGCCAACTGGGTGACGGTGGAGCAGCAAGATGCGGCGCGCGTCTTCGTCGATTACGTTCTGACGCCGGACGTGCAGCGGCTGATCATGTCTCAGGGATTTCGCCCGGCGAACGCGGATGTGCCGCTGGCATTTCCATTTGTCGAAGAAAACGGCATCGATCCTGAGCAGCCAAGAACCGTGCTTGATGTGCCCGATGCAGACGTGATCGCGGGCATTCAACAGAGCTGGGGGCTGGTCAAGAAACAGGCCGACATTCTGCTTGTCATCGACACGTCCGGTTCGATGTCGAACGACAATAAGCTGGCACAGGCGCAGGAAGCGGCACTGGCATTCCTGAATACGATGGAGACCAACAATCGCGTCGGACTTGCCACCTTCAGCGACCGGATCATACTCCGCGTCAACATTGATGACTATGAGCGCGTTGGTGAGCAACTCTATTCGCAAATCCGCAGTTTGCGCGCGGACGGCGGCACCGAATTATTCGGCGCAGTCCAGGAGTCTGTCGATGTGATGAATCAGCAGTCTGACGAGACGCGCATCCGTGCCGTTGTTATCCTCAGCGATGGTGAGGATACCGGCGAGCAGGGATACACGCTTCAAGACGCCATCAATGCGGTCAACACAACGTCGAACGCGCTGAACCCGGTGATCGTCATTCCGGTAGCCTATGGCAGCGACGCCGATATTCAAACGCTCAACTCGATTGCACGTGCCAGCAATACGCGTGTGCAAGCAGGTGATCCGGAGAATATCAGCCGCGTGCTCGATCTGATCGCCAGCTACTTCTGATTGCCAGTGGCGGTCGCCCGGTATGGAATGCGGGGCGACCGCGCTTGATTTTACGAGGGCAGTGTTGGATTCGCATCTGGCGGCAACCATTGCAGCCTTAGCCCACACAGATCTGCGGGCGCGGATGGACGCAGAACATGCGTGTATCGCCGCCGGTTCGCTTTGGGTTGTGCCATTGTGCGAGGTTGCTCACGATGTGACCCAACCTGATGAGGCACGCTGGCGCGCGGCGACGATCCTGGGTGATCTCGGCGACAGTCGGGTTGGGCCGACTCTGATTGCACTTTGCGCCGACGAGTCTCACGATCCACGGCAAGGCGCGATCTGGGCGCTGGGTTGGCTGCGTCATGCTGAGGCGTTCGACAGCTTACTGCGGGTCGTGAACAATGTGCGCGAAGATGAGCAGGTTCGCTTTGTGGCTGCTTGTTCTCTGCTGTCAGTCGATACATCCCGTGCCTATCCGCTGCTGCTGGAACTGAGCAGGAACGCACCTGACGGTGTCCGCCGGGCCGCGCGCGCTGCGCTGGCAAATCTCGCCGAGCGCAAACGATCACAAGAAGACTTCGACCATGAATGACGAGCTGATCCAACGCGCTGCTGCCCAGATTCAGGCCAGTAAACGGCCATGTGTGTTGACGGGCGCGGGTGTTAGCAAAGAAAGCGACATCCCCACCTTTCGCGACGCGTTAGATGGGTTGTGGGCGCAGTACGATCCACGTCAACTGGCAACACCGACCGCCTTCGCCAGAGATCCGAAACTTGTCTGGGACTTTTACGAGATGCGGCGCGCACGTATGCGCCCGGCCAAACCCAATCCGGGGCATGTCGCGCTGGCCGGGATTGAGCGCCTGAAAGGCCGTCTGCCTGTTATCACGCAGAACGTTGATGATCTGCATGAGCGTGGCGGCAGTACCCAAGTCATTCATCTGCACGGGCTGATCGCGCACAACAAATGCTCACGCGACTGCCAGGGTAATCCCACCTTGATCGACGTGTCTCAGATGGAGTGGGATCGCGCTTCCGGTCCGCCACCCTGCCCGCACTGCGGCGCGCCTGTGCGTCCGGATGTCGTCTGGTTTGGCGAGATGCTGCCGCGTGAGCCGCTCGAACGCGCCTATAATACAGCCAGCCAGTGCGATCTGATGCTCGTGATCGGCACGTCCGGCATCATCACGCCCGCCGCCGATATGCCCCTGATCGCCAAACGCAGTGGCGCGACGTTGATCGAGATCAATCCCCATGCGAGCGAATTGACCCCCGTTATGGACATGTGGCTGGAAGCGCCATCGGGCGAGGTTCTGCCGCGCATTCTGGCTGCGATGGAGCGCCTTTGATGCGGATAGTCGTCGCATTGCTGCTATTGTCATTCCTTGGTTGGGGCGCGTCCACGCAAGCTCAGCCCGATGTACCGGAGACACTGCATCCTCGCCAGGTGTTTTTACAGCGTGACCCGGACACGGGTGTGAGTCGTCTGTTGTTTCTCGATCTGCTCACCGGTGATGCCTGGCCCGTCAATGTGGCCGGTGAACGCTTCACGGTAACGCCCAACGGTGTGATGTTTTATGCGCCCGGCGACGACCGTGTCAAGCTGGTCATGCCTGATGGCCGCATCAGCGATCACCCATTCATCCAGCCCGGCCCGAATACACGGCGCATTGACTGGGTGCTTGACTCTGACTCGCAGCAGATCGCCTGGACACACACGGAAGGCGTGCCCGGCACAATGACCACGGTGACGCAGGTCGCCAACCTCGACGGCAGTAACGTCGACGAAGTGCTGATTGACGGCCCACGCGATGGCATTCGCGCGATGCCGGTCGCTTTCAGCCACGACCGCCAATCGCTGTATATGGACTTTCAGCCGGATAGCGTTGGCGATTACACCACCTTCCGCCAATACGCCGGGCTATTTTCGGTCGATCTAGAGAGCGGCGAGACGCAGCTATTGCCGGGCGAGCCGGGGTGCTTCTGCGGCGCTGGCCTCGGCAGCGGTTGGTTTCTCCGTCTGGCACTGACGCCAGATGCGCTGAGCTTCGATCTGGATGCGCACGAGCTTGACCAGGGGATTAATGCGACGGTGCCCTCGCTGCGGCTGGCGGACTTCACCCAGGGCGGCGACATCCTCATCAGTGCCGATGGCACGCGCGCGATTTATGCACTGGCGCAGATCCGGGGTTTCGGCACGCCGGGTCAGATCGTCCAGGCAGTGCTTGTGCTGGTCGATCTCCAGGCGCTGACGCAGCGTGTGCTGGGGCGCGATGTCGATTTTCTGCTGCATCCCGTCGCCTGGACCGAGGACAACAGCGCCGTGATCCTGACCAGCCCTTCCAGACCTGGGACGTGGAAAATCGACGTTGATGGCGGCTCGTTGGCGCAGATCGCCTCGGTTACCTATCTAGGCAGCATGGGTACGGGTTCATGATCGATATGGGTAGGCATATTGGCCTACCGACGTTTTGCTTGCTCGGATGTCGAACTGGCATAGAATGATGTTATGTCAAACGAAAACTACTCACTCAGGAACGATCCCGATTTTGAACGCCGCAAAGCGAAATACGCGCCGGTTGCGCAGGCATTGGAAGCGATGTACGGGCGTCCGCAATGGCAACCGCAGGATTTTACGCCGCTCGACGAATTGATCGAGTGCATCCTAAGCCAGAGCACCAGCGATACGAATCGAGATCGCGGTTTCGAAGGCCTGAAAACGGCATTTCCTACCTGGGAAGCCGTCATGGATGCGCCTGTCGAAGCGCTGATTGAGGCGATCCGGCCAGCAGGGCTGGCGAATCAGAAAGCGCCGCGCATTCAGCAAATACTGCGCCGGATTTATGCCGAACGCGGCGAGTTGAGCATCGATTTCCTGGGCAAGCTTGAGTTAGAAGCGGCGCGCAAATGGCTGATCGATCTGGATGGCGTGGGGCCAAAGACGGCGGCCATCGTCCTGTGCTTTGCTTTCAACCGTCCGGCTTTTCCGGTCGATACACACATTCATCGCGTTGGCCTGCGGATTGGCTTTCTGCCACCAAGGATGAATGCCGAAAATGCCCATCCCTACATGGAGGCGATCATTCCTCCCGCTGATTATTACCCGTTCCATTTGCAGCTTATCTGGCATGGACGCCAGGTGTGCCAGGCACGGCAACCTGTCTGTGAGCGCTGCCCGTTGCGGGAGCAGTGCGATTATTATCAGCAGATAGCGAAAGCGTAGACATGACCGACAGTGGCGGGCGAAAGGATCTGTTGACGGATCAGGAGTTCGTCAATATGCGCAACAGCCTGGATCTGGCACGTTTGCAGATCCGCGCTGGCCAATTCGACGGCGAATTTCTGGAGCGCCATTTCGACAAATTGCTCAATTTTGTCGAGCGTACCGAACAAGAACATCGGCTGCTCAAGCGAGAAAAGCGTTTCGAAGCGCTGTACAACGTGACACGCTTGATTGGCTCGTCATTGGAGCAGCAGGTCGTGCTGGATCAAGTCATGGACGCTGTGATCGCGCTGACAGGCGCGGAACGCGGCTTCTTGATGCTGCGCGATGATGACGGCGGCGTGCGCGTGGTCGCCGCTCGCAATCTTGACCAGCAGACGCTGACCAGCGATAAGTTTGCTTTCAGCCGGACGATTGTGAACCGAGCACTCGACATCGGGGAGCCGATCCTGACAACGAATGCGGTTGAAGACCCGCGCTTCGCCGGGCAGATGAGCATCGTCCGCCAATCGCTGCGCAGCATCATGGCATCGCCACTGCGGGTGCGCGGCCGTGTCATCGGCGTAACTTATGTCGATAACCGCGCGGGCACCGGGCTGTTCGATCAAGATGATCTGACAGCGCTGGAGACGCTGACCGTGCAGGCAGCATTTGCCATAGAGAATGCGCGCTTGTTCGCCGAGACGGACTTCGAACTGGCGCGGCGTGTGGACGAACTGACGCAGTTGCGGCGCATCGATCAGCAGTTGAATGAGACGCTCGATCCCCGGCGGATTATGGGCACGGCGTTGGAGTGGGTGTGCAGGCTGGCGGGCGCGGAGCTTGGGCACGTCGCGCAGCCGGCGGGCGATCCGCCGATGCTGGAAGCGGTTTATCACTATGGCATGACGATAGAAGACACACAGCCGATCCAACTCGAAACGCGCTATCCGGATGCCCTGCGTGCTTTAGAGACCGGCGAAACGATCCAGTACTATGATTCGACGCAAGGTTACTCGCTGTTGATTGTGCCGGTGCGACGCGAACAACACATCGTCAGCGTCGTCGTGCTGCGGCGTGCCGGGGAGTTCGCGCCGGAAGCGCGTGACCTGGTCGAGCGCGTGATCACACGAGCAGCGGTCGCCATCGAAAATGCCCAGCTTTACGAGAAAGTCCAGGCGGCCAACAAGGCCAAGAGCGAGTTCGTCGGTGTCGTCGCTCACGATCTCAAAGTGCCGATGACCAGTATGTTGGGCTATGCAGACCTGCTGCGTTTTGAGGAGAATCCGCTCTCCGAGCGGCAGCTTGAGTTCGTCGGCAAGATCAAGGACACCGTCCGCCGGATGGAAATGCTGGTCGCTGA
>JAHDWN010000063.1 GCA_023382675.1 Anaerolineae bacterium
CAATCCCCTCCCCATCGCAATGGGGAGGGGAAGAACCGTAAGGTTCAGGGGTGGGATGAAAGACGACTCAAGTCATTTACTCTGAGGCTGCACTAGGGCATCACCACTTGCTGATCGAATGTTTGACTGATCTGGCGGCCATCTGCGAGCGTGACGTCGATAGTTACCTGCCAGGCGCCAGCCATTGTCCAGCGCAGAGGCACGACGTATTGACCGTTTTCGATGTGTTCACCAGTGCCGGAGACGGGCATCATGCCCGCGTGATCCATATCGCCGACGACTTCGATTATGGCGTCGGTAATGGGATTGCCGTCGGCATCGGTCAACACGATGGTGATCGTGGCGTCGCCCGCAACGGCCGGGTCATGGTCGGCTTGATAGGCGATATTGACGTTTGCAGTATTCGAGCCACCACGCTGGTTGATAATGCTTTCGCTGGAGATGGCTTCGACAAAGAAATCAAACGTCTGGCTGATCTCGCCGCCGTCCGGCAAGCGCGCTGATATGGTCACGATCCAGCCGCCGCCCATCGTCCACTCGAACGGCACACGGTATTCGCCATTCGTGCTGTCACTGACTTCGCGGTCAACCGGTACCATGCCCTCATGATCCATGTCACCATGAACCTGGAGCGTCGCGCCGTCAATCGGTGAACCATCGGCATTTCGGAGCGTCACCAGCAATGCTGCTTCTCCCACCGCCAGCGGTTCAGGTTCAACCTGCACAGACATATCGATGTTTGTTGGCGTAGGTGGCGGGGCGCTTTGCTGCCCGCAGGCGACGAGCACCAACGCGAGCAAGAGCAGGCTCAATGACAGCCTCACAGATGTCATCGTGCGCTCCCTTTGAGGACGAATTTCTCCTGCCGTGAAAACAACGCAAGCGCTCCCAGAAGCGGCACGACAATCCAGATGAGTAGCCCGATCAACAGAAGCGGCAGCAGCAGCCCGCCAAACTGATCCGTAGCGTACATGCCCGCCGGGCCTAGCACCTCCAGGTTCGCCTGGATCGTCAGGATGGATGCCAGTTTGAACATCTGGAGCGGGTTCAGGACGGCGATGAAAAACACGGCCTCAATCGGCATCCGCATCGATACGGTGGTGCCCATAATGCCCAGATCGCCAATGAAGACCAGGAATAGCCAGAGGAACAACGCGCCGCCGAGCGCCGCCGTCGTCTTTTGCGCGACCGTGGACATGAGAAAGCCCAGGCTGAGCGTCGCCAGCGCAAGCAAGTAGGCGAGCACAACCGTCAGCAAATAGCCCCCGGCGTCCTGGATGCTGCCTTGCAGCGCCAGCGCCACCCCGGCGACGCCGAAACCGAGCGTCAACGTCGCCAGCAGCGCCCCCGCCATACCGACATATTTGCCGAGCAGCACCTCAAACCGATTCACAGGCTGCGCCAGTAGATAGGCCAGCGCGCCCGTCTCACGGTCGCTCGCCAGGTTCGCGGAACCGAGTGTCAAGCCGATGAGCGGCACGAACAGCAGCACCAGATTGATAAGGCTGGCTGCCGTGCGGCTGTAACTCATCATCCGCAGTTGGGTTCCGCCGGGGTGGATCAGAGCAGAGAGCGCCAGCGCCAGCCCCGCGAAGGCAATCGTGAAAACGATGAACCAGCGGTTGCGCAGCGCGTCGCGGAGTTCTTTTTCCGCAATCGTCCGTATATTGGCGAACTCAATCATGGCTATCTCCTTGGAGCACCAGTTCACCGTCAATCAAGTCGAAGTCTTCCACCGGGATGCTCGCCAGCTCCAGCGACCGCAGCGGCGCGATTTTTCCACCCAGGCTGACCTGCACGTAGACGCTGCGCCCGTTGGGCATGAAGGTGTAGCCTTGTTCATCGAGTAGCTTCAGCGTGTCGTCCTTGCGCTGTTCTGACACCCAGATGCGCAGCCAGCGGTGCAGGCCCAGCTTTTCCGCCAGTTCGTGCGGCAGGCATTCCAGGATCAGCTTGCCTTCCGCCAGCACTAGCACCCGGCTGCCGAGCGCAATGACTTCATCGAGGCGGTGCGATGAAAAGACAATCGTCTTGCCCGCCCGATTGAGCGTCTGCACGGTATGGATGAAATCGCGCTGGGCTTTCACGTCGAGATTGGCTGTGGGTTCATCCAGCACCAGTACGGGGGGATCGGCCAGCAGCGCCACCGCAAGCGCGAGCCGCTGTTTCATGCCGCCGGACAGCATATTCACCCGTTTGCTGCTGTGCGCGGTCAACTGCACCTGATCCAGCACATCGTGTACGCGCTGGGCGATGACTTTCTTGAGGCGCGCATAAAAGTGCAGCGTTTCGAGGACGGTCATGTCATAGAAGGCGGCCTCCTGGGGCACGTAGCCGATGGCGGCGCGCGCCGCCTTGCCATTCTGGCTTACCTGGATGCCATTGACGGTCAATTCACCTTCGAAGCCCTGAACGCCGAGCAGGCAGCGCAGAGTCGTTGTTTTGCCTGCGCCATTTGCGCCCCAGAGGGCGACAGCTTCGCCTGCCTCAATCACAAAAGAAACGTCGTCCAGCGCAGTCGTGTGGTCATAGCGTTTGGTCAAATGCCTGGCGATAATCATGGTTATCCCTTTAGATGCCTGCCTGAACGGTCTTTCGATGCTGCCTTGCTGCGGCCCGCTGCGGAATACGCCCGCGCACAGCAGTCACACAAATGATGGTGCCAATGCCCATCAACAACAGCGTGGCAGCAAGTAAGGGCAGCGATATTGTCTGGGGTGACTCCGCCACCGCAGCCGGCAGCGCGTAGTGCATCCTGGGCGCTTCATCGATCACCTTGGGATCTGGACGCAGTGAAGGGAAGGCCGATCCCGCGAAGTCAAGCGCCTGGCTCGCCGGGCTGAACGCGAACAGACGCAAAACCGGCTCGCTGTCGGTCAACGATTCAAAGAGCTGCTCAGCGCGGTAGGAGGTGTCGCCGATCCCGTCATTGTCGCCGTCATAGCCGACATAGTCGCTCCAGTAATTACCGCTGCCGTCCTGCTGCCAGATGTTTCCCAGCAGGTTGCCGCGCCCCAGGACGCTTATCTGCTGATTGTTTTCGAGAAAAGTGTTGGCTTGAAAGATGTTGCGGGCAGTCGATGGCAGCGCTGCGATGCCAATGTCGTTGTAGCCGAAGAAATTGCCCGTAATGAGGTTGTTGATGTTATAGAGGGCCGGGGAGTTGTCAATATAGAGCCCTGCGCGATTGCCTGCAAGCACGTTATCTTGCAGGGTCACATAGTCCATGTCTTTCAGAGCGATGCCGTAACCGCTCGGCCCGCGATTCCAAAGCATACGGTTGCCAGCCATCGTCAGGTGCTGCGAGTACATGAGGTAACTGCCGACAGAGTTGCCCTCAAAGGTGTTCTTCTCGACCATCGCGCCGCTGCTGTACATGAAATGCAGCCCGTAGCGGCTGTCACGGATAGTGTTGTTTTCGATAGTGATGTCCTGGGCATACCAGATGAGCGTATCGCGGCACAGATTCACCTCGTTGCCGGTAATGGTCACAGCGTTGCTGTACCACACACGGATGCTGTCCCCACGCAGTCCCAGTTCGCGATCTTTGCACTGGACGCTGTTATGACTCGCGACCCCTTCGTTGGCATTGGCGAAGTAGATACCGAACAGCACATCCTCGATGGTGTTGTTCGCAACGGTGACGCGCGGCGCTTGAATGACGATGCCGGTGTCTTCGTGATTGATATTTTCCCCTGAACTGCGCACGACGAAACCCTCGAAGCGCGTATCGGACGCAGTGATAATGACCAGGCTGCCCGTTCCTTGCCCATCAATCACGGGCTGTCCCACGCCTACCAGTGATACACTCTTTTCAATGATGAGCGGCGCCGCGTAGACGCCAGTGTGGACCTCAATCACGTCGCCCGGATCGGCAGCCGACAACGCAGCCTCTATCGTCGTGTAGTCGCTGTCGGGAGCGACGATCAATCGATCAGCGTTCGGCTGCGCCTGTGTGATGGCAGGCCAGACAAGGCAGACCAGCACAGCCAGCAGCAACAGTCCTAATCGATCAGCCCGTTTCACTCTCATTAATGATCACTCCCCGGCTGTCGCGCGCCCGCCAACCCGTCGAATCAGCAGTGCCACAATCACCAATACGGCTGCGGCGACCGCCAGATACCAACCGGTGTTGACATACGCCACCGTTTTGAACTGGCCGATGATGCCTTCACCGATGATGGTCGGTGTGAAGGGATGGATCGCGCTGGAGAGCGGCGCATACGGATCGAGATTCTGACCATAATCGTTCAGCCAGTAGGCCAGATCCCCCAGAAATACGAGCGGGAAGACAGCCGCAGGCAGTGCCAACAGCCACACCCAGCGACGGCGCACAAATGCGACGATACCTAACGCGATGACCATCGCGATTACGCCGGGAATGGCGATGGAGCGTTCGAAGGTGGCCGCCTCGGCCAGCGGTTTCATGCCGATGTAGTGATTCAGACCGGTGATTTCTTGAACTTCATCGATCTGCGGGTCGTCGTCGCCCGTCATTTCGTTGACAAATACGCGCACTTCCAGACCTTCGGGGTACTGGGGCGCTTCCAACACCAACCCCCAATAGGGGAGTGGGATCGAGGCGATCAGCAAGACTGCCGCGACGATCAACAAAACCGGCGGCAGCCACGTCAGCCAACGCCGGGTGGAGCTGGTCGTTGCTGTCTGTTGTGCGGTTAATTTAGTTTGACTCATTGTGTGTGTTGCCACTTCTCTGTCTCTTTGTTGACTCATGTAATCCGAAATGCCTAGAGGTGGGCACAGGCCCACCTCTAGAACGTTGCTATGGCGGTTACTCTGGCTGGATCGTCAGGTACCCCATCATCTCCAGGTGCAGCGCGGAACAGAACTCGGTGCAGTACCAGCTAAACACGCCTGGTTCTGTCGCATCGAATTCAAAGGTGATGCTTTCACCCGGTTCAATGCTCAGGCTGATGCCGTAGAAGGGGATGGCGAACCCGTGCGTGGCATCGCGGGCACGTTCCACATTCGTGATTGTCCAGGTTACATGATCGCCGGCCTGGATCTCGACATGCTCTGGCGTGAAGTGGCTGCGAACTGATGTCATCCGCACCGTCACGTTGCTGCCATCGCGCGTAACGCCTTCTGTGCCCTGGGTGACCGCATTGGGATCGACAGATTGGGTGAGCGGATTCCAGCCAACCTCAGGGTAGACGTCCCATGCGCTAAGTTTGTCGGCGCTGATGATCTGGGCGTAATGCGGCTCGCCTCCAGTGAACGGCATGTCATACAGCACTTGCAGGTTGTCGCCTTCTTGTCCGATGTCAATTAACTGGAAGTTCTGCGGCAGCAATGGGCCGGTACTCAAGAAGCGGTCTACTGACCATTTGTTGAGTGACACAAGGAAATTGCCATCAGGCGAAACCGTGTCGCCTTCGGCGGCGGCAATGTGACCGACGTTGTACTGCACCGGAATCTTGCTGATGAGCGACCAACCGTCCTGCGGGCGATAACCTTCCGCGCCGAGGCTCCAGCGTGCGACGGCGCTATCGAGGAACAGGCTGGTGTAGGCGTAGCCATCGGGCCCAAACTGTGTATGCAGCGGGCCGAGGCCAAGTTCAACCTGTGCTTCGAGAACACTCTCGTAGTTCAAAATCGGCACACCGTACTGGTCTGTCTCGAAACCGCCTGCCGCGATCGTGTCCATGATCTTCTGAAAGCTGTAGACCGTCACGTGCGGGTCGAGCTTGCCGGAAACGACGATGAAGTCACCACCGGGCGCAATATCCACGCCATGCGGGCTGCGCGGCTCAGGGGTGAAATACAGCAGATTGTTCTCGACGGCGGTAGCGAGTGGAATGACCTGCATGCCTTCTATCTCGACCGTGTTCCCCGCTTTGTAGACCTCGATCGCCGCGTTTAGATTGATGATATGCAGGAAGTCGGTTGTATTGCGACTGACGCCCGCTTCAAACGGTGGATTACCCGCTTCAATGCCGCCGGTCGCTAGCTCAGTATTGATCGAGTTGCAGAAAACCCAACCATCCGAAACCAGCTTGCCCGCATCGCACAGATCCTGCCAGTAGGGCGGCAGTTCCATGGCGAAGGACTGGCTCATGTCGATGCGCCCGGCTTCACGGTCGAACTTCCAGAAGGTGATCATGCCGCGATAGCTGCCTTCGTAATCGGTCAGCGGCGCGAAATCCGTGCCGAGCGGTTGGGCGTATTGGCCACCCTCAATGATGTAGTCGGTATTCGGGGTCACAAATGTCCCGCCATGGTCGTTGAGGTAGAGCGGGTTATTGACGATTTGCTTGGTCTCGAAATCGCGCAGATCGATGACGGCGATCCGTCCATTGGCTTTGTCGTTGATGAAGACCCACTGCCCGTCATAATCACCATTGGTTTCACTCAGTGCCGGATGATGCGTATCTGCCCAACGCACCTCTCGTCCGTTAATGTCGCCGCCTGCCAGCACTTCTTCACCCGCGCCGTAGCCATAGCCCTGCCAGGGTTCTGGCGTAAACACGGCAATGGTGCGCAGCAGTCGCATTGACGGCATACCGATGACAAACATCTGCCCGCTGTGCCCGCCCGACGCAAACATGACATACGGATCGAGCGCGCCGCTGGGCGTATAGGTCATGACAGCCGCGCGCAAATCTTCTTCCGTCAATCCGCGCTGTTCAGCGATGGTCTGCCAGTTGGTTTCGCTGCCCTGCGCGCTGCTGATAGCTCTGGGCGCGATCACCACCGCCAGGACCACAGCGACGACAAAAACAGCCCCTATGAGTAGTAACTTTGAGGTCAATCGTTGAGGAATCATGTGTGATCTCGTCTCCTTGATCAATCTGAAGAATCCACTGCTGCCAAAGGCAGTTTTCTTTAGTCTTGATCATGGAGCGAAATCGCGAAGTCAGATGTGACCCAAGTCACATTCTGAAGAGGAACCTAGCGGGCTTCCTGAAGGGCGATTGCGCGGAGCGTTTCGAGGTCACGAATGAGGATAGTGGTGCGCGTCAAGTTCACCAGCCTCTCGTCTTCGAACTTCTTGAAAGTGCGATACACCACCTCGCGGGCAGTCCCCACCATGTCGGCGAATTCTTGCTGCGACAGCAGCCGATCAAAGACGATACCACCTTCATGTGGCTGTCCCTCCGACTCAGCGCGGGCGAGCAAGATCATCGCCAAGCGGGAGGTGACATCACGAAATGCCAGGTCATGCACCAGGGTGACGAACTGTTTGAGCCGGTTTGTGATCAGCTTGAGAAACGCTTCCTGGAAATCAGGTAGTTCGTCGAGCAAGGCCTGTAACACATCCGGCGGTAGATAGACGGCGGAGGTAGGGGCGAGCGTGGTTGCTGAATATGGGCTGGGCGCTCCGGTTGAAAGCGACTCCGCTCCCAGACAATCACCCGGAAGCGGGAGGGCAAGAATCTGGCATTTGTCTCTGGATTGGCGATACAGTTTTACTCTGCCGGTTCGCAGCATATACAGAGGCGTGGGGGGATCGCCTTGCTGATAGAGATCGACGCCGGGGGAGTATTCTGCTGGCACAAGCCGTTCAGCAATATGTCGCTGTGTTCGCGGGCTGAGAACGGCAAAGAATGGATACTTGGATAACAGATCCGCGCTGACCATGTCATGTTCGCCGCTGCTATTCGCTGCTATGCCCGCAGCATAAAGCATTGCGCTCTTTACCGATGTGACTTAAATCACGTTAAGCATGCGTGCTATGATCCTCACAACTGCATGGGGGCAGCAGCGCGTCAGCGTTCAGAATGACAATGCGCCCGGTCTCATTCCGCACAATGCCTTCTTTCTCCAACAAGCCTAGATGGCGCGTGACCACCTCGCGCACAGTACCGGAAAGCGCTGCCAGCTTTTCTTGCGTGAGTTCGACATAGGACTGCGGCCCCTCGCGATTGGCATAGGTCAGCAGGCAGTCGTTGATACGATCTGAGACCGTCCATGATCCCAGCACTTCGCTCACACGCGCCAGATGATCCAGGCGCTGACTGTAAATGTGTAGAAGTGCTTTCACCAAGTGCGGATCGTGCCCCTTCAGCTGTTGTAACGCTTCTTCAGGCAGAACAAACAGCGTTACCTGATCCAGCGCCTGCGCCGTCGCGGGATTCTTTTCCATCTCGAAAAGGGGACAGCTCCCGAAGCACTTGCCCCGATTCATCAAACATAGTCCTTGAACGCGCCCATTGAGCGAATGCTTGATGATCTTGACACGCCCCTGAAACACAAACCACAACGAGTCGGCTTGCTCTCCCTCAATAAAGATGAACTGCCCCGGCGCGTAATGGCGGCGCACCATGACAGCAGCCAGGCTTTGCACCTGTTGGGCCGGCAAATCACGAAATGCGGGGATTTCGCAAAGTTCATTGAAATTGATTGGCAAAGATTCTGCCATTGCGATTCATGCTCTGGTTCACTTTTCACTCGAAGTATAGCGCATCAAAATACATCAGCGGTAATGATGAAATTCAACAAATCACACTTTCTTGTCTGCGCATGCACACGAAACAAGCTGGGCGAGCACTCGGTCGTTCTGAAGGCATTCAGCTTCGGCGTTATTGATCTTTCAAAATCTGGTACACGCGCGGCACAGATGCGCCAAGATTCGGCAGCGATCCGGTCGCTTTTGGAGAGATTGACAGGCGCAGAAAACGGACTAAGATATTTCTACAACGAAATATTCTTCAACGAAGTTTCATGATTGGGGGATGTCGTTATGCCTACCGACGAATTGGCAGCAACGGCTGCTCTCCATAAGTTTCTGCTCATCTATCGTCACTTACGCCAAACCGCACGCAACGTTGATAGTCGTGGCATTCGCCCGATGCAGATGGCTGTGCTGCGGTTCTTGTCGGAAAATGGCCCGGCTACAGTCACAGAAATCCAGGAGTACCTGTACACGAGCGCCAGCACGGCATCCACCTTGCTCACGCAACTGGCCGACGCTGGTTATGTGGAGCGCACACGCTCTGACAGTGACAATCGTGTCGTCATCATCAGATTGACGGAGGCGGGAAGCGAACTGGCCGAAACGACCCCCATTGCCGGGATAGGCTTGCTGCGCCGCAGGCTTCCCAATCTACCCGATGAACGCCTGCAAGTGATCAATGATGCCCTCGCCGAAATCATGCAGTTGATGGAGGTCACTGACTCCGAATGAGAGCCTTGACGCGCATCATGCGCTACATGCGTCCCTATCGCTTGGAGATTGTGATTGGGATCATTACGGTGGTGCTCCCGGTCTCGATGGAGCTGCTCATCCCGCGAATGCTCCAGGTTGTCGTCGACAAGGGCATCCGTGCCGGCGACATGCAAGCCATTCTTCAGGGGGCGCTTGTCATGATCGGAGCGGCAATGGTGAGCGCCGTGGCCACACTGGGGCAGGGGATCGTGCGCGCTCGTCTGTCGCAAGGTATGGCATATGATATGCGCAACGATCTGTTCAGGCATATCGAATCGCTCCCCTTCGCCACGCTGGATCAACTGCGCACGGGCGGGCTAATGACCCGTATCTCCAGCGACGTCGACATTGTTCGGATGTTCTCTAGCAATGGCCTGGCACTGATCTTGCGTGCGCTGCTGATGATCCTCGGCAGTACGGTGCTGGTCTTTCTTGCCAACAGGGAATTATCCCTCATCATGATCACCTGTTTGATCGGCGCAGCGATATTGATCTGGTTGTTTATGGGCACGGCCAGTCCGCTATTCAACATCGTCCAGCAGAAGTTGTCGAACCTCAATACCGTGGTTCAGGAAAACCTGGCTGGTACGAGCGTGGTGAAAGCGTTCGTACGGGAAAAGTTCGAAATCGAACGCTTCGAGGAGCACAATCTCGAATACACGGAGCGAAACATTCGCGTTGGCCGCATCCTGGCACTGGTAATGCCGCTCATCACGGCTATCACCAATCTCGGGCTGGTCGCGGTCATCTGGTTTGGCGGGGTCGATGTTGTGAAAGGTCAGTTCTCGATTGGAGAGCTGATTGCATTCAACAACTACCTGATGATTGGGATGACGCCCGTGCTGTTGCTGGGCAATATGGTGACGATGGCTTCCAGGGCACAGGCTTCAGCGGCCCGGGTGCTCGAAGTGTTTGACAACAAGCCGCAGAGTCGAGGCGGCAATGATGCCTACCATCCTGCCCAGATGCAGGGGCATATCGCATTCGAGAACGTGTCGTTTCATTACAGCAGCCGAGGCGAAATCCGTGACGCCGACTCGGATAGTCGCAGCTCAACTACCGTCGAGGTGGGCGGAGCTGTCTTGAATGACATCAGTTTTGAAATCAGACCAGGCCAGCAAGTGGCGCTTTTGGGCATTACCGGTTCCGGTAAAAGCACGCTGGTCAATTTGATCAGCCGTTTTTATGACGTGACCAGTGGACGAATCCTGGTCGATGGGGTCGATGTGCGGGCCTGGGACCCGGAGGCTTTGCGGTCACAGATCGGTGTGGTCATGCAACAAACGCTGCTGTTCGGAGGCACAGTGCGCGAGAACATCGCTTACGGCAGACTGGAGGCGACACTGGATGAGGTCATGCAGGCGGCCAAGGCGGCACAAGCGCACGATTTTGTCATGGCGATGCCGGAGCAGTACGACAGCCTCATCGACGCGCGCGGCGCGAACCTATCTGGCGGGCAAAAGCAGCGCATTGCCATCGCACGCGCGCTGCTGGTCGCGCCTCGCATTCTGATCCTGGACGACAGCACCAGCGCTGTCGATCTGGAAACTGAGATCTACATTCAGGATGCGCTGGACGAACTGATGGCAGACGCTGTGAAGATCATCATCGCACAGCGCATCAACAGCGTATTGAATGCTGACCAGATCATGATTCTGGATGGCGGGCGCATTGTCGCCAGTGGAAATCACGAGGAACTTCTGCAAACATCGTCAATCTATCAGGAAATCTTCCGCTCTCAATTTGGTTCAGAGGCCGCAGGTCTATTGTCTGACGGCGCTAGAGGTATGAGGCGAACCGACGATGAGTAGCCAGCCACCTCCGAGAGTGCGACTAGGTCATGGCGGTGGCGTGAGCCTGACCGGTGAAGGCGCACTCAACACCAGCAAAACTATCCGGCGTTTGTTGAGTTATCTGAGACCTTACTGGCATCGCCTGACCATTGTTGCGGCACTGTCACTCATAGGCACGCTATGCAGCCTCGCCGGTCCATTTCTGCTTGGTCGTGCCATCGACGGATTCATCGCGCAAGGTAATCTGGATGGGCTGTCGAACCTGGTGGTTTTGTTGGTGGCAATCTATATCGCCGGAGGTATCTCAGGTGTCATTCAGGGCCAGATTATGGTCACCATCGGCCAGCATTTTGTTGCACGGCTGCGCAGCCACTTGTTCAGCCACATCCAGACGCTGTCGATGGCCTATCATGACATGCACGCTGTTGGGGACTTGATGAGTCGCATCTCGAACGATACCGATGCGATCAACCAGAGCATCTCCAACGGGCTGATCGAATTCACCACGAACGTTCTGCTGCTCGGCGGCATCATGATCACGATGTTCCTGCTGAATTGGAAGCTGGCGCTGGGGACAGCCACGCTGCTGCCGATCATGCTGTTTATCACCGCCTGGGTGACGCGCTACAGCCGCAAGGCCTTCCGGGAAGTCCAGACCAACCTGGGTAATCTGAACAGTGTGATGGAAGAAAACATCGCAGGCATTCGCGTGGTCAAGGCGTTTGCTCATGAAACCGCGACTTTCGAGCAGTTCCTGGCGACAAACGCGCAGTACAGGCAGGCAGGAACACGCGCAGATATCATCACAGCGGCGTTGGGGCCCATGTTCAATACCATGAATATCGTGGTCATCGCGGCGGTTGCCCTGCTGGGAGGCTGGCTGGCGTTGCAAGACATCGTGCAGGTGGGCGTGATCGCGACGTTCGTCATCTATGTGCGCAATTTCTTCCAGCCGATGCGCGCCATCGCCATGCTCTACAACCAGTTACAGTCAGCGCTGGCAGGGGCAGAGCGCATTTTCGTGGTCCTGGATGCAGCACCTACAGTCCAGGATGTGGCGGGCGCGCCGCCTTTGCCGCCAGTGCAGGGCGAGGTCGTGTTTGAGCACGTGAGCTTCGCATATCAGCCCGGCAAACCCGTGCTAATAGACGTCAGCCTGGAAGCGCGGCCAGGGCAGACGATTGCGCTGGTTGGCCCAACCGGCGCGGGCAAGACGACGATCATCAGCCTCCTGAGCCGGTTCTATGACCGGACGGAAGGCACGATCACCATTGATGGATACGACATACGCGATGTGCAGCAGGCAACGATCCGTGAGCAGATGGGCATCGTACTGCAGGACACATTTTTGTTCTCCGGCACGATTATGGAGAATATTCGCTACGGGCGTCTGGATGCGACTGAGGACGAGATCATCGCGGCGGCAACACTGGCCAATGCCGACCGATTTATCCGGCTGCTGCCGCAGGGCTACCAGACCGTCGTCTCCGAACAGGGTCACAACTTCAGCCAGGGCCAGCGCCAATTGCTGGCGATCGCGCGTGCGGTCCTGGCGAACCCGCGCATTTTGATTCTGGATGAGGCGACAAGCAGTGTGGACACGCGCACCGAAGTGCAGATTCAAGAGGCGCTGCTGCGCCTGCTGGAAGGGCGCACCGCGTTCGTGATTGCCCATCGGCTGAGCACCATTCGCAATGCCGACCTGGTGCTGGTGATCAATGATCGTCGGGTGATTGAGCGCGGAACCCACGACGAGCTGATCGCACAGAGAGGCTTTTACTACGATCTCTACATGAGCCAGTTCCGCCGCTCGCGGGTGAAAATACCGGTAGCGAAATGACCTGTGGCTTGGCCTGCGCAAATCAGGCGCCCGCAGACGCCAGATCCATTCAGTCATTGCGCTCGTGGCTGCACTGAGGGTAATGGTCGGGCGAGTATGCCCGTGTGGCGTATCGCTTACCGATGCCTTGAGACGGAGACCCAGCAACGGTCTCAGTTTGTTTGTCGGCACGTTCAAGCCCAAGTTTGTCGCCGATGTGCGCAAAGTCACGCTGATGCGCACACCGGCCAGACGATTGCCTGACTAGTGATCAAAGTGAATGATCTGCCGCTCGGCATCACCCTGAGCGAGTGCGTCGAACGCCGGGTTGATCTCCTCCAGCGCAATCGTGCGCGTGATGAGCAGGTCAATCGGCAGCAGCCCGGCTTGATAGAGCTGAATCAGCCGCGGAATATCGCGGCGCGGCACGGCTGTCCCCATGAACGATCCCTTGATGGTGCGCTCTTCTGCCGTCAGGCTCAGCGCCGGGATGGACAACTGGTTCTTCGGCCCTGGCAGCCCCACGGTCAGCGTCGTGCCGCCGCGCCTGGTGGCGGCGTAGGCTTGTGCGAGTACACGCTCGTTGCCCACACTCTCGAAGGCGTAGTGCGCGCCGCCCGCCGTAAAATCCTTGATCGCCTGCACCGGGTCAGTTTGCGCAGCGTTGATGGTGTGCGTCGCCCCAAGCTGCCGCGCCAACCCCAGTTTGCGGTCGAGCAGATCTACGGCGATGATGGGGAACGCGCCCACGAGCTTTGCGCCCATGATGATGCTCAAGCCGACGCCGCCGATCCCGAACACCGCCACCGCCGCGCCCGGCTCGACGCGCGCCGTGTTCATGACCGCGCCGACGCCGGTGATCAACGCACAGCCAAACAGGGCGGCTTTCTCCAGCGGCATGGACGGGTCGATTTTCACGAGTGATTCTTGCGCGGCGACGGTGTGGTGCGAGAAGGCCGACACGCCAAGATGATGATAGATTTGCTGCCCGCTGGTGGTTTTGAAATGAACGTCACCGCCCAGGAGCGTCCCGGCGAGGTTGGCTTTTGCGCCATTCTCGCACAGCGCCGGGCGGCCGGTTGCGCACGGCACACAATGCCCGCACACAGGCACAAATGAGAAAACCACGTGATCATCCGGTTGGAAGTCATGCACGCCTGGCCCGACGTCGCGAACAATCCCGCTGGCTTCGTGCCCCACGATCATCGGGACGGCGCGTGGACGCGATCCATCAAACACGGACAGATCGGAATGGCACAGGCCCGCGCCGACCATTTCGACCAGCACTTCGCCGTGGCCCGGCGGAATGACCTCGACGTCTTCCACGTGGAAGGGCTGTGACTGAGCGAATGGGGTAGGGTATTCCGATGCGTAAAGGACTGCGGCCCTGGTTTTCATGAACTTTTTCCATTCTGTACGAAAGCATATGTATGTGTTGCTCTGCTGCGCAAACAGCTAGATCGGGAGAGAAATCGTGGTCTCGCCCGCACGATCAAGTTCGAATGTGACTTTTGTGTCGCCAAGCGCGAGTTCATAAGTTCCGAGAAAGCCCGTGAACGTGAGCTGACCGTTTTCACCCGTCGTCATGGTAGTCGGCGAGAGCCACCACTCACCTTTGACCAGCCTCAGCAATTCGTTGTAGGCAGGTTTGGGGGATTGATCGCGCCGCAGCAGGCCAGCCGGGGCGAAAAGCCACGCGCCATCAGACATATCCCACCACGTAATCGCTTCGACAGCGGGATGGGCCATCAGTGTCTTGTAGTGCGTCACTACCTCCTCAAGCTGGCGCGCCTCACCTTCCGCTGTGCTCGGCCAATCGCTGACGAGATACTCCTGCAAATCTTTGATCTCTGGCGGCACGAGATGCCCTGACAGGAAGCTGTTCTCGGTGAAATGGATCGGCAGATTGAAACGCTCGAAACGCTTGAGGACGTTCAGCGTCTTCTCGACACCCCAATAGCCCTGATGCATGTGGGATTGGATGCCGATCACGTCGATCGGGATGCCCGCTTCCAGGCAGCCTTCAACCAGAATCTCATAGGCGGGGGAGACATCGAAATCGTTGATGAGAAACGTCGCTTTCGGGTTGGCCCCGTGCGCTGCCTCGAACAAGGCGCGCACCAACTTTATCCGGCCCATTGATTTGGCGAGTCGGGTGATGGCATTGTCGTAGCGGTCATAATTCGGCATGATGACGGTTTCGTTGATGACATCCCACATGTCGATGACACCGGCGAACCCGGCGACCTCGCGTTCGATGCGTCCCAACTGTGCTTCCAGAATCGCCTGGGTGCTCAGGGGCTGCAACCAGGGAGCGGTGACGGTGTGCCAGCAGAGGGGATGCCCTTTGACGGTACAACCCTGCGCCTGAAACCAGCGGGCGGCAGTGAGCAGGCGTTCGGTCTGGGGCTTGCCGCGCTCCGGTTCATACCCAGCCCAATAGAAGGGCAGTGTCACCTGGTTGAACAGGCGGATGAAATGAGCGTGATGCTGTTCGGCAAGTTCTTTTTCCGCGCCCGACAACTCGCCGTTGGCCAGCGCGACGCTGCTGTGATCCCAATTGATGAGGACGTTGGCGTTTGCCAGAGCGATATTGGCCGGGCTGGTGTCGGTGAGGGGGATGCTGCGGTGTCCCCAATTGGTGCCAAACAGAAACTTGTGCGCCTTCTGTTCCAGCACCACCTCCCGGCCAGCCAGTGGCGCGCCGTTGTGGGTGAGTGTCAGCGCGGCGGCAGCGGTTCGGTGTTGGCGAATCGCCCGGTCTAGGTCTGACGCCGGGGCAGTCGTTGCAGACATGATCGTTCCCCTTTGCATTGTGCGTGATCAATACTGTTTGTAAATACTGGCTGCGTGCTCCGCTCACTTCAGGCGCGACGAGAACTCCGGTTTCGCGGGATGCCCTGTCGGCATCGGGCTGACCGTTGTCCAGCCGCCATCGACTTCGAGCGTTTGTCCGGTGATGTGACGGGCTTCGGGCGATGCCAGGAACAGGGCTGCCGCCGCAATGTCTTCGACGTGTCCGGTTCGCCGCATGGGTGTCACCTCTGCCCAGTTAGCCTCGGCGTTCGGGTCATCCTGGAGCGTGCGTTCGGTGATGGTCAGGCCGGGACTGATGGCGTTGATGGTGATGTCGTGCCGGCCCAGTTCGAGCGCCAGCACCTTCGCCATGTGCCGGACGCCCGCTTTGGTGACGCCGTAGGCCGCCAGATTGAGGAACGACTGGCCGCCCGTAATCGAGGACATCAGCAGGATACGGCCCGAAATCTTCTTGTCGATCATTTCCAGCGCTGCGTACTGCGCCGTAAAGAAACTGCCGCGCAGGTTGACGGCCATGACACGGTCAAAGGCCTCCGGGGTGTAGGTCAGGAACTCTCCGAAATTGGTGAGTCCGGCATTCGCTACGGCCACATCCACGCGGCCAACTCTGCGGACAAGATCACTGACCATCGCGCGCAGGGCTTTTAGGTCGGCGACATCGAAGCCATAGGCGAAAACCGCCTCCCGCCCGACTTCCTGATTGATACTGGCAGCAGCTTTCCGGGCGAGGTCGGCGTCAATATCATTGAGCGCCACATACGCCCCTTCAACAGCAAACTGCCGGCAGATTTCATACCCGATGCCAACGCCAGCGCCTGTGACCAGTACCCCTTTGTCCTGATAGCGGCCCATTGTCAAAATCTCCTTCCAAAAATGGCACGAGCCTATATATCAAACTAAATAGTCCGAACACCGCGTTATGGGTGGTGATCGTACGGATTGCCGGTATCGGGTATCTGCTGCATGAGACGGTCACTGATGGCCGTCAGTTCTTCGAATACGTCGTCAGCGATGTCACCTTCGAGAACCTGCGCATTTGAATCGACCATCTCGGAATGCCTGGCGCTGACCAGCACCGAAGTTATCCCCGACTGGTGCAGCAGCCAGCGCAGCGCCAGGTGTAACACCGGGCGTCGGATGCGCTCCCCAATCCGCTTGAAGGATTCGATGGCATCGTAGACCTGGGGCCAAACGTCCGGTCGGAATAACACGATATTGCGGCGCTGATCGCCAGCGGGAAACGCCTGATTACGCTGGAAGCGCCCCCCCAATGCCCCGTGTGCGAGCGAGCTGTAGGTGACCACCGCGATATTGTTGGCCTCGCAGTAGGGAATCACGTCGCGGTCGGCGAAGCGCCAGAGCAGGTTGTAGGGGAGTTGGTGAGCGTCAATGCGCCCGACTTCAGAGACCTGCTGCATCTGTTCGACGGAGAAATTGCTGACGCCGATGGCCGAGATCTTGCCCTGCTGGCGCGCCGTTTCGAGCGCTTCCATCCACGGGCGCAGATCTTTGCCTGCCCGCGGCCAATGGATGTAGTAGAGATCGATGCTGTCGGTTTGCATCCGGGCACAACTGGCATCGACCGCGGCCAGCATGTCTTCGAAGCTGATGTCATTGGCCTGATACTTGGATGCGAGGAAGATGCGCTCGCGACGGCCCGGCTCTGCGGCCAGGAACTGGCCGATCAGTCGTTCCGATTGGCCGTGACCATATTCGGTCGCCGTGTCGAAATGGTTGAGGCCTTTCTCCAAGGCTCTTTTCATGGCTGCCAGAACTATCTCGGCGTTATCGCCGGCCCATTGCGTGGCATCAAAATAGAAGCCGCCAAAGCCCAGCGGACTATGAGTTTTGCCGCCGGGGCCGATCCTGACCGGTGCAGTGTCCTGTTCTTTTGCCATGTTCTTCCTTTCAAGCCTGATCGCGGCTGTCCCGGCCGCATCAGGCATCTGACCAGTAACAACAAGACTCGCGGATGCGCAGCTGCGTCTCCAGTTGAATGTGCCTGGGCGGAGAACCAGGATTTTCGATGTGCTCGCACAGGATTTCGACCGCTGCCCGGCCCATCTCATAGACAGGATGGTAGACCGTCGTCAGTTCGGGCGTCGCCGTTTTTGCCTGCGCGATATCGTCAAAACCAACCACAGAAATGTCCTGCGGCACTCGGATTCGTTTGAGCCGCAGCGTCTCCATCACCTGCAGCGCGGCGGTATCGTTGAAGGTAAAGATGGCTGTCGGCGGATCATCCAGGGCCAGAAACGCCTCGACGAGTCGCCCGGTGTAGGGCGACATGAAGTTGTCCTGCTGGATGAGCGCCGGATCGTAGTCGAGGCCGTGGTCGGCCAGCGCTGCTTTGTAACCGCTGAGGCGGCTGCGGGACAAACTCCACTCCGGCTGATCGGTAATCAGGCCGATGCGCCGGTGGTTGAGCTTCAAGAGATAGCTGGTCGCGTCATACGCACCCTGATAATTGGTGATGCCCACCGACGAACTCTTCTCGTTGCCGTTATCGACATCGACCAGCACGTGCGGGAAATTGGCTGCGCGCAGGGTGTCCAGATAGGCGTCGCCAACGGAGGGCACGACGATCAATAGCCCGTCGGCCAAACCCTGGGCAACGGCCTGCGCATAGTGTACTTCGCGGTCGGGAACGCGGTGTGTTGTATACAGGATCAAATCGTAGTCGGCTTCGTAGAGTGCCTCGTCGATGCCTCTGGTGACCTGAGCAATGTATTCTGTCCCCAGGGCGTGAACCATCAGGCCAACCACACCCGATCGGCTGCCGACAAGCCGACGGGCCTGACGGTTGGGGACAAAACTCAGGGCTTCCATAGCCTCCTGAACACGCAGTCGAATCTCCGGGCGCACATGTGGGTAATCGTTGACGACGCGCGAGACCGTCGAAATGGAGACTCCCGCGGCTTTGGCTACATCAACGATGGTTGCTTTGTGATTCGATTTCATGGGCGATTGCTCTTTGCAGCGTGGTGTGACTTCGGCTATACAGACCCTTCGTAGACACTTGTTTTCGGGCCAGCGCTGTATCATACCATGCCTGATAACCCAGGTATCTCTACCTATGTAGCAGAGCGCCTGGCTCTCCGCCCGTACCAGAACAAACGTGAATACCTGGATGACTGCTCAAGAATGTTGACAAGGTTTTCAAACCATGATACATTCCTTTGAAAAGGTTTTCAAGCAGTTCAAAATTGGTTCTGTGGTATGGGTGGGAAAAAGGATCCAATTATTGGCAAACGAGCAAGAGTAACCGCACCCCACTTACGTTATCTGGAAGATCAATGACGATCTTTGTGCCGGACGGCAGTGCGCGTCATGAGCTGTCCAGTTGCGAAGTGCTCACGTCATCCAAATAAACAGTCTGCATCGAGTCGGTGGTGTTGCCGGGTAGGGCAGACAGTCATGAACATGTACAGTGACTTCTGACTGTCCGCTGAGGAGAAGCCTATGTTGCGATTGACTCGTGAAGGATGCGTCCAGCGGCGCGAGCAGCTCATCCGCGCTGCCGAGGCCGATCTACTTGTTCTTACTAACCCTCGGTCGATTTTTTACCTGTCTGGACTGTATGTCTCTCAGTTGGCCTTAAGCGGCTGGGGGCTGAATTTCCTCCTGATTGATGCTCGGACAGGGCACTCACGCCTGTTGGTACACAACTTCATCAGCGACGATGCCAGCGCTGCCCACGTGGACGATGTCGACGTGTGGACGTGGTATGACGCGGCGGAGAACCCCGGCGTGGAGCTGTTCGGCGCGGCTGCTGAGCAACTCAATGCCCGCCTGGGGGAGACAGGGGCCAAACGGATCGGTGTGGAGACGGGCTGGCTGCCGGTCGGCGTGAACGTGAGGCAGCCGGTAGACATCACCGCCGAACTGCTCACCATGCAGCGGCAGAAGCAGGCTGACGAATTAGCACTCATCCGTGAGGCTGTGCGCGTGGTGGAGGCAGGACACCGGGCGGCGCGAGCGGCCATCAAGCCGGGCATCACCGAACTGGATGTTTACAATGCCGCGCAGGCCGCGATGGTGAATGAAGCCGGGCACGCGATTCATCTCATGGGGGATTTCGTCAGCGGCGAGCGGGCAGCGAAAGTGAGCGGTTCGCCAACCAACAAGGTGTTGCAGCCGGGCAGCCTGATGATTGTCGATATGTTCCCGATCGTCAGCGGTTACCGCGCCGACTTCACCGCCACGCTCGCCATCGACAAGCAGCTCACTGAATTCCAGCAGCGCCTGGAAACCGCGCTGCACGCCGGGATTGAGGCTGGCGAAACGATGCTCAAGCCGGGCAGCGGCGCGGGGGATGTGTACCGGGCAGTGCGGGGGGCGCTCGCCGGCTATGGGGTCGCCGAAGGATTCAGCCATCATGCGGGGCATGGGGTGGGCCTGGATCATCCTGCAGCGCCATATCTCGTTCCTAACAGCCAGGAGACCCTGATGGCAGGCGACGTGGTGACGTTGGAGCCTGGGTCCTACGGCGCGGACTGGGGCGCACGCATTGAGCGGAATTATCTGATCACTGATGATGGGTTCGAGCGACTGACACACCACCAGACGGCGTTCGTGTAGCAGTCGTTAATTCGTTCCTCGCTTTGTGTCTTTTTTGAAAATGTGGAGGGAAAGGTTCATGAAAGTTCGTTTCGCGCTGTTTCTGATGATTTTGCTCTTGTTGGGGGCCGTGCCTGCTGTCCTGTCACAGGCGGAACCCGTCACCCTGCGGGTCATGAGCTACGACACAACGGATCAGCTGACTCGTGAAACACCCTGGTTTGACGAGGTGCTGCGCGAATTCGAAGCGGCACATCCTGGTGTCACGATTGAGATCAACGACCTGCCGTTTCCTCAGTACCTGCCCACGCTGGAAGCGATGATTGCCGGTGACGAACTGCCGGACGTGTTCTATGGACACGTGAAGACGGCTGAACTTGGCCGCGCCGGGCTGGTCATCGACTACCGCGACTTTGTGGACGAGGAATGGCTGGCACGGTTCTATCCCGGCCCGCTGCGCCAGACGGTTTTTGACGGCGCTGTTTACGGAGTTCCGCAGGACGCGCAGTTGTTCATGCTGTACGTGAATCCGGCCATCATGGAAGAACTGAATCTGGAACCGCCAGTGACCTGGGATGATCTGATTGCGATGGCACCGGCGATCAACGAGGCCGGTTACATTCCGCTCGCCTGGGGCAATTCCGCCGGTAACGTTTGCCCGGACTTCTTCCTGCCGCTCATTGCGCAATTCGGCGGCGATGCCTGGGCACTCGACGATCTGGCTGACCCGGCAGTGTCGTGGGACTCTGAGCCGGTGATCGGTGCGCTGGGGCTGCTCGAACGGCTGGCTCAGGCCGGGGTCTTTATGCCGGGCATCAACGGTATTTCCGAAGACCAGGCGCGCCAGGTCTGGAATCAGGGCCGGGCAGCCATGATGTATGGCGGTTCGTGGGTTCCGAGCATTATCAGCTCCGAGGCACCCGTCGAACTGGCCGAATCGTACTACATTGTCAAGAATCCGGCGCTCACGCCCGATGACGTGCACTGGACTGGCAACGGCAGTGGTGAGAGCTGGGTCATCAAGGCGAACTCGCCGAACACAGAACTGGCGGTCGAATTCGTGCAGTATCTGCTGAGCGAAGGCCCGTACTCTGCCTATGTCACCAATACGCAGAGCCTGCCTGGAATGGGCTGGGCAGCGGAGTACATCGAAGATCCGCACGTGCAGACGATGACGGAGTGGCTGGCGACGGATGGCGCAAACCATATCCTCTTCGGTCAGGGCAGCTGGGACGCCGTATCGGGTGTGTGCGCGGCTATTCTGGACGGCAGCACGACACCTGAAGAGGGCGCGAAGACGATCCAGGCCAACGTTCTGGCGGCCCGTGAGCGTTAGTACAGCGGTCAGACTTTTCACGCGGGCCGAGACCTGATGTGAAGCAAGCTCAATGGTGGTTGTCTCGGCGACCACCATTGTTTTTCTGATGTGCGAAGCCCTGTTGGGTCGAATAGGCGCGTTGCTGGAGATCGAGAACGAATAGTGTTGTCGCCCGCGAAAAATGAAGATCTTTAGGGGTGAAGCCGTGACAACTGCTGTGAGAGAATTACGCGAAGAAAGAGAAGCCACAAAAAGGCGACTCGGCAAAATACTGGTTCCGACGATGTTTTTGCTGCCGGCGGCCCTGTTCCTGCTCGCCTTCACAGCGATTCCGCTCGCGCAGGCCGTTGTGCTAAGTCTTCAGCGCTGGAATGGCATCCAGCCCGCCACGTTCGTCGGATTACGGAACTACCGACTGCTGCTAGAAGATGAGGTCTTTCGCCAGGCGGTTGGCAACACCATCTACTACACGCTCGCCACGATCCTCTTCCAGACGACTGTGCCGCTGATCGTTGCGAGTATCCTCAATTCTGGCATTCGCGGCAGTACAATTTTCCGCTTCGTCTATTTTCTTCCGGTCATTATTTCACTCACCATCACCGGCTTGCTGTGGTCGATGATCTATGAGCCGAATTTCGGCATCCTGAATGAAACGCTGCGGGCGTTGGGATTGAAATCCCTGACGCAGCTCTGGCTGGCCGACCGCAGCCTGGTCTTGCCCAGCATCATCGTCGTGTCGATCTGGCAGTCGCTGGGCTTCTACATGATGATTTTCTTCGCCGCGATGCAGAGCATTCCGGAAGACCTGTATGAAGCGGCGGCGATCGATGGCGCTAACTCCTTGCAGCGGTTTCGCTTTGTCACGGTGCCGATGCTGCGCAACACGATCATCGTGGTGATCGTCTTGAACACGATCAACGGCGTGAAGTCGTTTGACCAGGTCTGGGTGATGACGGCAGGCGGGCCCAACCATGCCAGCGAAACCCTGGGAACGTACTTGTATCGTACCGCTTTTGGCACGCTGGGCAGCTCGAACCCGCAGTTGGGCTATGCCACCGCCATCGCGATGGTGATTCTGGCAGTGAGTCTGATCTTCAGCGTGATCCAGATTCGCGTGGGCCAGAATCGCAACAACGAGAGCTAAGGGTTGGGTCAATATGAGTCTTTATCGAGTGACAAAGGTCATCCAAAACACGCTTTCGTACATGTTTCTGATAACGCTGTCGATATTGCTTGGCTTTCCGTTGGTGTGGCTGGTACTGACCTCGGTCAAGGATCGGCGCGAGGTCTTCACCACGTTTTTGCCAACGCAGGTCAACATAGCGAACTTTGCGCGCATCTGGGATGAAATGAACCTGCCGACGCATCTTGGTAACTCGCTGTTTGTCACCGGACTGAACGTCACGATCGTCGTGGTGACGGCGACACTGGCCGGGTATGCGTTCGCGCGCCTGGTGTTTCCCCGGCAAAACTCAATCTTTTACGTGTTCATTCTCGCCATGATGATCCCCGGACAGGCGATTCTGATACCGATGTTCCAGTACCTGAAGAACCTGGGCTTGCTCAACTCGCATGTGGGGCTGGCGCTCGCCATGACAGGCGCGCCGATCTCCTTTGCCATCTTTCTGATGTCTGCCTTCTTCAGAGCGCTGCCCGCTGAGCTTGGCGACGCGGGCAAAATCGACGGTTGTAATGAGTGGGGCGTTTTCCGCCACATCTATCTGCCGTTGGCGCGACCGGGCATCGCGACGGTGGTCATCTTCCAGTTCATGGGCACGTGGAACGAGTTCATGTTTTCGGTCACGTATATCAGCAACCCGGTACTGAAGACGATTCAGCCAGCACTCTATCAGGTGGTAGGACGCTATTCCATCGACTACACGGCGCTCAGCGCCGGTTTGCTGATGGCGATTGTACCGATCCTGATTGTCTTCCTGCTGCTGCAGAAACAGTTCGTCAAAGGCTTGACGGCGGGCGCTTTCAAAGGCTAGCAGCAGCAAGCCGCAAAGGGAAAAGTCCCTGTTCGGCGCATCGAGCAAGGTTTCAACATGGGCAATGCCTGCAGCTGCTGTGGCCGCAGCGCATCTATTTCAGAGTAGGAGAACGAACCTTGGCAATCTCTACCTTAGGCGAAAAGAAGCTTGTTCAGATTTGTGTGATTGTGGAGGATATCGACCGGACAGCAGCGCTGTACCGGGAGATCTTCGGCTTCGAAATTCCGAGCGAATACCAATACACGCAGCCTTACGCACACACATTGTCCCACTATATGGGCAAACCATCGGCTGTGCCCGCGCGTTTTGTCAGTTTCATGATGGGCGGCGTTTCATTTGAACTGCTGCAGCCTCTGGGCGACGACAACGTCTGGATGGACTATTGGAAGGCACGCGGCCAGGGGATTCATCATGTCACGTTCAATGTCCCCAGAACGGCCGCCGCTGCCGCCTCTTTTGTCGATCATGGCTACACGATGACACAGTACGGCCTGTTCACGGGCCGGCGCGGCATGTACAGCTACATGGACACCGAAAAAGACATGGGCGTGACCGTCGAGTTCCTGGAATACTACGATGGCGAACCCCAGGTCACTCCCGCAGCGTTCCCCTCCGACAAAGGCATCGGCACCGATCGAGTCATTCAGGTTGGGCTGGTCGTGGATGACATTGAAGACAGCGTCGCACGTTACCGCTCCGTGCTCGAACTGCCGGAGCCGATCCGCCAGCAAACCCCCGGCCACGACGTCACCGAGGTCACGTTCATGGGCGAGCCATCGAACGCCACTGCCAAGCTGGCATTCTTTGATCTGGGGCAGGTTCAGATTGAGCTGATCGAGCCGGATCCGGAACCGAGCGTCTGGCGGAATGACCTGAATGCCCAGGGCACGAGCACGCATCATATCGCTTTCCCGGTTCAGGACAGCAAACAAGCGGTCGATCACTTTGCCCGCCACGGGATTCGCGTCGCGCAGCAGGGGCTTTACGGTGATCGCAGCGGCATGTACACCTATATGGACAGCAAGGACAAGCTGGGCGTTGTGGTTGAACTGCTGGAGTCCTTCAACGAGCGGAGCCGGAACCGATCAGTCTTCGCCTAGGTTCGTGACGTCATAGGCCAGCAGCTTGCGTTCGTGAAGGCTATAGACCCGATCCATTTGATCGAGCAGGACGCGGCGGTGCGTAAACATGAGCAGGCTGCGCCTGGCGGTGACGCGCAGGATCGTTTCGAGCACGGCGCGCTCTGTGACCGGGTCGAGATTGGCGGTGGCTTCGTCCAGGATCAGGATCGGCGCATTCTTGATCAGGACGCGCGCGAGGGCGATGCGCTGGCGTTCGCCGCCGCTGAGCTGAGAACCATCTTCGCCGACGAGCGTATCGTAACCATCGGGCAGTGATGTGATGAAGTCGTGAATCCGCGCCTGCCGGGCGGCGGCTTCGACGTCTGCCTGGGCAGCGTCGCTGCTGGCGATGCAGATGTTCTCGCGAATAGTCGTGTTAAAGAGGTGTGTGCGCTGCGTCATCACGCCGAAGATGTCGCGCACGTCGGCCTGGCTGTAGTCGCTCAGTTCGTGCCCGCCGATCAGGATTTGCCCGCCATCGTAATCCCAGAAGCGCAGCAGCACATTGACCAGCGCCGATTTGCCTGCGCCGCTCTCGCCGAGGATGGCGACGCGCTCGCCCGGCTGGAGCGTCAGCGAGACGCCGTCGAGAATGAGCGGCGCGTTAGCGGCATAGCGGAACGAGAGGTCGTGGATGTCGAGCGCCGGGCTGACGGGCAGCGGGGCGGGCTGCGCCGGATCGATGATGGCGGGCGGTAGATCGGCGATCTCGAACAGCCGCCGCGCGACCTGTGCGTTCGCGCCCAGATTGACCGCCGCCTGCGCCAGTGGGGCGAAGGCTTCGAAGGCGGCAATCGTCGCCAGGGAGACCGTCGCCAGATAGAGGCCGTCGATGCGCGGGATCGCCACCGCGAGGACGGCCAGTGCGGCGCTGCTGGTCAGGCCGACGCTCAGCGCCAGTTGCAGCGCATCGCTGTGCGCCGCCCGCGACTCCTCGGCGGCAAGCTGCTGGCTGAGGGAGTCGATGCGGCGCAGGTAGGCATCGGCTTGCCCGTAGACGTGTACGTCCGCCATGCCCTGGATGTCATCGAGCAGCGTCGCGTTGAGTTCAGCGCGGACTTCGACCGAGCGCGTGCCGGACTGCTGGCTGTCCCGCCACGCGATCACCGGCAC
>JAHDWN010000064.1 GCA_023382675.1 Anaerolineae bacterium
TCTATCTCGTCCCAGACACTCCTTTGCTTAAAAGTGTCGTCCCCTGAACCATCGCAATGGGGAGGGGAGTGAGGGGAGGGGATAGATTCAAGCTTCTGTTTTGCACGACGCGGTTGGCTTAGTCCGCAGTTTCCGCGCCCACCTCCAGATAGCGAATCTCGGTCTGCACCTTGTCGCGCCCGACGAGCGTCGGGAACAGGCCAAGGATGGCGCGCGGGTCGCCGCTGATGGTCGCGCCGCTGACATTCATCCCGGCCGGCCCGCTCAGGCCGTTCGCCATGATGCGGCGGACGGCGGTCTTGAGTGTATCCTGGCTCTCCGCTGTGAAAACGACGCGCACGACAACTTCTAACGGGTCTTCGGGCACTTTTGCACCCGCGTACAGGCTGTTCATGCCCAGGTAATCGTAGTGGACGCGCTCGATGGGCAGCCCTTTCCACGTCTCCGCCAGCATCCGCCAGAGTTGATCGACTTTCGTCCAGGCGTGCGGCGCGCCAATCGTGAAGATCAATTCGCGCATCCAGCCTTCCAGCCGCGCCAGATTGAGCTTGAGTTTCTCTGGGCGAGGATGGCCGCTGACACCCGTCACGCGCACGCGATCCGCGCCGTCAGTGGCGAGATGCAGCGTCGTAAAATCGGCGATCACGTCCGGGGTCACGTAGCGCGCCGGATTGTGGATCTCATACAGGAGCTGCTCTTTGACCGTCTCCAGCGTGACCATGCCTGGCGTGTCCGGCGTCCGCGTGACGACGAACGCGCCGTCCGCCTCGACCTCGGCGATGGGGTAGCCCAGATGCGCCATCTCGCGCGGGTCGATCTCATCGATCAGCGCCAGGCTGTTGCCGCCGACGACCTGGCCGGTGCATTCGAGCAGATGCCCGCAGCAGATGCCCGCCGCCAGCCGATCCCAATCATCCCACGCCCAGCCGTAGTGAGCGACCAGCGGCGCGAGATACAGGCACGGGTCGGCCACGCGCCCGGTGATGACCATGTCTGCGCCCGCCTGCAAGGCCTCGACCACCGGCGCAGCGCCGAGGTAGACGTTCGCCGTGACCAGGTGCTGGTTGGGGTCGTCCGCCAGTCGCGCACCGTTTTCCAGGTGCTGAAGAGGTTCACCCGCCGCCTGGAGTTCCGGCAGCCGCGCCAGCACGTCGTCGCCCGTGACGGCGGCGATCTTCAATCCGCGCAAGCCGAGCTTCGCTGCCGTCGCGCGTACCATCTCCGCTGCACCGACTGGGTTCAGCCCGCCGCCGTTGGTGATCAGTGGGATGCCGCGCGCGAACGCCTGCGGCAGAATCTTTTCGGCGATGATCTTGAGGTCGAAGGTGTAGCCGCGTGCCGGGTCTGCGAGCCGATCTTTCTGCAAGATCGCCATCGTCAGCTCGGACAGCGCTTCAAAACAGACGACATCCACATGCCCGCCCTCGATCATGGGCAGCGCTCGCGTCACGTCGTCGCCATAAAAGCCTTGTGCGGAGCCAATTCGATAAGTCATAAGTAGACCAAACCTTCAAGTACGACCGCCACAATTAGACCGCTAACGCAGCAGGATCGCCAGCGACTCAGGCATCCGTCCATGCTATACTTGCGGCGTTTTCGCTTCTGATATTTGGTCTGATTGCCGTAACCCATGCCTGAACTTCCTGAAGTAGAAACTGTCGTGCGCGGGCTGCGCGAGCCGCTGATCGGGCGCACTGTTCGGGGCATCTGGCACGACTGGCAAAAGACGATCCGCACGCCTGCGCCGGAAGACTTCGCCGCGCGCATCGCCGGGCAGACGTTTCGTGCCATCGACCGCCGCGCCAAATACGTGCTCTGCCGCCTCGATCACGACATCCTGGTCGTCCACCTCAAGATGACCGGGCGGCTCTACGTCGTCGGCGATGAAACTGTTCATGAGGCCGACCGCTGGCTGCACTTCCGGGCGCAGCTCGACGGCGGCCAGCAGCTGCGCTTCTCGGACGCGCGCAAGTTCGGCTTCGTCGCCCTCGTAAGCGATCTGAACGAGATCGCCGACAAGATCGGCCCGGAGCCGCTCGAAGATGATTTCACGCCCAGCGTGCTGCGCGAGCGGCTGGCCGGGCACAAGAAGGCGATCAAGGCGACGCTGCTCGATCAGGCTGTGCTGGCGGGCGTTGGCAACATCTACGCCGACGAGGCGCTCTGGCAGGCACAGATTCACCCACTGCGTGCCGCGAATAGCCTCAG
This sequence comes from Anaerolineae bacterium, assembly GCA_023382675.1. GTDB lineage: Bacteria > Chloroflexota > Anaerolineae > Aggregatilineales > Phototrophicaceae > Flexifilum. Next base: position 2,209 of record JAHDWN010000064.1, read on the forward strand.
CGACGACGAAATCACACGCCTGCACGCGGCCATTCGCCAGGCGCTGGCGAGCGGCATCGAGCGCGAGGGGGCGAGCGTCAACTGGTATCGCAAGCCGGATGGCACGACCGGCAAAGCTCAGGAAAAATTCGCCGCTTACGACCGTGCCGGGCAGCCCTGCCTGCGCTGCGGCACGCCGGTCGAGAAGACGCGTGTCGCCCAACGCGGCACGCATTACTGCCCCACCTGCCAACCGCTGGCGTAGCCAGGGCAGGCGGCGGGTGTTTGGATATATTGTGCTGTACCTGATTCCGGCAACACGCTTTGCGCAAGAAAGGTAGCAACCAACATGGGTTTAATGGATGGCAAAGTAGCGCTCATTTTTGGAGTCGCCAATAAGAACTCGATTGCCTGGGGCATCACCAAGAAGCTGGCCGACGAAGGCGCAACTATCGCGCTCAGCTATGCGGGCGAAGTGCTGGAAAAGCGCGTCAAGCCGCTGGCCGAGGAGATCGGCTGTGACTTCGTCGAGCAGGCGGATGTCACCGACGACGCGCAGCTCGATGCTGTGTTCGAGAAGGTCAAAGCGCGCTACGGGCGCATCGATACCCTCGTACACTGCGTGGCCTTCGCTAACCGCGAAGACCTGGGCGGGCGCTTCGTCGATATTTCCCGCGACGGCTTCAAGATCGCGCTCGACATCAGCGCCTACAGCCTGATCGCGATGGCAAAGCGCGCCGAGCCGCTGATGACCGAGGGCGGCAGCATCATGAGCCTGACGTACTACGCCGCCGAAAAAGTCATGCCCAAGTATCACGTCATGGCGGTGGCGAAAGCGGCGCTGGAGACAATCACGCGCTATCTCGCCAACGACCTGGGCGTCAAAGGTATCCGTGTCAACGCCATCAGCGCCGGGCCGATCAAGACACTGGCGGCGGCGGGTGTGCCGGGCTTTCGTCTGATGCTCAAATATTCCGAGAAGGCGTCGCCGTTGCGCAAACTGGTCACGCAGGAGGATGTCGGCAACACGGCGCTCTACCTGGCCTCCGACCTGAGCGCGTCGGTCACGGGCGAGGTGATTTACGTCGATGCCGGGTACAATATCCTGGGGATGACCTTGACGGAAGAAGACTTGGCCGTGATCAACGAGCCACATTCGTCGTGATCCGCGACGATCATCGGGAGATGTGACTATGAACGGACTGGATCAGCCTATTACGATCACCTTCAGCCCGCTGTACGTGATCACCTGGAGCATTGTCGGCTTGATTGCGGGCATCATGGCGAGCTGGTTAATCAGCGGGCGCACCCGCCTGGGCAGCAGCCTGGTCATCGGCCTGATCGGCGCGCTGGTTGGCGGCTTTCTCTTCTCGATCCTGGGGATTCAGGTCGGCCCGCCGTTCGACATTGTCATCCCCGTGCGCCTGGTTGACATCGTCGTCGCTTTCGTCGGCGCGGTGCTTGTCCTCTTTTTTGTCGAGCGCATCCTGCGCGGGCGACGCTAGACGATAGCATCGGGAGAGGCACGGCAGCACCGTGCCTCTTCGCTCAATTGTGTGCGGATTCCACCAGCACGCGGAAAATCGCCGTGTAGAAGGCCTGGTCGCGCAGCGTTGCCTGCGCGAGGGTCATTTCCACCGGGAAGGTGATGCCATCGATGCGGCGCGCCAGGAGCACGACACGCCCGCCTTCTTCCATGAGTTTCAATTCCAGCACGCGATCCAGCGTGGCGGGATCGAGGCTGATACCCTGCGAGTCCGGCGCGTCGAGGAAAGCCGTTAGCGGCTGGCCGAGCATGGCATCAGGCCGATAGCCAAAAATCATCGAAGCAGCCGGGTTGACACTGCTGATGATCAGCGTGCCCCGGCTGAAGGCGATGATGCCGTCACTGGCGCTCTCGAAAATGGCGCGGTTGAGCGCTGTCTCCGTTTCCAGGCGATCCATCAAATCGTTATAGCGTTCCGCAATCTGTCCAACCTCGGTGAATGGCTCGACCGGCGCGCGCAGGCTGAGATCGCCGGTGTGCGCCTGCTGGGTGAGCACCTGAACGAAGTCGAGCATCTCAGTTGTCGCGCCATGCTCGGACGCATTCAGGCCGATCATCTCGTCGGCAACACTCACGCGCAGTGGGCGCACGCTGTTGATCACACGGAAGATGATGTACGTCACCGGCAGCACCCAGACGCCAGCCGCTACAATGCCGATCAACTGGATGAGAATCTGACCGCCGCGCTCCAGACCAGTATTCAACAACGTGGCCTGTCCGAAAAGCCCCACCGCCAGCGTGCCCCAGATGCCTGCGCCCAGGTGTACGGGGATAGCACCGACGGCATCGTCGATGCGTAAGCGCTCCAGCAGCCATTCTGTCGCCAGCATCACGAACGCCCCGATTGCGCCGATGATGACCGAGTCCAACGGCGTCACTGCGTGGCAGCCAGCGGTAATCGCGACCAGACCGGCCAGCGCGCCGTTCATGCCCGCGCCGGCTTCCGGGCGACCACTGAGGCGGCTTGCAGCTGCCAAAGCGGCGACCATCCCGGCAGAGGCGGCGAGCATAGTGTTGAAGATAATCGACGGTACGCGCGCGTCGAAGGCGAGGGTGCTGCCGCCGTTGAAGCCGATCCAGCCGAACCAGAGCAGGAACACGCCCAGCGCTGAGAGGGCGATGTTCGAGCCGGGGATTCGTTTCGACGTGCCATCCGGGTTGAAGCGGTTGCTGCGCGGCCCGATGATCAACAGCAGCGCCAGTGATACCCAACCGCCAATACTGTGGACGACCGTCGATCCGGCGAAATCGACGAACCCGGCGCTGCCCAGCCAGCCGCTCCGCGTGCCTTCGAGCGCGCCGTTCCAGGCCCAGTGGCCGAAAACCGGGTAGATCAGGCCGCTGACGACGAGCACCATCAGCGCGAAGCTGCCGAAATGCATGCGTTCTGCAATCGCGCCGGCGATGATCGTCACTGACGTGCCGCAGAACATCACCTGGAAGATCAGGAAGACGAGCAGATCCAGCGCGGTGATCGATGGCGCGACGAAGAAGCCGCCGGTGCCGATGAGACCACCCAGGCTGGGGCCGAACATCAGGGCATAGCCGAAGGCCCAGAAGACGAGTGTCGTGATAGCAAAGTCAATCAGGTTTTTGAGGGCAACATTGATGTTGTTCTTGCTGCGCGTCAACCCGATTTCGAGCGTGAGAAAGCCCGCCTGCATGATGAAGACGAGCGCCGAGCTAATCAATACCCATAGGATGTCAATTTCGCGTTCCATATGCGCCCTTGGATGATTTCGCGGTTCGCGGCTGCGAACTGTGTCCCTGCGTTCAGCATACGGGAAAACCGTGGTTGATAGGGTTTAGATTGGCTGGATTGACTTGAGTTTTGGACAATCTGAAACAATGTGCCGTGTGCAGTTCGGCACAGGTTTCTTGATCTGAATGCAGCAAGCGAGCAGTCCAGTCACCAGATTCACTCAGCGATTTGGAACGATGACCCTGGTCACCTCACATTCTACAGCGCAGCCGTTTGACCAGGAGACACGTCACGTCATCGCGTCAGCCCTACCGCGCAGCTCGCGACTGCGTGTGGCAGAACATGCATACCCCGGTTACTGGCGCAGACTGTAGATTGCATAGACGCCCGATACGTGATGTAAGGGCCGTGACGCGAAATGCGTTGCACCCGGAAAGACCATCGTCGTCAGCACCAGCCCCTCGTAACCGCGGCTTTCCAACGTGTTGGCGAAAGCGTTCATCAAAGCCTGTGTGCTGCCTGCGTCATCACGCTCGCCAATCGTCAGCAGCACTTGTGCCTCGAGCGCTGAATGCTCTCCAGCATACGCGCGCTCCAGAGCGGTCGCGCTGGTGAAATTCGGGCTGCCTGCCAAAAAACGGTTGAACATCCCAGGGGCGTGGAAGAGAGCATACAGCACAAAGTCGCCGCCATAGCTGTGACCAATGATCCCTCTGTTTGCGGGATCGGTTCGATAATCCGTATCAATGATGGGGATGAGCTCGTCGCGGATGAATTCCAGGAATGGCTGAGGCGCTCGACTGTAGTCGCGTTCGCGCAAAGCCCGTGTGCGGACAATATCCTCAGAGTATCCGATACCAACCACGATAAGCTCAGGCAGTTCACCTCCCACGGCAGCGACGCGGACAACATCGGTGACAGTGCCAAAGGAAAGATGCGGGTCCAGCACATAAAGAACCGGATAGGTTTCGCGGGCGTTTGTGTAATAGCTCAAAGGCAATGCAACTGAGATCCTGTACCCATAGTCAACAATCGACGAATGGATCAGTCGATCCTGGGTATTCCCTAGCAGCAGGGTGACTTCCGGGTAGGGCGGCTGCGTGTTGCCGTCGCTGCCCTGGGCGCTTGTTGTGCCTGGCGACGTGCTCACAACGCCGATACCCATGACCAACGCGGCCAATCCAGCAAATGTGTGAACATATCGTTTCAACATATCACCCGCTCCTATTGATGCCATCAGAATACCTATCTGGATTATCGCCTCGATTGAGTTTGTTGCATCGTTGAAACTCTCACAACGCTGGCACGGCAGACTGTCAATAATTCGAGAAATTCGCTTACGAACAGCATCGGCTCAGGTTATGCGCCAGTGTCAACCGAAGACGGAGTATCCAACCTGTTCCAAAACGGGGCGAATTCGCCTATACTGTTACCAGAGCGTTGACGGAGACGAGTAGCGAGACTCCTCACCAGCCCAGAGAACCGCCGGAAGCTGTGAAGGCGGTCTGTGACCCTCGCCAAGACCCTCCTGAGCGCAGGGAAGAACGCGCCCGCGCGCCGGTAAGCCCTGCCGGTTGACCCCCGTTAGCGGGTATCTCAAGGCCGATGTTCGCCCAGAGCAGCGGCGAACTGCGGTGGCACCACGAGACGCGCCCCCTCGTCCGCAGACGAGCGGGGTGTTTTTATGCCTTGGAGGTGCTGTATGCAAGACCGTGTCTGGACGATTCATTTGGGGCAGCATACGGGCGAGCGCGTTGTGCTCGCCGGTTGGTTGCATCGCCTGCGCAGGCTGAGCGGCGTCAGCTTTCTCATCCTGCGCGACCGCACCGGGACGGCACAAGTCGTCATCGAAGACCCCGCCATTCTCGCCGCGCTCGACGGCTGCCAGCACGAAACGGTGCTGCGGATCATGGGCGACGCGGTGCAAGAGGCACAAGCGCCGGGCGGCGTCGAAGTCCGCAACCCCACCATCGAGATCGTGACGCCTGTCGCCGAGCCGCCGCCGCTGGAGCTGTTCCGCCCGAATCTGCAAGCGCAGCTGCCGACGGTGCTCGATCATGCCGCCGTCGCGCTGCGCCACCCGCGCAATCAGGCGATCTTCCGGCTGGCCTCCGCGGCCATGGCTGGCTACCGGCGGACGCTGCGCGCGGCCGGCTTCACCGAGATTCAGACGCCGAAGATCGTCGCCTCGGCCACGGAAAGCGGTGCGAACGTCTTCGCGATCGATTATTTCGGCAGACCGGCGTACCTGGCGCAAAGCCCGCAGTTCTACAAGCAGATGATGGTCGGCGTCTTCGAGCGTGTGTTCGAGGTCGGCCCCGTCTTCCGCGCCGAGCCACACGCGACTGCCCGCCACGTCAACGAGTACGTCTCGCTCGATTTCGAGATGGGCTTTATCGACGATCATCATGACGTGATGGCGATGCTCACCTGCGCGCTGGAGGGCATGATCGCGGCCATGCGGGAAGCTGCGCCGGATGCGGTGGCCTATCTCAAGCTGGCGCTGCCGCAAGTCCCAGCGGTCATCCCGGAGATCCAGTTCGCCGATGCGCTCGATCTGATCTGGCGTGAGACCGGCGAGGACGCGCGCGGCGAGCCCGATCTCGCCCCAGCGCACGAGCGCTTCCTGTCTGCCTGGGCACAGCGTGAGTACGGCAGCGACTTCCTGTTCGTCGTCGGCTACCCGATGGTCAAGCGCCCGTTCTACACGCATCCCGACCCGGCGCGCCCGGCCTATTCGAACAGCTTCGATCTGCTCTTTCGTGGGCTGGAGCTGGTCACGGGCGGCCAGCGGCTGCACCTCTATGCGGATTATCTGGCGGCACTGGAAGCCCGGCGTATGACGCCCGACTCGTTCGCGGGCTACCTGGAGGCGTTTCGCTACGGGATGCCGCCGCATGGGGGCTGCGCCATCGGCCTGGAGCGCTGGATCGCGCAGCTTGTTGGCCTGGACAACATCCGCGAAGCGACGCTATTCCCACGCGATCTCAACCGCCTGACTCCTTGAGTAAGATTGCCGCCGTCAGGAACGCACTACTGCCTGGCGGCGGTTCAGCCAGACGAGCAGCGCGTCATTATGCGACTCGATACCGCATGAGGATGACACAAAGCCCTGGCGCGACCTCGGTACATATGTCTAAACAAACATATGATTTTCAAGACAATTTTTGACGCCATGCTGTCATCTTCTCAACGCTTGGACGTGACTTATCGGGTTACAATTTGCGTTAACGTCCTCGTGTGTAGGGCATAAAGGGACTGCACGACCAAAGATTGTCGTTCAGATCGTGATCGGATGTCGGACACGGATTCTCGATAGCTTCAACGTTATCGGGAGCCGCAGCTTCATGCTCTTTTCCAAACACAATTAGTAATGAGTTGTCGAAATTAGTCGTTGCGCTAGCAGGAAGGGAAATCAGCCATGTTCGTCCACATGACATCAATCCATGTAGCTTTAGGAGAGATCGCCAGATTGCGGCAGATAATGTCGGAATCCTTTTTGCCTCTGGTCTACCAACAGCCCGGCATTATAAGGGCATACCTGGTGGAGCAGGTGGACGACGCGGAACACGCACAGCTTATCCTGGTGTGGGAAAGTCAGGCGATGCATGAGCGCTTTCGCAACTCGAAGTCGGCGGAGCAGCTTTTTCAGATGCTCAATAGCCGACCTGGCTGGCGCACACAAAGCCAGAGCTACGTTGCCCGCCTGAAGCCTGAGGACATCACGCTCGAAGTGCCGGCGCCAGACCAGAATATTGCGCGCTCAGGCAGCTAGCGCAGTCGCCAGGGGCCGAGGCCGTCTGGCGAACCTTGCACCTTTGGTAGATTTCATTTCGGGCGGGTCTGCGCTGGCTGGAACAGACTTCCCGCCCGAAATACCACGATCTTGCTCCAGCGTCGCCACAAATCGCGATCCAGCACCCGCGCCCGCCATCAGCCGACCGCCTATAGCCGAAAGCCAACTGCCTCCCTCCTGACTAGGGGTCAACGGCCAACCGCCAACACCGAATACCCTACGCACAACCGCCCAATCGCCAACGGGTGCTTTGTATTCCCGATCTGGCCTATGCTATAATGCGCCGCTGTTCTCTTCCGACGAGGATCACTGTGTGCTTAGCCCACTCGACTATTTCTTCGGTCTATTTTCACTCGATATCGGCATCGATCTCGGGACGGCAAACACCCTCGTCAGCGTGCGTGGCAAGGGCATCGTCATCAACGAGCCTTCGTTCGTAGCGCTGGAGAAAAAGACCCGTACCCCCATCGAAGTTGGCGCGCGCGCCAAGGAGATGTGGAGCAAGAACCCCAAAGACATCCTGATCGTCCGCCCACTGCGCGACGGCGTCATCAGCGAATTCGAAGTTACCGAGGCGATGCTCAATCACCTCATCCGCAAGGCGCACGAGCAAACCTGGGTGCCGATCCCGCGCCCACGTGTCGTCATCGGCATTCCCAGCGGCGTGACCGAGGTCGAAAAGCGCGCCGTTTATGACGCATCGGTCAGCGCCGGGGCGCGCGAGGTCTACCTGATCGAGGAGCCGGTCGCGGCGGCCATCGGCGCGGGCTTGCCCGTGCAAGAGACGCGCGGCAGCATGATCATCGACATCGGCGGCGGCACGACAGAGGTCGCCATTTTTTCGCTCGGCGGCATCGTCATCAGCCGGTCGATCCGCGTGGCGGGCGACGAGATGGACGAGGACATCGTCCAGTACATGCGTGCCAAGCATAACCTGCTCGTCGGCGAACCGACGGCGCAAAAGCTCAAGGAAGACATCGGCTCGGCCTATCCGCTGCCGCGCGAGCGCGTGACCGACGTCAAAGGCCGCAACCTCGTCACCGGCCTGCCCAATTCCGTCGAGATCAGCTCGATTGAAGTCCGCGAGGCCATCGCCGGCTCGGTCGACATCATCATCGACACGGTCAAGGATGCGCTCGACGACACACCGCCCGAACTCGTCGCCGACCTGATGGAGACGGGCATCTGCCTCGCCGGGGGCGGCGGCCAGCTTGAGGGCCTGGCTGAACGGCTGACGGAAGAGGTCAACATCCGCACCTGGGTCGCCGACGACCCGATGACGTGCGTCGCACGCGGGGCGGGGCGCGTCCTCGAAGACTACAACAACCTGCGCCGTCTGCTCGTCGGCCTGGAGCGCGGCAGCACGCGGCATTGATGGGGCGCGCCTCTGTTCGAATCAAATGTTGCACCGCTATTTCGATGGCGGTTCGAGTATGGACTCAAGCTGTGTGATCAGAGCGGGGATATCTTCGTTGATGGTGTTCCAGATGATGTCCCTGGCGATCTGAAAGTAACCATGAATCACACGGTTGCGCATCCCCACGATGTCTTGCCACTCGAATTGAGGATGCTGGGCGCGTGTCGTATCAGTCACTTGGGATGCCGCCTCGCCGATGATCTCGATCAGGCGTACAACCGCCAGCGACAAGACCTCGTCAGCCTCGAATTCGGCCCGCGTCTTGCCTTCTGTGAACGTGCGAATCTTCTGGGCCGCTTCCAGCATGTGCCGCATTCGGATCGGGTCGTTGTCAACGCTCTTCTTCATAGATCACCACTGCATTCTCCACAACCTGCTCGCGGAAATGCGGGCTGAGAAAGCCCGGCGTCAGCAGATCGACCTGGCGATCAAAGATGGCCGTAAGTTCGCGCGCCATGCGGGAGAGCGCCATCAGCCCGACCCTGGCCTCTGGCGCAAATTCCACCAGCACGTCGATGTCGCTCGCGTCCGTGAAATCGTCACGCAGCACAGAGCCAAACAGCGCCAACTTGACGATCTGATTTGCCCGACAGTAAGCCGCTAATTGTCCCTGCGCGACCGGGATCGGCAGGTCGATGCTCGTGTCTTTCATTGGCGTTGCTCACCTCTTTTCACAAGCATTGTAGCATGATCTGAGCGGTGCCTTGCGAGTCGGGGGGCATCGCCCAAACGGACGCTCACCCCCCGCCAACCGCATCCAGCAGCGCGGTGAGCTGCGCCACGTGGCCGCGCTCGTGGCGCGCGAAGTAGCACGACTGGCTCAGGATCGTCACCGGCCCGAATTCGTCGTGATAACCGCGCCGCCACCAGTCGCCGGGCGCGATCTCGGTCAGCAGGTCGAGGGTCTTCGCTCGCGACGTACGATAACGTTCGAAGATGGCGCGCGTCGTCACGGTCTCGCCCTCATTGATCGCCCAGACGGCGACACTCTTGAGCATCGGGTTGTCGTTGGTGACGAGCTGTTCGAGGCGGCCTTGCAGCAATTCCTGTGCCGTGACGAAATGGAAGATCAGGTCGCGCAGTGACCATTCACCCGCGAAGGGCGTTGCCTGCATCTGATCTTCGCTCAACCCGTCGATGCGCGCGGCCAGCGCGTCCGGGAAGCTGCGCAGGGCAGCAAGCACATCCGCCGGGGGCATGAGTTCGAAGTAGTAGATCGCCTTGAACCGTTCCAGATCGAGCGGATCGTCGCCGCAAGTCACGCGCTCCGGCGGGCTGCCGAGGTAGATGTCGCCACAGTGGCGGCTGACGAACACGTCGGGGATCTCGGTGAAAGGGATCGTCCGGTCGTCGCGAATGCCGCGGATGCCCGCCTCAATTGCCGCGATCAGATCGGGAGCGGTGCTGCCGCGCAGGCTGCCGACCAGTTGGTCAAGCTCGGTCAGCAGCGCATCGCCGCGCGGGATGCCCTGCTGATTGCTGCCCCGGATCTGCTCAGAGAAGGCCAGCGCCCAGAGCAGCTTGGCGAGGCCGTAATAGCCCCCGGCCTGCGCGCCGCGCGCCAGCCGTACCAGCTTGAGAATGCTGTCATCGTTCATGTTCGCCCTCCTTGTATGCTCACGCAGAGTATAGCCGATGCAGCCACGGCTGTTGCAAAGTCCATAGTCTCATTTGACCCTCATCCCCCGGCCCCTTCTCCCTCAGGGCGAAGGGAGCAAGAATGGCTTTTGAAAGTCCTTCTCCATGAGGGAGAAGGATTTAGGATGAGGGCTTCGAAGCGCAATCCTGACTACACAGCAGATCTGCCAATGCAGGGCTCACACTCGAACCTTAACAGGGCGGGTGTACAATTGCGGAGGTCTTATCGATTGTCTTATGCAATAAGGAACAAGGAACACGTGACCTATATTGTCGTAACCAATGATGATGGCGTGAACGCACCCGGCATCCTCGCCCTGGCGCAGGCGATGAGCACCATCGGCGAGGTGCAGGTGATCGGGCCGTCGATCAATCAAAGCGCGAGCGGACACAAGAAGACACTGTATCAGGATATTCAGGTGCAGGAAGTCACGCTGGCCGATGGGCGGCAGGCGATGTCGGTCGGCGGCTCCCCGGCAGATTCGATTGCGCTGGCCTCGCTCGGTGTGGTGAAATGGCCGCCGCGCATCGTCGTTTCGGGCATCAACCGCGGGCCGAACCTGGGGCAGGACATTACCTACAGCGGCACCGTCACCGCCGCGCTCGAAGCGACGATCCAGAGCGTGCCCGCCGTGGCCGTGTCGCTCAACAACCGCATGGCCAATGATGTGGAGCAGTATCGTGAGGCCGCCCGCGTGGCGCTGATTGTCGTCCAGCACGTGATCAAGTATGGCCTGCCGCAGTTCACCGTGCTCAATGTCAATGTGCCCAATGTGCCCCAGGTGAAAGGAGCGCGCATCACGCGCCAGGGTATCAGCATCTACCGCGATGCGCTCGTGCGCAGCAACGGCGCGTACCAGATCGGCGGTGAGGAACCGACCGGCGTCCTCGACGAACTGGGCACGGACATCTGGGCGATTGCCGAAGGTTACGCCAGCATCACACCGATCCACCTGGACATGACCGCCCACCGGCTGATGGCGGATCTCATGAACTGGGATATGGGCGTCGAAGGGTGAGTTGGGAGCGTGCTTGGTACTCGGTGCTCAATGCCCGGTTCACGGTTCACAGTGCGGGTGAAGCAGATGGGACGACGCCCATCGGCTACGTCAGGCTGATCGGGATGGTCGGCGTTGGCTGCGGCTGTAACTGTGCTGGTGTTGCCGTTAAGAATGGCACTGGCGTCGGCGTTGTGAACGGCGAAAGCTGATTCTCAGCTCGAACAATCGTGATGTTGTTGAAGGTGACGACCTCGTAAATCCACTCACCTTCTTGCGGCAGCCAATCGTAGCGGCTCACCCACCATTGGCTGTAGTTGGCGATGTCCGGCGTCAGGTTGGCGACATGCACCGGCTGGCCGATGTAGTACAGCGGCGACGGGTCGCCAGTGGGCAGCGGCTGCGTCGGCGGCGGGAAGATCATCTGCGTGCCCTGCGGTGGCAGCGTCAGCATTAGCTCTGTTGGATAAGGTACCGGCGATGGCAGGGCCGGCGGCGTCACGATGATGGTGACGGTGCGCACGGGAAAGATGGTGAAGATGCTGGCCGCCAGCGCGAACACGATCACACCTGCCAGCGCGACCATGCGCCACTGGCGCGGTGTCTCCGGCACGGGCACATCAATGCGGCGTTTAGCTTTCGGCTTGCCCTTGATCTGCTCGTCGGGCGCGCTGACGACTTCGAGCGCGCCGTGCTGCCCGGCATTCAGACTATCACCCGCTTGAAACGGGATCGCGTTGGCGAGCGCATGACGCAAATTGCGGAACATCAGCCAGGCCGCAGCGCCCGCAGCCAGCGCACCGCCAATCAGACTGGTGAGCAGGACGTCTGTATTCGTTGGCAGCGACCTCGCCGCAGTATCCGTGCCGATAGTCGTGATGACGGGCAGAATCACAAAATAGCTCAGGAAATAGGCCATGAAGCCTGCCGCCCAGATGGCGGGCAAGAACAGACCTTCGAGCCGAGCGCCCGCCGCCCGTTCAATTACGCCATGCGTCCCGCGCCCTGTGAGCCAACCGGCGAACATGAATATCAGGAATAGGGTAGGGATCGCCAACTGACTCGATACGGATCGGATGAGCACTATGAAGGTGAGCAGAATTGCGTCGCTGCCCAGCGCCCAGATCGCGATCAGTCTCAATTGATGTATCGGCCTCAGTCTCAACCTGGCATTAGCGAGCGCCAGACTTATAGCGACAGCCATCGCCAATCCGCCGAACACGGGCAGGATCAGCGACCATAGATCCGATTGCATGAGCGCCGCACCGTAAAACCCGCCCGCGATTGCGCCACCCAGTGCCACGATCAGAACGGGCAGCCAGATGCTCTCTTGATGTTCAGCGGCTTCTGCACTCGCCATAACGCCTCCATCGGGGATCGCGCTGTCATCTCGATATATACCCGGGATCGGGCGCAAGAGGTCACCAGCGAATGTATGGCGGCGGGGAAGCGTCAGGTTGTTGCGACTTGTAGCTATCGACTCTTGGAAACGCCCTTAAGTGGACTTCTTCTTGCCCTTGCGCTTGTTCACGGTTTCCTGGACGCGATACTCGACAATCCGCGTGACCAGATCGTAGGGGATTGGCTGATCCAGCGGAAAGCGGATCGTGCCTTTGGAGACGGCGTAAGGCGCGAGCTCTTGCGCGAATGCTTCGGTCGCCGATGGCGTGGGGTACAGCCCGATGTGACTCTTGAAGGCCGCGAAATGGATCAGGTTGCCATGAAGCTTGAACGTCGGCATCTGGTAGCTGATCGCTTCCTCGGCGTCCGGCGCGGCTGCGTGAATCGTCTGGCGCAGCTTTTGCAGAATGTCCCGGATATCGTCCGGAAAGGCGGCGATGTAGCCGTCAATGTTCGTGAATTGCTGTTTTGGCATCGCCATCATCGTTATCCTTTGGATTGGTTGCTAGACTATAGCTCGGATGTTCTAGTAAGTCAAGAATTTCGATTGGAGATAGGCCTCCAATTTGGTTGAAATTTGCCATCATCGCCGTTGGCTAAAGCCAAACGGCTAGTTAAAATCAAGCCCGCTAAAGGGGCTATAAAAGTGCATAAGATATTTTTAAGCGCCTTTAGTGCGCTTGATGGGCATGAGCCGATGGGTTGACCCATCGGCGAGCACACGACAATCAGCAACACTTCGACCGAATTCGTTACCCTGCCCAAATTGGAGACGCCATGGATCATTCTCGCTACGACAAGCGCAAGTATCCGATTGTGGACGTGCGCGAAGGCTACGGCGATTGGGTGCGCACCTATGAACAGACGGTGCAGGACGAAATGGATCTGCGCCTGCTCGAACGGCTGCGGACGGTTGACTGGTCAGCGCCGCGCCTGATCCTCGATCTCGCCTGTGGCACGGGGCGCATCGGTGCCTGGCTGAAGCAGGTCAGCGCCGCCAGCCTCGACGGCGTTGACCTCACGCCGGAAATGCTCGACATCGCGCGGGCGAAGGCGATCTACCGGACGCTGTACACCGTCGACATCACCGATACGAAGCTGCCCGCTGAAACCTACGATCTGTGCATTCAGTCGCTGGCGGATGAGCATCTGCCTGAACTGCTGCCGCTCTACCGGGAAGTGGCACGCGTGACACAGCCCGGCGGCCATTTTGTCATCGTCGGCTATCACCCGCAGTTTCTGATGGCGGGCATCCCGACGCATTTCGACCGCAAGCCGGACGAGCCGGTCACGATCCGCAGTTACGTCCATCTGCTGAGCGATCACGTCAAGGCAGCCCTTGCGGCGGGCTGGTCGCTGCTGGAGATGGACGAAGGCCTGATCGACGATGCCTGGCTGCAAAAGAAGCCCAAGTGGCAAATCTATGCCGGGCTGCCGATCAGCTTCTCGATGGTCTGGCAGAAGCCGCAGCGATCTGTTACTGCGCCGTGACATAGAGCGTGTGCAGCGCGAGCAGCAGATATTCCGGGCGCGCGTCGGCGTGCTCGTCCAGGCGCGCCGCGGACTCCTCCAGGATCTGGCGACCGGTGGATGTGTGGACTTGAGCGGGCAGCCCGCGGATCGTCTCGCTCAGGTGGGCGATAGCGTGCGCGAACTCCTCTTTGGCGAAGGCGTCGCCGCAGTGCTGGATGCGCGTGAGGTGTTCGCCATCAACGCGCGCCTTGAGCCGCTTCTTGAGTGCCTCGGCAGCCTGGTAAGCAGCGGTGCCCTGATCTTCGCGCAGGCGGCGCAGCAGGCGGATGAAATGGCCTTCGCGCCCAACGATGCGGGCGAGCGCGAGCGCCAGTTCCATGCGTGCGCCTTCGTTCTCGGTCGTGCGCAGCATCTCCAGCAGATCGGGCACGGCCTCATCCGCGCCGAGGTTGCCGAGAGCAGCGGCGCAGGCCATGCGCAGCCCTTTGTCTTCCGCTGACAGCATCCGCTCACGCAGGTCGGGAATGCTTACCTTATCGCCGAGCGTGCCGAGCGCGCGGGCACAATGCGCCTGGATCGAACGGTACTCCGAATGCAGGCCGCGCCGCAGCGCCGGGATCGCGCTCGGATCGCCAAGCCTGCCGAGCGCCCAGGCCGCGATCACGGTCAGCGACAGCTCAGTCCCATCCAGAATCCCGCACAGAGCATCGATCAACTGCGGCGACGGGTCCATGCGGGAAATCGAGATGATCGCTTCGAAGCGGACGTTGAAGCGCGGATCTTTGAGCGCCGCCAGCAGTTCCGCCTCGGTTAGCGGGCTTTTCGTGTGGCTCATGCGCTCGGTGACGGCGATCAGTTCGCGCTCGTCTCTGGCGCGGTAATAGCGCGCGACCGTGCCCATGGCGAGGATCGGGTTGCCGTGCATGAACATCCCGGCGAACTCGCCGATGCTCATGGGGCTGTCCGCGCGCACACGGCGGAAGAGGATGATGCCGACGAGGGTCAATGCCAGACCGATGATGAACAATGGTGAGAAATGGTCGAGCGGGATGAAGGCAAGCTGGCCAGCGATGCCTGCCGACGCATCCAGCAGTCGCCCGCCGACGAGCCAGCTGATGCCGCCAACGACGCCTGTGGCTGCGGTGTAGACGGCCATGTACTGCGATTTGTACTGCGCGGGCACAGCGCCGACGAACAGCAGGCGCAGTGCACCGTTAACCCAGGCGACCTCACCGATGCCGAAGATCACGGCGATCCCGAGCGCGATCGGCAGGCTCCACTGCGTTTCGCGCGGCATGAGCATCCAGGCGATGGGCAGCAGTGCCTTCAGGACCAGGCCCAGCACCAGTACCGGTTTGCTGCCATAGCGATCCATCGCCCAGCCGAGCACATAAGTCATCGACATGCCGCCGAGCAGCGTGCCAATCTGCAACCAGACGGCGGCGCTGTCGCTGAGGCCGATCTGCTCGGTCATGTAGAGCGGCAGGAACGAATACATCGGCAGGCTGCCGAGCGTGACCACGCAGAAGGCGATCAGGTAGACGACGAAGTTGCGGTCTTT
This sequence comes from Anaerolineae bacterium, assembly GCA_023382675.1. Classification (GTDB taxonomy): domain Bacteria; phylum Chloroflexota; class Anaerolineae; order Aggregatilineales; family Phototrophicaceae; genus Flexifilum. Next base: position 17,720 of record JAHDWN010000064.1, read on the forward strand.
GAGGACGAGCGCGAAACGCCCCAGGCCACGCGCTGTTTTATCTGGCCGGGGGATGGCTGCGCCGCCGACGATGTGGGTCGATGCCCAGACGGAGACGCTGCCAGAAGCGACGCCGACCGCGAACAGGATGACGAAGCGGTTGATGTCCGTCGATAGGCCGAGCACGACGCCGGCGAAGGTGATCGAGGCGATGCCGACCAGCCGCGTGACGATGTCGTTGATGGCGGAATAGCGCCCGCGGATCGCGTCAGGGATGAATTCTTGCGACCAGGGGAATATGGCTGTCTCGCCGACAGCCTTGCAGATCGAGTAGGCGAGCACCACCAGTGCGACGGCGGTGAAGGCCGCCTGCCTGCCATAAGTCGCCAGCACCCAGGGCACGGCGAGCAGACCGAGCGAGAAGAAGCGCCCCAGACCGAAAACTGCAACAAAGCTGCGTTTGAAGCCGATGCGGGCGATGGCCGGCGCGACGAACAGCGCGATGACGTTCGAAAAGAGCAGCAGCGAGAGCAAAAAGCCGATTTCGCCGCTGCTAAAACCAAGCTCGTTCAGGAACAGGACAAAAGCAGAGCCGAAATAGGTCAGGTGAAAGAACACTGTGCCGAAGCCATTGAGGGCGGTGTTCCAGTGCAGATGGCGGACTTTTTCGGCCTGGGTCAGGGCTGTGGTCATTGAGTAAGTAACCGATCAAGAAGGCGCGATCCAATGTGAATTTATAGCAGGTCGCGCCGCGATAAGCACCATGATAACGCAAGATCAGGCGCGGGTTCGCTTTGAATTTTCGTGTTTAGCGGCTCAGGGTGTGAGACAGCACTATCTAGGCGGCGAAGCCTGAGATTCTGAGCTTGCTGTATCAACCGGCGAAATGGGCGCGACATGTAGGGGCAATCCACCGGATTGCCCTGGGCGACCCGCTACGGCAGCAGGATTAATCGTGTCGGTATTATAAAGATGTCAGATTGTCAGCGACGAGGCGCGGCGTGACGTTGCATCCTCACGCCTTGAGCGCCTGGTCGATCTCGTCGAGATGTTCGCCGCGGTGACGCCAGCGCTCGACGTAGCGGATGTTGGCGGCGGCGACCTTCTCCAGCAGATCCGGTGAGAGCGCTTCGAGCCGCCGGTCGAGCCTGTCGGCGAGGTCGATGGCGACGCGCGCGGCCTCACGGGGCGGAATGGCTGCCCACAGTGGCAGCGAAATGTCGTTGACCACGATATCGATCTGCGGCGGCATGACCGCGCCCGTGCGTTCCGTGGCATCGAGCACCGCCAGCACCCGGCCATCCCAGAAGGCGAGGTGCGCCAGCGCGATCCCAACCGTCCAGTGCTCGCCGACGTGGTGCATGAATTCGGCTTCGCTCAGGCGCGCGGCCAGGTCGCGCATCCGTGCGGTTTGAGCGCGATTGCGTTCGACGAAGGAACGATCCACTACCATGTTGAGCCTCCAGGTTATATCCGGTTATGGGCGCTGCAAACCCACGGTAGCACTCAACCGGAGCGCGATCAAGTACCGGGCAATGCTATCGCCGATCGCCCCGCGCGCAGTACAATAGAGCGACTTCGAATCGCACATAGAGCACCCCGTCAAGGAGGTTTCATGGCTCAGGAAAGAACGACCGTGCTGGAGCAGGTCGGCGTGATTGGGATTGTGCCGGTGATCGTGATCGAGCAGGCGTCGGCTGCCGTGCCGCTGGCGCAGGCGCTGCTCGCGGGCGGCATCGACTGCATCGAGATCACGATGCGGACGGCAGCGGCGCTGGACGCTATGCGCGCGATCCGCGACGCGGGACTGGCGATGCTGCTCGGCGCGGGCACGGTCATCACCATCGAGCAGGCGGAACAGGCGTTGGATGCGGGCGCGCGCTTCCTGGTCTCGCCCGGCTATGATGCGGAATTTGTCGATTGGTGCCTGTCGCGGGATGTGCCCGTGCTGCCCGGCGCGGTTACGCCGTCTGAGATAATGGCGGCGCGCAAGCAAGGGCTGCGGGTGGTCAAATTCTTCCCCGCGGATGTCTACGGCGGCGTGAAAGCGATCAAAGCGCTGAGTTCGCCCTTCGGTGACATGAAATTCATGCCGACCGGCGGCATCGATCTGGCGACGCTCCCGGATTACCTGCGGTTGCCCGCGATCCATGCGGTCGGCGGGAGTTGGATCGCCAGCAAGGCGCAGATCGCCGCCGGCAAGTTCGATGAGATCAGCCAGATAGCGCGCGAGAGTCTGGCAGTGGCGCGCGCGATACGGGGATAAGCAGAAGCGCTGCCAGGTAGGCAGCGCTCCTTGGGGATCTCAAACCATATGTGGATGGCGCGCTCAGCGAATCGGCGCGGCGTTAATCTCGCCGTGGATCGTGACGTAGGGCGCGTAAATCCAGCCGACCTGGCCTTCCTGGGTGCGCACTTGCAGCCAGAAATTCTGCCGCGCCTGGATGGTGCGCCCGATGATCGAGACCTCCTCGCCCCACGCGATCTGGTCGAGGCGTTGCGTGCGCACACTCGGACGCACGCGCAGGTTCATGACCGAGCGCGGAATGCCGGTAATACCAATGTCCGGCGCATTGCCAACCTCGTCAAAGACACTGCCCCGCTCCGGCAGCGCATTCGGATCGACGCCGCTGATGGTGAGATAGCGACCACTGGCCCAGCCCTGGCGTTCGCCGACCTGGATCAGATACCAGGTGTAGACGCCTTCGCTGCGATTGCGCGCCAGGACGCTGTAGCCGGTATCGCCCTGCGCGGTGGTGACGAAGGACGCGCCCAGATATGGCCCGGTGCGTACAGCCAGGCCGCGCACGCCGGTCACGGTCGCCAGCGGGCCGGTGGGTGTGCCGGGAGCGATCGGCGTTCCGAGAATCTGACCAATGCTGGTCGTCGGCACACCGATAGGCGACCCGGAGACAAAGAAATACTGGAACTGCACCTGCGCCTGATCGATCAGCTCCAGGAATTCCACGCGCAGGGTGTGCGCCCCCGCTGTCAGCGTCTGCTGGAAGCGGTCGGTCGTGAACACCCGCCCGATGAACTTGTCCAGCACCAGCGCACCGTCGATGTAGACGCGGATGCCATCGTCGGAGGCGGCGACGAACTCGTATGTCCCCTGCTGGAACGTTTGCACGGACTCGAAGCGGACGGTGAAGTTATCGGAATTGACGCCCTGGAACGGGCTGCTGGTGCCCCAGTTGAAGTTGATGCCGTTGACACCGGTCTGGGTCGCCACGGCGGGGCAGTTGAAATCGGTGCAGTTGTAATACGTCGCTGTCCAGTTGGTGCCGAAATCCGCCTGGGCTGTGATGGGCGCGAGTAGCGCGGCGGCCACCAGCGCCAGCACAACCAGGATCAGGGCAGATGCTCGCTTCATGACACATCTCCGATGCTGCTGCGTAACCTGTTCTCATTATACATGCACATGATACCCATCCCACCTCACGACATGCCAATCGTCCTATAAACAAATGGGCGATTCGTCCTACGCACGGGGCGCAATAGAACGTAGAATGCCTGCAACTTTTGTACGCCGATTGCGTATAACGAGTCGATAGCTAAACAATCAATCTCTAACGACAGGAGACACACAATGTCAGATCAGAACCCTGAAGACAAGAAAACCTTCACCGAGCAGGTGGAAGTGGCCGGCAATCAGCTCGTCGAGCAGTTCAAAGAGATCATCGAGCAGGGCAACGTCCGCCGCATGATCGTCAAGACGCAGGACGGCAAGACGCTGGTCGAGATCCCGCTCACCGTCGGCGCGGCCATCGGCGGCGCGCTGGCGCTGTTCAACCCCTGGCTGGCGATGCTGGGCGCGTTGGGTGCGCTTGTCGCCCGCGTGACCATCGAGATCGTCCGCGAACAGCCGGATACAGTTGAAGGCGAGATCAAGCAGAAGGTCGACGACATCGCCGACAAGCTGAGTGAATAAGCGCTCAGGTCTACTATCAGAATCCGGGGTGCAGCAATGCGCCCCTTTTTGTGTCCGCAGCATATCTGGAGAACGCGATGTCTAAGACGATCCTACGCATATTCCTCACCTCTGCTTTGCTCGTGCTAACGGCACTGGTGGCTTTTGCTCAAGACGCAACCGTGGTCCCCTTCAGTGATGACACCTACGGCGTTCAGGGTCTTATCCCTGAAGGCTGGCAGAGCCTGAACGACACGACCATCTACATGCGGCAGAGCACGCCTACAGATGTTGCGACGCTGATCATCCAATCCGCTCCCCTGAACATGGACAGACTCTGGCCGCTGCTCCTGCCGCAATTCGGCCTGGATGCTGTCCCGGAGAGCACCGGCACGTATACCACCGATGTTTTCGAGTGGACTCTCTACTACTTTGACTTCACGCAGGGCGATATTACCGTCGAGTTCGATCTGGGGCTGGCTGAGCTGAACGGTACGACGTATCTGGTTCTCCTGCAAGCCATGCCGGATGAATACGATGCGCTCCACGAGTCCGTGTTCCTGCCGGTGTTGGATGCCCTGCGCTTGCTCGAAGAGGAAGAAGTCCCCTATCGGGTCGAAGACGTGACATTCGACAATGGCGACATCACCCTGGCGGGTACGCTGACGTTGCCCGACACCGAGGGGCGGCATCCGGCGGTGGTGCTCATGACCGGCACCGGCCCCCAGAATCGTGATGAAACAGTCGTGCCCGGTTTCCCTGTCTTTAAGCTGATCGCCGATCACCTGACGCGCAACGGCATCGCCGTGCTGCGCTACGACGACCGGGGCGTCGGCCAATCCGGCGGCGACTATGACGCGACCAGCATCTACGATTTCGCTGCTGATGGCGAGGCAGCCATCGCCTACCTCAAGACGCGCGATGACATCAACCCGGATCAGGTCGGTGTGATGGGGCACAGTGAGGGTGGCGTCTACGCCTCGATCATCGGCGCGCACCCGGACAGCGGCGCGGCCTTCATCATCTCGATGGCTGGCACCGCGGTCGATGGCAAGGAACTGCTGCTGCGCCAGAACGAACTGCTCATGCAATCGGGCGATGCCACCGACGAGCAAATTCAATCACAGCTCGACTTCCTGAACAGCATTTTTGCGCCGATTGCCGAGCGCGATTGGGATGCAGTCGCCGAACGGGTTCGCCAGCATGTGACTGCACAATGGGACATGCTGACGGAGGCCGAGCAAACCGCCACCGGTGCGCCGGACGTCGAGACTTTCGCTCAGCGAGAGACCGATACCTTCCTCCAGGGGTATGCCAACGAGTCCTTCGCCACCTTCCTGGAGTATAACCCCGGCGAGGGGTGGGCGCAGACAACGGTGCCGGTACTGGGGATTTTCGGCAGTCTCGACCTTCAGGTGGATGCCGAGCAGAATGCCGAGCCGATGGAAGCGGCCCTGCGCGAGGCGGGCAACGAGGATTTCACCGTCGTCACCCTCGAAGGCGCGAATCACCTGTTCCAGGCGGCGGAGACCGGCTCGATCGCCGAATACGTCAGCCTGCCCAAGGAATTCATCGCCGAGTTCCTGCCCACCGTCACTGACTGGCTGCTGGCACACGTGGATGTCCAATAGCCGTTGGCAGTCAGGGTTGAATGTTAGTATGCGGGGTGCAGCCATGCGCCCCGTTTGGTTGGCGCAGATCTCTGCCACTAAATAGGCGAATCGGTGGAAACGCACTGGCTGCCCGCAATGCTAAAATAGAAACAGTGATCTAAGCCCGCGCCCCCCTCCGCCGTTGTGAAAGGAGGCTTATGCTGACGCTTAGACGCAGCCTGTTCGCCGCTGGTTTGTGCCTGGCGCTGCTGACGCCCGTTGTGGCTGCTGCCCAGGTTGACAGCCCGTGGTACGCCGTGATCTATGATCGGGCGACAGCTCGCCTGGTGCGTATCGACGGCAACAGTGGCGAAGCGGCTGACTTTCACCTGAACGTCGATCAACCGGCGGAACTCAACGGACAGCAGATCGCCATCTCGCCGGATGCCTTCCGCGCCGCCTACTGCATTGTCCGCCAGACGCCCGGTGACCCTGAAGGCGAAGCGACGCTCTATGTCCACGATCTCGAACTCGATCAGGTCGAATTGGTGCTGGCGCTCGGCCCGGCGCTGCGGTGCAGTGTCAACCGGCAGGCTTACAACGAAACCGGCTCGCGGCTCGCCGTCAGCATCATGCGCAGCCCGGCGGTTAAGGACGCGCCGTTGTGGCGTATCCTGGTCATTGATCCGGATGGCCGCACGCTCGATACGCTGACGGCTGAGGATGCTGCTGTCAATGCAGCCGGACTCGCGCCGGACGACAGTATCGATCCGCAAGTGCGCGAGTTTCTGGGTAACAGTTTGATCTTCGCAGCCGTGCCCTACGGTGTCGGCGGCACGCCAGCAGTTGATGCTTATCGCTGGACACTGACCGACGGAAGCGTCGCGTCGGTCAAGGGCTGGGGTGCATTCGCGCTCGATGCTCTGGATGCGACGGGAGAACTGCTCTACCTCGATCATGATCCGACACGGCCAGCGGGCGATCCCGGCGGGACGATGACGCCTTTCAACCGCGCCATGCTGATGGAAGATGATGCCAGCGTGCGCATGATCTATCACTGTCCGGATTGGACCATCCTCAGCGCGCAGTTCGTGGATAACGGTCTGGCAATTGCGCTTGAGTTTCTCGAACCGGCACGTCTGGCGGGCGAGCGCGGGCAGCAGACGCGCTGGATCACGCTGACACGCGATGCCGATGCCGAAGACCTTGGTGTGTTTGCGGCAGAGGCAGGCGCACAGCTTGCCGCCGCGCCCTCTGGCTGGATCATGCTTTGGGCAGAGGCAAACGACGGCGACGACTATTCTCAGGCGGTGGCCCGGCTCGATTACAGCGCGGGCGACGAGGTGCGCACGTTGTGGAAAGAAGCGCTGCCACCAGAGGCCGAGATGACCTGGGATCTGGTCTGGGTGTCCCCCAGCGTCATCATGGCCAATCCGCCGCCATTCTTCGAGTACACGCCACCGGGCGACTGAGACAAAGCACGACCGCCACGGAGGGAGGGCCGTGGCGGTCGTTGTCGTTGGTTATCGGAGTGTGTTTGTTTAGGCAGCGCCCTTGGATTGGAGGACAGCGAAGGGCGTCTTGAACAGGATTT
>JAHDWN010000065.1 GCA_023382675.1 Anaerolineae bacterium
TGCATATCTGTGAGCGGGTGACGGGAATCGAACCCGTGACATTTTGCTTGGGAAGTTTCGTGTCATTGGACGATGTTGCGCAGAATGACGAACAGCGCCGCCGCGCCGATCAGATGTTCAACCAGGCCGTTGGTACGCAGACGCATGAATGAGGGCAACAAATGAACGGGCTTTTTGTAGAGCGGATACCAGAAAGGAATGCCCGACCTGGTCATGGCGTCGGCAACCAGGTGAGACCCGTAACCGATGATCACCGGGATCGCATGGTAGAGCGGTAGCAGCTGAGAGCTGCCCACGCCAACAGCGACGAACGCCAGTAGCGTGTGGGTGATGCCACGATGCTTCAACCAGAACAGCAACACGCTGGCGATACCCATGCGCTGGCGAATTTGCCCGGATGGATGATCGATGTCTGGCAAGATGGCGGCCAACGCACTGATACCACCAGCCACCAGCGCCTGGTCAAGCGTTGCGCCAGCGCTCAATGCCCACATCATGGCGGAGGCTTGCCCGATGGCAGCGTGATTAACCCCCATCATGGCTCATTTCCTTGACGACGGTTTTGAGCCTGCGCTTTATCTCCAGATTGGCCGGACGGCGCTCTTCTTGCGCCCGACGCGTGGCGTGCATGATTGCGCGCCGATGGGGGTGATAGTTCGTGCTGCCTTGCAGATGATTGATCCAGGCATTCCAACGGCGGCGAAATTCACGGCGCGGGCGGTGATGTTCCAAGATCTGCACCAGCTCGTTGACGGTTTTGGCACCGTGCCTTCTCATCACCAACCTGACACCGCGCGGATCGCGCGCGCCCAACCGTGCAAGCACACGCCTGGAGTCATCATCCAGGACGTCAAAACGAGCGGACAGCAGGCCACGCGGCAGCGGTGGAATTCGCTGGTAAGGAAGGATGCGCAGCAAGACACTGCACAGCGCACGGATCATTGCGCGTCGTCCCTCTTGCTGAGTGATCGGACAAGCGTCGCGAAGTAGAACATCGCAACGATAACGATCATGATGACGACAATCCACTGTAGCATGTTGGTGCTGCTGTCGTCGAAACGATTCCAGGTCTGGATAGCTTCGTCGGTGAACTCCCAAATGCGCGTGTTCGGCAGTTGGACGATCATGTCAGCAGGGTTAGGCGTGGGAAAGAACGTTGGGGTAGGCGGAATCATATGACCTCACTAGATGGGCAAAATGGCACGGACAGTGCGCAAAAAACCGATCACGAACTTGACGATTGCAGTCGCAATTGTGACCGTAAGCCAGATGAGACCGAGAACCACAACCAGCGTGATCCAGATCACGCCGGTGTTGCCGATGGGTGAAAGCTGCTCACCAAGCAGTTCGCGCGTGCTGTTGCCACTCCAGAGCCACTTAGCATAGCTGAAGAGCGGCACCGCGTCCGAGTTTGGGAGAAGTGCAACACCACCAGGCGCGCTGATGTCTTGAGGCAGCGCGTTGACGTTGGCGGCGGCTGTCGCCAGAAAGTTATAGACGCCACTGGAAGGAATGTATGCCGGCAACGTTGGGCCTGGAGTCGCTGATGGAATGGGCGTCGGGCTTGGGATCTGTGCAGCGGCGGGCACTGCCATCAACAAAAGCAGGGAAGTCACCAGGAGAATTCTAACCATTAGGCATCCCCTCGCCGCGGCGCAGCAGACGCATCACAAATTTGACGAACAGCAGAATGATCCCGATGTTCATGGCAATCACGACAATCGGAATGATCAGCTCGCCGGGTGTTCCCCTAGCAAGCAAGGTGAATTGCAGCAAGTAGTACACACTGCATAGGTCGTGACCGAACGGATTCGAGTAGCAAAGCGGCAAGCCCGGAATTGGTGTCGCTGGCGCGCTGAAGAAACTTGAAATAAGAGCAGTGATGCGAGCAATGGCATTCACCAGCCAGTTGACGAACAGCTCTACCAGCCTGAAGATGATCCGCAAAAGCAGATCGCCAATTGCCCACAGCTCACGGAAGAAATCCAAGATGCCTTGCAGAAAGCCCAACACAGCGGCGATGGCATTGTTGATCAGTGTGCCGATGTTCGCTGCGGTACCAGCCAGCCAGTTGAACAGCGACGATAGCCAGTCCTGGAAGTCAGCCCACGCATTTTGTACCCACGTAAAGAAATCGCCGATCTTTGCCAGTATGTCCCATTCCGCCTCGTTTTCCGTGTTCGGGTTTGGATTTGGGTCATTAGGATCGATGGTGGGTGTCAACAGTGCTGTTGGCAGCGGAATCTGCGTCCGTGTCGCGCTGGGCGTGATGGGAATCGGCGTGTTGCTGGCAGGGAGCGGCGTTGTCGTCGGATTCGGCGTGTGGGTTGCGACTGAGATCGTCGGTAACTGGGTCGAACGTGGCGTTGGGGTGTTGAAGAAAACTGGAGTCCTTGACGGCGTTGAAGTCGGTGTGTTCGTTGGGGTTAGAGTGACATAAGGCGTAGTGGTTGGGGTTTGCGTAGGCACCCAACCGCGCGCACCCATGATCGCGTACATCGTACCCGACATCAGCCCCTGACTAGGAATATTGATGGCGTAGTAGTCCATGAAGAGAGACTGATTTACATTTTGATTGGTTGGAAAACTGACAGCGCCATCAGGAATGCCGAAATTATTGAGGCAAAAGGTGTCTGCTATAGCGTCAGTGGTCGCGTTTGGCAAGGAGAACAGGTTAGAGTAGACCTCACAAAACGTTTTGGTGCCCTGATCTGCGTATACCAGATTGCCGGTGCTTGCTCCCATTGGTCTTGCATAACAATTCGTATCGTGGCAATTGACTACCCCGTCGAAGTGACCGACAAAAGCATAGCCGACCACAAACACCCCGGCGTGGGCATAATAGACGGGGAAGTCAAACGTCGTCGTCGTGACATTGGTGTAGCCAGCGACTTGATAGGTAAAGCGAAAATCAGTCTTTGATGCTGCGCCGCCGATCCACAGATAAAGGGTGTCTTCAGGAGTAGCGGTTGGACTTGGCGTAGCCGTCCCCGGAATCGTCGGGCTGGCTGATGGGACATAGGTTTCGCCAGGCACAACATCTGTTGGCGTCTCTGTTGGTGTAAATAAACCACAATAATTCACGGGGAACGGATTCGCAAAATTACCCCTGACTTCCAGGCTGCTGATCGTGAGGGGCTGGCTGGATTGCATCGCCGCGTTGACAGACATGCCATTTTCACCCGCTGTTTGGGGGGTGAAGTTCAAGGTGACTTCGTTCATGTCAGCGGGCAGCGTCGCATCAAAAGCCACAGCGACGCCAAAAGCAATCGCGTTCACCTGCGCGTTGACCTCGCCAACCGTTCCCGCTGGTCTGATGACAGTCACTCGGATCAGCGTGGGTGACACCAGCTGATCATGCACCCAATTGAACGCCAGATAACCAGAGGCATCCGTGGTGAGACCCTGGCCGTTCACCCAACTGCCGCCAATGAAGCTCATGCTATAGTCGCTGCTGGTGAAATCGTAGACATAACACCAGTCGTAGACATCGACCGGATCAGCGCCGCATGACGCCAGCAACAGAGACGTGATCATCAGCAGCGCAAAGATCCAGTTCTTGATCATGGCGTCGGTGTCTCCGTAGCCACAAGCGTTTCTGTCGGTATCAGCGTCTCAGCGGCGGTTGGCGTTTCGGCGGGCAAAAGCACCAACGTAGCGGTTGACGGCAAGGTTGCGGTGGGCAAGGCTTCACAGATAACCGCTGCCTGGACAGGCGCAAACTGATAGATCGTCAGGACGTAGGTTCCAGGGATGCCAGCCCACGCGGGCGCGCTCGCATTGACAAAGCCACCGCTCGGAAGTTCATGAGGCTGCCAGATCCCGGAATTGGCGATCAGGTCATTCAGCGTGATCGCCCATTGCACCTGACCAGGCGCGCCGAAGTTTTGCGCGGAGAACGACGGATAGCCGTCGGCACACGTGCCAGCGATAATCGCTACATTCGGCGGTAATGTCGCCGTTGGCGGGATCGTCGCCGTAGCAGTCAAGGTCGCTGTTGGCGTGTTTGTCGGTGTCAGCGTCCATGTCGCCGTGTGGGTCGCTGTCGCTGTCAGCGTGTTCGTCGCCGTAGCGGTCGGTGTGACTGTTGGCGTGTTGGACGCGGTCGGCGTTGACGTGTTCGTCGGGCTTGGCGTGCGTGTCGGTGTCAGCGTCGGCGCTGGCGTTGCGGTGATAACCACGATCACCGGCGGCGGTGGTTCTGACGTGTTGATAACCGTTATCGGGCCGGAGCCTGATCCACCGGTTGGATAGCTGCCCCCAACAACCGGGGGTTGGCTGGTCGGAAACAGGGAGTTGGGCGCATTTGTCGCTGTTGGGCGCGGCGGGCGCGCAGTAGCGGGCTGTAGGGGCTGCATGGTGACTGCCGTGAGTGGCAGCGCCGTGAACGTCGGTGTAGCGCTCAGCTGAGCATCGCACCAGGCGCGCGGCGGCTGCTGCGTCGGCATCAGCATCGGCGTTGGCGTTTGTGTCTCATAGAAAACGCGCGTGCCTTCGAGCTGCCAGGCGTCCAGGGTGATCAATAGGGTAGGCGCTGGAGTCGGGCTTGGCGTCAGAAACCAACAGTAATCCATCGTCGGTGTCAGCGTTGGCGTTGGGCTGGCCGTTTGCTCGATTAGCGCCGTGCCGGTGATCGACCAGGCATCCAGCGTCGGGGTAGGGGTATTTGTGGCGGTAGGCGCTGCTGTCGCGACAATCTGATCGAGCGCCATAAGCGTGGGCGGGGTAAGCGGCTCTTCAATCGTTTGCCCATTGATGATCCTCAACACGACGACGGCAGCCACAGCGATCACGCCGATGAACAGCAAAAGCAAAAACACCAGCCGCACACAACCTTTGCCGCCACTCGGCGGGATGCGATTCAGCTCTACCTGGTAGCCTGGAGCTGCAAAATCGATAGGGAGGTCGTTGGCGAATGGATTGATCTTCATGACTGTTCATCAGGCGCGGGCGAAGGCGGCTGCCGCCGCGTTGCATTAGCGTCCTGCGCTCCTGAAAGCCTGGAGAATCTGAGCACCGATGAACACCAGGATCGCGATGGCAATCGAGATCGCGACACCCAGAAAGACAACATCATCCAAACTCGTCACCCATGTGTTGACTTGGGTCAACAGCGTGTTGGTGTCAACGGTGATCGGAACAGGCGTCTGAGCGTTAGCCGCGCTCGATGGCAGCAGCAGCGCCACCAGGACGAAAGCGAATGCGCAAGCGATGATCGCCTGCGCCCGGTGGGTACTAACGAACCGATGGAGGCTCGTAAGGCGTGCGGACATTCGGGTTTACCTCCGAATTGTGAAAAGTGATAAGCTTGTCGCGGATCGTCACCCATGCAAGCAGGGCAATCAGAACCGCAATGACGATGGCAGCCATATACATAGCCGATGCCCCGAAAACCTGCGCCAGGAAGTGACCCAGAGAGTAATCAACAGTCGTAAAGATCATTCTGGCTGTCCTGTCGCACGGCGAATGAACTGCACGGGCACCACAAAAGCGAAAAGAGCACGCTCAAGCAGCATCAGCCCGGCAAACATGACGACAATCGGAAAAGCTAAAGCGGTAAGCACCTCCGTCATTTCTTGCTCCTGGGCATTAGCACCAGCACAGCGAACAAAAACATTCCCCACACCGAGTAGAGCAGCCACGTCAGCAGATTGGCGATATGGATTTCGCCAGCTGAGATCGTGAAATCGACACGCGCCATTTGACCGGTTTCACCTCCATCCGCAGGCGGCGGCAGCGTCAACAAAATAAAAGGCTCTGGCGTGGGGGTTGAGGTGGGCGTGGGCGTCAGCGTTTCCGTCGGCGTAGGCGTTGGGGTGGGGGTATCCTGCGCTGCGGCTACAGATGCGAAAACGAGCAAAAGCACGAATGTCACGACGGTACGCATGATTGATTTCACCTCAAGACGTACCTTAGCATATTTGATGCGCTAATTGTTGCACAACACTTGTGCAACAACCTTTCTTGCACAAGTATTGTGCATTAAACTAAAGTTAAGCAGCGTAGGATTCTGAGGGGGATCATGATGCTGTCTATCACGTTGGCGGATATGCACTACCGAGACCAGAGAGCCTTAGACCACATCCGGGACAGAGCGGGCGACGGCGGCTGCGCGCAGATCAGCCACAGCGCGATTGCCGAGGCTATCGGCTGTCATCGCAACACAGCATTGGCTATCGTCCGACGCCTGGAACGAGCACAGCTGATCGAAGTTGACCGGCACGCTAAGCGCGGCGGCTATTTGTACATACCAAAGGCAGTCAATGCGCCGTGAAATCGAAATTGACGATGCACTCCCCAAGCCCGGTGAACCGTTAACGCCCAAAATCCACGAACACAACCAGGCGATCCTGGATGAAGAACTGCAAGAGCGACAGCGACGGCTAAACGGCAGGTTGGGCTGGCGTGAGCGCTTGCGCCTGAAAAAGCGTTATCGCCAGTTGTGGCGAAAGCTGCGAGCGGCGCGCTGGAATGACCTGGTCAATGAGCGCTGGCAACTTCATCAGCAGTACATCGCTTTGAAGCACTCCTACAGCCAGCCAGGGCAGCACGGGAATCACCTCAACAAGCTGAAACGGGATGCCCGCGCCGTGGCCGCTCGTGGCCGCCAGCTCAACGCACTGATCGAGCGCTGGCAACCGCTTGCCGACGAATTCGAGCAAATCTCAGGCAAGCTGAAAACGCATCATGAGATTATCGCTTATGAAGCCGAAGAGCGGGAAAACCACAAAGCCTTTCGTCGAGAGGCGATCACTTGGGAAGCACAAATCAAAAGCGTTTTCCGGCAAAGCAAGCGACTGCACCACGCAGGCTACGATGCAAAAGGCGAATGGTTCTGTGACATTCCCATCATCGAACGCTGCATTTTCCGTGAGGATCGCGTCCTGTACCTGCTCAAAATCTCTAAGCGCACGTGGCTGCGCAAGTGGAAAAGCGCACTGCCGTATAACGTCGATGTAGACGATCTGATGTGCGAAGAAACCCTGGAGAATCTGAAGGCGCACACGAACCGCGTTGTTGAGGTTGTGCGGTCTCAAAACGGTCAGAACATCTTCTATGCTATCAACCGGGTTGACAGCCCGGACGGCATTCCAAAGAAAGTACTGTACAGCAAAGTCATGCCCTGGTACCCGACGAAAGATCACACGAAAACGCCATGGTGTGCGGGTGTCACCAATGACCGCAAGACCGAATGGTTCAACTTTGAAGACGAGCCGCACGTCCTGATCGCTGGCTCCACGAAGAGCGGCAAGAGCAACCAGATCAACGCCATGATTACGACCATGACGACGATGAACAGCCCGGCTGAATTGCGCCTGGTGCTGATTGACAACAAAGGCGGTGTGGAGTTCACGCACTGGTCGGCCTTGAAACATCTGGCAACGCCGATGATCAAGAGCGCTGAAAGGGTCTTGCCGACGCTGCGCTGGTTGCGCCAGATTATGGAGCGGCGATTGGCCGCCTTTGAAGCCATCAAGGCTAAGAACCTGATGAGCTACAACGCCAAGGTTGACGACACCAGCAAACTGCCGCGCGTCGTCGTCGTCATTGACGAAATGGCAACGCTGCTCGGACTTGGCGATCTGACGACAGACATCCAGAACGAGCTGCGCGTACTTACGTCTCAAGGGCGCGCGGTCGGTCTGCATGTCATCGTCTGCACACAGCATAGTAGTGCGGATGTGCTGCCCGGCTGGATCAAAACCAACATGGTGCTGCGCATCGCTGGCAAGATGCCCAGCCACCACGCCAGCATGACGATCCTGGACAGCGCCAGCGCGGCGATGCTGCCTGACAACGTCGGGCGCATGGTGTTTGCGTTGGGGCGCTACGAAGTCATTGCGCAGACGCCTTTCATCAGCGATGAAGAGATCGCCCGCGCTGTTCACATCTCCAGAGAGTTCCCAGAGCCAGATAACCGGGAGTTTGCGCCGCCAGAATCGATTACAGCGGCCATTCCCGCTCTTTTTCAGCCTGTAGAGCGGTTTTCCCAGCAAGATTTGATTGCCGCAGCGCTTGAACACTTCGAAGGGCAGCTTTCAGCCAACAAACTCTATGAAGTCATCGACCCTGAGCTGATCACGCTGCACGCGCTGCGCAAGATGATTGCCGGTCTCATCAACGGCCATCAGTTTAAATATCATGGAGTTGTCTATGGCATAGAAAAACGCAAGCGCAGCTACTACGTGGTACCCGCGGGGACGGTTCAGAAGGATGATGAAGTTACCGAACCTGACATCGACAATGCTTCTGAAATGGCTTCTCAGAGTGAAAGCGACGATTCCGAGACAAGGGAGAACAAACTTGATGACACTATCGATACGGCTGAAGAGTTACACGAAGATCGCGATCAAAGATCTGTCCTGGTTGTTTGACCAGGCGCGCTGGATACTCATCATCTACGGGCTGGTCATCGGGCTTGCATGTAGTGTAGTGGCTTTTCATATGAGCAGTGACCTTTGGAGCATGGCCGCTGTCGCTGCGCTGTTTCTGGCGATCAGCATGAAGAGCTGGAAGGCGATCCTTAGCTGGTTGTGGTTTGTGCTGATGAATGTCCCCGCTTCGCAGGCACTCAGCTTAACCCCCAGACCGGGCCAGCACGTAGAAGCCTTTATCGTCCTGTTTGTGGCGATTGTGATCTGGCAGGTGGCGCTGTTCGTCAAAGACCGCATGAAGTCGCAGCGCCCGCCCGTGCTGCAATCCTGATAACCGTTATCACCGGCGGCGGCGTTCGAGCTGCCGCCGCTCATCTTCCCAGAGATCTCTGGGCTTTTCATCATAGCCCGCGTAGCGCCTGTCCCGCGCCAGCGCCCGCACGTTGCTTTCAATCGACAGCATCAGGTCGATGAATTGCCCCGAAGCATAGAGACCTAGAGACAGCAGAAACCAATAGAACAAAAAACCGAAAGCGATCAGTTCGGCAAAGGGCATGACCAGGCCGCGCGACTGTACGTAAGTGAAAAAGGCAATCACACCAAACAGGAAGTTAACGACGGCAGCGAGCTTGAGAATAAAAGACACTGCACGCAGAGCTAGATACATTACTGCCTTCCGAATTCTCGTAATCTTTTGCTAAGAGCGCGCTGGCAACGATAAAACGGTAGTTACAGATTCCTCACCTTACGCATGTTCCAACAGGCGTTCCAGAATATCCAATGCGAGGCTTTGCTTCTCTGGTGGCAGCTGGTCAAGTATCGAAGCAGCCCGTTCGCCCGCTTCTGAATGATCGTCGCTGGCAATCTCATAGCCTGCTTCAATCAACATCTGGCGAACACTAACACGCAGGATTTTCGCTAGCGCCTGCCGAAATCTCGCGTCATTGAGCGGCGGTTGATACCGTCCGACCTCCCAATGCGAGATCGTAGCTCGCGTAAGATCAAAACCTTCAACCTGAAGCCGTGACGCCAATTCGTCCTGACTTAGACGGCGACCCTCACGGCGATGCTTTAACCAAAGGTTAGGTTTCGGTTTATCGCTCATGTTAGGAATTCTATCAACCTATTGACATGTTGTTGATAACTGTTTTAGCATTAATGAAAGTTTTGCTATCGGAGGAATCGATGCCAAACACAAAACGAGCAGTGTTCACAGCAACGCTGCCCCCAACGCCCGTAGAGCCAGGAATGCGCGAGTCCATGCTGAGAGTCGCACGCCAAGAGAACAAGAGCTTGGCTGAGATTCAGCGGACTGCATTCATCTTTTTTTTGCGCCGGGATGATAGGAAAACTATCATCGATGATCCCAAAAATAGCAATAAGACCGACACCCAAGAGGTCTATGCAGCAGTCCTCTCAGAAACGGAGGCTGAAGCATCGTGATCAAGGTCATTACCTCAACAGTCCGAGACGAACGCCAGTATCCCATCGGCGTGCATGTGACCGTCGAGACAGACGGCAACATCGAAGATCCGGCGGTCTTCCAGGCCGCTTACCTTGCTGGCGAAGCGTGGGACGCGCAACGCGGATGGGCACCCCGGAAGCTGCTACCTGTGCAGGCGATCACCGTCGTGCAGGTCAATGAGGTGCAGCCGTGACCATTGCCGACGCGCCGCTGGTGGCGGTGATCGTTCTCAACGTCCTGGCAGCGCTTTACACCTATCGGGATAACCGGCGGATCGACCGGGCGCTCAAAGCCCGCGTGAGTGAGTTAGAAGACCGGCTTTCAAAGCTGGAGAAAGGACACACAGCATATGAGGAGTGACTTGGCGGAGGCCGTGATTCTGGCGCTATTTCTCATCGGCACCCTGAGCAGCAATCTGGGGCTGGCCGTGGGAGCCGTCGGCGCGTGGCTGGTGTTCGGCTGGCTGCTGCCAGACGAGCCAGAGAAGTAAGGCGGGCGACATGATCGCATTGGTCGCAATCGCCCTGGTCATTGTCGGGTTATTCGGCGGGCTGCTGCTGATCGCGCGCTACGGGCTGCCGGGGGACAAAGAGCTATGACAGACACATTCATGTACGCCCTGCTCATCATCCTGATCAGCCTGTTGATCATGCTCACGTGGCTGGATATCCGGCGCACCGGCCAATACCTGGATGAGCTTGAAGAGCATTTTATCCGCGAAATGCGCCGCACTCGCGAGTTGACCCAAGAGGTCGAGCGCCTGAACAAGCGCTACCAGGTATTTAGGCTGGAAACGCAGTCACGAATGAACAAGTTTGAGGGCTGGATGGCTGTTGAGCGCCTGATCGACGACGCGCTCGAAAGTGAGGGCCTGTCATGAGCGAAGCCCTAAACCTTGCCATCGGCATCTTTGACAGCCTGATGTACGAAGCCTTTGAAGATCTCGCCCCGGACGATCTGCGCCAGTTCCAGGCATACGCCCGCACCTGGCTGCCCGCACTCGATCCGGATGATACGCAGCAGTGCATCGCCGTCGATGTGCCTGATGAGACCGAGACACAGGAAGTCGAGGCGATCACCGATACGCGCGAAATGCCGCGCGCGAATGGAGAGTGAGTTATGCCCATCCTTGATCCTGCCGACCCTACCTACACGCTGCGCTTGACGCGCTGGTGTACGAGCGTCACAAGCTCAGACCTGCACATCGATGTGCAGTTGCAGGCCCCAACCTTTGGACTGGCAGTCCAGGCGCTGGCGCTGCGACTTGAGCGCGTCGGGCTGGCTGGTCTTTTCACCATCGAATTGAACGCTGTAGTCAGGAGTGAACGTCATGTCCGAGTCTAGCAATTTCAGCATTTCCTACACCACCGAGGGCTTTGTGGTTTTCACGCCGAAGGATGAAGAGACGCGGGCTAACTGTGAAGTGTTGGCGCGCGAGGGCTTCATCAATCCTTACTGTGATGGCTACATCACGCAGCAGTCGGTTCTTCCGTTTGACAATCTGGAGGAGATCTTCGAGATCGAAGAGACCCGGACGCCCATCCAGGTCTCTGCCCACTGA
The DNA here is from genome assembly GCA_023382675.1 of Anaerolineae bacterium. Classification (GTDB taxonomy): domain Bacteria; phylum Chloroflexota; class Anaerolineae; order Aggregatilineales; family Phototrophicaceae; genus Flexifilum. The sequence goes on from JAHDWN010000065.1 coordinate 11,402, forward strand.
TAACCGTTGTCAAAAGCGATGGCGGGCGCGCCAACGTCCGCCCCGACAGTCTGAGAGGGACTTCATGAAAATCGTAAACGGATTTGCCCGTGCGTGTCAAACAGCGCACGGCAAAACAGTACCTTTTTGGGGGGTGTCATGCACCAACTGACGATCCCCCAGATGACAGCCTATCTATCAGAACCCAACCGCCGTGGCATCGGACGCATCGGCGAAGAGCTGGTGTATCGCAAGCTGCGTGATGCTAACTTGCAGGTCAGTTTTGCCCATCATGGTGAACAGCGCGGGGATCTAATCGCCCGCACACTCCAGGGCGAAGTGATCCGCGTTGAAGTCAAAACCGCCCGGCGCAACTGTGCCCGCAAATGGTGCTTCACACTCGAAAAGAACGGCCACACCAGCATCACACATAGCGATGTCCTGATCTTGCTCTGCATCACGGCAAGCGGTGATTTTGTGCCGTTCGTCATACCCGTGAGCGATGTCATCGGGCGGCGGCACATCGTCATAACGTCCGAGCCGGAATATTACTCTGGGAGGTTTGCCCGCTATCGCCAGCACCGCAATTCAGTCGATCTGGAGGTGGCGCCATGTCCAGCGTTCTAGAAGCGGCATTGGCCTATGTCGAGCGCGGCTGGTCGGTGCTGCCCTGCAAAGGCAAAGCACCGGCAATTGACTGGTCGAAGCTCCAGGTACAGCGCCCGCCCTTTTCTCACGTACACGAATGGCATCGGCGCGGCTATTTGCAAAACGTGGGTGTCATCTGCGGCGCGGTCAGCAACAACCTGGTTGTGATCGACCTGGACGGCCTGGAGGCGGTCAAGAAATTCCGCGATCAATTTCCGCGCTTGCTGCAAACACGCACCGTCGTGAGTGGCAGCGGGCGCGGCCAACACATCTATCTGCAATGCGAGACTCTGCCTCCCACAGCGCGGGTGACAGGCACCGAATTCGGAGGTTTCGAGCTGCGCTCGAATGGCTCCTACGTGATCGCGCCGCCCTCACGACATCCGGAGTCCGGACTGCCTTACTACGCCATGAGCGAAGCACCGGTGATGCAAGTTGATCAGCTTGATGACGTGGTTGCTTTCATTCGCACGTTCCAGCTCGCAAAGCGTAAGGCGGACGATGCTAACGAAGCGGCGGCGGCGATAACCGTTATCACTGGCAGCCGCGAACAGCAGTACATGCGGCGCGCCATCGATGGCGAGCTGCACCGCGTTCGGACAGCGACAGAAGGCAGCCGCAACAATGCCCTGTTTTGGGCAGCGTGCCATCTGGGAAATCTGGTCGCGGCGGGCTTGAACGAAGCGACAGCGGGCGCGGAGCTGCTGGCGGCGGCGCTGGCGGTTGGCTTGGGCGAACGGGAAGCGCAGCGGACGATCAAGAGCGGGTTTGCCATCGGCAAGAAATACCCGCGCCCGGTGCCAGATCGGAGTCGCCGTCATGCCCGATGATCTCCAGTTGGCACAAAAAGTCATGGAGCGACAGCTCGGCGAAGATTACCGCTATTTCCGCTCCTACTGGCACCACTATCAGGGCGGTGTCTGGATACGGCAAGATGACATCTACGACAAGATCAAGCCGACCTTGATCGAAGCGCGCAAGACTGAGGTCAAAGTGTCTAAGGCGCGGTTTGCCAGCGTCGAGTTCTTTCTCCAGATGGAGCTGATGGTCAGACACCAGCAGACCACCATCGACAACGTTGGCAACTACCTGAACTTCACCAACGGCATGTTGAACCTGAACACCATGCAGCTTGAAGAGCACCGACGAGATACGTTTCTCACTACGCAGCTGGATTTCGATTATATCGATGACACCTATTGCCCAGTGTTTCAGGACTTCATTCAGGACGTGTTGGTCAAGCCCGACAGCACCGATCCCGATTGGGACATGATCAAGCTGATGCAAGAGGTCATTGGCTACACCCTGTCAGCCGACCGGACTCGGCGCATCAGCGTGTGGCTGCTTGGCGACAGCAACACGGGCAAGTCTACGCTGGTGAATGCGCTCATCAGCGTCCTAAAGCCGCTTCAGATCACGATTGATCTGAACAAGCTCGGCGGCAATGACTACCTCTTAGCTGAGCTGCCCGGCAAGCGCCTGGTCACATGCACAGAAGCCGACGTAGGCGTCAAGCTGAACGTCGGTGTCTACAAAACGCTGGTCTCATCTGACGAACTGGTCGCAGACATCAAGTATCGAGACCCGATCCGCTTTGTGCCGTCGTGCGTCGTCTGGTGGGCAATGAACCATACGCCCTACATCAGCGACAGAACCGACGCCACATTCAACCGCGTGATCATGTTCCCCTTCAACCGCGTCATTCCATCCGAGAAGCGTGACTATCACCTGATGGAAAAGCTCTTCGCCGAACGGGCGCAGATCGTCCGTTGGGCGCTCGATGGCTACGAGCGTTACCGACGACAGGGCGGCTTTACTGTCAGCGAGCAGGTCAATGCGCGGCTGGCTGAATTCCGCGAAGAGATCGACATCTACCAGGCGTTCCTCAAGGATGAGGACTACGTCACTCGCAGCGGCAAAACCAAGCCGCTTGAACTCTACAGCACATTTCGCATCTGGTGCGATCAGCGTGGGATCAAGTCAATTCCGACCATGCACCAGATTGCGAAGGAATGGAGGCGCTGCGGCCTGGAGCTGGTTCTCAGCAGCGGGCGCTGGTGGAACGGAGTCTCTATCAATTACAAGGTGCATAACACGTGAATTCTAAAAGTTTTCCAAAAAAAGCGATCTAAGCGATCTACGAGTCCGCTTAGTCCGCTTTAGATCGCACAAAGCGAACTATCCGAACTTGGTTCTCTAATCACAAAAGGAGGTGCCTAAGGGGTCATTACAGTTCAGAGTTCTACAGTAGATCGCTTAGATCGCTTTTGTAGAACTTAAAATTTCTTGAACTCTTATGACCTCTTAAAAGACGTAATGGTCTGACTGGCACACAACCCAATGCCGTGTGCCCCTTCGCCAAGTAGATCGCTTCTCCGATCTGAACCGATCTACAAAGCGGACTCTTTCGCTCTTTAGCAACAAAGTGAGGACAGTATGGATGCTCAAGAAATCAGCATCAGTCAGATTGAAACCGACAGCGCGACTCAGTTCCGCGTTGCCATTGATCAAACGACGGTCGATGAATACGCGCAGCTCATGCGGGAAGGCGTCGAACTGCCGCCCGTGCGTGTTATCAGCGACGGCATTAGAAATTGGTTGATTGACGGCTGGCATCGGCTCTACGCGCACAAGCAGCTCGAACAGCAGACGATCAGCGCAGTAATGACCATTGGCACCCACCGCGAGGCAGTGTTGGCCGCGCTGTCGGCCAACAATGATCACGGGCTGCCCACCAGCAACTCTGACAAGCGCAAGAAAGTGCTGTTCGCCCTGCGCGATCCGGAACTGAGCCAGATGAGCCAGCGTGAAATCGCTAAGCTGTGCGGCGTGACTCAGGCTATGGTGAGCAAGGTCAAGAATGAAATCGCCCCGGCGAAGGGTGATAACGGTTATCAGTTAGACGATCCTGCGCAGGTGTTGGAGCTACTGCGCAAAGACGAAAAGCTATTGGCTGAATTTCTCCCCAGCCTGCTGCTATCGCGCCATTGGTTTGACTCCAGGATCACCAAACGCCTTACACAGCTAGGGCTGTTTAACGATTACGGCTCTAAAGCAGAGTGGACGCCCATGGCCTGGTCAGTGCTCGATCTTCTGATCGCTGGTGATGACTGGCTGCTCTTCGAAAAGGAACTGATCCAGCAAAACAACAGTCTGGACTTCAAGGAACGTGCGTCGTTGACGGCTTTGCGCTTGGCAAAGCGCGTATTGGAGGAACTGGCAGGCAAAGGTTGGGTAGAAGAGCGCAGTTTCGACTGGCAAAGCCGTGGCTGGCTGAAGATTCTGGCACACTGCGGCTATGTCGTTCGAGATGAAGTGAGCTTCAAAGAACCTGATAGATGGAGTGAGCGAGAAGTTACTCGCGAGTTCGATTTCTATCACCTCACAGTCCTGGGCGCGGAAAAGCTCGGCATCGAATTTGAGGGTATCGCGCCCCAGATCACGGCGGAAGAAATCAAGGCAGAGCGGGCGGAAGAGAGAGCCAGGCAAGAAGCTGCCCTCGCCGCACGACAGGCTGAATGGGAAGCCCAACAGCAACAGGCGCTCACGTCGATCACCGGCGATGACGATCCCTACGCCGAAACCAAAGAGTATGTCGTCGATAGCCTGAATGAGGTTGAGGAGTACATCCGGTCAATACTGTCACAGGACATCATCGACGCTTGCGCGCCGCACTTCCAAAAGCTGCGCCACATCATCGCTCAGCCCGCGCCGGAAATACAGGAAATTGAGGCAGTGTCATGAGCGAGCTATCTATGCAGGATGTTCTGGCATCGATGCTGGAACTGACTGACGACGATTTGATCGAATGCCGGGAAGCGGCCAAAGAGCTGGTGTTACGTGACATCGGCGGCCAACCGTCGCGTGAAGACTTCGCCCGCTACGTCGTGCAGCGTGTTCCAAAACCGATCATGCTGCTCATTGGCGGCGTGTTGGGCGGCGCGCTGGTGGCTGCCTTCCTCATGTCCCTATTCCGAGTCTTCACTGCCGGTCGGGATCTGTTTCTTGGTCATATCAGTGACCAGATCCAGGCGGCCATTGCTGGCGTTGCAACCTTCATGCTTGCCGAGCTGCTGGTGGTGGGCAGCGTGTTAGCCATGACGATCTACTTTACGGGCTGGAAGCGGCTGCTGATGCTGCTCACGGCGTTGATCGGTGTCCTGGTTGCGCTCACGGGGAATGTCATCATCTCCCAACCGAGTACGTGGTGGGGCTGGCTGGATGCTGTCGCACCGCCTGTCAGCGTGCTGCTGATTTCTTTGGGCTTCGAAGCGATGCTCGTATCGTCACTCAGAGAGCGCCAGCGGATCGAGCTGGAATACAAGAAAGCTGTTGACGCCTGGACGGAGAAAACCGCCAAGCCTGAACAGCAGCTCATCTTTCACAACCGCTACTATCCGAATGCCATCAAAGAGCGGTTGAAGCTAATCAACAGTAAGGGCACCGGTGCAACCAAGCGCAAAGAGATCATGGCGGCACTACGCCCCGAACACTGGAACGTCCTGGTTGCCCGTGAGATGCAAAAGAGCGACTGGTTCGATCTGGAGCGCGGCGCGGCGGTGCTGATAGCAAAGCCTCAAGAATCGACACCAGCGCGTCTAAATGGGCATGGAAGTGACCCAAGCCCTTTATCATCCACGCCAGCCGAAATGACCGCCTTAGCGAGCGAGAATTGAACGGCTGGCGCTGGCAAGACAGCGGGCAGATCCCGGTTGGCATCGGACGCCCGCGCAAACACGACGACGATCAGGCAAGAAAGCGCGCCTGGTGGCATAAGCACAGGCGACTAGACGAAATTCGAAAGGCTGAGTGAGATGAGTGACTACTTCGAAGACGAGTTCTATGACGACGAGTACGAAAGATGGAATCCCTGTGACGAAGTTGAATGGTCTACCTGGGTTGAACTTCACAAGGGACATAACGGTCACTTGATCTTGTTCGAGTGCTCTTTAGGACGTTGCTTTGGTGAGGATTGGGGAGAAGCAAGCCTATTTGAGAGCGGTTTCCACAACCTATCCCTGATCCGCGAACCTTATCGCTCACTCTTAATTGAGCTAGGTAAGACGATTGAACCGAGAAGTTCTGTCCGAATCTCATGGGATGCTCTCATAGAGGAAGCTGACGATGAAGAGCCTTCCGACTCTCTCGAAATCCCTTTCTGAGTTTCTGCTCGCACAGGAGGCAGACGGCAGCTCCAAAGCCACGCTGCGCTGGTACCGCTCGATCCTGACGGCGTTCGCCGGTGACATCGGTGACAAGACTCTGAAGCAGATAGCGGCGGGTGACATCCGCCGCTACCTGGTCGATCTACGTCAGAAAGAATTCTCTGACGCGACCGTTTCAGCCCACACCCGCGCTCTACACAAGTTTTGGGCATGGGCATCTCAAGAATACGGGATCATCAATCCCATGCGCAATATCAAGTACCCGGCCAAACAGCAACCCAAGCCGCGCGCCGCGTCGCTGGATGATCTGCAAAAGATGTTCGCAGGTGCCGGTATCCGGGATCGGGCGATCATCGCTTTCATGCTCGATACGGGCTGTCGGGCTGGTGGTGTTTGCACGCTGCGCACAGAGAATCTGGACATCGACGAAAAGCGGGCGATTGTCACTGAGAAGGGCAACAAGACTCGAGTCGTCTATTTCACGACCTTCACCGCCGATCTGCTCAAACTCTGGCAAGCGGAGCGACAGCCAGCGACAGCGTTCTTTCACAGCGACACGCTTGAAGAGCTGACCCCAAGCGGCTTGTACCAGGCGATGCGACGGCTGGCCCGGCGCGCCCAAGTGACCGGGCGCTTCAATCCTCACGCCTTGCGGCACACGTTCGCACGGGAATACATCAAGAGCGGCGGGGATCTGCCCACGCTGGCGAAGCTCTTAGGCCACCGTGAGATCGGAACCACCGTCGATCACTACGTTCTGTACACCAATGATGAGCTGAGGGAAGCTCACGAGAAGTATAGCCCGGCGCGAAAATTGGGGAAGCCGAAAGGGTGATAACGGTTATCAAAAAAACGCCTCCACACGGAGGCGTTTTTTGTCTCAAGAGCGGGTGACGGGAATCGAACCCGTGACATTTTGCTTGGGAAGTTTCGTGTCATTGGACGATGTTGCGCAGAATGACGAACAGCGCCGCCGCGCCGATCAGATGTTCAACCAGGCCGTTGGTACGCAGACGCATGAATGAGGGCAACAAATGAACGGGCTTTTTGTAGAGCGGATACCAGAAAGGAATGCCCGACCTGGTCATGGCGTCGGCAACCAGGTGAGACCCGTAACCGATGATCACCGGGATCGCATGGTAGAGCGGTAGCAGCTGAGAGCTGCCCACGCCAACAGCGACGAACGCCAGTAGCGTGTGGGTGATGCCACGATGCTTCAACCAGAACAGCAACACGCTGGCGATACCCATGCGCTGGCGAATTTGCCCGGATGGATGATCGATGTCTGGCAAGATGGCGGCCAACGCACTGATACCACCAGCCACCAGCGCCTGGTCAAGCGTTGCGCCAGCGCTCAATGCCCACATCATGGCGGAGGCTTGCCCGATGGCAGCGTGATTAACCCCCATCATGGCTCATTTCCTTGACGACGGTTTTGAGCCTGCGCTTTATCTCCAGATTGGCCGGACGGCGCTCTTCTTGCGCCCGACGCGTGGCGTGCATGATTGCGCGCCGATGGGGGTGATAGTTCGTGCTGCCTTGCAGATGATTGATCCAGGCATTCCAACGGCGGCGAAATTCACGGCGCGGGCGGTGATGTTCCAAGATCTGCACCAGCTCGTTGACGGTTTTGGCACCGTGCCTTCTCATCACCAACCTGACACCGCGCGGATCGCGCGCGCCCAACCGTGCAAGCACACGCCTGGAGTCATCATCCAGGACGTCAAAACGAGCGGACAGCAGGCCACGCGGCAGCGGTGGAATTCGCTGGTAAGGAAGGATGCGCAGCAAGACACTGCACAGCGCACGGATCATTGCGCGTCGTCCCTCTTGCTGAGTGATCGGACAAGCGTCGCGAAGTAGAACATCGCAACGATAACGATCATGATGACGACAATCCACTGTAGCATGTTGGTGCTGCTGTCGTCGAAACGATTCCAGGTCTGGATAGCTTCGTCGGTGAACTCCCAAATGCGCGTGTTCGGCAGTTGGACGATCATGTCAGCAGGGTTAGGCGTGGGAAAGAACGTTGGGGTAGGCGGAATCATATGACCTCACTAGATGGGCAAAATGGCACGGACAGTGCGCAAAAAACCGATCACGAACTTGACGATTGCAGTCGCAATTGTGACCGTAAGCCAGATGAGACCGAGAACCACAACCAGCGTGATCCAGATCACGCCGGTGTTGCCGATGGGTGAAAGCTGCTCACCAAGCAGTTCGCGCGTGCTGTTGCCACTCCAGAGCCACTTAGCATAGCTGAAGAGCGGCACCGCGTCCGAGTTTGGGAGAAGTGCAACACCACCAGGCGCGCTGATGTCTTGAGGCAGCGCGTTGACGTTGGCGGCGGCTGTCGCCAGAAAGTTATAGACGCCACTGGAAGGAATGTATGCCGGCAACGTTGGGCCTGGAGTCGCTGATGGAATGGGCGTCGGGCTTGGGATCTGTGCAGCGGCGGGCACTGCCATCAACAAAAGCAGGGAAGTCACCAGGAGAATTCTAACCATTAGGCATCCCCTCGCCGCGGCGCAGCAGACGCATCACAAATTTGACGAACAGCAGAATGATCCCGATGTTCATGGCAATCACGACAATCGGAATGATCAGCTCGCCGGGTGTTCCCCTAGCAAGCAAGGTGAATTGCAGCAAGTAGTACACACTGCATAGGTCGTGACCGAACGGATTCGAGTAGCAAAGCGGCAAGCCCGGAATTGGTGTCGCTGGCGCGCTGAAGAAACTTGAAATAAGAGCAGTGATGCGAGCAATGGCATTCACCAGCCAGTTGACGAACAGCTCTACCAGCCTGAAGATGATCCGCAAAAGCAGATCGCCAATTGCCCACAGCTCACGGAAGAAATCCAAGATGCCTTGCAGAAAGCCCAACACAGCGGCGATGGCATTGTTGATCAGTGTGCCGATGTTCGCTGCGGTACCAGCCAGCCAGTTGAACAGCGACGATAGCCAGTCCTGGAAGTCAGCCCACGCATTTTGTACCCACGTAAAGAAATCGCCGATCTTTGCCAGTATGTCCCATTCCGCCTCGTTTTCCGTGTTCGGGTTTGGATTTGGGTCATTAGGATCGATGGTGGGTGTCAACAGTGCTGTTGGCAGCGGAATCTGCGTCCGTGTCGCGCTGGGCGTGATGGGAATCGGCGTGTTGCTGGCAGGGAGCGGCGTTGTCGTCGGATTCGGCGTGTGGGTTGCGACTGAGATCGTCGGTAACTGGGTCGAACGTGGCGTTGGGGTGTTGAAGAAAACTGGAGTCCTTGACGGCGTTGAAGTCGGTGTGTTCGTTGGGGTTAGAGTGACATAAGGCGTAGTGGTTGGGGTTTGCGTAGGCACCCAACCGCGCGCACCCATGATCGCGTACATCGTACCCGACATCAGCCCCTGACTAGGAATATTGATGGCGTAGTAGTCCATGAAGAGAGACTGATTTACATTTTGATTGGTTGGAAAACTGACAGCGCCATCAGGAATGCCGAAATTATTGAGGCAAAAGGTGTCTGCTATAGCGTCAGTGGTCGCGTTTGGCAAGGAGAACAGGTTAGAGTAGACCTCACAAAACGTTTTGGTGCCCTGATCTGCGTATACCAGATTGCCGGTGCTTGCTCCCATTGGTCTTGCATAACAATTCGTATCGTGGCAATTGACTACCCCGTCGAAGTGACCGACAAAAGCATAGCCGACCACAAACACCCCGGCGTGGGCATAATAGACGGGGAAGTCAAACGTCGTCGTCGTGACATTGGTGTAGCCAGCGACTTGATAGGTAAAGCGAAAATCAGTCTTTGATGCTGCGCCGCCGATCCACAGATAAAGGGTGTCTTCAGGAGTAGCGGTTGGACTTGGCGTAGCCGTCCCCGGAATCGTCGGGCTGGCTGATGGGACATAGGTTTCGCCAGGCACAACATCTGTTGGCGTCTCTGTTGGTGTAAATAAACCACAATAATTCACGGGGAACGGATTCGCAAAATTACCCCTGACTTCCAGGCTGCTGATCGTGAGGGGCTGGCTGGATTGCATCGCCGCGTTGACAGACATGCCATTTTCACCCGCTGTTTGGGGGGTGAAGTTCAAGGTGACTTCGTTCATGTCAGCGGGCAGCGTCGCATCAAAAGCCACAGCGACGCCAAAAGCAATCGCGTTCACCTGCGCGTTGACCTCGCCAACCGTTCCCGCTGGTCTGATGACAGTCACTCGGATCAGCGTGGGTGACACCAGCTGATCATGCACCCAATTGAACGCCAGATAACCAGAGGCATCCGTGGTGAGACCCTGGCCGTTCACCCAACTGCCGCCAATGAAGCTCATGCTATAGTCGCTGCTGGTGAAATCGTAGACATAACACCAGTCGTAGACATCGACCGGATCAGCGCCGCATGACGCCAGCAACAGAGACGTGATCATCAGCAGCGCAAAGATCCAGTTCTTGATCATGGCGTCGGTGTCTCCGTAGCCACAAGCGTTTCTGTCGGTATCAGCGTCTCAGCGGCGGTTGGCGTTTCGGCGGGCAAAAGCACCAACGTAGCGGTTGACGGCAAGGTTGCGGTGGGCAAGGCTTCACAGATAACCGCTGCCTGGACAGGCGCAAACTGATAGATCGTCAGGACGTAGGTTCCAGGGATGCCAGCCCACGCGGGCGCGCTCGCATTGACAAAGCCACCGCTCGGAAGTTCATGAGGCTGCCAGATCCCGGAATTGGCGATCAGGTCATTCAGCGTGATCGCCCATTGCACCTGACCAGGCGCGCCGAAGTTTTGCGCGGAGAACGACGGATAGCCGTCGGCACACGTGCCAGCGATAATCGCTACATTCGGCGGTAATGTCGCCGTTGGCGGGATCGTCGCCGTAGCAGTCAAGGTCGCTGTTGGCGTGTTTGTCGGTGTCAGCGTCCATGTCGCCGTGTGGGTCGCTGTCGCTGTCAGCGTGTTCGTCGCCGTAGCGGTCGGTGTGACTGTTGGCGTGTTGGACGCGGTCGGCGTTGACGTGTTCGTCGGGCTTGGCGTGCGTGTCGGTGTCAGCGTCGGCGCTGGCGTTGCGGTGATAACCACGATCACCGGCGGCGGTGGTTCTGACGTGTTGATAACCGTTATCGGGCCGGAGCCTGATCCACCGGTTGGATAGCTGCCCCCAACAACCGGGGGTTGGCTGGTCGGAAACAGGGAGTTGGGCGCATTTGTCGCTGTTGGGCGCGGCGGGCGCGCAGTAGCGGGCTGTAGGGGCTGCATGGTGACTGCCGTGAGTGGCAGCGCCGTGAACGTCGGTGTAGCGCTCAGCTGAGCATCGCACCAGGCGCGCGGCGGCTGCTGCGTCGGCATCAGCATCGGCGTTGGCGTTTGTGTCTCATAGAAAACGCGCGTGCCTTCGAGCTGCCAGGCGTCCAGGGTGATCAATAGGGTAGGCGCTGGAGTCGGGCTTGGCGTCAGAAACCAACAGTAATCCATCGTCGGTGTCAGCGTTGGCGTTGGGCTGGCCGTTTGCTCGATTAGCGCCGTGCCGGTGATCGACCAGGCATCCAGCGTCGGGGTAGGGGTATTTGTGGCGGTAGGCGCTGCTGTCGCGACAATCTGATCGAGCGCCATAAGCGTGGGCGGGGTAAGCGGCTCTTCAATCGTTTGCCCATTGATGATCCTCAACACGACGACGGCAGCCACAGCGATCACGCCGATGAACAGCAAAAGCAAAAACACCAGCCGCACACAACCTTTGCCGCCACTCGGCGGGATGCGATTCAGCTCTACCTGGTAGCCTGGAGCTGCAAAATCGATAGGGAGGTCGTTGGCGAATGGATTGATCTTCATGACTGTTCATCAGGCGCGGGCGAAGGCGGCTGCCGCCGCGTTGCATTAGCGTCCTGCGCTCCTGAAAGCCTGGAGAATCTGAGCACCGATGAACACCAGGATCGCGATGGCAATCGAGATCGCGACACCCAGAAAGACAACATCATCCAAACTCGTCACCCATGTGTTGACTTGGGTCAACAGCGTGTTGGTGTCAACGGTGATCGGAACAGGCGTCTGAGCGTTAGCCGCGCTCGATGGCAGCAGCAGCGCCACCAGGACGAAAGCGAATGCGCAAG
>JAHDWN010000066.1 GCA_023382675.1 Anaerolineae bacterium
CCGCCGTGCTTCAGGTAGACATCCATCTTGTGAATATCTGGGGTATCAAGCTCTCTCAAAAGAATATGTGGCACCATAGAATAATATTCTCAGGACACTCAAAACGGTCAGGATCGCCAAATCCAGATCAGTGAATACCTTTCAATTTAGGAGACGGCACACAAGACCGTCCAGTGTCATTACTCACGCTTGACAAATGCAAAGCCTCACCAAGCGTTATATGACGCAAAGTGCGGGAGCATAAAGGAAACGAGATCGGGGGATTATAGCCGTATGTGGCGTGACTTTTTTGGGCGGAAAGCAAAGTAAAAGGGCAGGTGAGTGCCTGCCCGGATGGTAGATAAACGGTTTTTTTCATGATTAGTTCGGTGACACACAGAAACCTGAGAGCGCCGATGGGAAGCCAGTATTACAGCATTTGCCGGTCAATCGTCCATCGGGACGATGTCATAGGTGTTCATGACGTCGAGCGTGTGGTCGAAATCGACGATGCCCGCGTCCGATCCCAGGCCCGTGATGACCAGCCCGGAGGCTGCTGACGCAAAGCGTCCCGCCTGTTCCAGATTCCAGCCTTGCGACAGTCCGACGATGAATGCAGCGCAGTAGGCGTCACCACACCCGGTCGAATCGACCACATTCATTTTGAATGCCGGGACGCGGATCTCCGCCAAGTCTTTGCTGGCGATACTGCTGCCCAGCGCACCCATCTTGAAAACTGTATGTTTCGCGCCACGGGCGAGGAAAAAGTCGATCACCTCACGCCGATCTTCCAGCTTGCAGATCATGCGTGCTTCCTCGATGCCGGGCATGAAATAGTCGATGTAGGGCAGCGCTGGCTCGATTATTTCGAGCAGGTCATCGCGCTGCAGGGCGATCATATCGAGGGTGGTCACAACGCCATGCTTTTTGGCGAATTTGAGTACTTCGGCAGTCGGTTCACCATCCAGCATGGCCAGTAGATAGGTGCCGCCGAAGTGCAGGTAATCGACGTTTTTGATAATGTCCCAGTTGACATCATCGAGCGAGTATTTTGCGTTCGCGCCGAGGACATGCAGTGCGGGGCGCTCACCATTTGGGCGGATCGGCAGCATAGTTGCGGATGTCTGCACACCCACCTTACGGACGAGGCCGTCGGTATTGATACCATAGCGATGCATGGTGTCGATGATGAAATTGCCCATCTCATCCTCGCCAATCGCGCCCATGGCATAAACTTCTGCGCCGAGCTTCGCGAGATCGACGCTTGTGCCTGCCGCCGTGCCCGCCACAGTCAGGCGTATTTCGTCGATCAGATCGACGTGCTGGCCTTCTGGAATGCGGCTGACGTGTCTTCCCAGAATGTCAAGGATATGGATGCCTAAGCTGGCTACTTTTGCCATTCTGATTCTCCGAGAGTTGTTACTGACGAAGTATGCGATGTACTCAGATTTATCTCACGCCTGTAGCGCAGCCTCCAGACGACGCTCATCACTGCCGAACAAGACGACGTGCTCGACCGGACACTCGACGTGGACAGTATTGCCAGCACGAAATGTATCTGTCGGTGGGACTTTAGCCTTGAGCGTTGTGGCCCCGACCTTGAGCGTCAGCAGTCGCTGTCCGCCCGCGACCATCGCCTCGCGCAGAATGGTGGCCGGGACAGTGTTGGCTGCCGTTTCCGTCAGGACACGAACACGCTCAGGACGAATGCCGATGGTCACTTCTGGCTGCCCAGTGAGGCCCGTCACCCGCATAGGCTGGGCAAAGAGCGGTTTGCCAAGGGTGCTGCTGCCGTTGTGCTGCTCCACCGGACAAGGAATGAAGTTCATGCCCGGATTGCCGAAGAAGAAACCAGCGAAGCGATCCCTGGGGCTGTCATAGAGTTCACGCGGCGCGCCCGTTTGCACGATTTCGCCGTCCAACATGAGTAGAATGGTGTCGGCGAGCGTCATCGCTTCTGTTTGATCGTGGGTGACGTAAATGATCGTCTGATTGTGTTGTTTGACGAGCTGCTTGAGCGCGCGTTTCAACTGCGTCTTAGATCCGATGTCGACGTTCGTAACTGGCTCGTCGAAGAGGATGATCTTGGGTTGGCGCGCGACCGCACGGGCAACGGAGACTTTCTGCCTCGTGCCGTTATCGAGGTCGCTGACATCCTGTTTCGCGAATTTCGCCAGATCGAGCGTTTCAAGGACAGATTCGATGCGCCGCTTGCGTTCCTGCGGCGATAGATCCTTGATTTCGATCAGTGGGATCTCGATGTTGCGGTAGACACTCATGCCGCGATAGACAACCGGATATTGGAATACCATGCCGATGTTGCGCTGGCTGGGCGATAGGTGTGTGACCCGCTCGCCAGCGAAGTAGACTTCGCCGGCGGTTGGCGTCTCCAGGCCAGCGATCATGCGCATGAGCGTGGTCTTGCCACACCCCGATGGCCCCAGCAGGCAGTTCACCGTGCCGGTAGGGAAGGTTAGAGTGACATCACGAACGGCTACCAGCTTGCCGAATTCTTTGCGAAGTTTATCCAGACGAATCTCGGCCATATTACGTTGCTCCACGCCCGATGTTATGTCCACCTGCCGTCGCATAGATGGCCAGGGCTGCCGGATGAATACCGATCTCTGCCTCGCCTTCGGTCAATGCGTCGACTTCATCGTGGCGCACAACTGATTTGAGCGAAATGTTGTTGGCTTCAAGATAGATGACCAGCTCGCCACCCAGATCTTCGACCAGCGTGATCTCGACCGGGCAGCGCCTGAGACCTGGCTCAGGCGGTGGATTGATCTTGATGTCTTGCGGGCGAACCGTCACGTATACGGCTGTGCCGCCGGGTGTGCCGGTGTCCAGGCGGGTTGAGAAAGTGAACAGCGGCGTTTCGCACTGGCGATCACCACGCAGCGTCCCATGGAAGACATTCGCTTCCGGGAAGCCGAGCAGTTCCATTGTGCGCACATGGGCGGGATGGGAGTAGACATCTTCAAGCAATCCCGCCTCAACGATCTTGCCTTGATCGAGGACATGTACCTCCTCAGCCAGTATCAACGCCTCGGTTGCATCCGACGTGGTGTAGATGAAAGTTGCGTTCAGGCTGTCCTGCATATCGCGCAAATCGTCGAAAAGCTGCTCACGGAGTTTGAAATCAAGGCCGGTCAGCGGGTCGTCAAGGACGAAGATGTCCGTGTTCTTGACGATACCGCGCGCAATGGCAACGCGTTGTTTTTCACCGCCGCTGCATTGATCAGGCTTTTTTTGCAGGAGATGCGTGATCTTGAGCTGTTCAGCCGTGTACTCGACTATCGGTTTCGTCTCACCCTTGCTGTAGCCGAGCAGTGTGAGCGGATAGGCGATGTTATCGGCCACGGAATAGTGGGGGTACAAGGCAAATGACTGCGGCACATAGCCGATATTGCGGCTGCCGCTGGCAACATGGGTAACATCCTTGCCCCGCAGCATGATCTCGCCGCTGTCAGGCTTATCGAGGCCGGTCAGCAAACGGAGAAGCGTCGATTTTCCGCAGGCAGGTGCGCCAAAGATGACCGCAAAGCGATTGGCCTCAATCTTCAGATTGAGCGAATCGATGATGATATTGCGACCGTAGGATCGAGTGACATTGTGGAATTCAACAGCAGGTATCATCACATGCCTACCTACCCAGATTAATGAGTGTTGGAACCAACGCGATGCTCAGAACGACGAGGCCAGTTATGATAAGCGCAGCCAGGACCAGCCCCATCATCGATCTGGCAAAGTTCCACTCGGAAGGAATGTTGCCAAAAGCAATCTGTAGCAACGTGAAAACGATCAAAAGGAAAACGCCCCAATAGTAAATCTGCCTGTCGAAACGCTGGGTGATCAGCACGAAGCTGAGGGCCAACAGAAAGATCAGGGCAAGCTGGACGGTCGAGGCAAAGGTACGTTCGCGTTTTTCCGGTGGAGGAACGCTTGCCATCAGACTTCTCCTCGCACTGTACCAAAGGTCATGCCAACCAGCAAGTAGCGCTGGAACAGGTAAATGATGATCATCGGCGGAATGATGTAGACCGTCGTCATCGCCGCCACGAACGTCCAATTCATGCCACCGTCTGAATAGAGATCAGTCGAGAAGGAGACCGGGATATTTCTCACATCGCGTCCACCGAGCAGCAGGTTGAATAGAAACTCGTTCCAGACGAAGATCAGGTTAAAGATGAAGGCAGCAACTAATCCTGGGCCGATCTGCGGCAGCACGACACGGAACAGCACATGCCAGCGTGAGCCGCCGTTGACCAGGGCCGTCTCGTCAAAGCGTCTTGAGACGCCATCGATAAAACCCTTCAATATCCAGACCGAAAACGGGATGCTGAACATGGCATAGAAGGCAAGCATTGCCAGCGGTTGGTTGCGCCAGCCGAGCGCCGAGTACATCAAGTAGAGCGGGATGACGACAGCCACCGCGGGCACCATGCGCATAGATAACAGCACGAACATCAGAAAGTTCGTCGCCTTCAGGTTGAAACGGGAGAACGCATAGGCGGCCAGAAATGAGACCGCCAGCGCGATCAACACCGCAATAATTGACAGCCACAGACTGTTCCAGAGGAAGCGACCGGCATTCGGATCGGCGACGATTTGCCGGAAGTTGTCGAGCGTAGGTTCGAAAACCACGAGTGGGGGGATCGCCAGGATCTGGTTAGTGGTCTTGAAGGCGCTCAAAATGATCCACGCTACCGGCGCAAAGAAGATCAAGACGACGAGCCAGAGAAGCAGGTGATAAGCAGTTCTGCGCCAACCGGATGCGCGGGTCATACGATGGCCTCCTGTCGTCTGCGATTCAGGTTCAGGATATAAAGATAGATTGAAGTGAAAGCGATAGCGGTCAAGAGCAGCAGGATTGCCATCGCTGATGACCAGCCAAGGTCGAAGGCTTCGAAGGCCTTGCGCCGGAGCAGCAGGGCGATCAGGTCGGTGGTATTGCCTGGGCCACCGTTTGTCATCAGGTAAACGAGGTCAAGTGTTTTGAACGAGTCAATCGTTCTCAGCAAGATACCAAGCATGAGGATGAATTTGGCATTCGGCCAGATGATGTAACGCAGGCGCTTGAGCCAGGGAATACGGTCGATTTCCGCTGCTTCCAGCTCTGCTTTGGGCACTGAGCCGAGCGCCGCCAAGGTGATCAGGATCATGAACGGGGTCCACATCCAGGTATCGACCAGCAATACAGCGCCAAAAGCAATCGCGCGGTCATTCAAGGGGTTGACCTGCACGCCCAGGACAGTGGTCGTCAGGTAGTTGACAATGCCAAAGGTTGGCTCGTAGAGCAGGCGGAAGAACACGCCTACAGCAACTGGTGTGAGAACCATCGGCGTGAAGAGCAGCGTCAGCGCGAGACGCCGGCCCGGCATGTCTCTGCTGCCCCAGAACAGGAAGCCGAGAAGAAGGCCAAGAATGGTTTGGATCGCAACACCCGCGCCTACCCAGATGAAGGTGCGCGAGAGCGCCTCCCACACCTGACTATCTGTCATAATCGACATGTAGTTGTTCGTGCCCAGGAATTGTTCGTTGCCGAGCATCAGTGAGTAGCGATAGAAGCTCAAGCCGATCATCCACAGCGTGGGAATGACATTCCAGACGATGAAGAAGAACATCACCGGCAAGAGTATCAGCGTGGGGAAGATGCGAGCATCGTCCGTCAGGTGCGAGATGCGCGCCAGGGCGCGACGAAACGAATTGGTGCGTAGTTCTGGTAGAGTCTCCTGGTGACCAGAAGAGGGAGAAAGGGTCTCAAGACTCATCGGTACCCCTGTAACGAATATTGGTTTCCCTTAACAAAGCGGGCAAGGGAGTGTTTCTCCCCTGCCCGGCTTCTGTCTTTGCAGCCTCAGTACCGGCTGGCCTGGACTAATTAAGCGTCACATCATTGCATGATTCAGGTGGCGCTACTTCCGAACGTCCGTTGTCGAACAGGACCTTCTGCTGCTGGCAGGCGATCCACTCAAGTGTATTGGCGGCATCGCTCACCTGACCAGAGGCGTAGGCGGTGAAGCCTTCTTGCTGCGCGGCCAGCATTTCCGAATAGTTCGGCTCATGCCAGAAGTCACGCGCGCGGTCAGGCTGGAGCATATATCGGTAGGCGCGATTCCATGGGTTGATGCTGTCAAACTCCGGATTGTTGAGCGTCGTCGCGTCGGTTGGGTTGCCGCCACGGCGCGCATACTCAAGCTGGGTTTCCGGCAGATACCACCAATTCATGAAGTCGACGGCCACGCGCATCTGCTCCGGCGTATTGAAGGCATTGATCACCCACGGCTGGCCACCCATCGAATAGACGCGCGACAGACTGCCATCTTCACGCATAAAGGCGGGCGGTGGCACGATCATCGTGTTCGCGCGGATCTCGGGATCGGCGACCATCGACAGGCCGACGGCTGCCCACTGGAAGGCTGTTGCCACCGTACCCTGAGTGAACGCATCGATATTTTCGCCGATACCATAGCTGATGGCTCCGGGGGGCTCGTAATCGAGCATCCGCTTGTTCCATTCCATGGCGGCGGCATTGATCGGGCTGTTCAGGACGCCGTAGACCTCGCGGGTCTCGGGATTCCAGATATCGCCACCCTGGGAGAACATGAACGGGTACAGATACATGGTCTGGAAATCGTACTCGCGTGAGTGCTGCATGACCGTGCCGTAGACGCCGTCGTCTGGTCGGGTGAAGAATTTCGCGATGGTCTCAAACTGCTCCATCGTGACGGCTTCCCACTCTTCGAAAGTAGTCGGGAGGGCGAAGCCATTTTCGGCCTCGAACGCAGCCATGTTATCCGGATCGTTGACAATGTCCGTGCGGACGAAGAGCACGATCACGTCACCTTCCTGTGGCAGACCCCACACCTGGTCGCTGCCATCCGGATAAATCTGGTACGTTGTTCGCACAACCGAACTGTAGGGCGTGATATCCAGATTGGGCTGTGGATCGATGCCCATGTCGGGTATGCCATTGTTGATCAGATCGGTGATGTTGATGATCCAACCCGGTTCTGCGAAAGCGCCCAGCCACTGGCTGTCGCTGACGATGATGTTGAATTCATTCGACCGGGTCGCCAATGACGCCGCGGCGAGTTGGAACAACGCCGCAAATGGCGATTCCTGGAAGCTGAAATTCACCGTGTAGCCGTAATTTGCCTGAGCATATTCCGCAAATTCTGCGAAGTCTGTGTCGGCGTTCGGCGTTGCCATCTCCACACCCAGGCTGCTGGGGAGCCAACCGCCGATGCCGAGGATCGCCATATCGATCGTTTGGCCGGCAAGCGGATGATCTTGGGCAGATACAGGTGCGGAGAGGAGGACGGCGATGAGGACGAAAAATGCCAACAGCACATATCGTCCAGAACGTAAGGATTTCGACATAGCACTCTTCCTTCAACTAATATGCGGCAAAAACTACATTCCGCGGTCACAGTATTGTTTAGCGAATCGTCCGTGCGAAGTCAAGTAAATTGTCAATTTTGTGCAAAACTTAGTCAAATGTGCATAAACGTATACGAATGAGAACGCGATTTCGTGTCAACCTCTTGTCATGAAATTTGCCATAGGCGGCCAGAGATGTCCTCAGCCTTCGCGGCGGTAGGGTTTGAGCAGCGCCGCCGGGTAAGATGCGTTGCGCCCGGTGATGGCGATAGCGACAATTGTCATCACATAGGGCAGCATGAGAAAGATCTCGTAGGGAAGCTGCACACCCTCCGCCTGGAGGCGTAGTTGCAGCGCCTGAAGACCGCCGAAGAGCAGCGCGCCAGCCAGGACACGCCACGGACGCCAATTGCCAAAGATGACGATAGCGATGGCGACCCAGCCGCGCCCGTTGATGATGCCGTGCGTGAACGCGCCCAACTGCGCCAACGATAGAAACGCGCCGCCCAGCCCCATGAGCGCGCCACCCATCAGCAGCGCGACGTAACGCGTGCGAAAGACGCTGATCCCCGCAGTATCGGCGGCCTCGGGGTTTTCACCGACTGAGCGTAGCCTCAGGCCGAACGAAGTCCGATAAAGCAGCCACGCCAGTAGCGGCACCAGCAAGAACGCAGCATAGGTGAAGACATACTGGCTGAACACGGGTTCCAGGCTTGTGCCGCCGAAGATGCGCAATTGTGGAAACGACTCTTCCAACGCCGGGGGGATGCTTTCGCCGCCATAAATGATGCGAAACAGAAAGAGCGCCAGCCCGCTCGCGAAGAGGGTGATGCCCAGGCCGGAGACGTGTTGATTCAGGCCGAGCGTGATCGAGAGGAAGCCCATCAAGAGACTAAGCAGCACCCCGATGGCGACCGCAATCAATAAACCCAGATAGATCGAACCGCTGAGTTGCGCTGCCACGAAACCGCCAAAGGCCGAGAGCAGCATCGTGCCTTCGATGCCCAGGTTGAGGATGCCCGCCCGCTCGACGATCATTTCTCCGAGCGCGCCGTAGAGAATTGGCGTGGCGATGCGCAGCGTCGCGCCCAGGAGTGTCAGGAGGAATTCCACGTCATGCCCTCCGAATGCGATAGCGGGTCAGGAGCAGGACGGCCAGCATGACGAGCAGGAGCACCGCCTGAATGACATCGGCCAGATAGATCGGAATGTCAAGCTCGCGGCTGGCGGTCAGCGCTCCACGGCTGACGAGCGCCAGGAAGAGCGCCGCCATGACGACACCGGGCGCTGCCAGGGCGCCGAGCGTCGCTACAATAATGCCGGTGTAGCCATAGCCGGGGGAGAGTGAGCCGATCAGATAGTAGTGGATGCCTGCGACTTCGCTAACTCCGGCCAATCCGGCGATGCCGCCGCTGATCAGGGCGACGGCAAGCATCGTGCGTTCGACACGGATGCCCAGGAACTGCGCTCCGTCACGATTCTTGCCGATGGCGCGTAGCTCCAAGCCGAAGCGCGTGCGCGTCAAAATCCACCAGAGCGCGATCACCACGACCGCAGCGACGATGAAGCCGAAATGTACGCGGGTGCGCGGGATGATCTGCGGGAACTGGGCGGACAGGGCAATAGTGGGCGACTGCGGCCAGCCGCTCACCGGATCGCGCCACGGGCCGTTGAGCAGAGCGCTGATAATGTAGCCCATAATCGAGTTCATCAGCAGGGTGGTGACGACTTCGTCCACTTGAAGGCGCACCTTCAGCAGCGCGGGGATCAATGCCCAGAGCGCACCCGCGATGAAACCACCCGTGATCATGACGGGAATGGCGAGCCAGGGAGACAAATCGCCAACAAACTGGCCGACCCAGGCGGCGGCTGCGGCCCCGGCCAGAAGCTGCCCCTCCGCGCCGATGTTGTAATAGCCGCCTGCGAATGCCAGCGCGACTGCCGCGCCGGTGAGCAGGAGCGGTGTCGCCATAACGAGGATGTCACCGCGCGCGCTGTTCTTGGTCAGCGGGTCGATCAGCAGTTCATAAGCCACGGCGAACGGGTTGGCGCCAGCGAGGATGACCAGCACACTGACAAGCGCGAAGGTGATGGCAATGGCAACGAACGGGATGGCTGCTCGCACCCAGACGGGTGAGGGCAGCCGCTCAAATTTCAAACCAAGTGTCATCATGGCGTCATCCAGTTTTTTCTGCGCCGGTCATGAGCAGACTCAGGCGATCCAGATCCACCGCTGCTGCATCGAACTCGCCAACCAGCCGCCCGTTGTACATAACCAGAATCCGGTCGCTCAACAATAAGATCTCGTCCAGGTCTTCAGAGATGAGCAGGATGGCAGCGCCGCGCTGCTTCTGCTCCAACAATTTTTGATGAACGTATTCGGTCGCGCCAATATCGACGCCGCGTGTGGGCTGCGCCGCGATCACGACCGCCGGATCTTGCGCCAGGGTGCGCGCCAGGATGACTTTCTGGATATTGCCGCCTGAGAGGGTGCGCACCGGATCGTTGGGGGCAGCTTTGATCTGAAAGTCGTTGATAAGACGCTGCGCATGTTCCAGGATGGCGTGCGGCTGCAAGTGCCCGACAATGGTGAACTGATCGAGCTGTTCAATCATCAGGTTGTCGGCAACGCTGAGATCGCCGATCACGCCGCGCAGCCGATCTTCGGGAATGCGGCCAATTTTGTGACGGGTGCAGGCGCGCGGATCGCCGAAAGCGACCGCTTGACCATCGACACGCATTGCGCCTCGCTGCGGCTGGAGCATCCCGGTCAGCACCGAGACGAGTTCACTCTGACCGTTCCCAGCGACGCCAGCAATGCCGACGATTTCACCCGCACGCACCTGGAAATTGACCGCGTTGAGCGCATGAACGCCGCGCTTGTCCGCTACCGAGAGGCCACTCACCTCAAGCACGACCGGCTCCGAGGCGTTGGCGTTGGCAGGGCGTTGGACAGGCGTTGTCTGTCTGCCCACCATCAGGCGCGCCAATTCGGCGCTGGTAGTGCTGCTCGTCTCCTGGCTGCCGACGACCTTGCCGTGACGGAGCACCGTCACGCGCTGGCTGTGTTGCAGCGCTTCTTCGAGCTTGTGGGTGATGATGATGACGGCAAGACCTTGCGCGCACAGTTTGAGCAGGATCTCAAAGAGTGATTGCGTATCGCGCGGTGTGAGTACCGCCGTCGGCTCGTCCAGGATCAGGACGCGGCAATCACGAAATATTGCCTTCAGGATTTCGACCCGCTGCTGCTGACCGACGGAGAGCTTGCCGACGATGGCCGACGGATCGATGTTGAAGCCGTTGTCGGTGGCGAGCTGCGCGACGCGCGTGTGCATTTGCGCCGGGTCGAGGCGGAACTGCTGCTCGTAGCCAAGCAGGATATTCTCCGCAACGGTGAAGGTCGGGACGAGCGAGAAATGCTGCGATACAAAGCCAACGCCGCGCTCAATCGCTTCGGCGGGTGAGCGGATCGGCTGCGTTCGCCCCTCAATCGTGATCGTGACTTCGTCGGGCTGGTAGAGACCATAGAGGATCTTCATCAGCGTGCTCTTGCCCGCGCCGTTTTCGCCCAGGAGCGCATGGATCTCGCCGCGCCCAAGGTCAATATCGACTTTGTCGTTCGCCACCAGCGTGCCGAAGCGCTTGGTGATCCCGCGCATCTCAACGATGTTCATCGTTCCAGATCCGTTCATGTGCGGATGCAGGCAAAAGGATGGGTGGCAGGGTGCGCCACCCATCGTGAGTGCTCAGCAGCCGGTTAGCCGCCGATAGTGCCATCCCCAGGCACAAGCGATTCCGCCGGGAGTTCTTCGTTGATGTCAACGCGGAAGAGGCCGTCGACGATCTCTTGCTGGCGCGTTGCTACCATTTCAAGAAGATCGGGATCAAGCGTGTCTTCAAAACCGTGGTATGGGGCCAACGACGCGCCGCCCTGACCCATCATCGAGAAGTCTTTGAGATCAAGCCCAGTGTAAGAGCCTGCCGCGACCTGATTGATGACGAAATTGACGGTCGGTTCCATGTTCCAGACCGGGCCGGTCACGACAGTTTCCGGCGCGAGTTCGTTCTGGTCGCTCATGTTGCCGAATGCGAGCAGGTCGTTTTCCTGCGCAGCTTCGATGACGCCGAAACGCTCGGCAAACAGCACGTCCGCGCCCGCGTCGATCTGCGCCAGGGCGGCTTCTTTGGCTGCTGCCGGGTCGAACCAACTGTTGAGGAACGTGACCAACACTTCCGCGTCGGGGTTTGCTTCTGTCGCGCCCTGCACGAAGGCGTTGATGATGCGGTTGACTTCCGGCACGGGGTAGCCGCCGACCACGCCGATCACATTGCTTTCCGTCAGTGAGCCGGCGATCAGGCCGCTGAGATAGGCCGGTTCGTGAATCCAGTTGTCAAAGACCGACAGGTTGGGCTGCGAGGGGCCAAGACCCGATCCGAACACGAAGGCGATTTCGGGATAATCGCGCGCCACCCGGCGCACCGCTTCTTCGTTGCCGAAGGCATCGCCGAAGATGATAGCCGGTTGCAACTCATCTGCGACCTCGCGCAGCACGATTTCCATGTCACCCGAATAACCGATTTCGTCCTGGAATGTGTAGTCGATTAGCCCTTCTTCTTGAGCATTCAGCAGTGCTGCGTGGATGACGCCATCCCACGGTTCTTCGATAGGTGTAGCGAACGCGCCGAAGACAACCAGTGGCTCATCCTGGGCGGCAACGGTCAAAATGCCGCCGAAAGCGCCGAGTACCAAAATAAGACAGACGAGCAAGCTAAGCTTTTTCATAGATCCCCCTCCAGTGTTATATTCCCGGCCATGATTCTGCGCCCATGCGAGCATAACGAAAACGGAAAAGGCGCACAACATTTCTCACTGGATTGATTGTCGATCTTGCCAAAAAGGGATGAGAGCATGTCCGACCTGATCTTGCGCAACTGCCGGGTACGCGGCGAGTCGCAGCCCGTTGACATCGCAATTACAGGCGCATTCATCGACGCCATCGCGCCGAACCTGCCGCAGCAGGGGGTACGCGAGATCGATTGCAGCGGAAAGCTGGTGACGCCGCCCTTTGTCGAGTCGCACATTCACCTCGATTCGGTGCTGGCAGCCGGGCAGCCGCGCTTCAATGAGAGCGGCACACTGTTCGAAGGCATCCAGATCTGGGGTGAGCGCAAGCCATCGCTGACGCATGAAGATGTGCAGCAGCGCGCGCTTGCGGCGCTCAAGCTGATGGCCGCGCATGGCTGTCTCTACGTGCGGACGCACGTGGACGTGACCGAGCCGCGCTTGATCGCGCTGGATGCGCTGCTGGAACTGCGCGAGCAGGTGCGTGACTGGATGACGCTGCAAATCGTCGCCTTTCCGCAGGATGGCATGTATTCGCGCAAAGACAACGAGGCTTTGCTCGAAGAGGCAATGCGACGCGGTGCGGATGTGGTCGGGGGCATCCCGCATTATGAGCTGACCCGCGAAGATGGCGTGCGATCAGTGCAGCACGCCTTCGATCTGGCGGAGCGCTACGACCGGCTGATCGATATTCACTGCGACGAGGTGGACGATGACCAATCACGCTTTGTCGAGGTGATCGTGGCCGAAGCGATCAAACGCGGCCATGGCGAGCGCGTCGCCGCCAGCCACACGACAGCGTTCGGGTCATACAACGACTCCTACGCCTACAAGCTGCTCGGCTTCATTCGCCGCAGCAACGTGAACTTCATCGCTAACCCGCTGATCAACATCACGTTACAAGGGCGGATGGACACCTACCCGAAACGGCGCGGCCTGACACGCATCAAAGAGTTGTGGCAGCAGGGCGCGAACGTCAGCTTGGGGCAGGATTGCATCTACGATCCGTGGTACATCTTTGGCACGGGCAGCATGATCGGCGTCGCGCACATGACTGTACACGTCTCACAGATGACCGGCTTGCAGGAGATCGATGCCTGTTTCGACATGATTTCGGTCAACGGCGCGAAATCACTCCAGATTCAGGACTACGGCTTGAAAGTCGGCAATCCGGCCAACATCGTCGTTCTGGATGCGCCGGATGCATTCTCTGCGCTGCGCTACCAGACGATCCCGCTGTACACCATCGCGCGTGGGCGTGTCATTGCCAGCAACACACCGGCACAGATGCAGGTCGATATAAGTTGAAATGAGACGCGCGGGGCATCGTCGTCTGGATGCCCCGCACGTATCTATGACTATTCCGGTGCCCCGTTCGCGATCCACTGTCTGAGCAGGTCAAGCTGGTGCTCAGTCGGTTGGGCGAAGTGCCCGCTGGTCAGTACCTGGATCATCAGGCTTTGATCCGGATCGCCGGGAACAACAACAGGGCCGTCCTCGCTGCCGGCCATGAGACTGGCATAATCAGTCAGGCGCAAGCCTTTCGAGGGGATTGGCCCGTGACAGCCGCCGCAGTCCTGCGTGAACAGTGGCTGCAGGATGGTGTAGGTCGGATCGCCTTCGAAGTCTTCCAACAATGGCGTTGCTTCCACCTGGTAGATACCGAGTACGGTCGCCAGGCCTGGGGCATCAAAGCCCGCATAGGTCCAGCTCGACCCGTGACAGGCGCTGTTAGAGCAGAAACTCTGATCGTCCACGCCGCCGGGGTTGCTTGTGGTGTGGCAGTTGGAGCAGGTCTGATCGAAGACCGTCCGGTGGCGGCTGATCCAGGTCGAGTCGAGATGCGAAGCTGGCTCGATGCCCGTCGTCAGCGGCAGCATCGGCTCGATTTCGCCAGGGCGCACGACCTGCGGAATCGAATGGCAGAGGTTGCATTCAAGACGGATAACTTCACCCGTGCTACTGAAATGCTCACCATCGTGACAGCGGAAGCAGCCAGCGGAATCGCGGTGGCCGACGTTGTTCGGATGGGTGTTCCAGGTGAGCATTTGTTCTGGATAGTTGCTTTCTTTGTAGAGCGTATCCAGCACGTCAATCGCCTGTGTGACCTGCTCCTGACCCTCGGCATAGAACTCAGGGTAGTTGTCCCGATAGTATTCGTCGAGCGATTCGAATGCTTGTGTCGCTTCTTCGGTCGATGCATACGAGGCAGACAGCAGTTCGACCGCACGCGAACGAATGAACGGGATGTCTGTCGAGATATCTTCCTGGTTCAAAGCACTGTCAATTGCCCGGCTCGGTGGCTGAAGATAATGTGAAATGCGATTGTGGCAGGTGATGCAGTCCATCTCGAGCAATTCATACTGGTCGATGTTTGAAGTATCAACGGGTGAATTGATGGCGTTGTACTCGACGACCTGACCGTCAGGCGTCTCGACACGCACCCACGGGATTTCTTGTTGTTCCGGGTCAAGGGCGACATAGCTGATCTTGTTCTCGATGTGCCAGTGAATGCCGCGACCCAAACCCTCGCGTTGGCTGCCGCCGCCGGTGTGCATCAACAGATAGATGTCGTATGGATCATTCGTGCGGTTGTTTTCAAAGCTGTTGATCACGCGCAGGCTGTCGTCTGAGAACTTCTCCGGTGTGTGACACAACTCGCAGGTTTCACGCGCAGGGCGCATCTCTGCCGAACGAATCGGCAAATGATAGTTTTCCAGCACCGTATCGACCAGCAGACGCATGTGACCGGCTTTGCGGAAGAACTGAACCAGCAGCAGATCGCGACCAATATGACAATCGACGCACAGAATGCGCGAATGTGGCGAAATGAGATAGGAACTGTATTCGGGCGGCATCGTGTGGCACGTCAGACCGCAAAAGGTGGGGGAGTTACTGTATTCCCAGGCTGGAGGAACCGCCAACAGGATGGCGATAATGCCGACCGCCACCAGAGCATAGGGCAGCAGGCTGCGGAGTGTGACACGTTGGCGAAGCCGGGATAGGAAGTCTCGCAGGCCTACCATGACCGAATCTCCTGTGAGCGGACTGCCGCTAACTCACTATTATTTCGCGATATTCGAAAGCAGAAAAAGCCTGTGCCGCCGATAAACCTTGTCATTTCCATGATCTGTATCGCGCTTCAATTTTGCTTCGGCATATTGACGATGTAGAATTCACCACAACAAACAAAGGTCTTTGCTTGCTGAGTTTATTGAATGTTATCGACTTTATCAAATCCAAAACGCTATCGCTTCGCCGATAACTCTCCTAACTCCAGGATGAACTTAACGCATTATCGCGTCGTCAAGATCATTCTGGGGGACGATTCACAATCATTCTGGAGGATGATTGCGGACATACGTCGGTACATTAGAGTTACTATCGAGGCAGAAGACGCCCTCTGCACTTGTTTGACACTAGGATGACCAATATGCGTCGGGCCATCATCTTATTACTGATACTTTCGGGGGTAGGCTGCATCAGCCTGGGCCTCTGGGCTGGTATCGGCGTGTCGCCGGTTCGCGCGCAAGATGCACCAATTGATGCTGATTATGTTGGCGCGCGTGAATGCAGCTCTTGTCACCGCACGCTGTCAAGAGAGCACGGCGATACACTCCACGCCCTGGCTCTCCAGGATGTGGAGCGCGACAAAGACCCGATTTTGGCGGACTTCGACCAGGGCGAAGATGTGCGCACGGTTCAGTTTCCCGGTGAAGACGCGCCGCGGCCGTTTACCGACGACGACATCGTGTTCGTGATCGGCGCCGGGCGCTACGTGCAGCGCTACCTCTACGAAGTCGACCGCAACGAGTATATGGTGCTCCCCGCCGAGTGGGACACTGTGGCGCAGACCTGGCGGGCGTATGCGTTGGCCGATACCTGGCCGGACCCTGCTTACGATTGGGTGCAGAACTGCGCCGGCTGCCATACGACCGGCCTGGATGTCGAACGCGGCAGGTGGGATGATGACGGCGTGTGGTGTGAGGCGTGCCACGGGCCAGGCAGCGAGCACGCCGAGCTTGCCAGCGACGCTGGCAGGCGGCCCAGTGAGGAAGAACTGACCGAAATCCATGCGGCGATCGTGCTCACACCGGATGCACAGGTGTGTGGTCAATGTCACAGTCGGGGGACAGAGCCGGACGGTGCTCACCCGTACCCGGTGAATTATCGTCCCGGAATGGATCTGCTGCACGAAGACATTTTCAACCTGGCCGCGGCCGATGATCCAGCCAGCTGGTGGGAGACCGGGCAAGCGCGCCGGAACAATATGCAGTTCAACGAGTGGATGCGCTCGGCGCACGCGGACGCGCTGGAGACGATGAAGGGCAGTTCGAACGCTCAGGATGGCTGCGTGACGTGCCACAGCGGCGATAACGCCCTGCGTCAGCGTATTCTTGCGCTCTATGAAGACGGCGGCGACCGCGAGGACGAAACACCGCCGGAGGCGATCACGCTGGAGACGGCGCAGTTCGGTGTGACCTGCACCACCTGCCACAGCCCGCACGAAGCCTATGATGTCGATTTCTTCCTGGTGGATACGGCGTACGCTATCTGCACGGATTGCCATCGCAACACCGACCTGACACCGGGTCTGCACCATCCAGTGCAAGAGATGTTCGAAGGCCAGACGGTCGTCGAGGGTGTAGAAGGCATACCTTCCGTTCATTTTTCTGAGGAGGAAGGGCCACGCTGCGTCACCTGTCACATGACTCGTGTACCGATTGACAACGCACAGCTTGCCAATCACACCTGGCGACCGATCATCCCCGGCGAGGCGGAAGATATGCCGCCGGATTCGTGCTCGACTTGCCATACGGATCTGTCGGCGGGTGATTTGCAGTCGCTGGTGCAGGACACGCAGGCGTCGGTGCGTTCGCGCCTGTCGATTGCCTGGGCGCGTGTCGGCAGCATCACTGAACCGGAAGCTGGTACAGACGCCAAACAGTTATATGACCGCACAGTGGCAGCGCTGACATTCGTCCAGAATGACGGCAGCCAGGGCGTCCACAACTACGCTTACACCGACGCGTTGCTGCAAGCCGCATCCGGGATGCTGTCACAGCTCAGCGTGCCGGGGGCCAGCCTCCAGCCGACAGAAGCACCTGCGCCCACGGCCACGGTGTCGCAGCCGCAGCCGGTCGTCCTTGGGCCGGAAGCGCCCGTTCACACCGGATTCAGGCCAATGACTTTCATCCTTCTGGGCGCTACCGTATTGACGTTGGCAATTGGATCATGGGTTGTCTCGCGCCGCGCCAGACGCCAGACAGACATCCGGGAGGCCAAGCCATGAGACATCGAGCCGCACTACTGCTGCTGGGCATTGGTCTCCTGTCGATCTTTTTCGGGTTCGCGGCAGGTATCGCCACCGCCCAAGATGAGACTCCCACACCCACGCCGGAAGTGACACAGACACCGGAGGAAGAACCAGCTTCCGATGCCTACTGTTTGCTCTGCCACACGAAGCCGGATCAAGTGTGGCATCTGCCCGGCGGTGAAACGCTGTCGGTGACGATTGACCCGCAAGTACTCGCGGGTTCTGTCCATGGCGAGTCTAGCCCCGAAGGTGCGCTGGCCTGCGCCGACTGTCATCCTAACTTCCGCTATCCGCATCCGCCTACTACTGCTCGGACAACACGCGAATTCCGGCTTGAACGCTATGCGGTCTGCCGGAACTGCCATGAGGATCAATATACCCGTGCGCAGGACAGTGTGCATGGCGCATTTCTGCGTGCCGGACGGCTGGAGGCCGCTGTCTGTGTCGATTGCCACGGCGGCCATGATATTCAACCGCCGGACGAGCCGCGCCAGCGTATCTCGCTGACGTGTGGCCGCTGCCACGGGGCGATCTTCGAAGAATACCGTCTTAGTGTGCATGGTTCGGCGCTGTTGGATGAAGGCAATCCGGACGTGCCAACCTGTATCGACTGCCATGGTGTGCATGACATTCAGAACCCAACGACGACACTCTTCCGGGTACGTTCGCCGGAATTGTGCGCTAACTGCCATGCTAACGACGAATTGATGGGCAAATACGACATCAGCACGCACGTGTTCGATACGTATCTGAGCGATTTTCACGGTTCGACCGTGACCCTGTTTGAACAGGAAGCGCCGGACGTAGTGACCAACAAGGCCGTCTGCTATGACTGCCATGGTGTTCACAACATCAAGGCTGTCGAGGCTGGCACTGATACTGCCATTCGCGAGAACCTTTTGACGACGTGCCAGCAGTGCCATCCGGGCGCGACTGCCGATTTTTCGAATGCCTGGTTGGGACACTACCCGGCGACGATGGAGTCGCAACCGGTGCTGTTCCTGGCGAATCGACTCTATGACGTGTTGATCCCGGTTGTTATCGCCGTGCTGGTAATTTTGATTGGCTCAGAGCTTATCCGGCGCATCCGGCAGCGACAGAGCGGCTAGAGGGAGCTTCAGCGATGCCCGACGAATCTGGACATGAGATCAGAACCGGCAAGACCCTATCAGCCGCGCAGCGTATTGAGCGTCTGGTCGTAGTCGTCGCGCTGATTGGGCTGATTCTGACGGGTCTGCCGCAGAAGTATTCCGGCGAGCCGTGGGCGGAATTCATTATCGTGCTGCTGGGCGGGATTGAGAGCGCGCGCATTCTGCATCGCTTCATGGCGATCTTGCTCATGGCCGAAGCGATCTATCACGTCCTGGCGCTGGCTTTCAAGTGGTTCGTCTATGGACTGAGACCGGTTCTGCTGCCGGGTTTGAAAGACTGGCGGCAGTTTCTGGATCGCATCCTGGGAAATCTGGGGCTGCGGTCAGACACGAAATCTGGCAATGGGTTTGCGCTCAAGATCGAGTATCTGGTGCTGGTTGTCAGTGCCGTGCTTCTCATCTTCACCGGGTTGATCCTGTTGAACCCCATCGCGGCGACGACGATCTTCTCTGGCGAGTCGATCCCCGTGGCGCGCAGTATCCACAGCAACCAGGCGCTGATCCTGGTGCTCTTCCTGGTTGTCTGGCGGTTTGCCGTTATTTTCCTCTGGCATCCGCAGCGGCAGCAGCTCATGGCCGAACGCGATGCGAGCGCGCCTGAACGTTCTGCAAACCAGATCGCGAGTCGCCGTCGCAGCTTCCTGCCGGTGGCATTGGTTATCGCTGCGCTGCTGGTGCTGGGCGTGCTCTGGTTCGCTTTTGGCGAGCAGACGGCGATCGACACCGTGCCACGGCGGCAGGCAGTCGTGTTCGCGCCGCAGGTGATGCCGGATGCTGGTGATGCACATGTGGGCGCGGTTTTATGGCCGACGCTCCGCTGTGCCTTCTGCCACGGTGATGAAGCGAACGGCGGCCCGAACGGCGAACCGGCGCTGCGCAACACGACGATACCGTTTCCCGCCTTCTACGAGCAGGTGCGTGTTGGCAAAGGGGATATGCCCGCGTTCAGCGCGGAAGATCTGCCCGACGGCTATCTGCTGCACATCTGGGCATGGTTGTCGCAGCCGTCGTCATGAGATCGGATCTGGCCGAGTCAGACTGATTCAACCGAGACAGCCGATTTTGCGGCTGTCTTTTTTGTCCCGCTTGAATATTCCCCTATTTTCTCTATCTTCGCATCAAGCTATATGCGTTGTGTCCCTCTATTCCGACCTGTGAACTGCGCAGACGGCTTGTTCTGTGGGCGCGTCTGCCGTACTATAGGCTTGAAGGTTGTTTGTAGACTGGAAGTTAAGATTACTATGGCGACAGAACAGCGCATCTTTATCAGCTCGAAGATGCACGAGTTGGCTTCAGAGCGCGAGGCGATCAAAGAGTTATTGCCAACTCTCGGCCAGGACATCTTCAAATTGTCGCCGTGGCGCTTTGAAGGCGATGCCCCCGCGAGTGACAAATCTATCCGCCAGATCTATCTGGAAGCGCTTCAGAATTCGGCGCTCTACATCGGTTTGTTCTGGAACGAATTCGGCGAATGGACAGTTGACGAATTCGAACGCGCGACCGAATGGGGCATCGAACGTCACATTTACGTCAAGAACGTCGATCCAGAGCGGCGTGACCCACGGCTCCAGGCCTTCCTCGACAAGCAGAGTGACGTGCGCTTTGGCATTACCCCGCGCTGGTTTACAACTGTTGACGATCTCAAGGAGCAGGTGCGTAGGTCGCTTGAGAAGTGGCTGCTCGACCGGCAGATTGCCTATCACAGTGCGCTCAGCGCTATCTATGCGCGAACGCCCGATGACGTTCCCGACCAGCCGAAGAAACTGATCGGGCGTTCCGATCTGATCGAGGATATTCAAGAGCTTCTGGAAGACGGAGAGCGCGTCTTGCTCCATGGCTTTGGCGGGATGGGCAAGAGTGCGCTCGCGGCTGTGGCGGCGGTCGATTACATTGCCGCTGGCAACGGCGAGGTCCTCTGGGTCAAAGCTGGTGCAGCGGACGCCGATCCCGTATTTGAGGCGTTGGCGCGTGCGCTGGATGCGCAGCAGGCGATTGTGGGCGTGACGGGCGATGCGCGGGTGCAGGCGCTGCGTCATCTTCTGGCCCAGGCCAGGCCATTGATCGTGCTCGACGATGTGTGGAACGGCGGTGCGTTGGCGCGCGTTCTCAAGGCGCTGCCTCGTGGACTGCCGCTGCTCGTGACATCGCGTTTCCGCTTTCCGCTGGATGAGATTCTTGAGGTCGGTGAACTCAAGCCTGACGAAGCGTTGAACTTGCTCGGCTTGCACGTGCGCCGCCGCGATTTCAGCGGCGATCCGGAAGCGCAGGCGTTGTGTGAACTGTTGGGCAACCACGCCTTCGCCCTGGAGATTGCGAGCAAAACGCTCAAGGTCTATGACCTGACACCGGGGGAATTGCTGAAACGCATCCATGAAACACCGCACGATTTGACCATGCCCGCGAATTTTGGCGAGATCGGGCGCACGGGCATTAAATCGCTGCTGGATACCAGTGTCAGCGCCCTCGACAAAGGGCTGTATGACGTTTTTCTGAATATGGGCGGGCTGTTCGAACCCAGCGCTTCGCCCGATCTGATGGCGCGGATCATGGAACAACCCGTGGAGCAAATGACGACGGCACTGGCGGAATTGGACGCGCGTGGCCTGGTCAATGTTCGGCGGCTGGCGGCGCTGGAATTCTATCGCCTGCATGATCTGGCCTACAGCTACGCGCGCACAATGTATCTCAACAAAGGGCGCGGCTACGACCAGATTATCGATGCGTGCCGCAGCTATACGACGGCGCATGTGGGCGATCTGGATGCGTTGGATGTCGAGCAAAGCAACATTCTGGAGGCGGCGGAAGCAGCACACCAGATCGGACGCGAAAACTGGTTTGTCGAAATTATCCGCGCGCTGACAGTCGATGGCGTCTATTTTGCGGCGCGTGGCCACACTGCTGCGTCGCTCAAGCTGCTCCATGAAGCTATTGATGTTGCCAGAGGACACGACCAATTGGAGACAGCGCATTATCTCCTGAGCAAATTGGGCAACGCCTACGTGGATTTTGTGGGCGATTATGACAGCGCCCTGAAGGCCTATGAGGCTGCTCTGGAACTGGCGCGGGCGCTTGGTAATTCTGTCCGTGAGGCGATCTTGTTGACCGTGATCGGCAAAGTCCTGTTCGAGCAAAAGAAGCCACAAGCCGACGATTACTATCGCCGTGCCGAAGCTCTTGCCCGTGCGCTTGACGACAGCTTTGCGCTGAGCTTCGTGCTGCATCATCGCGGGTACCAGCTCATCAACAAGCCGGAGCCAGAATACGCGCAAGGGCGCGCCCTCTCTGGGGAGGCGGCTCAGATTGCCGCTGCGCATGAATTAACCGAGATCTATTTCTATTCGCTAATCAATCGCGGGTCGGCGGAACATGAGTTGGGGTTGCTCGCTGCAGCGCTTGATACGCATCAAGAAGCTCATGGCCTGGCCATCCAAGAAAACAACCACTATTGGATCGCGGCTTCTTCACGCTCAATAGGGGAAGATCAGAGCAAATTGGGCAGGCGCGTCGAAGCACAGGCGGCTTTCGATCGTGCGCTTGAACTCTGGCGTGGAATGCAGGCAAAGGCCGAGGCCGATGATCTGATTCAGTACATGCGGACGGAAGACTATGACATCAAGCCGGAGAAATGAGGTTAATTTCATGACAAAACAAGTAAGACATGTCCTGCTGGTATTGGTTGTCTGCGTCGGGGTGTTATTGAGCGCGCCTACGCTGCTCGCACAACCTGATCCGCTGGACGCGGTTAACTGCGCGCTCACGCCGGATCAAATAATGGGCCAGGCCTACAGCCATACGGCTGGTGCTGCGGGGGAGATTGATCAAAACGGCATGACGCCCGACGGTGAAGACATTCTGGGCGCCAGCCTGGATGCCAGTGTCGATTGGATTATGGAGACGCTGCCTTATTCAGCGATGGGCAGAGAACAAGTTGCGATCTTGATCATCGACGACTTTTCGTCCGAGGGAGATCGTACGACGCCGCCTTCACATGGCTGGCTCGTCTTCCAACTACTGGAACAACTTCACGAACTGCTGCCGCGTGACATTGTTGAAAACATTCACTTGCAACCGGTCAATATCGCCGGGGAATATGGCTACCGATCCGACCTGATCGTACCGGAAGTGCAGTCGACTTTAGCCGAGTTGAGCGCACAGGGTATCACTCGGTTTGTCTTGAACATGAGCTTCGTCTTCATTCCTTGCCGGGATCAAGCGGTCGGCTTTGACATCCGAGAATTTGTGGCCGCACGGCAGGATAACCCGGCGCGCTCGCTGGTCGAGGAGCTGGGCGGTGATGCCCAGTACGTGCGCTCTGTCTTGCGCGATCCTCGCGTGCTCTATATCGATCAGGCAGCTCTGACCACGATCGATCAAGAGGCCTCGCGTGACAACCCATCTCTGCGCGGCGCGAGCGGTGCAACCCCGGCAATCCAGGTGCGCCCGACGCCCAGTGCGGCTGTGCCACAATTCCGCGAGCAAGATCTGCGGGTAGTTCAGCTTCTCAGCAATGCACGCATGCAGAATGATCCGCTGCGTGATTTGATTCGCCAGGCACGGGGCATGACCATCGTCCCTGTCGCATC
>JAHDWN010000067.1 GCA_023382675.1 Anaerolineae bacterium
GAGATCTTCGCGCTGCGCGTCAAGGGCGACTCGATGATCGACGCCATGATCCAGGCGCGGGAACATCTCTTCCAGGAAGACGCGCGAATGGCCGGAAGCAAACATGTGTACGAGACCATCACCCGCGATGGTCTCAGTGAAGATGCGCGCAGCCTCACCGATGCTTTGGAGCTGCGTGTCGCGGATGCCCTTCAGAATCGTGTCTACGGCGTCCATGTAGGCATTAGCGGCATTCATTATTGTTTCTGCCTTTGCACCCTATGGTTCAAAATGTAGTTTGTCCGGACACTATAGATCGGCAATCGAATTGGTGCAAAGGACAACGTTTCCAGGCGGTTTGATGACTTCATCTCCAGGATTCTCGGTCTGCCAAGACTTGTTTGACGCACTTCTTACGCCCGTTATAATCCGCCATAAAAGAGCACCCGGATATTCGGACGCATGACCAAGTATCCCTCGGTTGCGACACCGAACGCGGTCGCATGTTTGTCTCTCGGGCAGGGGTCGTTTCTCCTATTCCCAATTTAGTGAAAGACTGGGCGTATCGTGCACAAGATAACGATGCTGGGCACGGGCTTGATCGGCCTGTCTTACACGATGGCGTTACACGGCGATCGCAGCCGCGACCGCGTTGAGGTCGTCTATTCCCGCAGCGAGGAGCACGCTCGGAAGTTCGCCAACGACTGCGGTGTCACGCGCTATGTCACTGACATGCGCGCGGCCATTGACGATCCGGAGACAGACACGGTGGTCGTCGGCTTGCCAAACAATCTACATGAAGAGGCCTGTATCCTGGCGGCGGAGGCTGGGAAAGCGGTGCTCTGCACCAAGCCGCTGGCGCGCACTGCCGCGGAAGCCAGGCGCATCCTCGATGCAGTCGAGAAAGCCGGCGTCTTCCACGGCTACCTGGAAGACCTTGTCTACACGCCGAAGACGCTCAAGGCACTGACCTCGGTGCGTAATGGCGCGCTTGGCAAGGTGCTGTGGGCACGCTCGCGTGGGACTCACCCCGGCCCGCACAGCGCGTGGTTTTGGGACAAGGCGATCTCCGGCGGTGGCGCGATCATCGATCTCGGCTGTCACTGTGTCGAAATCGCGCGCAACTTCATCGGCAAAGATGTTCGCCCATTGGAAGTCATGTGCTGGGCGGATACGCAGGTGCATCCGATTGACGTAGAAGATCACGCCATCGGGCTGGTGAAGTATGCCAACGGTGCCATCGGGCAGTTCGAGGTGAGTTGGAGTTTCCGCGGCGGGATGGATTTGCGCGACGAGGTCTCCGGCACCGAGGGCACGATCTGGCTCAATCACTGGCTGCGGACGGGCTTCGAGATGTTCACGGCGGTCGGTGAGGGCGGCTACGTGGCTGAGAAAGCGGAAGGCACGACCGGTTGGCTGTTCCCTGTCGGTGATGAAGTCGGCGGACTGGGCTATACGGCGATGTTCACCGATATGTTCGACTCGATCGATAAGCAGACCGCCCCACGCGAGGACTTCTACGATGGCTACGTCGTCAACGCAATCATGGACGCGGCGTTTAAATCGGCTATGACGAAGCAGTGGGAGCCGGTCGAGCTAGCGGTGTGGCGCGGCAGGGACGAGGTTGAAGGTGGTGTCTCCCTCACGGAATACGACGCCGAGCATTTCCTGATCAAGAAAGAGAAAATGCCCGAGGGACGCACCAAACTCATCTTGAAAGAGAAGCTCAGCGGCAAAGTTGTGCAGCGGGTGGTCGAGTAAGCT
Organism: Anaerolineae bacterium; assembly: GCA_023382675.1. GTDB lineage: Bacteria > Chloroflexota > Anaerolineae > Aggregatilineales > Phototrophicaceae > Flexifilum. The sequence goes on from JAHDWN010000067.1 coordinate 1,744, forward strand.
CCTGACGGCTGTGTAGGGGCAGTCGTCCTGGGAAAAGCGGCTGAGATCATGTGAAAAGTGGTACAATCGCCGTCCCACATATCGCAAAAGCACAATGAGGCAAAATCATGGACTATGTCAAATTAGGTCGTACGGGCTTACGCGTTAGCCCGCTGTGTCTGGGGACGATGAACTTCGGCCCGCAAACGACCGAAGAAGACAGTTTCGCCATTATGGATAAGGCGCTCGAACTCGGCATCAACTTCTTTGATACTGCCAATGTGTACGGTTGGAAGAAGGGGGAGGGTGTTACCGAAAAGATTGTCGGGCGCTGGTTTGCCCAGGGCGGCGGACGTCGTGAAAAAACTGTCATCGCGACGAAGGTCTACGGCGAAATGGGCGATTGGCCGAACGAGCGGCGGTTGTCAGCGCTGCACATCAAGCGGGCTTGTGATGCCAGCCTCATACGGATGCAGACCGACTATATCGACCTGTACCAGATGCACCATGTTGACCGGGATACTCCCTGGGAGGAAATCTGGCAGGCGATGGAACAGCTTGTGCGTGAAGGCAAGGTACTGTACGTGGGCAGCAGCAACTTCGCCGGCTGGCACATCACCCAGGCGAACGAGATTGCCAAAAACCGTCATTTTATGGGGCTGGTTTCCGAGCAAAGCCTGTACAACCTGAAAGACCGGATGATTGAACTCGAAGTACTCCCAGCCTGCAAAGCCTACGGCCTGGGGGTGATTCCCTGGTCGCCGCTGGCCGGAGGAATGCTGGGCGGGGCACTCAAGAAGGCGGAGCAAGGCCGCCGCGCTTCTGAGGATCAGCAAAAAGCGATTGAGAAGTACCGTGGCCAGTTGGAACGCTATGAAGCGTTTTGTGCTGAAATTGGTGAGCAACCCGCTGATGTGGCGTTGGCGTGGCTGCTGCACAACCCGGTGGTGACAGCCCCGATTATCGGGCCGCGCACGCTGGAACAGTTGACCGGCAGCTTGCGAGCGATGGAGATCAAATTCAGTGACGAGCAACTTAAGACGCTGGATGACATCTGGCCGGGGCCGGGCGGCGCTGCGCCGGAAGCCTACGCCTGGTAAGCGCTGGCCACGGCAGAGTCCATGCTGACTCGGCCAAATACGCGCGCGTGACTGACCTTCGTCAGCCCCGCGCGCGTATATGCATTGCATTATCATGATTGCTCCATATCGATCACCATTTGCAGACCATTACATCAAGACCAGAGCAGGCAACAAGCGAAAACTGTCCATGCTCGACGAAGTCTTCGTCATAGCGATCCGCGTGCCACCGACATGCTGAGAGCACATCACGAGTACGACACAACTCAATCGTGGTCTTTAGGCAGCATATATGTCGCAGTTTGCCAAATTCCCGGCTCGACACGCGCATTCCCACTCGAACTCGGTGCCACTCGGCGCTTTCTCACTGCTTCCTGACAATAGCCGGCAATCAACACAAGGTCTGTCGTAGACAGCGGTCGTTTTCTCACGATATTCTTTGCCCCAATGTTATGCCGTCGTTAGTCAAGAATGGTTTATTCGTGGAGTATGCGTCAAGCTACTTACTTACAAGGGCCTGGGAATGCACACAACCCTCGTTACCATGCACGACATCCGACACATCGTCAAGTCTGTTGGCACTGATGCTTTGATGCGGCAGATGATTCATGCACTTGAAGTCGCCTTTCGCTGTTACGACCCCGCCACTACCCAGGTGCCGTCTCGCTCCGGTTTCTCATATGACGAGCCTCATGTCGGGCTCCTGGAATGGATGCCTGTGCTGACACATGGGCAAACAGCGACCATCAAAATGGTCGGCTATCACCCTCACAACCCAGAACAGCATGAGCTGCCGACCATTCTTTCATCTATTGGTACCTACGACGTGCGCACCGGGCAGCTCACCGCTGTTATGGATGGCACGTTTCTGACTGCTCTGCGTACGGGCGCAGCGTCCGGGTTGGCTGCAGCGTATCTAGCCCATCCGGACTCGCAGACGATGGGCATCATCGGAGCCGGGGCACAGGCAATCACACAACTTCACGCTGTTGCTACCGCATGCAATCTCCGGCAAGTCTATGTGTACGACACCGACAGTGCCGCTGCTGTCAGTTTCGCGCGGCGCGTCGAGTTCCTCAATCTGCCGATTCAAGTCGTGCGTCAGGATCAGATCGAACGCCTGGTTGCGGAGTCAGATATCCTCTGCACTGCCACATCGACGGCAGTCGGTTCGCCGCCCGTCTTCGAAGATACAGCAGTCAAGCCCTGGCTCCATATCAATGCGATTGGTTCCGATTTTCCTGGTAAGACGGAACTCCCCGAGGCTCTGGTGCGGCGCGCACTTGTTTGCCCGGATTTTCTGGAGCAAGCACTTGTTGAAGGTGAATGCCAGCGGCTTGACGAAGACAGCATAGGGCCCACGCTTCATGAAATTGTGAAGTCACCTGAACGCTACACGGACTATCGCGACGCATTAACCGTGTTCGACTCGACAGGGTGGGCGCTGGAGGACTCGGTCGCGGCAGAACTCTTGTTGAACCACGCGCGGCGGTTAGGATTGGGACAAAAGGTGCATATCCAGCATACACCGGTTGATCCGCTCAATCCTTATGACTTCGCGTGAAATCGAACAGAAGCGTGGCAAAAGCAGTACAATGCCTATGGCTCAGATTGTCATTGTTACCAGTGGAATACCCAGCCTCTGCAATTCAGCCTTCGCCTTGGCGCGGCAGCTCAGCGCGGCAGGTCACGAGGTGAAGTACGCCAGCGCTGCGCCCATCAAGGCGCTGGTCAGTGCGCAAGGATTACCCTTCATACATCTCGACGCTGAAGTTCCACACAGTCAGCCGCCCAACAGCCCACGCACGCGAATTGAAAAAGTCGTTAGCTGGTTTCGCAAGTTCGTGACCATCCGGGAGCGTCAGCACAAGGCCCTGGCGGCGCTCGGCGTGCACGACTTTGAAGATAAGATCCGAGCACTCGCGCCCGATTTGTGCATTATTGATGTCGAACTGAGCGCCTACATCATCTCGGCGTGCGCGCTCAACATCCCGACCGCCACGCTTGCCGCCTTCATTTCACTTCGCAAGTATCCCAATGTGCCGCCGCTGCACATCGGTGTTGTTCCGGGGCAGGGCTGGCGCGGCAGCCGATTTGGGATCGCCTGGGCATGGCTGGCCTTTCGTCTGTGGAAGTGGAAGCATTTCCAGATTCAGCGGTTGCGCGCCGTGGGAGCCGATGCGCTCTCAGTGCTGCGACTGCATGCGCGTAATGTGGGCTTTCCATTTGAGCGAGAAGTCGAGCAATATCAATGGCTACTCCCGTTCATCTTTCGCCATCTGCCACTGCTTTACACCAACGCACTGGAGATCGATTTCCCTCACCATCCTCACCAGGCTTGCAGGCATCTGGGACCTCTGGTCTCGCCTGGTCGCAATGACATCTACTTTACCGGCGCGCAGCACAAGGCCGACAAAGCCCTGGATGCACTCTTGGCAGGACGGCGGCAGAATCCGCATCGCAAGCTGATTTACTGTGCGTTTGGCGCCTTCTATCGGGGTGACGACAGCGCCTTCTTCAGGAAAGTCATCGAGGCAGTGCGCAATGATACGGATTGGGATGTAATCATCGCCCTGGGCGGGCGCAAGGATCCCCGGGAGTTGCCTGAGCTACCGCCGCACATCCACGCCTTCACCTGGGTGCCGCAGCTTCGCGCTCTGGAATACGCAGATTGTGCCGTCATCCATGGCGGAAACGGCTCAGTAAAAGAATGCATCCATTTCGGCGTGCCGATGCTGGTTTATCCTTTCAAGAATACCAACGACCAGTCGGGGACAGCGGCGCGGATCGCCTATCATCGGCTCGGTGTCGTGGGTGATCGCGACAGCGATGACGCGGCGCAGATCCGTCGCCATATTGAGACATTGTTGACCGACGAGGCCTGCCGAAGCCGCGTGGCAGCGATGAGCGCGCGCCTTCAGTATTACGAAGATGAACAGCGCGCCGCATTGATCATCAACGATCTCCTGCATGACGCCAAGAACGGGGCTTTTCCGCTCATCCAGCAATAAGTAGGCCGCCAATGGACTCTTCAGGCTTAGGTTCGTCAACGTCCCTGCGCCAGCGCTTTCTAGCCCGGCTGGATTGGCAGTTCATTCGTCGCACATCGGGCATCATGTTCGGCATCACACTTGCGCGCGTGTTGGGGTTTGCTTTCTCGTTCCTTCTGGCGCGGACACTGGAGACCGAGGACTTCGGCGCCGTTCAGTACACGATCACGCTGGCAACGCTTGTCGGCATCCTCACCGTCCCCTTCGCGGAGCAGGTGATGCCCTGGTTCATCAGCCACTATCGTGATGACGAGATCAAACTCGAGGCTGTCCTCAGCAGCGGTGCCGCCATTCTGGTGGCTTCTGTGCTGCTCTCACTGGTCATTGCCGCTGTCGTGCTGGCAGCTATCAACCGCCTGAGCATTGCCGTCGTCGTGATCTTCCTGGGCATCACCTTGTTCAATACGTATGCGGGACTGGGGCGCGGCTTCATGGCATCCGCCCGGCTTTTGATTGCCTACATTGGCAGTAACGCCCTGCAGTTGATAGCCGTTCTGGTGGTCGTGATGATCCTTGGGCGAGACTCCGCCTTGCCGGTCATGCTCATTTATGGATTGTCGTATATTCTGCCGATTGTGATTCTCCAGCTTACGCAGCCGCTGCCGATTGTGATCTCTGCCACGGGCATCCGCCGGCCCGTGATTCACGAACTGCTGCGGTTCGCCGTACCCAGTTGGCTCTCGCATGCGCTTTTCACGGTCACTTTTGCCCTGGACATCCTGTTGATTGAACACTTTCAAGGGGAAGCAGCCGTTGGCGTCTACAGCTTAACCAAGACACTCGTGATGGTTTTTTCATTTGCCTCACAGGGAGTCGCCATGATGCTGATGCCGAAGATCGCTGCTTCCGGTGAAGGCAGTCGTCGCATACTCTTCAGCGCACTCGCGATCACGCTGGGTGTCAACTTTGCGGCACTCATCCCGTATGTCCTGATCTATCCATGGTTCGTGCCGACGCTGGTGGGCGACGAGTATTTCATTGGCGCGACCTTCGGGCTGCTGATGGCAACCAGCGCGATCGTTTACAGCATCCATGCTATCGTTACCTCGTATATCCTTGGACGCAAGCAGCCTGGTCTGGAGACCGCCAGCCGGATCTGCATCCTGATCGTGATGGTGGTGAGCGGCAGTCTGCTCATTCCGAGCCAGGGCGCGGTCGGCGCTGCCTGGGCGGCGCTGCTGAGCGCGTCGGCAGGTGTGGTTTCCTATCCGCTTATCCTTCTTGTCAGACCCCGTCTGCACCGCAGAAGCGCTCCTGATCTATGATGTTGAACGTCACACTCCACGCGTTGTCAGATAGCGTTGACTCTGTGCCTACGGCTCTGGGGGCGCATGATGTCCACATCTGGCAGGTCATGCTCGATGACCCGTCTCATGCCGTTCCCGAAATGCGGGCGCTGCTAGCAGTGGATGAGCGCGCGCGCTGCGAACGGCTGCGCACACCACAGCTTCAGCGCCGTTTCATCGTCAGGCGCGGCCTGCTAAGACTGCTCTTGAGCCGCTACATAGACTTCGACGCGGCTGCGATTCGTTTTGCGGCGGGCGAGTACGGCAAACCCGCGCTGGCATCGGATCAGAATGCCGGGCACATCTACTTCAACATCTCGGACTCGGATGCGATGACTCTCTACGCTTTCACCGGCGTCGGCGAGATCGGCGTGGATGTCGAACGCGTTGTGCCGATCCCGGATCTGGCGCAGGTGGCAGCGCACTGGTTTTCGCCCCTTGAGCAGTTGCAGCTTGGCGAACTGCCACCGCCCGCGCAGACCAGCGCATTTTACAGGTGCTGGACGCGCAAGGAAGCCATCATCAAATGCGTCGGCACGGGATTGACATACCCAGTGCGCAGTTTCAGCGTCAACCTGACCCCGGGTAAGCCCGCCTTGCTGCTCCAGGCGGACGATGAAAGACTGCATGCCTTTGACCTGACATCGATACCGGTCGCTCAACCCTTCATCGCAGCGTGCGCAGTTGCGCTGCCGCCTCATCTTCGCTCATCGCTTCGATCTCACGCAGGATTGTCTCAAGCGCTTCGTGATTAGTCAGCGCGATGTCGGAATCGGCCTGCAGCGCCAGCACAACCGCTTCCTGAACGCCAGGATACGACGCCAGGATAGATTCGACCTCTCCCAACTCGATGCGATAGCCGTTGATTTTTACCTGTTGATCGGCACGGCCAAGAAACTCGAGAGTCCCGTCCGCCATGTAACGTGCCAGGTCACCGGTTCGATACAAACGCCCCTCGCCGAACGGGTTGGCAATAAAGCGCTCTGCGGTGAGGTCGGGGCGCTTGTGATATCCCTGCGTGATACCTTCGCCTCCCAGGTAGAGTTCGCCCACCACGCCGACCGGGACGGGCTGACGCTCACCATCCAGGATGTACGTCTGCATGTTGGGTATTGCCCTGCCAATCAACATCCGGGTGAACTGCGCCGGAATTCGCCAGACCGTGCTCCAGACCGTCGCTTCGGTTGGGCCGTACTCGTTGTAGAGACCACAATCCGGCAGGAGGCGGTAGTGCCGAGCCGGTAGTTCGAGTGGACATGCTTCACCGGCGACGATGACGCCCCGCAGCGAAGCCAAATGATCTGGCTGGGCAAACTCCAACAGAATGCTGTATAGCGACGGCAGCATAAGTGTGTGCGAGACCTGGTTGCGGGCGATAATCGTGGCGAGCGCGTGGACGTCTCTCTCTCCCTGCGGGGGTGGCAGGCAAAGCACCCCTCCCTGACACAGCGTCCAGAAGATGCCTGCCACAGAGCTGTCAAAGGCGAAGGATGAGAGCAGTAGAAAGCGTAACGAAGGTGCATTGTAATAGGCGAAGCGGGCGGTCGTTGAATGGACAAGGTTGCGGTGGCTGACGCGCACCCCTTTGGGCAGTCCGGTCGAACCACTCGTGTAGATCATGTACGCCAGGTCGTCGGGTGTCACGCCGGTTTCAGGCGCATCGACGGTTTGCCCCGCCGACGCCATGATGTCATCGAGCACGAGGACTGTCGCGGCCTGACGCGGCAACCTGTCTACCAGCGCATCCTGCGTCAGCAGGATACGGATCTCGGCATCCTCCAGGATATGCGCAGTGCGCTCCTGAGGATAGGCGGGATCAATCGGCACATACGCACCGCCCGCTTTGAGGATGCCGAGGATACCCACCACCATGGCGAATGACCGCTCGACGCATAGACCAACCGGTGTTCCAATCGCCAAGCCCAGGGCAATCAGGCGCTGTGCCAATTGGTTGGCGAGCGCATTCAACTCGCCATACGTCAGCGTATCCGAACCAAAAATTACAGCGGGCGCATCGCTGGGTTGCCCAGCGATCATGTCATGGATGCGCAGAGCACGTGGGAAGTCCGCAGCTGTGCGTGTCCACTCTACAAGCAGCGTCCGACGCTCGTCATCGGGCAGAATGTTCAGCCGTCCCACCAGTGTTGACGGCGACGAAGTGATCTGTGCAAGCAGCGTTTCGAAATGCAGCAGCATCCGTTCGGCAGTCTGCCGCTCGAACAACCCGGCATCATACTCGAGGCTGAGTTGAATGCCGTGCGTCTCGCTGCGGGCGAACAATGTCAGGTCGAATTTGGATACCCCAGCGTCAACAACAACCGCCTCCGCCTTCAGACCGGGCATTGATGGCAACGGTGGCTCGCCATCCTGGTAGACAAACATCGCCTGGAATATCGGGGTATGGCTGGGATCGCGGTGTGGATGTAAAGCTTCTACCAGGTGATCGAAGGGCAACCCTTGATGCGCAAGCGCGTTCAAGTTCTGCTCGCGTTGGCGTGCCAGTAGTTCAGCGAAGTTGATTGGATGACTCAAGTCGGCGCGCAACACAACCGTGTTCAGAAAGAAACCGATGACCGACTCTACCGCCGCCTGGGTACGGTTGGTGACAGGTGTCCCCACAAGGATGTCCGACTGTCCGGTATAACGATGCAGGAAGACTTGAAACGCGGTCACGAGCGTGACGAAGAGGGTCGTGTTGGCATCGCGGCTCAGTGCCGTCAGACCGTTTCCAACCTCTGTTGGCAGCAGCCGAGTGACGAAACCACCTCGATTGTGCTGGACAGGCGGACGAGGATAATCAGTCGGCAGCTGCAACAGCGGCAGGTCGCCAGCAAGTTGCGATTGCCAGTAGTGCAGATCACCTGCGAATGCGCCGCTCGCCATCTGCGTGCGCTGCCAGGCGGCGAAATCGCTGTACTGAACCGAGGGTGAGGGCAGGTTATGAGATGCCCCCTGCAGAAGCGCCTCATAGGCTGCCGCAGTTTCGCGCCAGAGGATCTCCAACGACCACTCATCGGAGATGATGTGATGCATGACGATGATGGCGATGTGGACATCCTCACCTGAACGGAGCAACGCTGCCCGGAAAAGCGGTCCATGTGCCAGATCAAACGGCTGGTTGGCGATATGTGCCACCTGATCTGCGACCTGATCTTCGGCGCTCGTCGCTTCGATGATGTCGACGCGCAGATTAGCCGCGACCTGCTGTATCAACGCGCCGTCCTGCAAGCTAAATGTCGTCCGCAGGGCTTCATGACGGTCAACAACGGTCTTGAGCGCCTCACGGAATGCGGTCTTATGCAGGCTGCCAATTAGCTTGACCGCGCTCGTCATGTGATAAGCGGTTCCCGATGGCTGAAGCTGGTGCAAATACCACAGCCGTTCCTGCCCGAACGAAGCGTAACGCGGTGTATCGGGAGGCAGTCTTTTGATTGGCTCGACAGCCGGTGCCGATGTCTTGCCGAGACCCTTGCGCCGCTTCTCCAGCAGTGCGCGTTTTTCGTCCGTTAGCTGTCGTGCTTTCTCTGGCCCATCCGTCATGCGCTAGCCATCTCCTGACAAAAGCTGCTGCGCCTGTTCATCGCTGAGCGCCTCGATTTCCGCGATCAAAATGTCATCCACCGCGACGGCGAGCAGCGCAATCGTTGGATGGGCAAAGAAGGTATCGATCGGCATGTCGATCTCGAACGCAGCATTGATGCGTGAGACGATGCGAATGGCAGGCAGCGAATGACCGCCGAGATCGAAGAAGTTGTCATGGACGCTGATCCGCTGGACATGCAGCACTTCCTGCCAGATGCGATGGATGGTCGCTTCAACATCATTGCTCGGGGCAATCAGCGTACCGCCGGCTTGTGGACGGCTGTCGTCGATGTCGGGCAGCGCGGCGCGGTTGACTTTGCCACTGGGCGCCAGCGGCAGCGCCTCCAACCAGATGTAGTGTGAAGGGATCATGAAACTGGTCAGCTTCGTCGAGAGATATTCACGCAGTTCGGCGCTGGATAGCGGTTTGTCTGCCGCGTAATAGGCCACCAGGCGTGCCTGTCCCGCTTCGGCATCGATCGGGTCCTCGTAGCCGATTTCGCGCAGGATCCGTTTCACCTGGCGCGGATCAATGTCGTCGTTGAGTTCATCGATCGCCTGTGTGCGCGTCTTATGCCCCATACGCACATCCCAACTGTATGGCAGCGCGTAGTTATGAAAGCCCCGCCTCAACTTATGTACATAGATGCCAACATCGTTGATCAAGCAGTTGGTCGAACGTCCGGTATCCGCCGGGCGCGTCCAGCCACGCTCGTTCAGATAGCGATACAAGTCTTCGAGCGCAATATCACAGTAGCGATAGAAGTCGATAAATTCGATGGTTTCCAGCATCTGGTCGCGGAAGACATCCACCTCCAGAGAGCGCGAGATCAGGTCATCCCGCTGATGGTAAGCGCGCCGTGCCCGCGCGATTGACTCGTCTATCTTCGCGCTGTCAAAATCGTCGCGGATGAATAGCTCCTCGGTCAGTCGTGTCTCGAAGAACTGCCCACGTGACAAGCCTGTGAAGATCACGCGAATGTTCTTCTGGCGTGCCAGGTCAATCGCCAGTGTATAAATCGCTTTGAAGCAGCCATTGCAGACATTGGCGAAATGATGCAGGCTGTCCACAAAGATCGCGTTCATGAACGGCGTCGTCGCGAAGATATGATCCACGCCCAGCGATTGAGTGATACGGCGGATGTTTGCCTTGGCGTCGTCCGAAATGTAGCCATTATCGAGCGTGAAAGAGAGGACTTTCAGCCCCATCTCGACCAGCTGCAGCAGCATGAAGGTGCTGTCTTTGCCGCCGCTGAAGAGCACAATGCAGTCGTATTCTCCCGTGCGCTGCCCCTTGACGCGCTCGACAATCGCCTTGAGTTCATCCATGCTTTTGAAGTAGGCCTGCGCCTTGTCCCGGTACGTGTCATAGGTTGTGCAGACACTGCATACGCCCGCCTCATTGAACGTGATCCCGGGGTAGTTCGACTCCAGCCCGCAGCGCGAGCAGTAGATTGTCTCTTCCTCAGTTCTGGGCAGGGTTGCTTGCTTGACCTGACGAACGTCTACGGCCACGGCCGTGATCGCGGGATGTGACAGGAGCGCTGCTTCCACCTCGCCTAGCTCGATGCGCGCACCGCCGATCTTGACCTGGTGATCGTTACGCCCCAGGAACTCCAGTTGTCCCGAGGGCAGCCAGCGTGCCAGGTCCCCGGTGCGGTACATACGCTGCCCCGGCGTGAACGGATCGCTCAGGAAGCGCTCTGACGTCAATTCTGGGCGGTTGAGGTAGCCCCGCGCGATGTTCGCGCCTGCCAGATACATCTCGCCGATCATGCCTGTTGGCGTTGGCTGCAACCGCTTATCAAGGAGGTAGACCTGCATGTTATCCGACGGCGTACCGATGGGCACGGAGGGGCGCGTATCGAGTTGCGGGTTAAAGGTATGGATCATGCAGGCGACGGTCGCTTCGGTGGGACCGTACTCGTTATGCATGACGATCTGCCCGTTTGACTTGCGGTGGATCGCCTGCGCCAGCTCAGTCTTGAAGTCCTCACCGCCGACAATGAACTGCTTGATCCGCGTGTGTGATAAATCGAGATCGCGCACCAGCGCCAGATGTGAGGGGGTCAGTTTGATGACATCTACCGCATTGTCGCGGCATACCTCACGAATGAGCATGCCGTTCTTTTCGCGATCAGGATATACGCGAATCGCGCCGCCAGTGATCAGCGGTACGTAGATCGACGTGACCGTCAGGTCAAACGCCAACGACGAGTAGAATGCGAAAATCGTTGGCTCAGTCGCGGTGTACTGCTGCTGTGCCCACCACAGATAGCTCGTGAGGTTGTCATGCTGTACCATCACACCCTTTGGCTTGCCTGTCGTGCCAGATGTGAAAATGAGGTACGCGAGCTGCTCAGGCCGTGCGGTGGAGACCACTTCCGGAGTCCGTGACGGCTCGTCACCAAATGGCGCGGGACGCAGGATACAGGGAACCATAGCAAAACGTTCAGCAATTTGCGGATCGACGACGGCGATCTGCGTTTGCCCCAGGTCATCAATCAGGCTGTCGATCCGTCCCTTCGGCGTTGCCGGGTCGATGGGGATATATGCGCTGCCCACCTTCAGAATCGCCAGCAGCGCGATCACGGCTTCAATGCTGTTTTCCAGACAAACCGGTATGAGCGTGTCTGCGCGCGCGCTCTGATCACGCAGTACCAGCGCGAAAGCATCGACACGCTGCTTGAGCTGGCGATATGACAGCGACTCGTCGCCCAGCCAGATGGCAGTTGCGTCGGGTGTGCGTGCCACCTGCTGCTCGAACAAGTCGATGACTGTCTTGTCCGCCGGGTACGGTTTGCGGGTGTCGTTGAATTGAACGATGTTGCGCTGGTATTCGGCTTCGGTGAGCAGCGAAATCGCATAGATCGGCTGCTCAGGCTGCGCGAGGCAGGCATCAAGCACACGTCCGAATTGCCCGATCAGATGGTGGCGTTCAGCTTCACTGTAAAGGTAGGTATTGAAGTCAAGTTCAATGCGATATAAGCCCGTATTGTTGAGATCGTGTACCTGGAAGCGAATGCTGTCCGTACTATCGCCGTAGCCCGAATGCACCCATTCGACGTGGGTAGGAAGCCCTGCGAATGACGAAAATGCCACCGTGATGTAGTTGAGAAGCATATTATAGGCATGATGATGCGTGGCCGTCGCAACACCCGGCTGCAGGTTCTGAAGCGTTTGGATGTTCGCAGCCGCGACCTTCTTGACGAGGCTGGCGAACGACTCGTCGGGTGCGATGCTGACGTGCAACGACAAGACTTCGATGAACATCCCGATCATCTCACGGAAGGCAGGCGTGCTGCGGTTGGCCAGTGGAAGACCCAACCGGATCTCATTGTTCCCGCTGAGACGATGCAGGAATGCCAGGACCAGCGCGCCGTACAGGTTGGCCAACGTCATCTCGCGGGTAAAGCTGCGAAAACCGGGCTGCAGCGCGAGATCGTTCAAGCGTGCCATTTGTTCGGGACTCATTGCGAGAGGTACCCGCTCTGTTCGCGCGATGTGGGTAGTGCTGTCTTCGCCGCAAAGCCTGACCGGCTCGACCGACTTTTCGAGATACTTCTGCCAGTACGTGCTGGCGCCAGCGAAAGCGCTACTTGCGCGCACACTTTCCTCGTAACGCACATAGTCACTGTAGCTGGGCAAAGCAGGTGGTGCGACAGTTTTCCCACTCAGTGCCTGCTCGTACAGCCGGCTCATCTGCATAAAGATCAACTGACAGGCGGTCACGTCCGTGATCAGATGGTGCAAATTCAGATACCAGAAAAAATGCTCGTCGCCGATACGAATCAGCGCGCTGTCGTAAAGGCACGAGTCAAGTGGCAGTGTCCGCGTGCGCCGCTCGTCCACCCAGCGTTCAAGCGCGATCTGTGGGTTTGCTTCCTGCGAAAGATCCACGCTTTGGAGCGGACTCGGCAAATCGGCAAGAATGATTTGTACCGGTGTGCCGTCGACTTCGCGTATCACCGTACGCAAGTTGGTAGACGCAGCGCCGAGCACGCGAAAGGCCTCTTTGAATGCCTCGACGTCGATCCTTCCGTGAAGCGCGAAAGTGAACACCATGTTGTAAATCGGCACATCTGGATGCACACGCTGCCCGATCCACATCAGCCTTTGGCTTTGGGTCAGTGGCAGATGCGCGGATGAGGTAGCTGCAAGGGTCATGAGGACATCCGCTCTACTGTCGACTGTGGACGTAATTGACGATGGCATCAATCGACTGGAAGTTCTCGATCACGACATCTTCGGGCGGGATTTCGATTTTGAACTCCTCTGCTGTGAAGGTGACCAGACGCATCACGTCCAGCGAATTGATCAGCCCCGACAGCAACAGATCGTCATTGAAGCCAAGTGCAGTTTCTTTGCTTCCACTCAGCAACCTGGTTTCGATAAAGGTTTTCAACCGTTCATGCGAATTCATTGTTCGTGCTCCCCAAAGTGCAGTCCGGAAACCAGACTTTATTCTGATCTTTCGTGGAGCGGTGCAGCCGCGTTTGCCTGCTGCTGCAGCGCTTTTCGGTCAACTTTGCCTGTGCTCGTGCGCGGAAACGACTCCAGAATCCGGATCGTCTGTGGCACGGCATAATGCACAAGTTTCGACTTTAGAAAATCGATCAGGTCACCCTCACTCACGGTCTTGCCCGCCTTCAGCGTAATTGCGGCGCAGATGACGTCTCCAGCGTCGCGATTGACAACATAGGCGGAGCCTTCTTCGACTGCCTCGTGACGAGTCAACGCAGCGTCCACTTCCGCAAGTTCAACACGATATCCCCGGATCTTGATCTGATGATCCTTGCGTCCCAGAAATTGCAGCCGCCCCTGCTCATCCAAACGCACCAGGTCGCCGGTGCGGTAGTACACATCATGGTAGTCTGGGAAGACTTCACGACGATAGAAGGCACGGCGGTTCATCTCCGAGCGGTTCCAGTAGCCGCGCATCATTGTCGGCGTGCGCACGACCAACTCTCCGATCGCGCCCGGCGCGACTTCCTGATCCTGATGATCCAGGATCAAGCCTTCTGCGTTGTCCCATACGCGCCCAAGTGGGACGTTCTCCATCGATTCATCCCATTCAGACACGGGTGGCAAATGATAGAAAGTGCATTGATTGACCTCGGCGGGGCCGTAGACGTTGCTAATGCGCGCGCCTGGCAGCCGTTCCATCAGCGTCCGCAGGTAAGCCGTTGGAAACGGTTCGCCGCCGTAAAGAATCCAGCGCAGGGAAGTGAAATCCCGTTTCTCCATGACCCCGCGTTCAATCAACTGGATTAGGGCAAAAGGCACCGAATACCAAATAGTCAGCCGTTCGTCTTCAATCAACTGAGCGAGATTTGCGGGGAAGAGCGTGAATGCCTCCGGTATGATCACTGTCGTCGCGCCACGCAGCGGCCCCGTGAGATAATCGAAGGTGGACATGTCGAAATGCAGTGGTGAGTGATTGCTCAGACGGTCACTGTGCTGCACATCATACGTATCCGCCGACATCTGCGCATAGCTCATACCACTAAAATGGGTATGCATAATGCCTTTTGGTTTGCCCGTCGAACCAGACGTATACATGATATACGCCAGATCCTGATCGATGATGTAGACCCCGGGCGCGTTCTCTGCAGGCAATGCGTCCAATGCCGCCCACGCGTAGGTACGAACGCCGATGTCAGCATCCTGCGATACGCCGACCACGAATTGCAGGATGTCTTGCTGCACGCCGGTTTCACCAAGGACGCGCGCCTTATTATCTTGTGAGACTATGCCACGGATGCCGCAATCCTGGATGATATCGACCAGGCGTGAGATAGGCGAACGCGGATCAAGGGGGACGTATGCAGCACCCGCTTTCATGATGCCGTAGATCGCCAGCGGCGTCTCGAGGCTTTTGTCCAGGAACACGCCGACGCGGTCTCTGCGGCCAATACCTTGGTCGTGCAGCAGATGTGCGAGCTGGTTACTGCGACGCTCAAGCTCACCATAGGTCAGCGACGCACCCTGAAAGCGCATCGCATCATGATCGGGATAATTCTGAGCGGAACGGGTAATCGATTGATGAAGCAAATGGGTCATCTTGTCACAAGCCCAGCAGTGCTGCGATCAGGTTGCGCTGAATGTCTGATGTGCCCGCGTAGAGGACGCCACCGACCGCATCACGCAGGTCGCGCTCGACGCCAGTTTCCGGCAGATAGCCACGACCCCCATGTACGCGGATCGAGTCCAGGCTGTTTTCAACGAAAAACTCACTGACCGTCAGCTTCGTCATGGCCGCTTGGAGCGTCGCATCCATCCCCTGATCGACCATCCAGGCCGCTTTATAGAGAAAGCTGCGCGCTGTTTCCAGGCGCAGTTTCATGTTGGCGATACGGTTCGCGACTGACTGATACTTGCCGATCGTCTGCCCACCTTGTTTGCGATGATTGGCATAGGCGATGGTGTCATCGAGCTGACGCGCCATCGAACCGAGGTGACTGCTGAAAATGAAGCTTCGCTCCAGAGTCATCGACGCGTTGAAGATGCTTGCGCCGGAGCCTTCGCGCCCGAGCACATTACTCCTTGGAACAAACACATCGTTCAAGGTGATGTCGCCGAACGGCTCTGTACGCAGACCCATCTTTTCCCCCGGCGCGCCACGCACGATCCCAGGGGTGTTCGCGTCAACGATGAATGCAGTAACACCCCAGCGACCGGCTGTCGGGTTGAGCGTCGCAAAGAGGACATATACATCCGCCAACGGTGCCATGCCCACCAGGATCTTCTGCCCGTTGAGGATGTAACCGCCCTCCGTTTTTTGTGCGCGCGTCGCCATGGCGAAGACATCGGAGCCAGCTTCAGGCTCTGTGACAGCATGTGCTCCTTTCCACGAGCCATCAATGAGTTTGGGCAGGTATTTTCGTTTCTGCTCATCAGTGCCGAATTTGAGGATGGGCATTTGTACTGACCAGGTCTGCCCATTGACTGCCAATGTCAAGCCATTATCAGGACAGCCATAACCAAGCGCTTCGAGAGCATGGACAGTAGTTATTAGCTTGTGACCAGATCCACCATATTCAGCCGGCATCGCCAGGCCGAATAAGCCCTTGGCTGCGCACTTCTGCCAGTTTGCCTCGACAAATACATATTGTTGGTCGCGCTCGATCAAATCGTCGTTGTGAAGCTCCGTTCGTGCAAACTGGGAGATTTCATCCCAGAGTGCCACTTCTTCCTTCGTCCAACTGAAATCCATCTGTCCTCCTTCTCCCGAGGTTATTGAACAAGGCAACCTTGATCGGTTCCAATCACAGCCGTCGTGTTGTAGAAACAGTCGTTGATTGCCTGAGCGAACAACATATGCCCTGCCGGGGTCAGATACCCCACACCATCCAGAAAGAACAGAGACTGAATTTCGTCAGGTGTCATGCCGCTGGCTTGCATGTACTCGCCCATGCCCAGAAACGAAATGCCAATATCCGCCGCAGCATCACGTAGATAGCGTTCCGGGATGAGTAGATCGTAGTTGCCCAGGCGTGTGTCCCAATTCGTGCCAGCAGCTTGTGCATAGAACTCACGTGGAAAGAAAGGCATGGTCACCAAACGTAGGGCAATGCTTCGCTCGTCCAAGTAGGTATGGAGCGACCTGAGAAAGGCAGCGGCAAGCGCCATCGATTCTTCTGCTTCGGCGCTTGTGTTGGTTTCAAATAGGAAGCTCGCGCTACCGAATGGCTCTTCGTCACTCAGACTGGCACTCAGAAGCGGGAAATCTGGGCGGTAGAGCGGCGCATTCAGGGCTGATGTCAGAAATGCATCCAGAACACTCACGCTCATCAGATTGCTGGCAACTACCTTGACGGGATTGACCGGGTCGTGACCCGCGATGGCGATGTGTGCCAGGACATGCCAGCGTCCGAAATCGGCGTCAAAGGGAGCCGGGGCGCCCTGGTCGTCGATCGCGAATTTTGGACGCGGATCGACCGCAGGATCATTGACCTGAAAATCGTTCGCCAGGTTGAAGATGACGACTAGTTCATCAGGCTCCAGCGGTTCCCAGATGTAGGGTGACATGCGCGGATGCATGAACATGCCCATCCCATAACCGACCTGTCCCTGGGCAATGACTTCGGTAGTTGTGCCTTCGCCCTGATTCAGCAACGCGTCCAGGCGCGCCCCCAAGTGATCTTCGATCGGGATCTGCAGCGCCTCGAGATAGGTGTCACCGGTCAGAATAATCCTGCGTGACTCTGGCTCCAGGCGGAATTCGGGATAGTACCAGCCGTAACTGTTGGTTCTCCCGTTACCAAAGCCCTGCTCATTCTGGTAGACGCGCCCACCTGGAATAGTGACGCCGCTGGTGTTCTGGACCGGGAGCACGCGCAGGTAGGCCAACGCCTGCAAACCAAGCTCGAAAACTAGCAACGTGCCAATCAATGCCAGCGCAATCTTGCGCCAGGTCTGAAATCTGGCATTCGCGTGCGGTTTTGCCAGCAGCACCATGGCCGTGAAGAGCAGCATCAGAATCAGTACCGCGACTTCCAGAAGTGGGAGCTGGATCCAGTAGCTAACGTTGAACATGCTCCAGAGGATGCCAACAAAGGCTACCCAAATGCCCGCGTAGATCAGCGGTCTTTGTTGTATGAATTCGATCCCTCGTTTGAGCGCATCCAGCGCCTTCAGCGAGCGAATCAGCCAGAACCAGACGCCGAAGCCCAGCGTATAGGCGACCAGGACGACAAAAAATGGGATCGAATACCGGCCGAGGACAATCGGGTTCTCCGGACTTTGGAATGCGAGGAGATCGACCCAGCCGGCAGAGTAAACCATTAGCCCGATCACAATAACAAGGAGGAATTCTCCCTGCTCGATCCAGGGCTGCAAGCGTTCCTCCAGGGTTTTTGGAGTCGATGCGGGCTGTGAAATCATCTGCCGAGTCATCGAGTTTTCGCCTTTGTCCTATGCGCCTGTGAATAATCCGCTCATAATGAATACACCCGCCACAGCAATGAGCAGCCCCACGCTGCGCAGGAGGAGCGCGCCGCGCTGGTTGCGCAACAGGATGTAGCCAATGAGTGCGCCGACGACATGCAACCCGGCCGTCGAAACCAAAAAGCCAACGACATAGGCAATGGTGATGATGATAGAGTCCATCTCTGGTAGTTCGGCACCATGCGCCCAACCATGAAACACGGCGAACAGAGCGACAAAGAGCATCGCGAGCAGTTCAGGCAGATTAGCTTTGAGCAGCAGTGCCAGCCCAAGCACAATTACCGAGGCCGCAATGCCATATTCGACTAGCGGAATCTGGACCCCCAGCATACCGATTCCTGCGCCAACGGCCATCGTGACGACAAACGTGAGTGGGACGGTCCAGATGGCACGCCCGCCTAACTGCGCGCTGAGCAAGCCGACAGTCACCATTGCGAGCAAGTGATCGAATCCGAGAATCGGATGCAGGAAGCCCTCGATGGCGCCGCTGCCAGGAGTCACATGCAGCACAAAAATAGGAAGACGTGACAAAACGTCTAGCATCATCCAAGTCCTTAGATCTATCTGTTTTTCGCTAGAGAGTTACCATACGCTACATCACATTCACCTAAAATCGCATGAATCGTGTGTGAGACTGTCCTAACATAATGGCGGCGCAGAATCCCAAGGTGATCACCTCGCGCATGATGAACGTGGATGCGTCCGCTGACAAAGTTGCGCCATCCCAGAGTTTCGTCGTACCGATGATCCAATGGTTTCATGCGCGCGCGAATGAGGTGAATGCTGCCTGCGTATGGGCGAGGCTGGCTCAGATACGTCCGCGTCATCTGCCCTAAGCGCAGGTTAATGAAGTCCATACTCAGTGCAGCGTAATCGGGTTCGAGTACGGCGACCGACTCACTGGCGTGCAGATCCATTTGCCTTCTTTGCGTTCGTGCTTGCCACAGTTTCCACGCCGACGACAATCGTTGAACCCCCACGAACAAAAGATCGACCGCATCTGTGAGGGCAACACTTTGGGATCGGGTCACGGCGGAATCATGACGGAGCATCAGATATTGGCGAACTCTGTCGCTCAAGCTGACTCTCTGAGGATAGCCAGGGCCATACGTGTCGAACAAGATGATCTCGACCTCACGTTCGCCGCGCGCGTGTAACAATCGCCCCACTTCATAGGCAAGCAACCCGGCGATGGAGATACCGCACAGATAGTACGGCCCCTGTGGTTGCTGTTTAAGGAGTTGTTCTAAGTAACCCTTTGCCAGCGTTTCCACGGAGACACCATCATCTTCAGTACCGCGTATGTCAAAACCATCGAAACCGAATAAAGGGCGCGTGTTGCCCAATTGATTGACCAGGTGACGATAATGGAGAGGGCCATGCATATGCAGCGGGAAAAAGTAGAGTGGAGGCAAACTGCCTTCAGGTTGTATGCCTACGATAGACGGCGGCGCATCTCGCTTGCTTGCTGCGCGGAGATATCCCGCTAGTCGGTCGATTGTAGGCGCCTCCACGATCAGTGAGATAGGCAGCGAACAATTAAAGGCGTCGTTCACACGGGCCAACAGCCGAATTGCCAGGAGAGAATGACCACCGACTTCGAAGAAACTGTCGTAGATGGTGAAGCGATCGTGCTCAAGCAGTTCGCTCCAGATTGCCTTGAGCTGACTCTCGATTTCGTCCAGCGCAGGTATGGTCGTCACGTCAGTGGACTCGGTAAGTGATTGGCGGGCGAAATGCGCTAGCGCCCTGCGATCGATTTTTCCATTCGGCGTAAGCGGCAGGCTCGTCAGGCGCAGCACCCGTGCGGGAACCATGTAATTCGGCAGGCTCTTGTCCAGCCTCTTGCGCAGGCCGTCCACATCGACATCATTCTGTGCGACCACGAATGCGACCAGTTCCGCCTCAGTTCGTGGGCTGGTACTGGCAAAGGACTTTAGCTTTTCGCGAAGCAGCGCCTGTTTGGTAGGCGAAAGCTGACTAATACGTTGTTCGATCAACATGAATGAGTTTCTCCTGGTAGTGTTTTTCTACAGGGTTCACCAGTTGAATCTGTTCCATCCCTGGAGTTCCGATTATGACATTATCGGCAAACGAGACCCTAACAAGCTTCAAAGATCCCCTCACGTGATTGCCTGATTCTGGGATTAACAATTCGTTAGACTCTTGGTGCAGGTGACCCATGACCGCATATCACGCTGTTGCTCTTTTTTGTCCTGCGCGAGAATCGAAATCTTCAGATCAGAATCCGGATGCGATTCCCCGGCTCAAATATTCTAAGGATAACAAGGGCTTTCTTATGAGGCACACGTCACTCGCAGCGCCCGTGTTGCAAACCCCTGTCGAACAGCCAGATTGTCCGCGTAACGTCGTCACGGCGGAAATGCTGCCGGATGATTGAGCAATCGCTTCGGCGGACACGTCCGGATTGCCGTTAAATGCGTTTCAAATGGCTTGGGGTCATCCCGAATAGCCATAAGTGGTAATTGAGGGTTCCGCTTCCCTTCAAAACGTGTGTGTCGTGCCAAGCAACCGGTCAATGGCCGAACCCACGTCCGATTCGCGCCAATCTGCTAGAGTCAAAAAGCCCGCTCTGATGCAGCGGACTTATTGGATGGAGCAATTCCGTTATTCACGTGTGGGGCCAACGGGCTTGGGTACCGCATCAACTATATGCTACTCATACCACGAATCGACTGTCGTCTCGGATTACAGATGATGCTTCGCTCTGTGTCTTAGGATCCTTGCAGTAGTTTCAGCACCAGAATTGCAGATATAAGTTAAAACGAGAATTGATTCGGCTCTATCACGAACGTGACCAATTCCCAGCCAGTCTGGCTCGTTTGAGCTTTCGTCAATCTCTCTTTCAGGTATCGTGACAGATTTGCATACGCACTGTATGCGTCTCACCTCCAGTTGGCCGTTACAGTCCGGAAGTACTCCTTGGACCAGTAACTGCGCCAACGAAAGTCAGATGAGCGGGAGGTTGCGCACGCGGGCATACAGCCCACGCGCTATCGCTCGCTGCGCTT
>JAHDWN010000068.1 GCA_023382675.1 Anaerolineae bacterium
CCCTAACATTGTGCTAAAACGAAAAAAGCAAACATGAGTGTTTCTTTAGAATAGGCGCGGGGTTTATTTAATGTTTGTCGGCCTGAACGTTAAGGCACCACACCCACGACGAGAATGCAACCACCCTATACGAAACCAAACGTAAATTTTGCCTTACAAAGCTGGCAAAAGCGTGCAAGGTGATCTCTCAGGCGCAGATTGTGACGAAAAGAACTTCTGGACAACGTCGACTTGCAGGCTACGAATTGTTCTTGCGCAATGCCAACTTGATCTCACCGACTTGTTCGGGAAACTTCGCAGTGATCGTTTCGTAAAAGGCTTTGATGGGCACCATATCTGCCTCGATGTCTCCCGAAGGCTCGATATGACCATCGATACCTGTAAGTTTGCGTTTGTAGTCGGCAAAACCGAAATAGATAGGCACGTTGGCTTTGAGCGCGATGTAATAGAAACCTGTACGCCAGCCTTCAGAGCGCTTGCGTGTGCCTTCAGGTGCGAGCGTCAGAAAAATCTCGTCCAATCGATCAAAGACATCGACCGCCTGACTGACGGCATTCCGGCTGGCGCTGCGATCGATTGGAATTGCGCCGACCCATTTAAGCACGATACTCAGGGGGAATTTGTACAGATTATCTTTGACCAGCCACTTCAAACGAACCTTGAGCCCAAAGGCCACCAGCAGCATGAGAAGGCCATCAAAATTGGATGTGTGCGGCGCACCGATGATGACCGCCTTCTTCACCGGTGGTTTCTCGCCGTAGAGCGTCCACCCCATCAGTGCCAATATCGCCCGTGCCATCCATGCACTGATCTGCGCTACCATTCAAATGCCTCAGGTCTAGAGAATGCGCTTACCAAAGAGGCTGGCCGTCAATTCAACTGCGATTTTCCCCGTGGTATTCACGACATCCAGAATCGGATTGACTTCGACAATATCCAGCGAGCGCACGCGGCCATCCTCAGCCAACGATTCCATCAAAAAATGGGCCTCGCGGTAGCTGAGACCGCCGGGCACTGCCGTGCCCACCCCAGGCGCGATGCTTGGATCGAGCGAATCGAGATCGAAACTAACGTGCAGTTGGGTAGCGTCGTGAAGGTGCTCCAGCGCCATGTGAATGCAGCCACTGATGCCGTGCTTATCCAGGTCGCTCATCGTCAAGATGCAAATGCCGCTCTCACGCAGCGCCGCGCGTTCCAACTCGTCCAGATCGCGGACACCAAGATAGACGATTTGATCTGCACGTAAACGCGTATCACCAATGGTGAGTGAAGGCGGACAGCGGCCCATCAATGCAGTCACGACCATCCCATGCACGTTGCCGGATGGCGTTGTCTCCGGCGTGTTGAAATCGCCATGCGCATCGACCCAGAGCACACCCAGGTTGCCTTGCCCTGCGCTGAAATCCAACGCGGCGCTGATGCTGCCGAGCGCCACGCTGTGATCGCCGCCAAGGGTAATCATGCGTCCATGCTGAGATAATCCATCGCGTATGGTCTGATGCAGATCACGGCAAACGCTGCCAATGGCCCTGGCATTATGCGCATTTCCATCCGCCGGATCATGAGCGACCGTCTCAGCCACCGGTACATGTAAATTGCCAAGATCGTGAACATCATGGCCGAGCGTCTGAAGCGTTCGCGTCAGACCGGCATACCGGACTGCGCTCGGCCCCATATCGACTCCGCGCCGCTGCTGGCCCAAATCCATCGGCACGCCGAGCACGCCGATCTTACTGCCGGATTGACTCAAGCCGCTGCTCCATCGTCGATGCGCGCAAAACGTCGCCCAATCGCCACCAGAATGATACTTAACCCATACAGAGCCAGTAACGGCCCCATCACCAGCCCCATGTTGACGGGATCAATTGTCGGCGTGATGGCGGCCGCAGCGATGGCCGCACCGACAATAGCGATACGCCACTGGCGCAGTAGCGCGCCGGCAGTCACAATACCGAGCACAGCCAATACAAAAAACACAAGCGGCGTCTGGAAAGCAACGCCCATCCAGAAGATCAGCGCCGTCACAAAGCTGAGGTAAAGATCCGCCGTCCATTCAGGTTTGAAGATGGTGGGTTGGAAGCCCTCCAGAAATCCCAACGCCGGCGGGACGAGCAAGAACCAGGCAAACGCCGCACCGATGAGAAACAGCCCGGTGATCGCGGGCAAGGCTGTCAGCAAATAACGTCTTTCTTTTCGGGTAAGACCGGGAAGAATAAACATGAGAATCTGATAGGTCGTCACTGGTATCGAGATGATCGCGCCGATCATCAACGCGACGCGGAAATAGTTGACCACCGAATCCGTCGGGCCGAGCGCCGTGAACTCTCGCCCATACGGTCTTTGCAGTTCCATCAACACAGGTGTTGCCAACGGAATACCGGCAATCGTGCCGATAACAAGGGCGATCACAGCTCTGAAAGCACGTACACGCAGCTCGTTGAGATGATCGAATAATCCCATCCGCGCGCCATCACCATCACCGGTCTCTTCGATTTCTGTAGGCTCTGGAGGTGGAATCTGCTTACGATTTCCCCTTGGCAGGCGGAGTTTAGGCGTCAAGACTGCTCTCCCTTATTCTGCGATTCCCCGCCAGACCAGGTTCCAAAGCCGGGTGCATCACCATTTTTCTGCGCTGGTGCGTCAGCAGGTTTGGCGGCATCGTTCGGAGCAGCAGGTATATTTATGTTCCCGATCTGTTTTGAGATGCGGAGATTGTCCATATCGCGGCCAATCTCGCTCGTGACTTCTTCTATTGGTCGTGTCAGCGGTTTCACAGCAGAACGCACCTGGTTTTGGAATTCACCGCGTGTTGGTATCTGTTTCGGCACCTGGACATCAACACCTGCCTCGTCGAATTCCTTCTGGAGAACTGCCGCCGCTTCTTGCCAGAGCTTCTGCAGTTTGGCAAACTGCCGCCCCATGATATAGGCCCAACGAACCATCCGCTGCGGCCCCGCAACCACCAGCATAATAATCAAAATAACGACCAGTTCCGCGCCGCCAATACCAAGAATGTTCATGTTGATTCGTCTTCGCCAACTTCCTGCCGTAATTGGTTCACCGTCTCTATATCATCCGCGAGGGCGCCAAGGACGCCATTGACAAATCCCGGCGCGCCGTCGCTGCCGAACAGTTTGGCAAGCTCCACTGCTTCGTTAATGGCAACACTGACGGGCACTCTCTGCGAGACCGCAAATTCATAGATGGCGATGCGCAGTATATTGCGGTCGATGATGGCGATTTGTTCAAGCGGAAAGTCTGGGGCAAAGCGCACGAACGCGGCATCAATATCAGCGTAGTACTCCATGACGCCCTCGACCAGTTTGCGAAAATAACGCGCGACCTGCCGCGCGGGCTGGTGCTCGGTCAAACAGCGGGCCACAACCTCACCCGATTGATGGCGCGCCAGATCGACCTCGTACAATGCCTGCAACGCCAGACGCCGCGCCTCGCTGCGCTCGTTCGCTGGCGGAGCATGTTCGAGAATTTCGATCTCGACCTCGTCTTGCGGATCGAACGATGGCATTTCAGCCACGACATGCACTTTCGTTCACAACACCCTACGTTGCTGCTCCGTACTCTACAACAAAACGGATACTTTAGCTACACCGGACACACGATCAAGGATTGACCCCTTTTGAGCAGCATGTTAGAATGCCCACCAAGATTACGGGCGTCCACAGAACGTAATCGGAGGGATGGCCGAGCGGTTTAAGGCAGTGGTCTTGAAAACCACCAGGGTTCACGCCCTCGTGGGTTCGAATCCCACTCCCTCCGCAGGTCGTACATGAACAATCGGGGAGGTGCCAGAGTGGACGAATGGGGCCGCCTGCTAAGCGGTTATCTGTGTGTAAGCATGGATCGCAGGTTCGAATCCTGTCCTCCCCGCAGCCTAGAGCGGTATGCGAACCGCTTGTTTGAAAAGAGCCGGTGATCATCAGATCTCCGGTTTTTTCTTTTATAGCCCGACACTCGCGTGTGCAATCATCTGGCTGTTGTCAGCTTCCCCCCGGATTACGACTACAGAGATATTTGCCATGGAAACTCCATCTGGCTTTCGACAAAAACGGATAGCCACCCATAATGGCGCACCTTCGTAGAACGACAACCTTTTATCAGTCATAACCATGGGTAGCAACCTTTAAGTTTGCCGCAGATATTTCCCCCTACAATGAGGGAAGAGACCGTAACAAACGGGGATAACCTCATCACACTCACACAACCCAAGCGCTTCGATAAGATTTTTGCGTCGATCATCATCGTAATAGCCATTGGCCTGAGCGCAGGGGTATTCATCGCCTTCTTCCAGATGATTCCCATCGAATCGGGGGCGATTGCGATTGACTGGAAAAAGATCTGGCCGATGCTAGAAGGCGGGACGATTGAGTATCGTGCAGGTTATTTGATGAATCCCCCATGGTCGGTGCTGTTGGTTGCTCCGCTGGGCCTGCTGCCGATGCGCACGAGTTGGGGATTATTGGCCTTCGTAACAACAACTGTACTGATCTTGAGTGTCCCGCGCATTCGTAAGAAACGCCGGTATTGGCTCAGTGTTCTTCTGCTGGTGCTTTCTTATCCGGCGCTGCGCCACATGATCGATGGCAACTTTGAAGTGCTCATTATCGGCGGGGCATTGCTCACACTCAGCGGCATTCGCTCCAGACGGCCATTCCCGCTCGCTCTGGGGCTGCTGCTGCTTTCAAGCAAACCACAATCCGGAACATTGGTAATCGCCGCCGTCTGCTTGTACGCGCTCATGTACTGGCAGCAGGAACGAGAGCTGTGGCTCAAAACAGCAGCAATTATGCTGTGTATCATCATACCGTCTATGCTTTGGAGCGGCAGCGCCTGGCTTGAGGCTATGGTCAATATCCCGGAGCGCACGAGCATCATGAACATGAGCCTGTCAGCCGCGCTGTCTCGCACGGGTTGGATACCAGAAGTCGCAGTTACCCTGGTATGGTTCGCCCTCGCATGTACAACGCTGGTGGTCATGTGGAAAACACGCGCCACGCTAACGCGAGACAAAGTCGCATTTTTGTTGGCAGCTTCGCTGCTGCTCGCGCCTTATTCGTCCGGCAATAGCCACGTGACGATACTGGCAATCGGGATCATTCCTCTCTTTCAAAAGCGTCCGCTGATGGGTGGCATCCTCATCGCCATGACAGCATTTCCAATTCTCTGGAACGAGACACTGCTTTTTAACTACAGCGCCTATTACGCGACCTTTGTAATGCTCATCATGTGGGCAGCGTCAGGGTTACAACTGCGCACGAGCGTAGTGAGCAATAGCAACAACACTTTATCAGCCACGCCAATGTCAATGATACGTGGCTGACACCTGCTCCAGGTATCGTCACGGAACTTGATAGGCTGATCAACCCATCCATCCCCGCAAGTGTGCAGCATGGGTGCATTCGAGATTGGGGGTAACATGAGTTCGAATCCTGCCCTCCCCGCAGCACAGGATGGCAAGTAAGCCATCGGCACAAAAAGAACCAGTGAATGCGACCTTACTGGTTCTTTTTTGGTGTACATACTCAGCATGTATGCCTGATTGGGCCTCGCGCCTCCCGTCCCGTATCAGATTGGTACAGGTGTTTCGCTTGCGAGAGTCGGCAATCCTGTGCAGTCGCACTTTTTATCACCGCGGGCGGGATGCTGCGAATAACGCCCCCTGAATTCGAGCTGTGAGATAGGCGCTTTGTGCCAACGTGAAGTAACTACCTCTGACCCGCGCAGACTGGCGGCGATAGTCTCGTGCATGTTCTTCTGACCAGAAGAAGAGAGAACGCCTTCAGAAACCATCAATGATGCTTTTTGCTCCCGGTTCCACGGCATTCATGGGTGATACAAATAACGGCCTTGCGCCCGCTTCACGGACACTGTATTTGAACGCGCTGTCGATTTCGATGTGCAGCGGTTGGTGACAATGTGCACATTCGGTTTCGATCAATCCCGATACATAACTCTTGCGTAGCAGCCCTTGCACGAAGGGCACCGCGATCGCGTCAACCGCTCAAGCCGCGTAACATGTTTCGCCGGAATTGAGCGTGACTGAATGGGGCGTCTTTTCAGCCGTCACCGGATACGCCCACACTACATCACCTTGCTCATTTCTGAACAAGAACGTCATATGCTTCTCGAGATCATCCAGAATCGAAATCACCTGCGCGAGTGGCAGCGAAAGAACGTCGGCAATCAGCGCTGGCGATAACGGTTTGCCCCCTCGAGCGATCTCCGTGACCACAAAATCGCGAATCATATGGTGTTCATTCGACATAAAACTCAGACTGGCTTCCATATCTCGCGCGTTCCGGTCGATTTGCCGCTGCCAGATGAAGCGAGGGATCGGCAGCAGAAAACGGGACACGCCCAACAGAAGATTCTGACTCATGGTGGTGCTCCTAGAGTGACACGTGTTTCTACGGCGATAAGTTGACTATCCTTGCCTGAACTGGAATTACCTGTCCTTATCAACGTAATCGCGAATCGCGGCCTCGGCATGTGACGAGTGTGGAAAAATGCCATGCAATTTGTCATGACAGGCAGCGCAGTAAGCTGAAATCAGACAACGTATGTAGCTCGCCACAGTTCGCATGCGAGGAGTGCTCGGAGCGCACGTTTTCCTCAATCTGCTGTGCCCTATCAACATGATCGGGCAGCATCCTCAGACTCTCTGAGACAAGCCTGTGTTATGATGAATCCATTCACGGATACGGACGACTACCAGGACAGAGACAGTCATGGCAGACAATGTGGATGCGGTGGTACGTGAGGGCATCAGCGCCCTCAAAGCCGGCAATAAAGACGAAGCGCGGACACTCCTCGAGAAAGCCGTCGAACTCGATGAACGCAGCGAAGAAGCATGGTTGTGGCTGAGCGCGGTGGTCGATGCGCCGGACGATCAGCGAACCTGTCTGGAAAACGTGCTCGCGATCAACCCGAACAACAAGCGCGCCCAGCAGGGTCTTCACTATCTGGATCAATCCACGCCGGCAGGAGCCGCCTCCGCACCGGCGGCCTCACCACCTGCGCCGATCGAAACCAAGACGCCACCTACTGATTACGCTTCCACACCATCAAGCATCGGTTGGGAAACACAGGGATCGGGATCGGCCAGCGAGCAGCCCGCGCGCCGCGGCATGGAACTATCCAAAGATGATTACGAAAGCTGGGTCAGCAACGTCGATCTGCCTTCAGACAGCCCATCTGCCTCCGTTTCGCCTTTCTATACAGAAATCGACGATCTTCCGGATGTGTCCGAACCGGAACCAGCGCGGGTCGAAAAGAAACCAAAACGACAGAAGCGAGAAGAACCTGTCCGTGAAGCGCCCAGGCCGAGCGAGCCAGCCGTCGAGTTTGACGACGTGCTGGATGAACCGGAATATGAGCCGCTGTTTCCAGATATTCCGCATGCGATCAAGGCGACACGGCTGCCCGGAACGATAGAGCGGCTGCCGATCCCACTCATCATCCTGCTCGTACTGCTCATCGGGCTGAACGTGGTGGCGGTGATCTTCCTGGCACAGAGTCTTTTTGCGGCATGACTGAAGATCGACCGTAAACCATTCTAGACACAGCAACGTTCGCTGTGCTAGAATGCCACTCTATTCAAGTGAAAATCGAATCCATAGAAAGGAAGAAGCGGCGACCGCTGTGTTGGATTGAGCGTTTGCGCCGCGGAGGATTATGGCGAACCACAAATCCGCACTCAAACGTATGCGCCAGAACGAGAAGCGCCGCGCCCACAACCGGATGTTCCGCAGTCGGGCGCGTACATTTGTCAAGAGGGCGCGTCTGGCAATCGACACCGAAAAACCGCAGGATGCCGTCGAAGCCACGCGCGAGGCCATGCGCGAACTCGACCGCGCGGCCAGCAAAGGCGTCATTCACAAGCGTAACGCCGCCAGACGCAAGAGCCGCCTGATGGCGCGTCTGAACAAGCTGACGAATCAGGCATAGGCGGCAGCTTGAGCTAGTGGCTGAGAACCGACCCAGGTGGTCGGTTTTTCTTTGATGCAGCTTTTCTAGGGTGGCGTGAGTTCTGGTTCAAGTTCCGGCATAGAAGAATCATCGGCATTGGGCAGTTCGAGCCGGTAGCCGATCCCGCGGACCGTCTTCAGAAACAGAGGCTTGCTCGGATCGTCTTCGACCGCGCGGCGGAACCAGCGGATGTGAACATCAAGCGTGCGCGTATCGCCGAGATAGTCGGTATCCCAGACCTGTGCCATCAAGAGTTTTCGGTCGAGCGTCTGGCCGGGGTTACGCAGGAAAATCTCGACCAGTTGTGAGAGCTTGGGTGTCAGTATCGTTTCCTGGTCGCGAAAGACAAGGACACGCCGTGAAAGATAGAGCGTGAAT
Source organism: Anaerolineae bacterium (assembly GCA_023382675.1). GTDB lineage: Bacteria > Chloroflexota > Anaerolineae > Aggregatilineales > Phototrophicaceae > Flexifilum. The sequence continues at coordinate 8,365 of JAHDWN010000068.1, forward strand.
GGGCCACGGCTCACGGTGTCTTCGGCTTTGACAGATGCCTTGTCCGAAAGCAACCGTTCAATCGCATTGGAAAGCTTGCGCGCTGTAAACGGCTGAATCAAAATGACATCTGCGCAGCTTTGTGAGTCGGCCTTGCTGCCAGGATACAGATGGATCAACGGTATATTCGGCAGGTGCTCGCGCAGAAGCTGGCAGATGCGATCTCCGGGTGTCCGCATGGAGATTGCATCCAGGACGATTACGTTCGGCAGGTGTTCTCGCGTGAGCGCCAGTGCGTGTTTGCCGCTCGAAGCCGTCATCACATCATAGCGCTTCTTAAGCGCCTGGGTAGATGACGGTCGCTGGGATTGTGCGCGCTCTACGACGAGGACACGAGCAGACATACGGCGTTCTCCTCCCAGGTGGAGCCAATCAGAATCGTAGCGAGGATGATTCGTGAAGGGATGGCGGATTATAGCAACGTTTAAGATATAATCAAAGGACTTCGAAGTGTTTTCACAATTTCGTATGACCTGCATAATCCTCACATGATAAACAGCGTCTAAAGTTGCACAATGAGCGATTCAGTTTCCCGCATTTTCGAAGAAATCGATTCTCGTGTCCTGGCCACTGTTGCCAATTGGACAATCGAGCAAAGTATCATGATCCAGCGCATTCCTGCGCCGACATTCCAGGAAGCAGAACGGGCTGCCTATGTCGCCGAACAGATGAAAGCGTTCGGCCTCAGCGGTGTGGAGATCGACGACACCAATAACGTCTACGGTCTCCTGCCAGGGGCAAACCAGGATGCGATGAATCTGATGATCAGCGCGCATCTGGATACCGTCTTCCCGATTAACACCGATCTGACCATCAAGCGCGAACATGAGACGATCTACGGTCCCGGCCTGGGCGATAACAGTATGGGCGTCGCCAGCCTGCTGGCCATCGTCCACTACCTGCGTGATACGCGCACACTGCCAGCCTGTAATCTCTGGTTGGTGGCGACCACCCGTGAAGAAGGTCTTGGCGATCTGGGCGGCATGAAAATTGCCTTTGAACGTCTGCGCAACTGCGTAGGCCGCGTGATCAACCTGGAAGGCCTGGCCTATGGCAGTGTCTACAACAGCGGCATCGCCGTGCGCCGCCTGCGGATCAGTGCCAATGCTGATGGCGGTCATAGCTGGCTGCACTTTGGCCGAGCGAGCGCAATTCACGGCCTGATCGATCTGGGTGCGCGTATCTGTGCTTTGCAGCCGCCGACTAACCCGCGCACGACCTACAACATTGGGATGATAGGTGGCGGTAGTTCAATTAACTCCGTCGCAGCGGAAGCGCGCATGTGGCTTGATCTGCGTTCGGAGTCTCGCACCGCGCTTTCAGAACTTGAACACCAGGTGCGTGAACACATCGCTGCTGTTCAGCATGACGCGCTTCGTTTTGAGGTCGAAGTCGTCGGCGACCGCCCTGCCGGAGCATTGGCGGCGTCGCACACACTGGTGCAAGATTCCCTGGATGTATTGCGGTTGCTCGGCGTCCAGGGAGCGCTGGAAGCCGGCAGCACTGATGCCAATATCCCATTGGCAGCCGGATACCCAGCCATCACAATTGGCGTCACCACGGGCGGCAATGCGCATCGCCTTGACGAGTACATCGATACATCATCTGTCGTCGATGGTCTCAAGCAGATCCTTACGCTGACATTGATCAGTGCAGAACGCATTGCCGGTTTATGATGAAATCACAAACAAACGGAATCGTAGCAGAGACTAGACTTTCATGAGCCAGATTGACGTACTCCTTGCCATCCATCGGGAAGATGCAAAGCGTTACTATCAAAACCTCAACCAGCATAAGGATTTGCGCCCTCAGATAGTGACCACTGCCCAAGAGGTCATGGAAACACTCGGTAACGATAGTCAACGAGTCGATGTGCTGGTACTCGACAACCGGCTGGAAGATTCGTTCGAGCTGGTCGAAGACGTGCGTCACACGTACCCGCGTCTTGTGATTGTGCTCATTGACGAAGACGCAGACTTCGCGCTGCCTGGGCGTGCCGACGATGTCAGCACCGCCCCCTTCACTAATGATGATCTCGTGCGCCGCATCATGCGCTTGATGTCTGACCGGCAGCTTGAAACTTTGCGCGCAGACGCGATGCCTGCCATTCGCGAATTCGCCAAGCAGTTGCGGCACGTGACCGGCTCTGGAGACCTGGGCAAACAGCAAGCTGCGGTTAATGCGTGCAGCGAATTGGGATACGATTACGTCGCGTTCTACAAAGTCGATGCGTCTCAAGGCTTGTCAGTTCGCCTGCGCGCGCAAGCTGGCGCGCCGCCCTTGCAAGCCGCAGCGCCGGAAGAAGCCGGTGTGGATGACATCGTCGGCTGGGTCGCCAAGTCGGCGCAGAGCCGCACGGCAGGCCCGCAGGACTCCCTGAACTACCGTCTCGTGACCCAGGGGCGCATGGGCGCAGTTGCAGCCGTGCCCGTGAGCACGGCCACGACCTATGGCGTGCTGGTTGCCTGCCGTCTGGAGCCTGACTCGATTAATCAGAGCCACGTCCTGATGCTGGAACTCATCAGCGCACAGTTGGCAGCAGCCGTCTCCAAAGAATAGGCGCTTACAGCTTCCGCAGCGCAGCCTCCAGCCGGTCGATCTCATCGTGCGTGTTGTAGTGCGCCAAACCCACACGCACCATGCCGTCATCGCCGCGCCCCAATCGCTCCATGATTTCCAGCGCGTAGTAATTGCCGTCCCAGACGTAGATGTGATGCTTCGCCAGATGTTCGGCAATTGCCAGCGGCGCGAGACGCTCGTGAGCGAAGATGACCGTCGGCACCCGGTCGCTGAAACGCGCTGCATCGGTGATCCCGGCGATGTACACATGCGGAATTGTCTTGAGCATGTCGATCAAATGCGTAACCAGTTCGTTCTCGTAGGCACGCATGGCAGTGAACGCTTTCTCGAAGGCTGTGCGCGTCGGCTCGGACTCACCGCTCAGGCTGGCAAGGTAGCGCAGCGCTGCGCCGACACCGGCGATCAGCTCAAATGCCGGCGTACCGGTCTCCCAACGATAAGGCGATTTGTCTTTGGCCGGGCGGACTTTGTAAGCTGGCAGCGACTCGGAGAGTTCGTAACGCGACCAGAGAAGACCAGCGTGCGGCCCGAAGAACTTGTATGATGAACAAAGCAGGAAATCACAGCCAATGGCCTGTACATCGAGCAGCAGATGGGGCGCGCTCTGCACCGCATCGACTACGTGCAGCGCCCCAGCAGCATGAACCATTTCCGCAATACGTGCGACCGGGTTGATTGTGCCCGCCGCATTCGAGGCGTGGACGGTCGCGACGATCCGCGTGCGCTCGGTCAGCGCCGCTTCCAGACTGTCCAGATCGAGCGTGCAGTCTTCGGTGCGAATGTCCACCCAGCGCACCGTGAGGCCATGATCATCGGCCAGCCGCAGCCATGGCGCAACATTTGCGTCGTGATCCATGCGTGTGACCACGATTTCGTCACCCGCAGCCAATGTGCTGCCTAGCGCACGGCTCAGGGCAAAATTGAGCGTTGTCATGTTCGGCCCAAACGCGATTTCCTCCGGACGAGCGGCGTTCAGAAACGTCGCAGCCAGGGCGCGTGTCTGTGCCACCATCGCATCGCTGGCGCGGCTGGTGGCAAACGCACCACCTGAATTCGCGTTCATATGTGTGTAGTAGTCACGCACAGCATCAATCACGCTGGACGGAACCTGCGTCCCGGCGGGATTATCGAAGAACACAGGTAATTCCCCGCTGGCAACGGGGATACTCAGCGAGGGAAAGCGTGTACGAACCGCATTGGCATCGAATGAGGGCACGATTCACAATCCTTGTCGTCAAAAAGGCACGGCAAAGATTGTCCACATTTACGTGAGCGACGCAATCAGGCGCGCTCGATGGCATCCCGTACAGAAGCGGCGATCTGGCCGAATGTCTCGTGATAGGTATCGGCAATCGCGCGCGGGCGATCCAGCGTCACAGCGACATCAGCCGCCAGGCGACCAGGGCGGCGGCTCATGACCAGAATACGGTCACTCAGCAGTACGGCCTCGTGGATGTCGTGCGTCACCATGAGGATCGTCTGCTGCTCTTGCCGCCAGAATTCCAGCAGATCCAGGCCGATTTGCTCCCGTGTGAGCGCATCGAGCGCCCCGAACGGCTCATCGAGCAGCAGAGCACCCGGTCGCTGCACCAGCACACGACCGAGCGCGACCCGCTGCGCCATTCCGCCGGAGAGATCGCCGGGATAAGCATGGGCGAAATCAGCCAGACCGAGCTTCGGCAGAAGTGCGTGTACGGCGTACCGTCGTTCTTCGCGTGAAACCCCGGCCAATTCCAGCGGCAGCGCAATATTATCCTCCACCGTCCGCCACGGCATGAGGTTCGCATCCTGAAACATGACGCCTACCTCGGGCGGCGGCTCTGTCACTGTCTGATCAGCGACGAGGGCTGCACCGCCGGTCGGCGGTTGAAGACCGGCGAGCACGCGGACGAGGGTACTCTTGCCACAGCCGCTCGGCCCGACCAGACAGACAAACTGCCCTGCCGGGATCGCGAACGTGATCGGCCCCAGCGCCGGGAGGCTGCGCCCACCCGGCAGCGTGTAGGTGATAGTGAGCTGCTGCGCTGCAAGACTTACAGAGGTCACATCAGCCCTCATTCATTGGTGGCAGAAAATCATTCGTAAAGGCAGATTCTAGGCTATCCAGCGGCGCTTCCATGAAGCCCATTTGCAGAAGAATATCCTGCGTAAGCGTCCACGATGTCGCTTCTGTCAGCCCTAGCCGGTCGGCATCCCATAGATCGATGGTCGCGAGCAGTACCTCGAACTGAATCAGTTCGTTCACGTCGAAATCTGCCTTGAGTTGAGACAATAACTCAGCGCGGCGCGCTGCCCGGCTTGCCGGATCAGTCAAAGGATTGTCAGCCAGCCATGCCGCTTGATCGGCTGTCATTGTGGTCAGCGCTTCATGCAGCGCGTCGCTGATGGGCAAGCTTTCGACGTGCGTCAGACTCAGCAGATAGGCTTCGGCAGGATTGTCGATCACGTCGTGCAGCGCGTGATCGAACGCGCCGATGAACGCCGCGACCAGCTCCGGCTGTTCGGCGATGATCACTTCGTTGGTGATGATGCCGTTCGACACCATATCGACCGCATCGGACACCGGAAATACACGTACACCGGTGACATCCCCGCAGTCGCCCTGCTGTGCCCGATTCTCGATTTGCAGCGGCTCATTATTGATGTAGACCACCGCAGCATCCACCCCGCCGACGCAAATGACTTCCGGCGCGTTGTACCCAATTTCCTGCAGGTCGATGTCCTGCTCCGTCATGCCGTTCGCCGATAACAGCGCTGTCAGGCCGCTGTAGCTGGCACCAAAGCGACCCGGCAGTCCCACCCGGCGACCGGCCAGATCCGGGATCGACTCGATACCGCTTTCCAATGGCGTGACCACGCCCACCGGATAGCGCTGGAACCACTCGTAGACAAACACGACCGGGCGACCACGGCCACGTGCTGTCAGAAGCTGCTCACCGCTGATCAGGCCAAACTGGTGCTCACCGGCAGCGATCAGATCGACACCCAACGGCTCGTCGCCATGTTCAAGTACAAGGTCGATGCCTGCCTCAGCAAAGTAGCCCTTCTCCAGGCCGACGTAGACTGGCGAAAACTGGATATTGGGCACGTAGGTCATGAACAAAGTCTGCTCAGATGGCGTCTCTTGTGCCGAGACAATCCCGCTCAGCAAGAAAGTCAGGAGGAATGCAGTCAGCAATCCCAAACGTCGATGATTTCTCACGATCAACCTCGATCTCCTACGTAGAAAAATCCGCCAGAACAGAAACAGACAGGCGCGGTCGGCTCAACGCCGCCAGGCTAACATCCGTCTTTCGACCAAACCGACTGCAGCGTAGAGCACACGCGCAATCACAGCCAGCATCAGCACGGCAACCAGCACCAGCGGCGTATCGTAGTTGTAACGTGCATCGTTGATCAGCCAGCCAAGACCGGCACGTGCGCTGACAAACTCCCCAACGACCGAGCCAATGACCGCCAGCGTAGCGCTCACCTTTAAACCGCCAAGCAGCACCGGCAATGCGGCAGGCACTTCCAGATGGATGAACATTTGCCAGGGCGTCGCACGTAGCGAAAGCATCAGATCGCGCAAGGATTTCGGCACACTGCGCAGCCCGACGACCGTGTTCATCAGCATTGGGAAGAAGACGATTAACGCACTGGTCACGACCTTGCTCGTTGGCCCGCTGCCAAACCAGATCACCAGTAGCGGCGCATAAGCAACGACTGGGGTTGATTGCAGCGCAATGATCAGGGGCGAAAACAAATCGTCGAGCAGCCGATTCTTGGCAATGGCATATCCGAGCAACACGCTCAACGCGACGCCTATGATCAAACCGGCAAGCGTCTGTGACAGAGTGACCCACGTGTTCGCCAGCAGCCGCCCGTCGCGCAGCACATCGACGAATTTCGCCAACACAGCGGCGGGCGATGGAATGATGAACTCCGGATAGACACCGAGGCTGACGATGACCTGCCAGACCAGAAGAACAAGCACAGGCAACAGCAGTGGAACGAATGCGCGCCCGGCCGGGCGTGATTCGCGCCGGCTGCCCTTCATCTGTCGGCGTAGATACTCATAGACCGAGGACGTTTGCATAAAAATACCCCGTCACGATCAGCACATCCGACGGGGCATAGGTAACTCAAACAAACTCAACGACGCCGGGCTGTTTCCCAGGCATATTGAGAATGGTAAGCAGAAACAGGCGAACCGCTTTATGCATGTTTCGCCTGCGCATCCTTCTCCCATCCGGACTTTTACCGTCGGCTCTGGCGTTGAACCAGATCCACCGGCGCTCCAGGTATCAGAGGAGCGACGCATCTCCCAGCAACAAGTGCTGATCAATGACACGGGTCGCGGGCTTGGCGCGGAACTTGAATGCGCCCTACCGCCGGTCGGGAATTACACCCTGCCCCGAAGGATTGCTTAGATTGTTATTGTGAGTATAGCACGTTCGGGGACAAAATCAACCAATCTGTGAAAAATATCACAAATGAGATATTTTAGACCTGAGCCAGCGGCAGCGTAAAGAAGAACCGCCCCCCGCCCTGCTGATTGCTTTCTGCCCAGATCCGCCCGTCATGAGCCTCGACGATATGCTTGCAGATCGCCAGACCCAAACCGGTACCCTCGCCACGTGAACGTGCTTGATCGACCTGATAAAAACGCTCGAAAATGCGCAGGACATGCTCTTCCGGGACGCCTGGCCCTTCATCAATGATACTGATGGTGGCATCGGTCGAATTGCTTTCAGCGCCAATCGTGATTCGTCCATTTTCCGGCGAGAATTTGATGGCATTGTGAATCAAGTTCATGAGCACACGGCGCACTTGATCCCGGTCGGCGAGCACCAGTAAGTCATCAGGCACAGTGGATTCCAGAGTCAGATTCTTATAGTCACTCTGGTCTTCCATCCGCTCTATCGCCTCGCCGACCAATGCTGCCAGCGGGGTCTCGATCATACGCAGGATTGCCTCGCCCGATTCGATCATCGACAGGTCGTAAAGTTCCTGCACCAGCCAGAGCAACGAGTCGGTTTCGCGCGCAATCGCCTTGAGCGCCGACGTACTGGCCTTGCGCTTCGGTTTCTCCTGCTCGTGAAACAAGCTGTCGATAATCAGACGAATGTTGGCGATCGGGTTGCGCAGTTCATGGGATATGTTGGCGACCATATCCCGCCGGGCGCGCCGCAGCCGCACCAGCTCGTTCACATCCTGGAAGGCCAGCGCCACCCAGATTGTCTCGTCTGGACGCAGGACGCGAATCCGGGTTCTAAAAGCACGTCCATCGATGGTGATTTGCTCTTCGAAGCTGTCCTCTTTATAGGCGATCGCATCCGCGACCATTGATTCGAGATCCGGCAAACCTGTATATTGGGCCAGGGTCTCATCTGGCTGAAAATCGCGCCCGAAGAGTTGGCGTGTACTCTCGTTGACATGAACGATGATCTGATTTTGATCGGTCAGGAGCAAACCATCGTAGGCTGTTTCAGCAAGGAGTGATTGCGGCGTAAGGACACCTGCGTTCGACAGATGTGGATGCGAAGGATCTGGCTCGTGGGCAAGGCGCTCCAGAAGCGCCTGCATATCGGCGTATGAGCGCTCGCGTTCGGCAATTAGAGTGCGCAGTGTCGTCAGCGCGCGTTCCTGATCTGCAATAAGACGTGTCAACGTCTCGATTTCTGCGGAAGTCCGGTGTGTCCGGCTTTCCTCACGCATGGCAGACGTCATCCTTCAAACCGATAGCCCATTCCGCGCACGGTGACGATGCGCTTGGGGTCGGATGGGTCATCCTCGATTTTCTCGCGCAGCCAGCGGATATGGACATCGACGGTACGTTTGTCAACGTAGTAATCGTACCCCCAGACTTTGGTCAAAATCAAATCTCGCGATAACACGACGCCCCGGTTGCGCATCAGCTCGGCTAGCAGATCAAATTCCTTGTTGCTGAGCTTGCGTTCATCCCCGCCTTTGAACAGGCGCCGCCCGGTCAAACTGAGGCGCAAATCGTTCGAGATCAATTCATCCTGAAGCGGAGGATGCCCCGGCGACCGGCGCATGACCGCGCGCACACGCGCAAGGAATTCCCCCAGGCCAAACGGCTTGACCATGTAATCATCCGCGCCGCTTTCCAGGCCGACGATTTTGTCAACCTCGGTGCCGCGTGCCGTCAGCATGATAATCGGAATGTGCGCGGTGGAAGTGTCACGGCGAATGATGCGGCACAGGCTGAGTCCATCCAGCTTGGGCAGCATAATATCCAACACAATCAATTCGGGGTGCTCGTCACGCGCCTTTTGCAGTCCTGACTCGCCATCGCCGGCAGTCAGCACCTGAAAACCCTCGCTGCGCAGCTTTTCTGCCAGGTTGCGTGCCAGAGTATCTTCGTCTTCAACAATCAGTACTTTCGCCATACGTATCCCGCCTTAAGCTAGGGCCCGGCGACAAGATTAACAATCCATTGCTAAGATCAATTTAAATATTAAGAGACGTTTCTTAATGTATGAATCAGTGAGACGCACGAACACCGCCCAATGTTGTGGCGGCACGAACGCCATTGCGAATGGCTCGCGCGACCATCTCGGCAGCAAATGCGCCCACAACAGTCGTATCGGCCTCCTGTGTGCCGGTCGCGAGAGAGAATATCGTATCGCCATCATACATGGTATGGGATGGGCGCACGGAGCGCGCTAGTCCATCGTGCGCCATTTGCGCGACTTTGTTTGCGCCCTCCTTGGTCAAACGCGCGTTCGTAGCGACAACACCGATAACCGTATTTTCGGTAGCACCGGCAGAGGGCGGGGCGCCACGCGGCATCGCTGCCAGGATATTCAACAAGCCGACAAACCGTTCACCATCACGCAGCCCGGCGAGGATAGTGCCATCCTCTGCAATGACATCACCAACTGCATTGACCGCCATGAGCGCAGCAACCACCAACCCGTCTTGAAGCTCGATGCTGGCCGAGCCGATGCCGCCTTTGGTAGCGGAAGCATTGCCAAGCATTGCGCCGACACGACATCCTGTACCCGCCCCAACCGATCCCTGAACGACCGGCATATCCACCGCCGCCGCGCACGCAGCATAGCCCATCGCCGCGTCAGGGTACACATCTCCATCACCAATCCCCAGGTCAAACAAGATCGCAGACGGTACGATGGGTACAAGAAACCCTGCGCGCGAACGATAGCCCTGCTGGCGTTCCAGTAGATACCGCATGACCCCATCAGCGGCGGCCAGACCAAAGGCGCTCCCGCCAGACAGAACGACTGCATCCACCTGCTCGACAAGATGCATGGGCCGCAGCAGATCTGTCTCGCGCGTGCCTGGTGCGCCGCCGCGCTGATCCACCCCGCCAACAGTCCCTGGCGGGCAAAGCACAACTGTGCAGCCTGTGATAGCCTCAAGATTGGTTTGATGACCGACGCGAATCCCTGGAACAGCGGTGAGGGTATTATTACTCGTCATCGTCGGTATCCGATGTTTCATCATCGGGCAGGACGTAGGTGGTGTGACTTGTATCGGACTCAAGTTCGGGCGGCGTAGGCGTATCCAGGACGCGACGAGCCGCCTCGTAATCGTGTTCGCGAACAAGAACGCGAACTTCTCCCAGAATGCCAACCGTGATGCCGAAGGCACTCCCACCAGGTTCTTGCTGCACCCAGGAGTCGATCCCCTCGCTCTTGAGGCGTCCGGCCACGACGTGCGCTTCCATGAGATTATCGGTGGAAAGGACAACGACCCACTGGGGAGGCCGGTCGCCAGAGTGAGGTTGCTGTAGTGAGTGTGACATACGAAGTCCTCGATACTCACCACAGAGTATAGCGGATGCCTGACGCAGACAAAAACATAATTCGTGGATTGTATATTTGGATGGGTGATCTATGAATAAGGATAAGGTGTAAGGAAGGACAGGGGAGGAGCAGTCAAGGGCAGAGGCGGACGAGCGTGGTTGGCAGCGACGTACTCTCCCACACAG
>JAHDWN010000069.1 GCA_023382675.1 Anaerolineae bacterium
TATTCGGCACGGTTATGTTGTGCTCGATGCCTACTACTATCCGTACACAGCGGATATGAAACATCAGCTCTGGTCTGTGACTAAATCCTTTACCGGGACGCTGGTTGGTATCGCTATTGATCAGGGATTGATTGAGGGCATTGACCAACCAGTGCTGGAGCTGTTCCCGGGCTACACCCCCGCCGATTCAACCGGACATCTAGACCAACTAACTGTCGGCAACCTGCTAACAATGAGCAGCGGCCTTCCCGGATCTGATAGTTTGGGTGTCAGTGTAGAAGCCGAGATGATTGCAGAGCCTGACGCAGTGGGGTATCTGCTCAATCTGCCGATTTCGGGTGTCCGCGGCAGCGTGTGGCAGTACAACAATCTGAACTCTGACATGCTGACAGCGGCTGTTGAAAGCACCGCTGGAATCTCTTTCACGGAATTTGCTGAGGTGAATCTGTTCCAGCCCCTGGGAATTACCGACTATGTGTGGACACCTTATGAAGGCGATATCGCGTTTGGAGGATTTGGCCTCTGGCTAACGCCACCTGACATGGCGCGACTCGGCTATCTCTACCTGCACCAGGGTATGTGGGCAGATAAACAAGTCGTCGCCTCAGATTGGGTTGACCTCTCACATTGCGTCGACCTCGATAAATGCCCCTTTGACGACGCATTCGGCTCTGTTGGCTATGGCTATCACTGGTGGATTTTCCAGCCGAGCTTCTACACGGCAGTTGGCGCCTATGGACAAGCGATAGCGGTCGCCCCGGATTTCGATACTGTGGTCGTAATCACCAGCAGCAATATCCCAGGTTCTCAAAACCCATTGATTTTCGAGAACCTCATCCCCAACCGCATTCTGGCCGCCGCGCGATCGGAGTCGCCGCTGCCTGCAAATGAGTCTGCACAGTCAGCGCTTGCAGCGCGCGTGCAGAGCCTCGCGCAGCCCGAACCGACTGCGGCAAGTCCATTGCCTGCGATTGCAAACGAGATCAGTGGGCAAACCTACGATCTACTGACCTCGATTTATTTGGATCCGTCTCCAGATCTTGCTGAATACCTGTTTGGGCGCACGATGGAGGTCACTGCCTTTACGCTCAACTTCCCAAACGACGCCGAGGCACAACTGGACCTCGACTTTGCAGATGGCTACCGTGTTAATCTGCCAGTCGGACTTGACGGAGTCTGGCGCACAACAGACAGCGAATTTGGGCCTATGGCAGCGCGTGGCGGCTGGGATGAGACTGGCAATCGATTTGCGGTCGACTATCAAATCGTGGGCGCCGCAAACTGCGGCAGATTCACGTTCAGAATCAACGATGAAGGAGCGCTGAATGTGGTTTGGGAAAATCTCGCGTCGCCGGTTGGCACCCTTGTGCGACGCGCCCAGACAGAAATACACGATTCCTGAGTCTCAGGCCGCGCTCGCGCCGGACGCGGTCAGCTTCCCCGGCATCACGTATGAGGCCGAGGGATTCTAGCATTGGTGGGGAAGCCATGTGCTTCCCTGCTTCTTACCAACCAGGGTGTTAGCCGTTCACAGCCCATCGCTGCCGGAACGCCGCCAGCCATCGTCGCTCGTGTCGTAGCCCAGGCGGGCGCGCAGGTCGTCAAGCTCATCCATGTCCAGATCGTCGACGAAGCGCTCGATCCGGTTGCGCCGCTTGGCCTTCTCGAACGTGAGCAGGTCGGCGGCGAGCCTGGCTTCCAGCCCGGCGTGGCGCCAGATGAACCAGGTCGCCGCGCCTGCCGCCAGGATCAGCGCGATGCTGAGGAAGATGGCGAGCGGCAGGTTGGAGGCGATCTGGTGAGCAGCCGCAGCCTGCGCCTGGGCCATGACTTCCGGCAGCTTGGCCTGCGCAGTTTGCAGCGCGCTGTCGATGGTAGTGATGTCGATCAGCTGGCCGCTATAGCCTTCGCTGCCCCTTGGCCACAGTTCACTCAAATCCACCTGCATATCCATCAGGCGCGGCACGGCGAGGCCCAACCCCAGGAACAGCCCGAACCAGATGATGGCGGTGGCAAGCTGCCGGTCGCGGATGTTCATGAGCGTGCCTTTCGTATGGCTGCGGCTTCGGGTTCGTCGGGGAGGGTGGCTTCGTCTGCTTCGGGGTGGCGGAGGTTATGCTCAACCTGTTCGAAACTGGCTGCGGACTTGCGCTTTTCCGCGAGTTCGTGGGCGCCCTTCGGGATGACGACCGAGCGCCAGATGACGAAGGTGCTGAAGACCGCCGTGCCGATCAAGACCAGCGCCAGCAGGGCTAACAGCGGGAAGTAACCCTTCATCTGCTCGGTGATGAACATTCGAATCGTCAGGTAGTTGTTGGAGGAGAAGCTGCTGAGGGCGTCCATGATGCGGCCTGCCTCCAGCGGATCGCTCGCCATGATCGACCCGTAGGCGTACCAGTTGCCCCAGAGGTCGATACCTGGTGAGCGGAACTGCTGGAGAAACAACACCAGCGTCATGAGCATGGTGCCCCAGACGATGAGTGTGGCGATGACGCGATCTCGGCGGCTGATCATTTGGCGCGATCACTCCTCACGGTTCTGGCTGTGCGTTCTATCAACCTATACGCAGATGCCCGCCGCCGCGTTGCAGATCGTGTCAGATCGCGTAGTCCGGTTCGGCGAAGCGCAGCTCAGCCACCATCAGATCGCGCTCGCCCTCGGTCAGCGCGGCCAGCGTGCCGTCGATGCGGTCGAGGCGGTCGAGCACCCGGTCGAGCCGCTCGGAGAGCACGTCCGGCAGCTTGCCGTGTTCCAGATCAGGATGGCGCACGTCAATCGGCTTGCCTTCGCGGGCGACCGGTTTGCCGGGAATACCAACGACCACCATATTTGCCTCCACATCCTTGACCACGACGGCATTCGCGCCGATACGTGTGCAGCTTCCAATCGTAATTGCGCCCAGGACTTTCGCCCCCGCGCCGACGACGACGCCATCTTCGAGCGTCGGGTGGCGCTTGCCGTGCGCCAGGCTGACGCCGCCCAGCGTCACACCGTGATAGATGGTCACGTCACTGCCGATCTCGGCGGTTTCGCCGATGACGACGCCCATGCCGTGGTCGATGAACAGCCGCCGCCCGATCTGCGCTGCCGGGTGGATCTCGATGCCGGTCAGCCAGCGCGACAGCCGCGCGACCATCATCGCCAGCAGGCGCATGTCCGCGCGCCAGAGCGAATTTGCGATCCGGTGCATCCACACCGCCTGGATGCCGGGGTAGGTGAGCGCGATTTGCAGTGGGCTGTAGGCCGCCGGGTCGCGCTCCAACACCGAGCGGATGTCCTCTCTCATGCGTTCGATTATGCCTGCCATCGCGTTCGATTATCCTTTCTCACTGCTCGTGCTTCGTGCGCACCGGTGGACACCTCCCTCAAAGTGCGGGAGTCTGATGCTTGTTTGCCGCCGACGGGTCAACCCGTCGGCCAGGTGAAATCAAGCGCACTGAAGGCGCTAAGGTGCGTGAGGTGGTTCTTGAGCATCTTTAGCATGCTTGATTTTCCTTAGCCAACCAGTTGACTGGTTGGCGAGCGCAGCATGAGTCGATCCCCGCGCCCCACACCAAGACGTTGCCGTCAATCGTCCAGGTCGGCGTAAAGCGCGGTCGAGAGATAGCGCTCGCCGAAGGACGGGATGATGACGACGATCAGCTTGCCAGCGTTCTCAGCACGCGCCGCCACCTGGAGCGCCGCCCAGATCGCCGCGCCGGACGAGATGCCGACCAGCAGCCCTTCCTCGGCAGCAGCGCGCCGGGCGGTGGTGAAAGCGGCCTCGTTGGGCACACGCACGACCTCGTCGTAGATGGCGGTGTTGAGCACGCCCGGCACGAAGCCCGCGCCGATGCCCTGGATTGGGTGCGGCCCCTTCTGCCCGCTGCTCAAGACCGGCGAGGCTTCCGGCTCGACGGCAATCGCCTTGAACGACGGCTTGCGTGCTTTGAGCACCTCGCCGACGCCGGTGATCGTGCCGCCGGTGCCGATGCCTGCGACCAGGAAATCGACCTGGCCGTCGGTATCGCGCCAGATCTCCTCGGCGGTCGTCTGGCGGTGAATCTCCGGGTTGGCCGGGTTTTCGAACTGCTGCGGAATGAAGACGTTCGGATCTTGCATCTTGAGTTCGACCGCTTTCGCGATCGCGCCGTTCATGCCTTCGGATCCGGGCGTCAGGATCAACTGCGCGCCATACGCCCGCAGCAGCTTGCGCCGCTCCTTGCTCATCGTCTCCGGCATGGTCAGGATCAGCTTGTAGCCGCGCTGCGCACAGACCATCGCCAGGGCGATACCGGTGTTGCCGCTCGTCGGTTCGACGATCACCGTGTCCGGGCCGATGACGCCCGCACGCTCCGCCGCCTCGATCATCGAGACGCCGATGCGATCTTTGACGCTGTGCGCCGGGTTGAAATACTCCAGCTTGGCGACGACCTGCGCCTGGCTGCCTTCTGCCAGCCGGTGCAGCCGCACGAGCGGGGTATTGCCGATCAGCTTGGTCACATTGTCTGCGATGTGCATGGGGTGCTCTCCTTCTCGTACAAAAACAAAACGAGCCACCCGTGTGGGGTGGCTCGCGCATAACCGATCTGAAACCAGGCAGCCGCGTCTTACACCATCACGGGGTGTCCTTGTGAAGGCGTCTGACAACAACAAGCTGCGCTGCGAACGATCAAAGGCATGGTTCAGTTTGCCCAATTCGTTTGATGTTGAAGTGATTATAAGCCAGTCATCAGTCGTTGTCTACAGACTGGCTCTTACCAATTTCGCTATCGGCGGCCGGCTCAAGGCTAACGGCTGAAGGCTGCTGTCACGCCTCTGGCATGCGTGTGTCGGTTGGCTGGCCGAAGCGCTTGTAGTTCTGATCGATGGTCTGCCGGATCTCCAGCGGTGACAGCCCTTGCTCCATCATCGCCATCACGTCGTGGGTGATGTCCAGGCAGATGCCGCAGGCAACGGCGTGCGCGTCGAACTCGATCTCGCCCGCCACGTTGATGTCCTTGATGTAGCAGGCGCGATTGCTCGTGTGGCCGATGTCCTGGCAGCCGCAGTAGCAGGGCACGGTTTCGAGCGCTTCCGGGTGCGCCATGGCGAAGCGATAAGCGACCTGCACGCGCTGATCGGCGCGCGCGGCGAACTCCGGCAGTTGATCCGCCGGGGCGAGCGAGTAGGCGGTCGGCTCGGCAGGCGCGCAGGCGGCCAGCGCGAAGACTGCGACCAACACAAGCAAGACGATGTAAATCAGGCGCATGGTGAATTCCCCCCTTAGAGACCACGATGCGGTCGTGATGACCTTGACTCTACTGGAGGTCGCACCATGGAGGCAGTGACATCCTGGGCAAATTTCTGCGACGGATGTCATGACCGCGGGCCAAGCCGTGGACAATTGCGCTACAATCGCCCCCACGGGGTGCGAGCGAGCGTGTGCTCCTGCGGTCGATTCCCGGTCGCACTTAGCCCGAAAGGAATCCTCATGCACAACGTCCTCATCACCGGCAGCAATCGCGGTATTGGCCTGGCGCTGGCAAAGGCTTACCTGGAACGGGGCGACCGCGTGTTCGCGGCCTGCCGTACGCCCGAACGCGCCACCGACCTGCAGGCGCTCGACGCGGAGCACAGTGGCCGTCTCGTGCTCGTGCCGCTCGAAGTCGGCGAGCTGGACTCGATCCGCCAGGCCGTCGAGCTGATCAAGACGCACACGGACACGGTCGACATCCTGATCAACAACGCCGGCATGAATACCTCGCAAGAAGATCAGACGCTCGAATACATCGACTTCACGACGATGATCGGCATCTTCCGCATCAACAGCTTCGCGCCGCTGATGATGGCGCAGCAGTGTTTGACGCTGCTGCGGCGCAGCCAGCAGCCGAAGGTGATTAATCTCTCGTCGGAGATGGGCTCGATTGCGGCGACCGATTACGGCGGCTGGTATGCCTACTGCGGCAGCAAGGCCGCGCTCAACATGATCTCGAAGCTGCTGGCGAACGATCTTGGCCGTTACAACATCATTGTCGCGCCGGTCGATCCGGGCTGGGTGCAGACGGACATGGGCGGCGATGATGCCACGCTGCCGCCGGAGGAATCCGCCGCCGGGATCGTCGCGCTGGTCGAAGGCATGACCAGCGCCGACAGCGGCAAATTCTGGATGTGGGACGGCGGCCAGCACGAATGGTAGGGCGGCAGTTCGCGGCGGCGTGCGCCAGACCGTTCCACGGTCTGGCTGGCAAGCTTGGGAAGCCACCTGGAAGGTGGCTGGTTCAGGCCGTGTGGACGTGGTGACACATCAAAATCGGCCCGATTTTATGGGGCTTGCCCGGGAATACCAGCGAGAGGCTTCGAGCCTCGCGCGCACGCCGTTCGACGGTCTGGTGTCCGCACGCGCAAGACTCTGCCTCTTGACCCTCACGCTGCGTGAGGCTGTAAAGTGTGAGCGGTAAGGAAGATCAAAGAGGTCACATATCATGCACTTCGACATTATCGACGTGGAATCGATCTACCGCCGCCTGCTCGACGCGCCGGATGACGACGCGCGCGGCGCGATCTTCGACGCGGAACTCGTCGCGCCGTTCGACGGGCTGGCGCGGATGATGGGCGGCGGCGGGCGCGCAACCTTTGCCCAGTGGGGCATGACGCCGGAGATGTTTGGTAGCACGATGCGGGCGCAGGTCGCGGGTTATGTCGATGCGCTGGCCGAGGCGAATGCCTGGGGCAGGGCGGCGGCAGCGCTCGAACGCGGCTGGCAAGCCTTCAGCGCCTATCACGAACGCATCTCGCTCGACAAGAGCGTGTTCGCGCTCGTACTTTCGGATATGGGTAAAGCGCCCTGGGCACGCGGTTACGCCGGTTTCGGCGCGATCCCCGGCTGGATGATGGTAAGCTACTGGCAGCCGGACGCCTATAACCTGGCGCGCGTGGAAGCGGCGACCGCTCACGAGCTGCATCACCAGTTGATGGGCGCGTCGATGCAGCAGGGCGGCGTCAACATGATGGCATCGCTGGCCGACTACATGCTCGGCGAAGGGCTGGCCGAGTCGTTCGCGACCGAACTCTACGGCGACGCCGTGGCCGGGCCATGGGTGACGGATTTCCCGGAGGCGGAACTGGCGCGCGTCAAAGCGATCTACCGCGAGGCGCTCGACCTGACCGGCTTCGACACGCTGCGCGCCTACATCTTCGGCGGGCAGATCGCCGCGGCGTATGATCTGCCGCAGGTGGACGTGCCGATGATGAGCGGCTATGCGCTCGGCTACAAGATTGTGCGGGCGTACAAGCAGCGGACGGGCAAGTCCGTCGTGGACATCTCCTACATCCCGCCGCGTGAGGTGATTGCGGAGTCGGGGTTCTTTGGGTGATGGATCAACCGATGGATTGCGCAATTTGCAGGTATGGCTCAATGCAATCGGGCAGCGTCACCGTGACTCTCGAACGTGGCGCTGCAACCCTTGTCTTCAAGCATGTACCGGCGCAGGTCTGCGACAACTGCGGCGAAGCCTACGTGGACGAAACGACGACCGAGCACCTCCTGGCTGCCGCTGAAGCTGCGGTTGATGCGGGTGTGCAAGTCGAAGTGCGAGAATTCGCCGCGGCATGATCAATTCTCGCACTCTCTGACCTATCGAGTGGCCCTCATAGACCACATAGTCATCTGCACAATCGGAAGTACTTGCACCGTCGGGTGGACAACTGATACACCACGATCACATGTTCACTGACAGGTAAAAGCTACTTCAACAACAGGTGCCCAACTCGGTGGCATAGTCCCAGATGTATAGCTTTTCGGCCTGAATGCAAGGACATCATCTGCCGACGGCAGGCTGGATACATCAATCGTCAGGTCATATGTGAAAAGGGAATCGAATGGCACCACCCCCGAAGGTTCATCGGTAATGACTACCGGAGGCACGATACCACTGGGCACACTCCATAACTGGAAGGTGTCTTCGCTGAATGTGAGCTCTCTCCCAAATGGATCTTCATTACGCAAAACAAGCACCATGCGGATTTCACTCACCCATGCAAAGGGCGGATACGTCTCAAACCAGTGGTTGGTGGGACCCAGTACCAGCGTTTCGGGGCACGTAACGGGAACGCCAACGCACACTATGGTGCCATCAGGTAATTGAACGAGTTCGAAAGCCTCCGGGTCACCATGTGCCACGTGAGCAGGCAGGGCTGGATCTGCAATGTTGATGACGTGGCCAATGGGTACTTCGCCGTCACCGAAATCGAAGGTGCCGGTGATGTGACATACATCCGATTTTTCCTGGCCTGCCGAGGCCAGCATCACGCCTGCAAAGACAAATATGCAGACTAGACCCAAAGAAAGTAGCAACTTCTTCATGGTGGTTACCTCCTTAGAATCAAAAAACCGAACACCTCAAGGCGTTCGGCAGCTAGAAAGAATATATGGAGTTTTCCGCCGCTCCGATGTGGCACGGACGACCCTCTTTCACTACAAATTATATCACAATATAGTCGTGAGCAAGGATATCCCCGGAAGGGTGTGTCCGGGTTTTGGGAGTCGTCTCCCAAATCCTTTGCGTGAAACAACAGGCGTGTGGGAAATCTCCCCCAATCTCGGATGCACCCCCGCCACCGTCTCAATTTGCGCATTCACACCCGCCGGATGTATCGTTGGGGCGAGGGGGATTGCACAATTCTGGATCGGACGGCTCGCATGTTTCAGCGCTTACTCGACCGGCACTCGGCAGACAATCACTGGCAGAAAATCCCGTGGAACGACCCGGAGTTCAGCCGGCGGATGCTGCGTGAGCATCTCAGCCAGGAGCACGACGCGGCCAGCCGCCGCACGGAGAAGATCGAGCGCCATCTGGATTGGATTCACAACGCCGTTTTGCATGGGCGTCCGGCGCGCGTGCTCGATCTCGGTTGCGGGCCGGGCTTCTACACCGGCGGGCTGACGCTGCGCGGGCATCGCTGCAAGGGGATCGATTTTTCGCCCGCGTCGATTGCCTACGCGCAGGAGCACAAGCCGGGCACGTACCAGCTGGGCGATCTGCTGACGGTCGATTATGGCGATGGCTACGACCTGGTGATGCTGATCTTCGGCGAGCTGAACGCCTTCGCGCCGGAGGACGCCGAGCGCATCATTGCCAAGGCGCACGCGGCGCTCAAGCCGGGCGGTCGGCTGCTGCTGGAGGTACACACCTACGCGGCGGTCGAACGGGAAGGCTCGCAGTCGCCGACGTGGTACACCGCGCAGGAAGGGCTGTTTTCGGATGAGCCGTATCTGTGCCTGGAGGAGTCGTCCTTCGCCAGAAAGCGCGCCGTCACCCGCATCTACGTCTTCGACGCGCAGACGGGCGCGATGACGCCGTACACGACCATGCTCCAGGCCTACACCGACGCCGAGTATCGGACGCTGCTGGCGGCATTCACGGATCACGAGACGGTGATCTCGCTCGACGGCGAAACGCCGGACGAGAACCTGTTCGTCATCACCGCGCGTAAGCCGTAGGTCATTGACGGCACGATGCAGCGTTCGCTATGAGATGGGGCGGACGCTGCACAGGGCGATTGCAAAGTCCTGAAGTACTGCGCGTAAGCCCTCATCCCCCAGCCCCTCCCATGAATGGGACTTCCGAGGCGCTTTCAGCCGCCTCTCGCGTTCTCCCGAACGCTTCGCTGGGAGAAGGGGAGCAAAGTCCCTCGCCCAGCCGCGCAGCGGCGGTCGGGAGAGGGATGTAGGGTGAGGGCAACCGACCAATCCCAGTTCTGCAAAGGCCCTGGGACGCTGCACGAGTGAGTCGATCGCTGGCGTCAGATTATGGCGCGCGGTAGCCGGGGATCTCGTCAATGCTGTAGTAGACGGGAATACCGCGTTCCTTTGCCAGGCGCACGTCGTTATCCGCCCCGCTCGATGCGCCCTCCAGCCGGAGAATCGCGTCGCAGTGTTCGATCAGCCGCCCTGCGGTGGGGTGGAAAATCTGATCGTACAGGCTGTCACCGACTTCATGCCCGCCCGCCGCGTTCCAGACCGGCAGTGCCACCCATTCGCCGATCATCGGGATGTGACCGGCCTGGAAAATCGGATAAGACGCTGCTTCCAGGTGGCGCAGGTTTGCCGCCATCTTTTCGGGATCATCACCCGTGCCGCTGCGATAGGGACCGGCGATCAGGATCAGCATGGGTTTGTTCGAGTCAGACATACGACCTCCATCAGTTACAAGCTAGAATGGATACGATTGCAGGTGCGTGTATTTGCACGAACCTGCACGATATTGCGCAATATCGTGAATTATCGTGAAATATCGTGTAGAGTCAAGCATGAACATGCGCAGTGATGGCAGTAAGGATGGCTCGATGCTGACCAGTCAACGAAAACAACACATCCTGGATGTCCTGAGGCGAGACGGACAGGTGATCGCCAAGCAGATCAGCCAGGAGTTGGGTCTGTCTGAAGACACGATCCGGCGCGATTTGCGCGAACTGGCTCAGGAAGGGCTGTTGCAGCGTGTCCATGGTGGCGCATTACCGGCGTCCCCGGCAGTGGTGGATTTTGCCGGGCGTGAGGAGATTCACGTCGAGGCGAAAGCGGCTATCGGACGCACCGCCGCGGGCTTGATCGAGCCGGGGCAGGTCGTGTTCGTGGATGGCGGGACGACTGCCGTTCAGATCGCGCGCCATCTGCCGCCGACACTTCAGGCGACGATTGTGACGCACAGCGCGCGCGTTGCCGTCGAGCTGGTCAATCATCGCACGGTGGAAGTGATCCTGATTGGCGGCAGATTGTTCAAGCACTCGATCGTGTCAGTCGGCGCGTCCGCCATCGAAGCCATCAGCCGGATTCGCGCGGATGTCTATTTCATGGGCGTCACCGGCATCCATCCCGAAGCGGGTTTGAGCACCGGCGATTTTGAAGAAGCGAACGTGAAATATGCCCTGAGCCAGCACGCCGCTGAAACGCTGGTGCTGGCTTCGCGGGAGAAGCTCGGCGCCGCGTCGCAATTCGTCGTCGCCGGGCTGAACGAAGTCAGCGGCCTGATCGTCGATCCGACGGTGACGGACGAAGAACTTGCACCCTATCAGGCGTTCGACTTAAGTATCATTCGCGCGGAATAAGTCCAAGCGTGCCTAGTCCGCGCCCGCACCTTCGGGACTCGCGGTGGCTTCTTGCGCGCGTTCCGCCATCTGGACCGCCTCATCGCCCGCGAGTTTGCCCAGGCGACGCAGCTCCGGCGACCAGCGCGCCACGCCGATCACGACCAGGATCGTGCCGATGCCGCCGAAGACGACGGCGCCGACCGGCCCCAGCAGCGAAGCCGCCACGCCGCTCTCGAAGCCGCCCAATTCGTTCGACGCGCCGATGAACATGGCATTGACCGCGCTCACCCGTCCCCGCATCGCTTCCGGCGTGCGCAGCATGACGAGCGTATGGCGCACGACCACGCTGATCATGTCGAGCATCCCCGCCAGCGCGAGCATCGCCAGTGACAGCCAGAAATTCTGCGACAGGCCGAAGACAATCGTCGCTACGCCGAAGCCCGCCACCGCCCAGAGCAGCGTGTACCCTGCGCGGCTGAACGGCGGGCGCTGCGCCAATGCCAGCGCCATCGTCAGCGCGCCGACCGAGGGCGCAGCCCGCAGGATGCCCAGGCCAGTCGCATCGACGTGCAGGATGTCCTTGGCGAACACGGGCAGCAGGAAGACCGCGCCGCCGAACAGCACCGCGAACATATCGAGCGTGATCGCCGCCAGGATGATGCGCGTATCGCGCAGAAAGCGCCAGCCGTTGCGCAGGGCGACCAGTGGCGGCTCGTCGCGCGAGGCGAAGTCGCGCTGTGGGCTGCGGATCAAGAGCAGGGCGATGACGAGCGCCGACCCGGCCAGGACATTGGCGAAGTAGACCGCGGCCGCGCCGCCCGTTGCGCCGATGATGAGACCACCGAGTGCCGGGCCGAAGATGGATGCAAACTGCCAGACGCTGCTGTTCCAGGTGGCGGCATTGGCGAAATAAGCGGGGGGCACGGTCTGCGGCGTTAGCGCGGACTCGGCGGGATTGTTGAACGCCCGCGCCACGCCGATCAATGCCAGCACGATGTAAACGAGCGGGAGCGCGCCCTGCGTCAGCGAAAGCACCGTCAGCGCCGCAGACAGCGCCATCAGGATCACTTGCGAGATGAGCGCGATCTGCCTGCGATTATACCGATCCGCCACGTAGCCGCCGATCAGCGACAGGCTGATCACCGGGATCACCTGCACCAGCCCGACGAGCCCAAGCGCCAGGGCGTCGCCCGTCCGCTCGTAGAGTTCCCAGCCGACCGCTGTGCTGACCATCATCTCGCCGATCTGCGCGGTGAAACGCCCGGCCATCAACAGGCGGAAATCGCGGAAGCGCAGCGCGGCATACGGGTCATGCGCGGTCGCCAGCGCCGAGGTGTCTGCGGGCATACGATCTTGCCTTGATCAAAGTTGGATGACAGTATTTTAGCGCATATCGCCTACGGAGTTTGTCACAAAAAACAAAATCGTGATAGATTAAAAGCATAGACGACTCTTTTTACTCTGCGACTAATAGAACATCAGAAGGACGGGCTCCATGAACAAGATCGCCGGAAAACTCTCGCTATTTGCTCTGGCCGGGCTAGTGATGCTCGCCCTGGCTGCGTTCGGCTTCAACCAGACGCGTGTGCTGGCGAGCGATGTCGCCTGCCCGTACTCGCTGCCAACACGCCTGACTGTCGGCAGCACCGGCCACATCGCCGACGTGTACAGCACGCTGCGCAACGTACCCGGTGGCCGCGACCTTCAGCGCTTCTACGCGCCCGCGCAGTTCGCCGTCATCGGCGGGCCAGCCTGCGCCAACGGTTACACCTACTGGCAAATTCGTTATGACGGTTCTGGCATGACGGGGTGGGCGCTGGAGAGCGAGGCTTACAGCGCGATCTACGGCGCGAATCGCTACTGGCTTGCGCCCGGCCCGGTGCCGACCGCCACCCCTGTACCGACGCTTCCGACGCTTCCGCCACCTCCGCCAAGCGCGACGCCTGCCCCAGCGGATTGCTCCCGCTCACTCGCGCCGGGCCTGACAGTGGGCGGCACGGGGCGCATCGCCGAGCGCTTCAGCACTCTGCGCAACGCGCCGGGCGGTGCGCCGATTCAGGTCATCCTTGCGCCCCGCACATTCACCGTCACCGGTGGCCCGCGCTGTGCCAACGGCTACGTCTTCTTCGAGATTGACTATGGCGGCGGTCTGAAAGGCTGGGCGCTGGAGAGCGAGGCCTACAGCCCGGTCTACGGCGCAAACAAGCGCTGGCTGATTCCGTAGGCAGTCATCCACTATCATCAATCACTGTGCCCGCCCTCATGAGAGAGCGGGCACAATCTTTTTTCGCCAACCTCAATTCACATGCCGCCCAGGGCGACCCGCCGGGTCTGCCCCTACAATCATCCGTTCACGCTCATCTTAACGATGCACTACGGCGCGTACCAGACTTCGATGCCGGAGAGATTCGGCAGGCCGCCGTCGGTGGTCAGATCCAGCGTGCCGTCCACAACCGTCACATGCCACGGCCCCAACCGCTGCCATTGGCCGCTGCCGCTGATCAGGATGCCCGTCTGAACGCTCTGGCCTTCCAGGGTCACATTGAAGGCCTGCGGATTCGGGTCTTGCCAATCAAGCCAGACATAAGCATACACGTCGTAGCTGCCAGTGGGCACGCTGCTCAGGCTCAACTCGTGGGCCCAATGCTGAACGTAGCACTGGATGATCGTCGTGTGTGCGGCATCCGTCGCGGGCATGGGCGGTGTCCACGGGTTGCAGGCCGCGCTGCCGTTGCTCGTGTAATCAGGCGCGCTGCTGCCCTCCCAGGCGTTGCCGTCGATGATCACGGCACTGCCGCCGAGATTGATCGCGCGGTAGAAACCCGGCGCGACGGGCTGTGGGGCAATGACCGGGGTGGCGGGCGCAGCGGGCGCGCTCGGCGGCAGTTGCGGCGGATTGGTGGGCACGAGCGGTGCCACCGCCGTTGGTACCAGCGTGGGCGTCGGGAAAGGCGGCAGTGTCGGCACCGGCGTGCTCGGTAGCGTCTCCACTGGGGCAGTCGCGGCGTTGGCGTGTTGGATCGCGTTCCAGTCGCCGCTGAAGGCTGGCAAAGGTGCGCCGTCGGTGTAGATCGCGCCTTCGGCCAGGCTGAACGTGCCCGGTTGCCCCGGCACATCCCACGTGCCCGCGATGCCTGTGCCGAAGCCGCCATAAGCGAAGATAGGATAGTCGGTTGCGCCGCTGCTGAGCGCATTGCGCAGATACCAGTTACCCGTGGCGACATGGTACAGTCCGATGCCATCGCGCCCATCACCATCCCAATCACCTGTCATGGGCTGCGTGCCGCTGAAGCCGAAGACGAACAGGTAGTCCGCCGCACCGCTGCTGAGCGCATTGCGCAGATACCAGTTGCCCGTAGCGGCATTGTAGAGGCCGACGCCGTCGCGCCCATCGCCATCCCAATCCCCGGCGACCGGCTGGGTGCCACCGATGCCGAGCTGGAAGATGTGATCGGCGGCCCCGGCACTCAGGCTGTTGCGCAGGTAGAACGTGCTGTTGGACGGGTAGTAGACGCCGATGGTATCCAGGCCATCGCCGTTCCAATCGCCGCAGAGCGCGAGGCCGCCGCCGCCGTAGGCAAAGATCGGGTAGCTGGTGCCGCCGCCGTCGTTGCGGTCGCGCAGAAAGAGACTGCCGCTGGCTATGTCGAAGATACCCAGCGTGTCGGTGCCATTGCCGTTCCAGTCGCACATGAGTGGCTGGGTGTTGGGGAAGCCGAACTGCGGCCCGTAGTGGGGCGCGCCGCCGCTGAGGGTAGTGCGCAGATACCAGTGCGCATTCGGCGCATTATAGAGGCCGATGCCATCGCTGTAGACCGGCTCATAACCCAGGCGCAGCGTGTGGCTGCCGCTGAGCGACGTTGTGCCTTTGTTGGCGATCATAATGAACACCGGCGCGCCCGCGCTGACCGCAAAGCGCATACTCGAAGCCGTCGTGCCGGGCGCATCGTCATTGCAGGCGAGTTGAGAGAGCGCGCCTTCAGTGCCGGTGTATGCGCCGATAACGGTGTCATAGCTGCTGCCGAACGTCGAGATGCGCAGCCAGCCGCTCTCGGCTGGTGTGTAGTGATACCAGACCGTGTTCGTTCGCTCTGTCCCACATGGGATCGGGTCCGTCACGCTCACGGTCGCAGTGCTGATCGTGTCGGCGCTGACGCTGCCGGGCGTTGTGGGCAGCGAGATCGCGCCGACGAACACGTCGAAGGTGATGGGCACGGGCGTGTTGGTCGGCGGGACGGGTGTATTCGTCGGTGGTACTGGCGTGTTGGTCGGCGGAACAGGCGTATTCGTCGGCGGGATGGGCGTGTTGGTCGGTGGAACAGGTGTATTCGTCGGTGGGACGGGCGTGCTCGTGGGCGGCGTCAATCCGCTCAAATACGGCTGAAGTGCGATGAACCAGTGGGTCGCCAATTTGCTCTCGCCCGTGTTGTTGGGGTGAACCCCGTCGTAGGTATCCGCCACCAGGTTGAAGCCGGTGAACTGATCAACCAGGAGCACGGGCGACTGTGCCGTCGTTTTTTGGGCCGCCAGCGCCGGGAGCGCATTGTTGAATGGCACCACGTCGCTGTACTGGTTGGGGATGATCTGCGCCAGCAAGATGACCACGTCCGCGCGCGCGCCGCGCAGGACATCGATGATCTGGCTCAGCTCGTTGATCGTGCTGGCGACGCTCTGCCCCTGGAAAATGTCGTTCGTGCCCAGGTGGATGAGCGCGATTTGCGGCTGGTAGGTCGCCGCCGCGGTCGGCAGCAGCGCCAGCACCTCGTCGGCGCGCAGACCCCAATGCCCCTCGTGATCGAGGTCGAAATCCGGGTTAGGCGGTGGCGACGAGAAGTTGGTGTTCAGGCTGCCGACGAAATCGACGTTATAGCTGTTGGCCTGGATCAACTGCCAGAGGGCGCGCCGGTAGCTGTTCTGTTGGGCGCTGCCCTGGGTGATCGAATCGCCCAGTGGCATGACAGTTATGGGCTGACCAGACTGCGCGAAGGCGTGTGCACCGCCGATCAGATCAACGGATGCAGTTTGTGGAAGGCCGGGGGCGATCAGCAGCAGTAAAGTGATGACCAGAGCCACGCCCAGAGAGAGCACTGATAGGCGCATAGAACCTCGTTGCCAAGCGATTGACATAATTCCACAGGACTGCCACTTGCCGACATGGGCTTCCGCCGGGCAAAAGTGTGAGGCTGTAAGCCGCAGCCAGCCCACACCAACAGGCGGAGAAAAATCGGCACAAACCACATATCTTACGACGAACACCTTACAACAAACTCAAAATTCGTAAAGTCGACAGCCTGTCCAGTAGCCCAATGGTCATGTTGACTGGTGATAGATAGCCCGCGTGTGCTCCACACGGGCACTGTTGACCTAATTTGAGCCGCCTCCACCTGTGAGCACAGTCCAGACTTCGATACCAGAGAGATTCGGCAGGCCGCCGTCGGTCGCCAGTTCCAGCGTGCCATCGGTGACGGTCACGCGCCACGGCCCCAGCTTCTGCCACTGGCCGCCGCCGCTGATCAGAATGCCGGCCTGCACGACCTGGCCTTCCAGACTCACGCTGAATGCCTGTGGGTTAGGGTCTTGCCAGTCGAGCCAGGCATAGGCGTAAACGTCATAGCTGCCGTTGGGCACGCCGCTCAGGGTCACGAGGTGCGCCCAATGCTGGACGTAGCACTGGATCATCGTCGTGCGTGCGGCGTCCGTCGCGGGTGTCAGCGGCGTCCACGGGCTGCACGCCGCGTTGCCGTTGCTGCTGTAGTTGGCGGCAGTGCTGCCGTCCCAGGCGCTGCCGTCGATGGTCACAGCGCTGCCACCCAGGTTGATGGCGCGGTAGAAGCTCGGCGCGGACGGCTGCGGCGTATTTGTTGGGGCGACGGGCGTGCTCGTCGGCGGCAGCGCTGTGTTGGTCGGCGGGATCGGGGTCGCTGTCACCGGGATCGGTGTGTTCGTTGCTGGTGCGGGCGTGCTTGTCGAGGGGATAGGCGTGTTCGTCGCCGGGATGGGCGTCAGCGTGGGCAGAGGTGTGTTGGTGGCGGGCACGGGCGTGCTTGTCACAGGCACAGGTGTGCTCGTTGGTGGCATGGGCGTACTTGTCGGCGGGACGGGCGTGCTGGTCGCGGGGACAGGTGTGTTCGTCGCCGCGCCGCCGGTCGCGCGCCAGACTTCGATGCCGGAGAGATTCGGCAGCCCGCCGTTGGTCGTCAGGTTGATCGTGCCGTCGCTGATGGTCACGTCCCACGGCCCCAGCTTGAACCACGCGCCCGCGCTGCTCAAGAGGATGCCGCTCTGCACCGTCTGACCTTCAAGCTGGACGCTGAATGGCTGCTGGTTCGGGTCGGCCCAATCGAGCCAGGTATAGACGTAGACGCGGTACTGTCCGTTGGGCACGTCGCTCATGACGATGTTGTGTGCCCAATGCTGCACCTGGCAGCGGATCATCGTCGTGCGGTTCGCGTCGGTCGCTGGCGTGAGCGGTGTCCACGGGCTGCACGCTGCGTTGCCGTTGGTGGTGTAGTTGGCGGCAGGGCTGCCGTCCCAGGCATTGCCGTCGATGCTGAGCGCGCTGCCGCCCAGGTTGATCGCGCGGTAGAAGCTCGGCGCGGACGGCTGCGGCGTGCTTGTCGCTGGGATGGGCGTATTCGTCGCGGGCACAGGTGTGCTGGTCGGCGGGATCGGCGTGTTCGTTGCAGGCACAGGTGTACTTGTCGGTGGTACGGGTGTGCTTGTCGCTGGGATGGGCGTATTCGTCGCAGGCACGGGTGTGCTGGTCGGCGGGATCGGTGTGTTCGTTGGTGGCATGGGCGTACTTGTCGGCGGCACGGGCGTACTCGTCGCAGGCACAGATGTGTTGGTCGGTGGAATCGGCGTGTTCGTTGGCGGCACAGGCGTGCTGGTGGCTGGGCTGCCAGCGCGCCAGATCTCGACGCCGGAGAGATTGGGCAGGCCGCCGCTCGTGGTCAGATTGATCGTGCCGTCGCTGAGGGTCACACCCCACGGGCCGAGCCTGACCCACTGCCCGGCGTTGGTCAGGCTGACATTGGTTTGCACGACCTGGCCTTCGAGGCTGACGCTGAAGGCTTGCGCGCCCGGGTTCTGCCAGTCTTGCCAGCTATAGACATAGACGACGTAAGCGCCGTTGGGCACGCTGTTGATCGCCACGCTGTGCGCCCAATGCTGGACGTAGCAGCGGATCATCGTCGTGCGGTTGGCGTCGGTGGTAGGTGTCAGCGGCTGCCATTGATTGCAGTCCGCCGAACCGTTGGCGGTGTAGTTAGGCGCAGTGCTGCCGTCCCAGGCATTGCCGTCGATGGTGGTCGCGCTGCCGCCGAGGTTGATCGCGCGGTAGAACGTTCCGCCGCTGGTGGAAGGCGTCGCGGTCGGTGTGAAGGTCGCCGTGGGTGGGGTGGTCGGCGTGGCGGTCGGCGGCGGCGCTGCCGTCAGATAGGCTTCCAGCGCGGCAAACCAACGGCTTGCCATCTTGCTCTCGCCGC
>JAHDWN010000070.1 GCA_023382675.1 Anaerolineae bacterium
GATGTTTTCGCAGGTGCGGTCGAGGTCTTTGTAGATAGTGATCTGGCTGCCATCCGGGAACGGCGTAAAGAAGAGCGGATCGATGTCGAGATAGCGCAGGCCGTAGGTCTCTAGCTGGAGATCACGCACAATCGGGGTGTGATTGATCAGGATGTGCGCCGAGCCGCCGAGATCGAACTTGAACCCTGGCACGATCTCCTCGGTCACGACCGCGCCGCCGACCTTGTGCCGCCGTTCGAGCATGACGACCTTGTAGCCTGCCTGCGCCAGATACCCGGCACACACGAGCGCGTTATGTCCCGCGCCGATGAAGAGTACGTCACAATCGGCCATCGCTAGCCTCCGCCGCCGGGCAGGCTGTCGATGGCCTGCTTGACGATGCTCACGCTCTGAGTCAATGCCGCGTGTTCCGCCTCGTCCAGCGCGATAGGCAGCCGCGCCAGCACGCCCGCGCCGCCGAGGATGTGCGGCATCGAAACGGTCACGTCGTGCGTGCCCGCGATCTCTTCCGCCGGCGCGCAGATGGTCATGATCGCCCGCTGGTCGCCGAGCACGACCTGCGCGATCCGCGCCAGGGCGCTGCCGATGCCGTAGTAGGTCGCGCCTTTGCCCTCGATGATGCGGTAGGCGGCGTGGCGCACGGCGTCATCAATGCGATTGCGTTCGGCGTCGTCGAGTATGAAGCCCTGGGCGGCGCAGAACTGCGCCAGCGTCAGGCCGCCGACCTCGACCTGCGACCACCCGAGGACTTCGGAGTCGCCGTGCTCGCCGACCACGTAAGCGTGAATGTGCGGCGTATCGACACCCAACCGGCGCGACAGGAGCGCACGAAAACGCGCGGTATCCAGCGTCGTGCCGCTGCCGAAAATGCGCCCGCCGGCGATCCCGTGCGCGGCGGCGATGCGCGTCGTCAGATGCGTCATCACATCGACGGGGTTGGTCGCCACCACCAGGATCGCGTCCGGCGCGTGCGTCACGATCTGCGGAATCACCTCATTGAAGACTGCCGTATTCCGCCCCAGGAGTTCCAGGCGCGTTTCGCCCGGCTTCTGGCTGACGCCCGCCGCCATGATGACCACGCGCGCGCCAGCGAGGTCAGCATAACTGCCTGCACGGATGCTCATGGGGTGCGCAAAGGGAACGGCATGAAAGATGTCATCCGCTTCGGCCAGCGCACGCTTTTCGAATTTATCGACGAGTACGATCTCGCGCCCGACGCCGCGCATCACCAGCGCGTAGGCGGCAGACGCGCCCACCATGCCACTGCCCACAACCCCGATCTTCATCGACTCAGGCTCCTACTCCGGGACGATAGCGCTATTTAACCGCCGGTCGCCCCAGATTGCCAGAGTCACACGTTCGTTCAGGGTGGGGTGAGGAGTGTCAGGAAGTGATGTCGAGTGTTGTTTCGGTGGAGATGCGGTCAAACATCCAGACGTCGTCGTCTGCAGAGGTGGGTGTAAAACCCATGCGCAGCATAGCTGCCTTGAACTGCCCATGGGAAATCGGAAAGCCTGCTTCCCACTGCTCAAAAGAACTCTTCATGCCCAGGCTGGTTTCGGTCCAGAGCATTTCACTATCCACGCGGCTCGCGATCCATTGGCCGAGGAGCGACTTCGCGCGTTCCTCCAATAGCTCATACTCACATGCCTCTTCTGGGCAAAGGAGCACAGGCTGCAGCATATTCTTTTGTACCTTTCATCACCTGACACATACGGATTCGGTGGAGAACCGAGCGTTCCACATATCCCCTTGTGTGTTCTGGGAACGTTCACATATCGTATGACAACGTTGGACATTTCGGTATCCCAATAATGTGGGTATTGGTTCTTAGGGGGTATCAGTGCTGCATTGACCGGTCGAAGATCGTACCGAAGTGTGAGACGAGCGCGGTAGTGAAGCCTGCTGCGTCGGCAGGCGCGCCTTGCAGCTGTGCCAGACTCGTCACATCCTTATCGTGAATGCCACAGGGAATGATACCGTCGAAGTAGCTCAGATCAGTGTTGAGATTGATGGCGAAGCCGTGTTTGGTCACTGTTCGCGTCGTCACGCGCACGCCGATGGCGGCGATTTTGGCCTCGCCGACCCAGACGCCCGTCAAACCGGGGATGACGCCCGCCGTCACGTCGAAATCGGCCAGCGCGCGGATGATGACCGTCTCCAGCGCGCGCACGTAGGCGAGCACGTCCGCCCGCAGCGCACCGTGGGCGCTCGCCAGCTTCAGGATTGGGTAGCCGACAAGCTGGCCGGGGCCGTGATAGGTGATGTCGCCGCCGCGATCGCTGTGGAAGACGGCGATGCCGCGCGCGCGTAGCTGATCGCTGTCGAGCAGCAGGTTTTCTTCATGGACGGCGCTGCCGAACGTGTAGGTGTGCGGATGCTCCACCAGCAGCAGCCGGTCGGGGATGTCGTCACGCCCGCGCGCTTCGGCCAGCGTGTTTTGCAGCGCCCAGGCCTCGGCGTAGTGCATCCGACCCAGCGCGACGACCTGGCACACAGCCTGCTTGTGCGTCTCCTGCGCGGACATCATGCGCTCGCTGGACGCGGTTCGCTGCTCAGGTGCTGGTCGAGGAACGCTGCCAGCAGTTCCCAGGCCTGCGTGGCCGCGCGGGTGCTGCCGCCGAAGAAATCGCGCCCGGCGTTCGGGATGATGTGGACTTCATGCGCCAGCGGCGACTGTGCCAGTTCCGTGCGCAGCCGTTCGATCACCGGCGCTTTGGTGTACGGCTCCTCGCTGCCGTAGATCGCCAGAATGGGCGCGTGTGCCTGGGCGAACTGTCCAAGGTAGCGCTGTGGGAAGCCGTAGAACGAGACCGCCGCTTCCAGATCGGTGCGTTTGATCGCCGCTTCGTAGGCCAGGCTGCCGCCCATGCCCAGGCCGATCGCCGCCACGTTGCGATTCGAGCGCAGGTGTTTTTCCATCACGCTCAGCGCTGCATCCACCGCCTGGTAGCCGCGTTCGCCCAGCTTCTCGATCAGCGCCATCGCCTCTTGCGCTGTCTCGGCCGTCTCGCCGTCGAAGAGATCGGGCACGATCACGTAATAGCCCATCTGCGCCAGCGACTGCGCCAGCCGCCGCTCGACCGGGCGAATACCCCACCAGTCATGGATCAGCGCCACGCTGGGGAAGGTGCCGCCGATGTTCGGGTGCGACCAGTAGGCAGGCATCCGCGCGCCGTTTTCGAGCACGACTCCGACGTGCCCGCTGACGATGGCATATTCGACGCCTCTGGGTTCGTAGACCGGCATAGCTAGACCTCCAGGCTCAGAACGTCCTGCACGTAACCGTCGGCTTCGGCCTCCGTGCCCAGCGAATTGGCGGCCTCCGCCAGCACGAGCAGTGTCAGGCTGCGGTAACCTTCGCGATGCGTCCAATCACGCAACGCCATCAGCAGGGCGGCGCTCAAGGCGCGTGGCGACCAGCAGTAGACATCGACCCGGCGTGGATCGAACAAGCCGCGCTGGAAGACGACGAACGCCTCGTGCCCGGATGCCGAGAAGCGCAGACGCTGTGTGCGGGCGCGTAGCTCCGGCAGCACATCCCACGTCGGCTGCCAGAGCATTTCCCACTGCTGGCGCGAACTCGTCGCTCGCCCGGCGGGCATCGCCCACCCGGCGATCTGCCTGGCATCGGTCGCTGCTTCCGGCACGGCCTGGTACAATCCCTGGCCGGTGCGCGCCGCCAGGCTGAAACGCTGCAAACGCGCGAGCGGCGTCGCGCCGGAACGCTGGAACAGCAGCAGGGCCGCTTCACCGGCGGTCGCCGTCGTCGTCAGCCGCGTACATTTGAGCGCCCGCGCGCGCTCGGCCAGCGCCGCATACAGCGCGCCATCGATGCCGTGCTGCTGCGCATCTTCCTGTACGATCAACCCGCCCAGATGCAGATGTACGCCGAACGGCTCCGGCTCATTGCCGGGGTAGGCCTCGGCATAGCCCACGGGCACGCCGTCGATTTCGGCGACCAGCGCTACACCCGCGCCCAAGAGCAGGCGCCCCAGGTGGATCGCCGCCGTCTCCAGGCTCATCCATGCGCCGCCATGCAGCCAGCGCTCGTAGACCGTCAGCATCGAATAAGGCACATCTTCAACACGCCCGTTGTCATCCCAACGCTGCCAGGCACTGATCTGCGCCTGCGCCAGCGCCGCGATTCTTTCGCTATCTTCCAGTTGTGCCGCGCGTACTGTGATCATGTGTTGTGTGATTCCGCAGTCCAACCCACATCGATCATACCCGATTTGGGCTGCACATGCCGTTGCAATGGCAAGAGACCGGGTTAGAAATCCGTCTGTTCACGGCTCGCCAGGATAAGACATGTAACAAACGTAAATATCTATTCAATGCGAACACCGGATGTTAGAATTGTAGGTCAAATCCAATTCCTGCCGCAGGTGAATGTTCGCCAATCGCGGGTGGATTTTTATTCGCAACTGCATACATGAGCGTCCACGGAAGGGGTTTGATATGCCTGACCAAGCAATCGTCGCCGACAAACTGGCTTACAGCTATGGTGACAAGTTGGCCGTCGATCATATCAGCTTCGAGGTGGCCGAAGGCGAGATCCTCGGCTTTCTCGGCCCCAATGGCGCGGGCAAGTCCACCACCGTCAAGCTCCTGACCGGCCAGATCAAGCCCAAGAGCGGTTCCGCCACGCTGCTCGGCATGGACATAGCGCGCGACCCGAACAAGGTGCAGCAGCACATCGGCGTGTCGTTCGAGACGACCAACCTCTACGAGCAGATGACCGCGGAAGAGAATCTCCGTTTCTTCGCGCGCCTGTTCGGCATCCATGCGTTCGATCCCGCGCCGCTATTGGTAAAGGTCGGGTTGGGTGCGCGCGCGAAAGAGCGTGTCAGCAGTTTCTCCAAGGGTCTCAAGCAGCGTCTGATGTTCGCCCGCGCGGTCGTCAACAAGCCGCGTATCCTTTTCCTTGATGAGCCGACGGATGGCCTCGACCCGGTTTCGTCGGAGACGATCCGCAACCTGATCCTCGAAGAGAAGCAGCGCGGCGCGACCGTCTTCCTGACGACGCACGATATGTTCGAGGCGGATAAACTCTCCGACCGCGTCGCCTTCATCAACCAGGGCAAAATCGTCGCGCTGGATCAACCGGCCACACTCAAACAGCAGTACGGCAAGCGCGCGCTCAAGGTCGAAGTCATCGGCGCAGATGGCGCGCTGGCGACGCGCGAGATCAATCTTGACCAACCGGACACAGCGGATGCCGTCCAGCAGCTGCTCAAAGATGAGAAGATCATGACCATGCACAGCGAGGAAGCCACCCTCGAAGACATCTTCATCGACATCACAGGGCGAGGGCTGGTGTGATGAACTTTGACATCATCGGCACGCTGCTGCGCAAGGATTTCACGCTCTATTTTCGCAATCGCTTTTTCGCCTTTGTCACGATTCTGGCGCTCGTCCTTTACATCCTGATCTATCTCGTCATGCCGCAGACGGTCGACGAATCGCTCTCGGTCGCCGTCTACGCGCCGTCGATCCCGCCCGTTGTTCTCAACTTCCTGTCCGACAACGATGTGACGGTCCAGTCGTTTGACAGCGACGAAGCCCTGCAGGCAGCCGTCACCGCCGGGGAGTATCCGGTTGGCATTGTCCTGTCGGGCGATTTTCTGACCAGCATTCTCAGCGGCCAACCAACCAGCCTGCGCGCCTATTTCTCGTCGAATACGCCGGTCGAAATCAACGACGCCATGCGCACAGTGCTGCGCAACGCTTTCAACGAACTGAGCTACAGCCTCAGTGGCAGCCCGCTCAACGTCACGTTCGAGGAAGAGGTACTCGGCCCGGATATGGTCGGGCAGCAGGTGGCGATGCGTGACCGGATGCTGCCGCTGTTCGCCAGCTTCCTGCTGCTGGTCGAGACGATGGGCCTGGGCAGCCTGATTTCGGAAGAAGTCGAGCTGAAGACACTCCGGGCGGTGCTGACGACGCCCGCCAGAGTCCTCGACGTGTTCACGAGCAAGGCCATCCTCGGCATCGGGCTGGCGCTGGTGCAGGCGGTCGCGCTGATGGCGCTGACCAACACGCTGCGCGCGAATGCGCCGCTGCTGCTAGTCACCTTGCTGCTGGGATCGATCCTCGTGACCGGCATCGCCTTCCTGATCGCGTCGGCGGCCAGGGACTTGATGGCTGTGCTGGGCTGGGGCATTCTCGTCATCCTAGTGCTCAGCATCCCGTCGTTCGGCGTACTCTTCCCCGGCACCGTCTCGGAATGGGTCAAGGCGATCCCGTCGTTCTATCTGGTCGATACGATCCATCGTGTGGTCAATTTCGGCGCGGACTGGAGCGCCGTCGCGCCGAATCTGCTGGCGCTCCTGGCCTTCAGCGTCGTGATCTTCGGTCTCGGCGTCGTGGCACTGGAAAGGAAATTTCGATGAGCCTGCAACGTATCTGGGTGCTCCTGCGCAAGGAGTTCGCGCTCAATTCGCGCACCTTCATCTTTCTGTTCGCGCTCCTCACGCCGATCGTCATGTCGCTGGTTGTCTCGGTCGTCTTCGGCAACCTGTTCGCGGGCAAGCCGCGCCTCGGCATCGTCGATCAGGGTGCGCCGCAAACTGTCGAGACGCTCATCGCCGCCGACTACATCACCACGAGCAAGTGGGACTCGCAAGACCAGTTGATCAGCGCCGTGCGCAGCGGGGCGGTCGATGCCGGGCTGGTGCTGCCCGCCCAGTTTGAAGACAGCATCAAGAACGGGCAGACGGTGCAACTGCCGATCTACGTCTGGGGTGAGAGCCTGCTGCGCAACCGCGCGATTCTGGGCGCGACCATCTCGGACAGCATCGTCAAGGTCAGCGACCGCAGCCTGCGCGTCAACCTGGACGCCGTCGTGCTCGGCGACGGCGCGGAGGTGAGCTGGACACAGCGGTTGCTGCCGTTCCTGGTGCTGATGGCGGTCATCATCGCCGGTTCGTTCATCCCGGCCACGTCGCTCATCACGGAAAAGCAAAAGCGCACGCTGAGCGCCGTCGTCACCACCCCGGCGAATCTGGCCGAGGTTTTCATCGCCAAGGGCATTCTCGGCGCGCTCTTGAGCGTCTTCGTCGCCCTCGCCATCCTCTTCTTGAACAATGCACTGGGAACACAGCCCGCGCTGCTGATCCTGGTGCTCTTCCTGGGTGCGGTGCTGGCAGCGGCGTTCGGCGTGCTGTTGGGCGCGCTCATCAAAGATACCAACACGCTCTTTGCCACGCTCAAGGGGATGGGCATTCTGCTGTATGCGCCCGGCCTGATCAGCATGTTTCCAACGCTGCCGCAGTGGATCGCCGGTTTGTTTCCGACGTACTATATCGTCAACCCGGTGATCGACATCAGCCAGAAGAATGCCAGCCTGACCGACATTCTGCCGCAGCTTGCCGTCCTCGTGGTCTTGATCGCGATCGTCGTCGGCGTTCTCGGCATGATCGCCAGTCGCTTACAGCAGCAGGACATCTGACATCACGACACGGACAACCATCGCGCAAACGTAGGGGCGCAGCATGATGCGCCCACGCCAGGGGTATTCAATCATGATCGATCACGCACATCTCGCCGGGCTGCTCGCCGTAGACATCGGCAACACCAACATCCACATCGGCTTCTGGGACGGCGAGAAGTGGCTGCATAGCTGGCGCGCGCGCACCGAGCCGGGCAAAATGGCGGATGAGTACGCCGTGCTCCTGCGTAGTTTTCTGGCGGGTGATGACATTAGCGCAGCACAGGTAACGGGAGTCGCCATCGGCAGCGTCGTCCCGTCGTTGACCGATGTCTGGGTCGAGCTTACCCGCGACCATTTCAAGCAAGAGCCACTGGTCGTGAATCACCTGACACGGACGGGCGTGCGCATCGACATCGACCGTCCGGAGCAGGCGGGCGCGGATCGCATCATTAACGCCGCGGCGGTTGTCGCGCTTTACGGCGCGCCCGCCATCGTCATCGATTTCGGCACGGCGACGACCTTCGATGTCGTCTCACGCGCTGGCGCGTATTGTGGCGGGGCGATTGCGCCCGGCATCACGCTTGCGCACGATGCGCTGGTCGCCCATGCGGCGCGCCTGCACAAGATCGATCTGAAGCCGCCCGCCCACGCTATCGGCACCAACACGGTCAGTGCCATGCAATCCGGTATCTTTCTCGGCTATGTTGGCCTGGTCGAAGGGTTGGTGCGGCGCATCAAGCGCGAGATGGACGATCCCGATGTCCAGGTGATCGCGACCGGCGGGCTGGCGGTGCTCTTCCACGAGAACACCGACGTGATCGACCGCATCGCCTCCGAGCTGACCCTCGATGGCCTGCGCGTCATCTACGCGCTGAATCACGGCTGAGTCGTGCGGTGAGTGTCAGGTAAGAACCACGGAGACACAGAGGGCACGGAGGAAGGATTTCTCTGTGTGCTCCGCGCCAGCCGGGAGCATCCCTTGCATCGGCTCGTGGCTCGTGGTCTACTATCAAACGTACTGCACACACCTTTCGGGGACACTCGACATGCTTCTCATCTGCTACGGCCTGCTCTTCTTCGTCGGGCTGATTGCCATGGTACGCGGCAGAATCACCTTTTCGAATAAACGGGTCGTCGGCGACCGCGCTCGCCTGATCGGTTTTCTGTTGATCTTGCCCGTGCCCTTGGTGTTTGTGCTCGATGCCGCCGTCTTAATGCCCTACATCGAGCCGGGCCTGACGATGGATGATCTGACCAGGATTTCGAATGATCTCGCGCTTCAGCTTGCGCCCTTTGAATTTCTGATCGGGCTGGTGTCCATCGGCCTGGCGCTTTATCTTGTCTACTCCGCGCCGCAGACTTCACCCGCCGCGCCAGTCGACACCGCCACGTCTTACTCGACGATCAGGCCGGACGGCACCGCCCCGGAAGTGATGACACTCGCCGAAGCCGCGCACTATCTGCGCCTGAGTGAGCAGCAAGTCCTCGACCTGATCATGAGCCGCCGTCTGCACGCAACCCAGTTCGGCAAAGAGTGGCGCATCACCAAATACAACCTCGACGCCATGCTCAACGAGAACGAAAACGGCGAGGTGTGAGGCGAAGGGGCGGATAACCTCAATCTGCCTGTCAGAGATGTGTTATGGCGGGATTGTCCGCTTGTCGTCGCCGACGGCTCAAGCCGGTCGGCTAGGCGGCATCAAGCGCACTGAAGGCGCTGTTCTTGCACACTCACCTGCTGGTACAATTGCGACATGCTTTTCACTGCGGTGTTGTTTTCCAGCCGCTTTAGCAGGCTTGATTTGACTTAGCCGACGTGTTGACTCGTCGACGAAACGCAAAACACAGACCGCGAATCTTTGAAGACTCAGAGCGAACGGCCACAAGCCGAAAGCTGACCGCCTATAGCCATCCGCCCACACTACTTGAACGCGTGCTCCGGCACGGCAATGCCGGCGAAGTTCTCGAACGTCAGGTCGCGGAATGTCAGCCCCAGGTTGCGGCGCACGGAGTCGAACAGCAGCGCATACCCGGCGTCATAGCGCGTCGCGTCGCCCAGCCCCAACCGGTCGAGCGCGCGGACGATGCTTGCCTCGTCGCCCTCAATCTCGACGAAGTTGCCGAAGGGCATTTCGTCGAGATCGACTTCCGCATCATCTAGGGCGTAGGTCGTGCGGTACTTCTCATAGATGAAGGCCGTCTCGAAGCCCAGGTGACGCAAGATCGTGTCCATCGCCTCGAAATCGCTGATCGTGACCTCTGCCTCGAAGCGCGAGAGCAGGCCGTTATCCAGCAGCTTGCCGTCGCTCTTGAACGTCAGCCGCGCGCGCGTATCCTGGCGCAGCCGCAGCACGATGCCCTGGCGGGTGATCGTGTGGGCGTCGTCGTCGTAGCGGATGTTGCGCTCGTAGATACGCGGGGCGGTCAGCGTCGCGCCTGCTGCGTCCAGCCGCGCACGCACAGCGTCCAGATCGGGTACGTAGAGTTTGACCTCAATCTCGCGATAGTCGTTCATGCTTCCCCCCTGCTGGCTGCAAGGCCTGCGCAAAGCCTGCCGGATAGCGGGCTGTCCACTCCTCGCGCAGGATGCCGTAGCCCAGTCCATCATAATAGGTGCCATCAACGATCCGCGCCTTGCGGAAGCGCGCTTCCTCTTGATAGCCGAGTTTCTGCGCCAGCCGCATCATCCCGGTATTGCCTGACCAGGTGCGCAGGTCGAGGCGCGCGATCTCCGGCATCTGGTCGAAGAGATATTGTGTCCACAACCCCAGCGCCTCGTAACCCAGCCCCTTGCGCCAGGATGCCGGATCATAAATGACGATGCCTGCGGCGAGCCAGAGGGTCTCCTGGCTGATCCAATACCAGTTGACCTTGCCCAGCAAGGCGTCGTCCGCGCGCTGCGCAATGATGACGTGCGCGGGTGGCAGAGGCGCGGGGTCGTCGCGGTCTATCGTCTTGCGCAGGCGGTCGATAATTTCCGGGATCTGCTCCGGCGTCGGCTTGCTGTAGTAAGGCCCGTTAAGCCGCTGCCATTCATGCTCCGGGCGCAGCCAGTAGGCATAGGCAGCCAGATCGTTCAGTTTAAGGTCGCGCAGGTGAAGATGTGTTCCCTCGATGCGGATCATCTGTTAGTCCTCCGGCACGGCGCGCGGGTAACTTTTTCACACATATGAATTTTGCATAGTTGTATCATGTCTATCACAGTGCCTCTCACGGGGCAATCTCACGCAGCGCTTCCGGCAGGTGCTCACGGACTGCCGCCGCCAGTGCCGCATAGGCGTCCTGTGCCGTCGCTGGCGCAACGATCACGCTGTGGCTGAACGCGCCCGCCGCGCGTTCGATGAACCACAGATCGCTGGTGGCATATGCTGGCAGGTTGGGCTGGTCAGGCAGGTGATCAAAATCAGCCAGCGCCAGTACTCGCACCAGTGTATCCAGCCGGTCAGCGGCCAGGGGGTAAACCAAAGGTTTGTGCCCGAGCGCGCCTTCAAACAGAAGTGTCAGGTGTGCGCCGCCCAACTGGGTCTTGACGATAGTTGCAACAACGTGGCAGGCATGGTGATCGGCGAAATAGACTGTCACACGATAAACCGCCTGCACGCCTGGCGCGCGCGCTAACTGACTCACGCCCGGCTGGCCCACGTGTTCGGCGACTGCTCGCAGTCGGGCGGCATGTCGGCGCGCTGGCGTGGACATAACAACACCCCTCTGCAAGCGACCAGGACACCACGGCGATTGTAACGCACGCGGCGCATCCAGGAAAAGCTGACCAGAAGGCTTAAGTTTCTGTGAAGTTTATAAACTCCTACCTTGCAAGGTTTGTTTTAGGTGCATTTTAGGAATCCATTTCATCCTTGTAACATCGATGAGGCATGACCCTCAAGAGCGAGGGAGATGACGATGAAGACCAACAAAATTCACTTAAC
Source organism: Anaerolineae bacterium (assembly GCA_023382675.1). Taxonomy (GTDB): domain Bacteria; phylum Chloroflexota; class Anaerolineae; order Aggregatilineales; family Phototrophicaceae; genus Flexifilum. The sequence goes on from JAHDWN010000070.1 coordinate 11,362, forward strand.
AGCCATTCTAGTTGTGATATTGGTTTTCGCGCTGATGTCCGTTGCACTGGCTGCAGCGGAAGATGCGAGCGAAAATTGGTGCTTTGATCCAGATCATTGGGGTGATGGACGCTGCGCAGACGACGATCCATGGGTCAGAAACTGGTACTACACCTGTGGTTGGTATCGCGCCGCCATCAGCCGTGGCGAACTGTCGCTGTCCCAGATTCCAGACATGTGCAACATGCCGCTGCCGCCGCCGCCCGCCAGCACAACAGCGGAAGTGACGCCTGAGGTGACTCCGGAGGTCACGCCTGAGGTCACACCTGAAGTGACACCTGAGGTTACGCCAGAAGTTACCCCTGAGGTGACACCTGAAGTCACGCCTGAGCCGACCCCAGAGGTGACGCCTGAACCGACACCTGAAGTGACGCCAGAGCCGACGCCAGAAGTGACACCTGAGCCGACCCCTGAGGTGACGCCCGAACCGACGCCGGAAGTCATGACCATTGGTGTCGCCGCGAACTTCTGTACGTACACGACGACCACGCCTATCACCTGGGTTCCTGGCACCTGGGCGCAGTACGCAGTGACGGGTGTGCCGGCAGGGACGACGCGGATGGTCTTCACCTTCACCGAAGCGTCGACCACCAACCTTGGTACGTTCGCTGGGGACTATCCGTGGTACAACATTGAATTCCCCGGCCAGAGCTTTGCCGGCCTGACCAATGGCACGCTCCAGGCTTACAACGCCAGCGATGTCCTCGTCGGCCAGGGCGCAGTACCGGACATTGGTTGCACAATGCCGCCAGCCTGATCGCAAAGGCACTTTGAGACTGTTTGAGAGGGGCCACGCGCTCCTCTCTTTTTTTGCCTCTATGCGATGTCGATCACGACCTTGCCAAAGACTTCGCCCTGTTCCAGCAGCCTGTGCCCCTCGGCGACGTCTGTCAGGGGCAGTTGCGCCCCGATGACCGGCTTGAGCTTGCCATCGAACACCAGTTTCATCGCCGTTACGTAATCCTCGTGTGGCCCCATCGTGCTGCCGACCAGGCTGATCTGCTTGCTGAAGATGTAGCGGATGTCCAGCTCGATCTTCGGCCCGCTGGTGTTGCCGACGATCAGGATGCGCCCACCTTTGCGCACGGCGCGGATGCTGTCGAACAGCGTTGCCTGGCCGACGTTATCGATCACGACGTCGACGCCGCGTTTATTCGTCAGCCCATAGACCGCGCGCGACCAGTTCGGCTCTTCCTGCCGGTTGACCGTCACGTCTGCGCCGAGCGCTTCTGCGTGGGCACATTTCTCGGCGTTGCTGCCGACGACAATCGTGTGCGCGCCCGCCAGTTTGGCGATTTGCAGGCTGGCCGTGTTGACGCCGCCGCCTGCGCCGACCAGCAGCACGCTTTCGCCAGCGCGCAGCCCGCCGCGCGTGATCAGCGAATGCCAGGCGGTCACGTAGACCAGCCCTGCCGCCGCCGCCTCGGCATACGCGATGTGATCCGGCATTTTGAGGCAGTTGCGTGCGGGGACGACGACATATTCCGCGCCGAAGCCCGGGTAATGCTCGCCCATGATGCCGACGCCATCGCAGAGGCGCGGATCATCGCCTTGCTCAAGGCAGCCGGGCGGGACGATGGTCGGATCGACGGCGACGCGATCTCCAACCTGGAGCGTCGTCACGCCCGCGCCTACGGCATCGACCGTGCCCGCGCCATCGGAGCAGGTGACGTGCGGCAGCGCCAGGTTGAGGCCCTTCCAGCCTTCGCGCACGAACAGATCGAGCCGGTTGAGCGCCGCCGCGCCCATCTTCAGCCGCACCTCGCCGTAGCCCGGCTCAGGAACCGGCAGATCTTCGGCGTAGCGCAGTACCTCACGCCCGCCGTGTTCATAAATGACGGCAGCTTTCATCAGACACCCTTTCGTGCATGGCCGCCCACCGCCCGCGCGGCGGACAGCCAGAAGCCAACAGCCTGATCCCCTCAGCAATCAGGCCAGCGCATAAAAAACTGTGAACCGCAAAGGCGCGAAGGTCGCAAAGAGGAATGCCTAAAAAGAACCCTCTTTGAGTTCTTTGAGACTTTGCGGTTCAAAATCACCACTCTATTTCCTGCTAACGCCGACTGCCGAAAGCTGATAGCTTCACCGATTGACGATCTGCGTGATGACCGGCACGAGCAGCATGATCAACAGGATCAGCGCAAAGGCGATCAAGATGATGCGGCTGCGTGACAGGCCATTCAGACCGGTGTTGACGCCCTCGATGCGCCCGACGATCAGCGGATCATAATCCGTGGGCGAGTCATCGCCCAGGTCGTGCATATCGCGCGCGTCGGGATACTCGTCATCGTCGATCCAGTCGTCACGGCGGGGCATACGTCAGCGCAGCCCTAATTCGTTGCGTGCGATCACCATGCGCTGAATCTCGCTCGTGCCCTCGTAGATGCGCGTGATGCGAGCGTCGCGATAGTAGCGCTCAATCGGCATCTCTTTGCTGTAGCCCATGCCGCCGTGGATTTGGATCGCTTCGTCGGTGACGAACATGGCCGTTTCGCTGGCGAACAGCTTCGCCATGCTCGCTTCGACGGTGTAGCGCTCGCCCGTCGTTTTGCTGCGCTCCTTGGCCGCGCACGCGCTGTAGATGAGCAGGCGGCTGGCTTCAATGCGCGTCTTCATATCGGCAATCTTCTGCTGGATCATCTGGAACTGGCCGATGGGACCGCCGAACGCCTGCCGCTCCCTGGCATACTGGACGCTCGCCTCGTAGGCCGCCTCGGCGATGCCCTGCGCCTGCGAGGCGATGCCGATGCGCCCGGCGTCGAGCACGGTCATCGCGATCTTGAAGCCGTCGCCGCGCTCGCCCATCATGTTCTCGACCGGCACTTCGTAGTTCTCGTACACGATCTCGCTGGTGGCGCTGGCGCGGATGCCGAGCTTGGGTTCTTTCTTGCCACGGATGAAGCCGGGCTTATCCGCCTCGATCAGGAAGGCGCTGACGCCCTTGTGCTTGCGGTCGGGGTCGGTCATCGTGAACAGCAGCACGTAATCCGCCACTGGCCCGCTCGTGACCCAGCTCTTGCGCCCGTTGATGACGTAGTGCGTGCCCGCCGCGTTGAGCACGGCGCGGCTCTCCATCGTCCCGGCGTCGCTGCCGCTCATCGGCTCGGTCAGGCTGTACGCGCCGATCTTCTCGCCGCTGGCGACGGGCGTCAGGTATTTCTGCTTTTGCGCCTCTGTGCCGAACTTGTTGAGCGCGAAGCAGTAGAGCGAGTTGTTGACGCTCACAATCGTGCTGTGGCTCGCGTCGGCCTTCGCTACCTCGATCATCGTCAGCGCGTAGGCGAGCGTGTCCATGCCCGCGCCGCCGTATTCCTCCGGCACTTCGATGCCCATCAAGCCCATCGCGCCCATCTTCTTGATCGTCTCCAGCGGAAACTCGCCGCTCTCGTCATGCTCGGTGGCAATGGGGGCGATCTCTTTCTGGGCGAAATTGCGCACCATGCGCTGAAGTTCGAGATGCTCATCGGACAGCGCCGGGATCAGCGCCTGCTGCGAAAGTTCGTGCGCGACCATAAATCATGTTCCTTATAGGCCTATCAGATGCATGTTCCATTATAGCCGCCCACGCGCGTCGCCCAAACCCTATCGGCTATAATGTCCAGGGACGAACTTCTGCTGGCGTTCACCATCCCGCAATCCGCTGCTCATTCTGTATCCCGTGGCGCAGGCGCATCGCGCAGGCTCAGATTGACGACGCCGCGCACGTAGCGCCCACCGTGTCCATCCCCAGGCACGACCAGCCGCAGCGCCCCCAGATCATCGGCAATCGGGCGGCCATCCTGCTCATAAGCGATCAAGATCGGCTGGTTGCCGTAGGCGGGGTCGATCTCGCCCCAGGCGATCACGGCCTGATAGCCATCGGCGCCGGTGACGACGACGAACATGCTCAACCGGTCGTTGCGCAGGTCGGCGTTCATGTTGGGCTGCGCCGCGCTGATGACATCCCAGAGCAGCGCGCCGGTGAACGACGCCGTCACCGTCTCATCGCCGCTGCGATAGCTGACCGCGACGGTCTGCGCAGCATAATCAGCGCGCAGGCGCTCCGCCGTCAGCGACAGCGGGTTCAAGACCAGCCCATCGACCAGCAGCGTGCCATCGGTCGGCAGCGTCACCGTCTCCGGCATCACCGGCATCCGCACCGAGAGGAAACCCCATTCGACCAGGATGTCCTGCCCGGCATCCGAGAGCACGAAATCGACGAAGCGCTGCGCCAGTTCGGGCTGGCGCGCGTCGTTGATCAGCGCAATCGGATAGGTCGCAATCGTGTTGAAGGCGTCCGGGATCGGCAGCGCGCTCACATCGTCCATGATGTCCGGCGTGACATCGGACATGTAGACCACTCCGGCGTCAGCCTCGCCGAGCGCCACCTTGGCTGACACCTGGCGCACGTTCGGCTCTTCCGAGACAAGATTGGCGAGCACGGCGCTGCGGTAGGCCGCGCCATAAGCGGGGTCGTTCGCCATCCGCTCCAGCATCGTGTCGGTGTAGACGCGCACTGGCACCTCTGGCGCGGCCAGGATCAGGCTGATGCCGGGCGTCGCCAGGTCGCGCAGCGATTGGATGTTGGGCGGATTGCTGGCTGGGACGATCAGGACGAGGCGATTCTTTGCGAAAGTGCGCGGCGTCCCGGCGATGCGCCCGCCCTCGATGGCGACCGTCATCTGCGCGTTGTTGGCGCTGGCGAAGACATCCGCCGGCGCGCCCTGTACCAACTGCGTCGCCAGCGTCGATGATCCGCCGAAGTTGTAGACGACATGCACGCCCGGATTGGCCGCCTCAAACGCATCCGCAATCGCTTCGTAGGCATCGGTCAGCGATGCGGCGGCAAACACCGTCAATTCGCCCTGGCCTTGCGCCCAAATCGCGGTCAAACCGCCTGACAGTAAAGCGATGACCAGCAATACAACCAGGCGGCGTTTCATCTCATGCCTCCGCATCCCTGGGGACGATTTCGCAGCGTTCAATCCAGCGCACAACCGCGTCAAGCTGGGCGATCACCAGTTCGTGGGCGAGATAGCTCATCCCGGCATTCCTGCTGCTCCGTGCTTGCAGCAGCCGTTCGCGCTCGGCTTCGCAAGCGCGGCGCTGGCGCAGCGCAATCGGAACGGTCGGCAGGTTCAACTGCCGGGCGATGAACAGGCGGCTCAGGAACTCGACGCGCACGTGCCGGATGCTGGCCGACGGCTGCGAGTCATCCAGCCAGGCATCGAGGCGCTGCTTGCCAGTGGCTGTCAGCGTGTATTCCGTGCGGCTGGGCGCGTTGGCGGACTCGATGACGCGGCCCGCGATCAAGCCCTGCCCCTCCAGGCGCTTGAGCACTGCGTAGATCTGGCTGGTGCTCATCTTCCAGATATCGCCCAGCGCCGCCGGATCGCGAAAGGCGTCGATCAGCTCGTAGCCGTGGCAAGCCTGGATCGCGATCAGGCCGAGAATGGTGTCGTCTGGGGTCAGGGCGTTCATAATGCCCCTATTCTATTATGGAATAGAGGGTAATGACAACGAACTCTGAGGCATACTCGATAAGACGAGAATCGTCAATTCTACACACGCGGGTGTTTAGGCTTCGTATATCGGTAACAATTCGATGACACAATCTCATGTTTGTTTCCGATGAATAAGACTTTCGACCAAAGCTGACACTAGTTGCTAATAACAGCATTCTGGACTAGACTGCGGTTGACACTTGAACTTGACCAATCAGCAAATGTAGCGTACGGGTTCAAAGCCTGTGAGACACCAAGAGGGCTAAAGTTAAGAGATACTTTCCCCATCTGAGCTCAGTGAATGGAGGCAGGTCAGATGGCAAAGGAAGAGAAAGTATCGGCAGAAGCAGTGGTTCGCGATGTTCGTCGGCAGACGCGGCGGATGTACAGCGCGGAGGAGAAGATCCACATCGTGCAGGAAGGACTGCGTGGCGAAGAGAGCATCGCGGAGTTATGTCGTCGGGAAAGCATCAACCCGAACATGTATTACAAATGGGGCAAGGAGTTTCTGGAAGCGGGCAAGGCATGGCTGACGGGCGACAGCAAACGGGAAGCCACCAGCAACGAAGTGGATCGATTGCGCCATGAGAACGAGCAGCTCAAGCAGGTGGTGGCTGAGTTGTTGCCTGCCAGGGGATCGAGCCTGCGGCTCGACTGAAGGCAGCAGAGCTCCCCCCAAGGCAGAACCGGGTGCTGAAAAAAAGTGTGCTGGACGAGGAGACGAGCGCATGGGAGGACTAACCCGCACGTCAGCCAGCGAGAAGTACGAGATCATCCGGCTGGTGGAAGAGTCAGCACTGCCAGGGAAGCAGACGCTGGATGAAATCGGGGTACCCCGCAGCACCTTCTAGCGCTGGTATGAGCAGTATCAGCGCGACGGCGTGGTCGGGCTGCAAGACCGGTAGAGCCAACCCCGTCAGTTCTGGAACCGCATCCCTGAGGCGGTGCGTGACCAGGTGGTGCAGATCGCGCTGGCACACCCGGAACTGTCGCCGCGTGAGCTCGGCTTCCCGCAACCTTTGTCTATCACGCAAGGGGGTAGCCAAAGACGCTTTTGTATTTGCGGTTAAAGTGGGCAGCGTTGTTATACCCTACCCAATGAGCAGCACTGGCAGCATCGAGGTTTTCATTGAACATCAGAAGGTGGGCTTCCTGCAACCCCATCCAATAAGCTCCAACAAAAAGATGCGGAATTCGTTCAATCGGATACAGGGTCAATGCGTTTATAATGTGGATTGCTGAGTCGGTAGAGTGAGATAGTTGAATGCGGCATCAACCGATCTATGCACCGGTGCCCATATTGGCAGCCGATGTGAACTGCTTTTGGGCGCTTGAGCAAGACCAGGAAAGCTATAACCGTGAGGTGTACCTACCTGATGCATACATCGAAGTGGTGATCAATGTGGGTGCGCCCCTCCTGTTGAAGAGCGAATACGGAATGCTCGAACTACCACGGGCATTTGTTAACCCGCTTCAAAATAAGCCGCTTCGGATTCGCGCTGCTGGTTTCTGCCAGATGATTTCGATGCAGTTGTATCCCTGGGCGGTCAAGCCGA
>JAHDWN010000071.1 GCA_023382675.1 Anaerolineae bacterium
AACATCGCCACCGTGCATCCGCAAGACGCGGAGCACTACCGTACCTTCGTCGAGACGTGGCGGCCAATGGCCGAGGGCATGGTCGAGGCGTTCCTGCACGTGCCGACGCCGCTCAACCTGGCACGTTACCTCATCTTCAACGGCGGCATCGATCCCAAACGCAGCGACCAGATCAACAGCGTCATTCGCAGCTACGGCCAGGTGGTACGCGAGTCGTTCGTCGGCCCGCAAGTCCCGGCGATCATGGGCTGGATGGCCGCGCAGAGTGGCCCGCCGCCGAGCGAGCCGCTGTCTGCCCCGTTCGCGCTCTGGCACCCGATGTATCACGTCAGCGGCGTGCGCCGCCCGGTCGGCGGATCGGGGATGCTGACGCAGGCGCTGGCACACATGATCCAGGCGCACAACGGCGTCATCCACACCAGCGCGCCGGTCAAGCGCATCCTGGTTGAGGGCGGGCGCGCAGCCGGCGCGGAGACCGAGTCCGGCGAGCGAATCACGGCGCGAGTCGTCGTCAGCGGCGCACACATCCAGACGACGGCGCGGCTGCTCGGCGCTGCGCTGCCGCCGAAAGCCCGCGATCTGATCGGCAAGGCGCGCACCGGCAACGGCTTCGGCTTCATGGTGCGCTATGCCGTCAACGAACTGCCGGAGTACACCGCCCTGCCGACGCCACCCGGCGCGGCACACAGCGAAGCGCACGTCGGGATGCAGTTCATTTGCCCGTCGCTGGACTACATCGATCGCGCCTATGCCGACTACCTGCGCGGCGAAGTCTCGCGCGAGCCGGGGCTGATCGTGATGACGTGGTCAGCGTCCGACTCGACGCTCGCGCCCGCAGGCAAGCACGTCATGTTCATCTGGGGGCAGTATTACCCGTACAAGCTGGCGAACGGCGAGGACTGGGATACCATCGGCCAGCGCGAGGCCGACCGGATGCTGGCGCTCCTGGCACAGTATGCGCCGAACGTGAGCGCGCCGGATTTCGTCATCGGCCAGCTCAACGAGACTCCGCTTTACCTGGAGCGCGAACTTGGTCTGCTGCAAGGCAACGTCATGCACCTGGAGATGTCGGTCGATCAGATGTTCATGCTGCGCCCGGCGCTCTCGATGGGGACGTATCGTGGGCCGCTCAAAGGGTTGTATCTGACCGGGGCGAGCACACATCCGGGCGGCGGCATCATGGGTGCGGCAGGGCGCAACGCGGCGGCGACCGTGCTCCACGATCTGAGCCGGATGCGAGGCTGAGATTAATCAAGAGCAATGTGAACCACCTGGCCTTTTTTTCCTCTGGGGACTTGTGGGCATCAAGACATTGGCGTGCTAGTATTCGCGCCGTGCCGGTTCGCGGCGGATGGCGGCTGAGAAGGAGCAGGCATCAGCATGGACAACCAGTATCATTTTGTCACCCATTGGCGGGTGCGGGCGAGCATCGACGAGGTGATGAACATCCTGGCCGACTCAACCGATCTGCCGCGCTGGTGGCCTGCGGTCTATCTGGATGTGGTGCGCATCAAGGCGGGCGATGCAAACGGCGTCGGCGAAGAGGTCAGCCTGTATACCAAAGGCTGGCTGCCCTACACCCTGCGCTGGGATTTCCGGGTGGCAGAGGTCGAGCGCGGGCGGCGCATTCTGATCAAGGCGCAGGGCGATTTCATCGGGCAGGGCGAATGGACGTTCGCCCAAGATGGCGATTGGGTGGACATCACGTATGACTGGCGCATCGAGGCGGAGAAGCCGCTGCTCAGACAACTGACGTGGCTGCTGCGGCCAATCTTCAGCGCCAATCATCACTGGGCGATGGCGCGCGGGTTGGAGAGCCTGGAACTCGAACTGGCACGCCGCCGCGCCACCAGCGACGAGGCACGCGCGCACATCCCTGCGCCGCCGCCGCCAACGACGAGGCTGCCGTTCGTGCTGGCCGCCGTGGCAGTCATTTTGCTCGGATGGCTGATCCTGCGACGGGATTGACGCCGGGCGCTATTCTTCGTCGAGCAGCCGCTGCTCCATGGCGCGCATTTCGTTCTGCAAATCGTCACGCTTGCGTGCCAGATCGCGATAACGTTCGCGGTCAGCGTCGGGCAAGTCTTCGCTGCGTCCGCCATGCATCATGATCAGCTTGTCAATCTCGGCATCGATGGCTTCATAGAGCAGCACCAGTTTGCGATATTCCATCACTTCGTGGAACTGCTCGCGTGTTTTCGTGTCGTCTTGCACCGCTGTTTCCCCCACCCTGTGGCGCTCTCTATCTTAATTAAACCCCGAAAAGCGGTGAAAGGCTACGCAATTGTGTCGATGTTGGGGCAAAAGCGTTGGTTTTTGCGTTCATCCCCTGCCAGAGGTCGAGATTCTTGCTCAGGCGCAGGTTGGGTTCAGCCAGTGCGTGTTAGCCACTGGCGAGACCTATTGAGGCATTAGTTAGGGGAGCACTTCAAAATAATCGACGTGTCGAGGTCGGATAATGCGGAAATCGCGATGATCGAAGGTGCAAATCTGAGTGATGTTCAGCCGTTCTGCGATTGCAGTAATGCAGCAATCCACCAGATCGAGATCCGCTTTCATATAGGCGCGCATAAGAGCAATGGCACGCTCAAAATCGGATGTCATGAGTGGGATGAATGTCGGTTCTTGTTTTATCAGCACGTCCGCAAAACGCAGCGCTGCTGGCGTGCCTCCCAGTCGCCGCAGATTGTACATGGCTTCAGGCAGCACCACATCTGGAATAAGCAGCGTCAAACCACGGCGGGCAGCAAATCCCTTTGCGGCTTGATGATTCACGTCGCCTGGATAACCAAGCGCAACCAGGAAGCTCGCATCGACAAGAACATCAGGCATTGTCATCAATGTCCGATGTCTGTGTACGCTGCCACTTTTCGTAAGCCTGCTGCTCAAAGTGCTCACGGCTGCGAGCAGACGCATCCGGCTCATCGATCCAGTCGATGTCGGCTGCTTCCATGGCTTCGGCCACGGCCAATGCCCAATTCTTGTTCCCGGATCTTGGCGGGACTGCCTGCTCCAGGATTTCCCCCACGACCTCGTCGAGCGTGCGCCCCTGCGCCAGCTTTTCCAGGCGCTCGACCAATTCCGACCGCAAGGTAATGGTTCTGTCTGTCATGGCTGGATGCTCCACACTCGCCGCTGTGTCTATTATACCGCCAGCAGCTAGAAAGCTGGTCATGCTTTACTTGCCGTCGTCCACCCCTATTTCTGCGTCGCGCCTCCCACAGCGGTATAATCCCCCCACTTCAGACATCCATCGCGGAGTGAGCAAATGGTCGCCCCTACCCGTCTGCATGACGCCAAACGCCGCTGGCAGGAGAACGTCGTCCAGCGCGCCCTGAGCAAAGCGCCGGAGCGCCGCGCGCGCTTCGAAACGTCGTCAGGCATCGCGCTCGACGCGGTCTACACGCCCGACGACGTGCCGGTCGATTACGAGGCGGAGCTGGGCTTCCCCGGCGAGTACCCGTTCACACGCGGCATCCAGCCGACGATGTATCGCAGCCGCCTGTGGACGATGCGCCAGTATGCCGGGTACGCCACCGCCGAGGAGAGCAACGCGCGCTACCGCTATCTGCTGGCCCAGGGCACGACCGGCCTCTCGGTCGCCTTCGACCTGCCGACGCAGATCGGCTACGACGCCGACGACCCGATGGCGCTCGGCGAGGTCGGCAAGGTCGGCGTCAGCATCAGCAGTCTGGACGACATGCTGCGCCTGTTCGACGGCATCCCGCTCGATCAGGTCTCAACGAGCATGACGATCAATGCTCCGGCAGCGGTCTTGCTGGCGCTCTACATCGCCACCGGCAAGCGCCAGGGCGTCGCGCCGGAGCAGCTGCGCGGGACGGTGCAGAACGACATCCTCAAGGAGTACGTCGCGCGCGGGACGTACATCTTCCCCCCCAGGCCATCAATGCGCCTGATCACCGACCTGTTCGCCTACTGCAGGCAGCACGTGCCGCGCTGGAACACGATCAGCATCAGCGGCTATCACATCCGCGAGGCGGGCAGCACCGCCGCGCAAGAGGTCGCCTTCACGCTCGCCAACGGCATCGCCTATGTGCAGGCGGCGCTCGACGCCGGGCTGGATGTGGATGATTTCGCGCCGCAGCTATCGTTCTTTTTCAACGCGCACAACCAGTTCCTGGAGGAAGTCGCCAAGTTCCGCGCGGCGCGGCAGCTCTGGGCGCGGATCATGCGCGAGCGCTTCGGCGCGCAGAAGCCGGAGAGCTGGAAGCTGCGTTTCCACACGCAGACGGGCGGCAGCACACTGACCGCGCAGCAGCCGGTCAACAACGTCGCCCGCGTGGCGATCCAGGCGTTGTCGGCGGTGCTCGGCGGCACGCAGTCGCTGCACACGAACAGCATGGACGAAGCGCTGGCGCTGCCGACGGCGCAGGCGGCCCAGGTCGCCCTGCGCACGCAGCAGATCATCGCCTACGAGACGGGCGTCGCCGATACGGTTGATCCGCTGGCGGGCAGCTATCTGGTCGAGCATTTGACGCGCGCGATCGTCGGCGCGGCGCAGGACTACATCGCGCGCATCGACGGCATGGGCGGCGCGCAGACGGCCATCGAGTCGGGCTTCGTCAGCAACGAGATCATGGACGCAGCCTACGCCTACCAGCGCGCGGTCGAAAGCGGCGATCAGATCGTCGTCGGCGTCAACCAGTTCACTGTCGAGGACGATTCGCAGCCGGAACTGCTGCGGGTCGATCCGGCCATCGAGGCGGGACAGCGGGCGCGGCTGGCGGATCTGCGGGCGCGGCGCAATACCGCACGTGTGGCCGAACTGCGCTCGCGGCTGGCGGATGCGGCGCGCGGCAGTGACAACCTGCTGCCGCTGTTCATCGAATGCGTCGAGCATGACGTGACGCTGGGCGAGATCTGCCGCACGCTGCGTGACGTGTGGGGCGAGTATCGCCCGTCGATCAGTGTGTGAAGGTGGCTTTCGGCAGTCGGCTATCGGCCATCGGCTTTTGGCGGTTGGGTATTGGCAGTTGGGTTTTGGGGAGCGAAAGTGATCGATGGTTGAGAACTTAACTTGGCACGAATGCCCAGGACGATGTAGGGACGAGGCGCTGCCTCGTCCGTTCCGGCAAAAGCAGCCGATTTGCCGGTCTGTGGTTGTAAAAATGTAATATGATTAGAGCTATGATCGGCGCAGGCTTCTGTAGGCTCGGTCGAGGGCATGTCGCTCCCCTGCAATGAGCCGACAGCCGACAGCCATAAAAAAGTGTTTACCGATGAACCAGCTTTCGCACAAATCGGTCATCATCCTCGAAATGATCGCGCGTGGGCACACCTACGACGACATCCTGCGCCTGCATCCCCAGTACACCACCATGGACATCGCCATCGCCGCGCGTGAGATCCTCGATCACGCGCACGACCAGGGCGTGACGATGCGCAAGCAGCCGGAGCGTTTCGCCGAAATGCGCCAGTCGTATCCGCGCGCCTACGTCGGCTGGACGGACGCGGAGGAGCGCGAACTGCTCGACCTGTACGACTCGCACACGCCGGTCAAGGACATCGCGGTCAAGCTGGCGCGCCGTCCGAGCGCGGTGGCGCAGCGTCTGCGCAAGCTGAAGCGCAACCTGGATGCGGGGGAGTGAGCGGCGGCGGTTTGGGGGTGAACCACAGAGGCGCAGAGGATACAGAGGGGGTATGAAGAGTTCGGACTGGCAGAAACTGGGCTTGGAGCCGTTGCCCTCGAAAACCCTGGAAATCATGAGATTGATTTCTGAAGGCTTCTCATACGACGATATGGTCAATTATCGCCCGCAATGGACATACGCGGATATTCGCAGCGCGGCGGAACAAGTTATCGCGCTGAGTGAGCGGATTGCGTCTATCCAGGTGGACATCGTGCGCGACCAGAAGCGCAAGCAGATGGACGCGATCAAAGCCACGTATCCGCGTGCCTATACCCCATGGACAGATGAGGACATTCGTGTGCTCACACAAATGCGTAGTGAGAAAAAACGACTCAGTGAAATGTCGCAACACTTGAAACGTGAACGGAGTGCAGTAGTCGGCAAACTATACGAGTTAGGATTGATTACCAAGGACACGTATCCCTATTTCAAGAACTACATCGCAAAAATCAACCAGGGCAAGAAGCGATGACCGAACAGGAACAGTTCGAGGCGTGGCTGGCGAAGATATGCGAGCGTCCGCTGCCAAAGAATCAGGTGGCGCGTGTGTGGACCCTTGCGAGAGAGCTAGCAGAGGGAGTCTATACACCAGAACGATTTTGGAATACTTATTTCGTTAGAGACCAACACTCAAAACATCTTACGACGAATAACTATTTACGGCGTTATCTTGAACTTCGTTGGGATAATTCCGAGCCACACTACGAATTGCTGGAACTACGAGGGTTTCTTGAGAAAAATAATAGGGACAATTACCGTCTTACAAGACAGGCAATGGAACTTGTAGATGAGGTCGAACCCGCCACTGTTTTCATCTCCTACAGCCGCAAGCAGAGCAGTGCCTTTGCACTACTCATTCATACATGGCTGAACAAAGAAGGATATACCGCATTTCTAGACAAGGAACTGAATGCGGGTGTGCAATGGCGAGCAGATTTGCAGAAGCGCATTCAAGGCTGCGACTTCCTCGTTGCTGTCTTTGGTAAAGAGACTTTCCCGTCAACCAATATTGTCGATGAACTCAACTGGGCATTCGAAGCAGGCGTTCGTATCATACCAATCTGGCACGAAAGCTATGACTTTCAAACGGCACGTTCTCATCTGCCAGACGAACTATTTGCTGCATTGGATGAACTCAACGCCGTGAGAATTCTGGAAGAAAATCCCCTTCAATATGAAGCTGCTATTCTTGCTTTGATCAACCGCTTCGGCGTGACGCCGGAGTAAAATGAGGGCAAGCGCGAAGCAGAGGTGATATGGCGATTCGCTCGAAAACCAATCTCTACCCCGGCATCAACGCCCACCTGAACAGCTATCTCCAGGAGGAGGGTGCGGATTGGGAGAGTTTCCACGCCAGTCACATCGAGCACCTCCGCGAGGCGCTAGAGACGATCCTGCCGCCCAACTATTACGCAGTTGGCGAGCGTTCCTTGCAGGTGCGCGGCGAGGGCTTCGACATCGAGGTTGTTTCCAGATCAACACCGGACGTGACGATCTACCAGCAGCATCCCACAACGCAGGGAGCTGTAGCGCCAGAAGCCGCCACACCAACACGGACGCTGCCGCTCTGGGAGCTAATGGTCGCCGAGGATGATTACTTCACAGGCATCGTCATTCATCACGTAGAGGATAACCGCCTGCCTGGCCGACCCGTGACCCGCATTGAACTGCTCTCGGCGTCGAACAAGCCGCCACGCTCGCATTACCCGCAGTATTCGATGAAACGCTTCGAGACGCTGCGCAGCGGCATTGCCCTGGTCGAGATCGATTATTTACACGAAAGCCCGCCGATCTGGCGTCGGCTGCCCAGTTATCCAAAAGGGGATGCTGGCGCTTTCCCGTATATGGTTGTGACCAGCGATCCGCACAGCGCCTACGAAGACGGCAAAGGGGTAACGCAGTGGTATGGCGTCGAGGTCGATCATCCACTGCCGCGCGTGGCGATCCCGCTGGTGAATGATGAAATCGTGACGCTCGACCTCAACGCTGTTTATAACCACACGGTTGAGCGCAGCCGTCTCTATACGCTCGTGGTCGATTATGCGCTCGATCCGCCGAATTTTGATCGCTACCGCCCCGACGATCAGGCGAAGATCAAAACGCTGCTGGCAAAAATCCGCGCCGAGCATTCGGCAACGTAAGGCTACATGCGCAGCGACATGCAGGCTATAATCCTCGCCATGTCTGCACTGCATACCCATCCACGTCCATGGATCGACAGGCTCGTCCAGTTCGGCGCGGTCGGCTTTCTCGCCGTGACCGCTGCACTGTTCGTCTGGCAGATTGCGCTGGCGTTGAGTGGCCTGCCACCGGCGCTGCTGCTGCTGACGACGCTGACGATGGCGCTGCTGATCGTGCCCGCGCTCTGGCTGACGACGGCGACGCCCGCGGTCGAGCTGCGCGCCGCAGGTCTGACGCTGCACCCGCGCATCTGGCGCCAGCGCGAGATCGCCTGGGCGGACATTCGCGCCGTCAAGCCCTACCCGCTGCTGCCGGAACAGCAGGGCGAACAGGTGCGCAAGGCGTTCGTCGGGCGGCGCAAGTACGTCCCGGCGCAGGGCGTGATGCTGATCGTGCCGTCGCTGCCGTGGATCTACCGCTGCACCGGCTTCCTCGCCGGTGAAGGTTTCACGCCGGTTGTCGCGCTGACGAATCGCACCCACACCGACTACGACCGCCTGATCAAAGGCGTTCGGGTGCGCACGGCGGAGGTCTGGTCGTGAGCGATGCGGCCACCACGCCCCAGGCTGCGCCATCCAGCGAGCCAGATGCGGCGAGCGTCTCGATTTCGCTCGTCTGCACGGTGCTCAATGAGGGCGAGAGCCTGCGCGGGCTGCTCGATTCGCTCGTGCATCAGACGCGGCAGCCGGATGAGATCGTCTTTGTCGACGGCGGCAGTCAGGATCAGACGGTCGCGATCTTGCATGAATATGAAAATCGGCTGCCGCTGTGCGTGATCGTGCTGGAAGGCTGTAATATCAGCGCCGGGCGCAACCGGGGCATCGACGCGGCGCGTGGCCACATCATCGCCACGACGGACGCGGGCGTCGTGCTCGTGCCGGAGTGGATCGAGCGCATCACCGCGCCACTGCTGGAAGATCCGACTGTACGCGTGGTGGCGGGCTGGTTCGAGGCTGACCCGCGCACACCGTTCGAGGCGGCGCTCGGCGCGACGACCCTGCCACACCTGCGTGAGATTGCACCGGAGACATTTTTGCCCAGCAGCCGCAGCGTCGCCTTTCGCAAGGCGGTCTGGGCGGCGGCGGGCGGCTACCCGGAATGGATCGACTATTGCGAGGATTTGATCTTCGACCTGCGCCTCAAGCAGATCGCGGGTGAATTCGCCTTCGCGCCCGGCGCAGTCGCACACTTTCGCCCTCGGTCGTCGCTGGCAGCCTTTTATGCGCAGTACTATCGCTATGCTCGCGGCGATGGCAAGGCGGATCTCTGGCGCAAGCGACATCTGATCCGCTATGTGACCTATCTGGTCGTCATCCCCGTGATCTTCTTCCTGGGCTTGCTGGTGCATCCGCTGCTCTGGCTGCTGGTTGTGCCGGGCGCGCTGGTTTATCTCTGGTCGCCCTATCGCAAGCTCGGCGGTGTGCTGAGGCGTCTGCCGCGTGTCACCCTGTTTGACACGATCTACGCAGCGGTGCTCGTACCGGTGATCCGCGTGACGGGTGATGTCGCCAAGATGATCGGCTACCCGGACGGGCTGGCCTGGCGGGCACGGATGCAGCCGCCCGATTGGCGCAGGTTGTAGGACATCGCCCTTGCAATATGTCCGATTAACCGTTACAAGCGGGTGGACACTTAGCAAAGGATGATCATGAATCCGAAGAACCCACAAGACAACCAGCAGTTTTTAACCGAGAATGGCAAGCAGCCGAGCGTACAAACCACGGCCAGCGGCTTGCAGTACAAAGTGCTGCGCGAGGGCACGGGCGCGGACTGCCCGCCGCTCTCCGAAGTCGAGGTGCATTATCGCGGCAAGCTGATCGACGGCACCGTCTTCGACAGCTCCTACGAGCGCGGCGAGACGATCTCCTTCCTGCTCGGCCAGGTGATTGCTGGCTGGCAGGAAGGCATCCCGCTAATGAAAGTCGGCGGTCACTACGAATTCTACATCCCGTCCGATCTCGGCTACGGCCAGCAGGGCATCCCTGGTGTTATCCCCAAGAATGCGACACTGATCTTCGAGGTTGAACTGATCCGCGTTTTCTGATGATTGTCGTCAGCGCGCGACCTGCGCATGGCGGAAACAGTCGACCGTATGATCGTTGACCATGCCAATGGCCTGCATCGTCGCGTAGCAAATCGTCGGACCGACGAATTTGAAACCGCGCTTTTGCAGGTCTTTGCTTAATTGGCGCGAAAGCTCGGTCTCGGCGGGGATTTCGGCCATTGTCTGCCAACGGTTCTGGATCGGCTTGCCATCGACAAAGCCCCAGAGATAGCTGTCGAAGCTGCCAAATGCGTCCTGCACGGCGAGAAAGGCGCGCGCGTTGCTGATGGAGGCGTTGATCTTGGCGCGGTTGCGGACGATGCCAGGGTTGGCGAGCAGTTCGGTGACCTTAGCATCATCGTAGCGGGCGACGCGCGCCGGATCGAAGCCGTCGAAGGCGGCGCGGTAGTTATCGCGCTTGCGCAGGATGGTGATCCAGCTCAGGCCCGCCTGCGCGCCCTCCAGGCAGATGAATTCAAAAAGCGCGTGATCATCACCGCGCAGGGGCACGCCCCATTCCTCGTCGTGATAGCGTTGGTAGAGCGGGTCATCCTGGCTGGCCCAGGCGCAGCGGGTGATGGTCATGATGTGTGTCTCCTTGGTGCAATTCCAGGGTGTGTGGTTGAATGTATCCCCTCCCCTCAATCCCCTCCCCATCGCAATGGGAAGGGGACGAACCGCAGGTTCAAGGGTGGGGACAAAAACCGACTCAAAGTATCTACTCTGAGGCTGGGTTAGATGGCAGCTACCCCATTATGACCGAAACCGGCGCTGGTGTGCCGCTACTGGCACGCTTCAGCGCAGGATGAAGCCGCGCCCCAGATCATCGTCCGGGTCGATGAGAAACTCGTGTCGCCCGGTGATGTGCGCCGTGCCGGAGATTTCCGGGATGATGGCCGGTAGCTCGCCGACTTGCGTTTGCGCGGTGACACGCCCCTCGAATTCCGTGCCGAGGATGCTTTCAACCACGATCTGTTCGTCGATCTGCAATTCGCCCCGCGCGTGATGGATGGCGAGCCGCCCGCTGACGCCGGTGCCGGTCGGGGAGCGATCCACCTCGCCCTCGGCGAAGATGCAGACGTTGCGGCTGCGCGCCGGGCCGCCGGGATAGCGCTGGACGAAGATCGTGCCATAGAGAAAGTTGAGATCGTCGTCGCCGTCCGGGTGGCAGAGTTCGTGCGTCGCCATGACGGCGCACTTGATGCGCATTCCCGCGTCGATCAGCTCGCGCTGGTGATCCGGGTCGAGCGTCAGGCCGAGCGCGCCGGCATCGACATAGGCATAGAACGCGCCGCCAAAGGCGATGTCATAGGTCACACGGCCAAGCCCCGGCACATCGACGACCGCATCCCGCGCGAACAGGAACGACGGCACATTCAGGAACGAGACGCGCTGCACGTGACCATCGATCATGTGCGCGGTCGCGGTGACACGCCCCGCCGGGGTATCGATCTTGAGCACCGGCGCGTCGCCCGTGACCTGAAAGTAGCCCGTCTCGATGCCGACCTTGACCAGGCCGATGATGCCGTGGCCGCACATGGTGCTGAAGCCTTCGTTGTGCATGAAGAGCACGCCAACATCGCCGTCTGGCGTCGTCGGTGGGGTGAGGATGCAGCCGTACATATCTGCATGGCCGCGCGGCTCCCACATCAGCGCCCGGCGCAGGTGATCGAGCTGCTGGCGCGCGTACTGGCGCTGCTCCAGAATCGTGTCGCCGGGCAGATCGGGCCAGCCGCCGGTGATGATGCGGAGCGGTTCACCTGCCGTGTGCGCGTCAATCGTGGTGATCCTGAGCCAGTTGGATGGTGGCTGCCAGTTGAGCATATGCGCTTCTTTCGTGCGCGCAGAGGAGCACAAACGCAATCCAGTATACAGCGCGGAGTGCCCGCCATGAAATATCCATTGGGCAGTTGCGGACAATCGCACTTGATACCGAGTCCCTGGCACGCTTACTCACCGGCGGATTGGCTCAAGGTACAATTGGCTTGAGTCACGAATTTGGAATACGAGGGTCAGTGAATGAACGCGGTTGGCAGAACACGCATACTCGCTGCACTGTTATGCCTCTTAAGCCTGATCGTCAATATGTCCGAAGCTCGTGATAACTCTGATGTAGAGCAGCTATTCACGTCAAACGTCACCATCATTGACCTCAACATCGTGCCGACGGCGGCCGATGCTCGTCACGACAATTCAGATCGCGTCCTGACCATCGAAGGACTGCGCTATTCATATCCTGAAGGCATAACACGTATAGATCGAGTTCGTCGTGGTCAGGATGGTAATTTTGTCCTTGGTGTTACAGAACCCTTGCCTGATACGGCGGAAAGTAGCAACCGCTCAAGAAGTTGGGTGTGGTTTTTCGACCCGCAGGCGGAGGAATTTACCCGCATAAGGCCCTTGTGTGGACAGCCTACTCAGCTGCTCTTTGAGGTTTTTGATGTCCCCTGGGTATACGTTACTGATGCTGATACCGAACGGGTATTCGTATGTGAAACGGCGACCGGAAAACGCAGTGAGGCGCTGCCAATGAATCTGACCTGGGATATTCAACCACCGTTTTCTACCCTTCCACTCCCCGTGTTTGCTTCCCCAGATGGACACTGGCTGCTTCTGTTTGGTGAGGAAGATGATCAGATCCATGTGCTCAGCTACAACATCGCAGCAGAGACACTCACTGTACTGGGAGTATTGCCCTGTAACTTCTGTGTTGAGTGGCAGGCAGTGCGCTGGTTCGACAACAAGGCGATGGTCTGGACCTGGAATGCACATAGCGACCATCTCATTTATTCGGTGGATGTCACACAAGCAGGCAGTCTTGAACTGGCAGTTCAGCGTCACCAATATTTCCCGGAGTTCTACGAGAATCCACCCCGCTACGACTATGTGAATTTTACGACCCCAGAGAATATCTGGGACACGCAATGCGAGCGGGTTATCTACGATGTTTTGTCTGGCGAAACGCAGACTATCGATATGGGATCGGTGTGCCGCCCCGAACAAGGTTCGTTGGATGGCATTGGGTATTACCGTGATGTCACTCGGGGTGCAGAAGGCATCGCTGCGCTGACACGATTCGACGCCGCAACACAAGAAAGCGAAGTCCTGTATGAAGGCGAGATTGAGCTAATCGACTGGGTCAGCCCTGATGAACACTATGCTGCGCTGGCAATGGGCAGTAATGGTTGGATCGATGTCCTGCCTTTTCTGTCCCTCGATCAAGCATGGGGGCTGCCAGAGTCGCCCAAGTTGGCCTATGTGGATCTCATCACCGATACGGTGATTTTCGAAACCTGGACGGGCTGGCAGTCGTGCGATGCATCGTTCGGTGGGCCGGACTGGTCATGGTCCGGTCACCTATCCGAAACAGCGGTAGAAACTTGTAGAAGTATCGGCCCGACAGGCGCAATCATGCCCAGGGAGGACGGTACGCTTCTCATCATAGGAACCATCGAGCCGCAAGACTCCTTTATGTACAGCGACCCCACAGCATTCGCCGATGTTGTTACCATCCAGGGTGGGAACATCCAACGGACGCGCGTCGCTGAAGGTGGACTAATCCCCTTTTCGACAGATTTCATATTGAGTTACGACTGGGACAGTACACAACGAACCCGTCGTTACAGTTTGATCCCGGTCGATGGCGGATCGTCTATCGAGATCACAACCGAAATTGCAGTTGATGATTATGCCATGTATGTGACGGATGTTTATCCATGGGTGAATCAGATGCACTTTTACATCTCACCGAAGCCGGAACTCGAACGAGATTGGTATTACGCCGACGTTACGGTACAAGTCGAAGTGCCCTGATTCAATCTGTCGAAGTCACGTCTTCGCCTAAGCTGGAATCTGCACCAGTCGTGGGTCGGAAGGTGACGTGACACAAGGCCGAGATTATCTGCCTGAATGTGCAAGGTCCAGGTCAGACGCCCGCCGTGAAATATCCATTGGGCAGTTTGCCCCAGCCGCCGACCTGCTTGCGCATGGTTGCGCAACCCGTGCCGCGCACGCATAATCTCCGCGCTCGGATGGTCGCACGTGGCAGCGGGCGACATCCTGAGTGATACTCGACCGTCTCACGGTGGCAAT
Organism: Anaerolineae bacterium; assembly: GCA_023382675.1. GTDB lineage: Bacteria > Chloroflexota > Anaerolineae > Aggregatilineales > Phototrophicaceae > Flexifilum. Next base: position 13,969 of record JAHDWN010000071.1, read on the forward strand.
GGATGCCGTTTTTCAACCAGGGTGGATAATGATGAAAGCTTCGCCACATCGCCTCGACAAGCTGCGCCGCGCCATGCAGCAGCATGATCTCGACGCCGCAGTGGTGATTCCCGGCTCGAATTTTCTCTATCTGACGGCGTCGGTGCATGGCCTGATGGAACGGCCATTGATGCTGTTTGTGCCCAGCAGCGGACGCCCGGCGGTGGTCATCCCCGCGCTGGAGCTGGAACACTTCGCGAGCCACGGCTTCGATGCGCAGGCCATCGCCTGGACGGACAGCGAAGGCTATAACACGGCGCTGGCGACGGCGGTGCGCACGCTCGCACTCGACGGCAAGCGCATCGGCGTCGAGGGGCAGCTCATGCGCTTCTTCGAAGGCGTCGCGCTGCAGCGTCATGCACCGCAGGCCACTGTCGTCGATGCGCACCAGGCGATCTCGTCGATCCGCCTGCACAAGGATGCCGAGGAAATCGCGGCGCTGCGTAAAGCCATCGCCATCAGCGAGCAGGCGCTCGGCGAAACGCTGGAAGCGATCAAGATCGGCATGACCGAGCGTGAGATCATGACGTTCCTGGTGGCACGGATGAACGCGCTGGGTGCGGAAGGGTTGTCCTTCGAGCCGATTGTGCTGGCCGGTGAGAACAGCGCCCGCCCACACGGCAAGGTGCGCGATCAGTATCGCATCCAGCGCGGCGATACGCTGCTGTTCGATTTCGGCGCAAGCTACCAGGGCTATCATGCCGACATCACGCGCACGGTGTTCGTGGGCGCGGCGTCCGCGACGCAGCGCGCCATCTACGCGGCAGTCAAGCGCGCCAATGAGACGGGACGCGCGACCGCCAAACCGGGCATTGCGGCGGGCAAGGTGGATGAGCAGGCGGCGCAGGCAATGCGCGATACGGGTTTCAGCGAGTACATCCTCCATCGCACCGGGCACGGCCTGGGCCTGGATGTCCACGAAGCGCCGTACATCGTCCAGGGCAACGAACAGGTGTTGGAACCGGGGATGGTTTTCACCATTGAGCCAGGGCTGTATGCTGCCGGATCGACCGGCGTGCGCATTGAAGATAACGTGGTGATCACCGAGGCTGGCTGCGAATCGCTGACGACCTTCAGCCGCGATCTGATGATCGTGGGCTAGGCAGAGTTAGCGAAATGGGAAGGGTGATTAGCCCATTCGTCGCAATGCATAAGGCTCATAACAGTTGTATACTCGAAAAAACGAGCCTCAACCAATCATTCTTGAGGAACTGCTATGTCGAAACGAAACGCGATCATTGTATTCTTCGCCCTGGCGCTGGTGCTGCTGTCACTGCCAGCGCTCCAGGTGAATGCCGACTTCGGCACCAACTGGACGGCGACGTATTACAACTGCACCGATTTCAACTGCTCCGCCGTGGCGACCCAGACCGGTGTCAACGGCATCAACTTCAACTGGGGCACCAGCAGCCCGTTCCAGGGCGTCAATTCCGATAACTTCACCGTCCGCTTCGAGTCCGTGCAAACGTTCCAGCAGGGGACATACGAGTTCGTCGCCGCCTCCGACGATGGCATCCGCGTCTACATCGACGGTGCGCTGGTGCTGGACAAGTTCATCGGGCGGGTGTTCACGACCGACCGCTTCCAGCAGACGCTGACAGCGGGGGCGCACACCCTGCGCGTGGAATTCCTGGAGCTGATCGATCAGGCGCAGGTGCAGTTCCAGTATTTCTTTGTCTCCGGGTCGCCTATCGGTGTGCCGACGAGTCCTGTGACCGGTCTGCTGCCGACGCCGACGATCACGGCGATTCCACCGACACCGCTGCCGCCGATTCCGCCCGGTGCGCAAACGGCGACCGTCATCCGCGCCTCGGTGCTGAATGTGCGCGCTGCGCCGTATCTGGGCGCGCCGCGCGTGGGGCGTGTCCTCCGCGGGCAGACCTACGCGGTGGTAGGCCGTGATGCCGATGCGCGCTGGTTCCTGCTCCAATTGAGCGGCGGGCAGGCCTGGGCCTGGGGCTACTATCTGTTCGTCAGTGGCAACGAATTCACCGCGCCCGTGGTCGCCAATTTTGCCCTTTCCGGAGATCCGGCAGCGTCGGCGCGCGTGACCGTGCAGACCCAAGCCGGGCTGCGGCTGCGTGCCGCGCCGACGGTGCTGTCCGAGCAGATCGGGCGCGTCCCCTGGGGCGATTTGCTGCCGGTGATCGGCAAGACACGCGCTGGCGATTGGTATCAGGTTGTCTTCCGGGGGACGGTCGGCTGGATCGCCTCAGGCTACGTCGATATTCTGGAAGGCGAAATCAACGAAGTCCCGGTGACGGGCTAGGCAGTTGCAAAGAAGATAGACAGCCTACATCACCTCTTCATCCCCACCCCTGTACCTGCGGTTCTTCCCCTCCCCATCGCGATGGGGAGGGGAATGTGGGGAGGGGACGTATTCAACTGCGAACCTGTACACATGCTCTAGCTGATGACTTCATACGTCAAGCGATAGTACGCGCCGTCGCCCTGGATGACCACGGCAATCGCACCGTGCCCGCCATCGGCTGCACGAACAGGCGCGCGCCCGATCAGGTCATCACGTGTGAGCGTATCCGCGTCCCAGACTTCGAGTACGGCGCTGCCGCTCAAACCGTTGAAGACAAACGCCTGTGGATCAATGCCTGCGTCTTGCCAGCCATCTGCCCCGTGCTTGCGCGCGTCGGCAAAATCGAGTTTGTCGATGGTGTGCGGTCGTGATGTGTCGTGACTGAAACGATCGTGGTGCGTCTTCCACGTCCAGATCACGCGGCCATCGAGTTTGATATAGATCTCGTCGCCATTCAGCTCTTGCGCCTGGAAGCACTCTAACAGCAGCAGCTTGAGGGTGAAAGTGTCCGCCATGCTCGCCTCCTGAGACCGCTCACGCATTGGTTACCGCGCCCGAAAGTCTGCCTCAGACCGCGCTGCTTGCCAAATTCAGCCGCGTTTCTGTTTTTGCGCCGGATAATCATCCAGTTCAGACAGTTCGATCAATTCGCCGTCGTCGCCCAGCGCCAGTTCGTGACGTTTGGGTTTGTCTGCGAACGATGCATAGGCCGGTTCGCGCCGCTCGCTGGTGATGAGCCAGAGCAGATGCAGCGCGATCAACGCCAGCCAGACCAGCGGAATGAGCGGGCTGATGCTGCCTGCCATGATGGTTTCAGTCACCTGGCCGGTGGCGCTGTCTATGCTCGCGACTGAACCGATAGCGAAAAATGAGAAAAACAGGAAGGCGAGAAAGATCAGCAGATGTATGATGAACAAACTTCGCCGCTTCATGTACCTGTGCTCCTGATGCGACT
>JAHDWN010000072.1 GCA_023382675.1 Anaerolineae bacterium
GACCGTCTATGAAAACCTCGCCTTTCCCCTGCGTTCCGCGGGTGTCAAAGGCGTGGATGTCGATAAGCGTGTACGCGAGATCGTCGAAATCCTTCAGTGCGAAGAACTACTCGACCTCAAACCGTTCAATCTGAGCAGCGGTCAATCGCAGTTGGTCGGCCTGGGGCGGGCGTTGATGCGCCAACCCAACGTCTTCATCATGGACGAGCCGATCTCACACCTTGATACGCGGCTGCGTAGCCGAATGCGTTCGTACATCAAGCGCCTGCACATCGATCTCGGCTACACCATGCTCTACGTGACGCACGATCAGGAAGAGGCGATGGCGCTGGCCGACCGGATCGCGATCATGGATGTGGGTAATGTCGTGCAGATTGGCACGCCGCAGGAGGTCTTCCACCAGCCCACGAGCATGTACGTGGCGGGCTTCGTCGGCGAGCCGCCGATGAACTTCCTCGACTGCCAGGCCGAGCAGAAAAACGGCACTTATCAACTGTCTTATAAAGGCTATGCGATGCCGCTGCCGGAGGATGCTGCTGCGCTGGCACAGCGCCAGGCGATCCCGCGCGATGTCGTCGTCGGCATCCGCCCGTTCTACATCGACGTAGCGGGTGAACGCAGCGCTCGGCATACCACACCGGCCGAGGTGTTCGTTGTCGAGCCAATGGGCGATACGACCGTCATCAGCGTCAATGCGGAAGATACGCGACTCCAGATTGTGGTCGATCCAGACACGGCAGCGAGCAGCGGCGATAGGCTCTGGCTGGCGCTGGCACCAGCGCACATCTTGCTGTTCGACAAGCAGACCGGTGCGCGGTTGCAATGAGGTTGGCGCACATACAAAACGTGAGATAAAGGGCGAGATAATGTCTGAGGGCACCTTAACGCACCAGCAGATCGCCAAAATGATCGACATCAGTGCCGTTCAGGCCTACCACGGCGAACGCGATATTCGCGAACTCGTCGGTTATGCCAGGGAGTACGGCTTCGGCGCGGTGCACGTGCTGCCATCGTGGATTCCGTTTGCCAGGACACTGCTGCAAGATGTGCCGGGAATCTCGTTAGGCTCTCCGGTCGGTTTCCCATCGGGCGGCAACCATACTGCGATCAAGCGTGCAGAAGCGATCCAGATGGTCAGCGACGGCGTGACCGAACTGGACATGATGATCAACGTCGGCAAGCTGCGTTCCGGCGATTACACCTACGTGCTGGAAGAACTGCGCAGCGTGATTGCTTCTGTCAATGTTCCGGCCAAGGTCATCATCGAAACGCACTTTCTGACCGACGATGAAATCAGGCGTGCGTGCGAGCTGTGTGTTGAAGCGGGGGCACAGTTCGTCAAGACCTCGACTGGCTGGGCACCAGCGGGAGCAACGCTCACCAACATTGCTCTGATCGCTGACTGCGTGAAGGATCGCATTGGTATCAAGGCTTCTGGCGGCATCCGCGATCTCGATATGCTGGTCAAGATGTATCTCTACGGCGTGCGCCGCTTCGGCATCAACCTGCAATCCGCCGTCGAAATCGTCCGGGCGGTGCAGCGGCTGCCGGATGGTGTGGTCAGGATAGAATCATGACAACGATGCTGGCCTACGATCTGGGCACGGGCGGGTGTAAAGCGTCCCTCTACGACGTATCCGGCAAAGCACTGGCGTCGGTCTTCCATGCCTACGACACACATTATCCGGCATCGGGCTTTCACGAGCAGCGCCCGCAGGCTTGGTGGGATGCGGTCGTTGCCAGCACGCGCAAGCTGCTCGCCTCCAGTGGGGCTGATCCGGCGTCAATTCGCTGCCTGGCGCTCTCCGGGCAGAGTCTGGCCGTTGTGCCGCTCGATGCAGATGGCAATCGGCTGCGCGAGTACGTGCCGATCTGGTCGGATACGCGCCCGGCCGAGCAAGCGCGGCGCTTTTTCGAACAGGTCGATCAAGACGAGTGGTATCTTACTACAGGCAACGGCTTCTCGCGCGAAACCTATTCGGTCTTCAAGATCATGTGGTATCGCGAGCACGAGCCGGATATGTTCGCGCGCGTGGCAAAGATCGTCGGTTCTAAGGATTACATCAACTTCCGGCTGACAGGCAAAATCGCGACCGATCATTCGTATGCATCCGGCAGCGGTGTCTACAACCTCAAGGAGCGTCACTACGACGAGCGCTTGCTGGCTGCGAGTGGACTGGATCGCGATCTGTTGCCGCCGATCTTTGAATCGACCGAGTCACTCGGCGAACTGACGGCCTCCGCTGCCGAAGCGCTCGGCCTGCCGCGTCAGGTCGAAGTCTTCTGCGGCGGTGTCGATAATTCGTGCATGGCGCTCGGCGCAGGCAACATTCGCGAGGGGGCGCTCTATCTTTCGCTGGGGTCGTCTGCGTGGCTGGCCGTGTCTTCGGCAGAGCCGGTGGTCGATCTCTCGATCCGCCCGTTCGTTTTCGCGCACGTGATACCACACATGTATACCTCGGCCACATCGATTTTCTCGGCAGGCAGTTCGTTCCGCTGGCTGCGCGATGTCGTCTTCGATGGCTACAAAGAACGGGCACAGCGGGAAGGCGCGGACGCCTACGACCTGTTGGTGGCAGAGGCGATGCGCGCGCCCATTGGCGCGAACGGGATTTTCTTCAATCCCAGCCTGGCGGGTGGTTCAGCGGCCTACCCGAATCCACGCATTCATGGTGCATTCCTTGGCCTGGAACTGCGCCACACGCAGAGCGATCTGATTCGTGCCGTGCTCGAAGGGATCACCTTCGATCTGTGCATCATGTATCGCAAGCTGAGCCAGCTTGTCGAACTCGAAGACCAGATCCTGATGGTGGGCGGCGGCAGCAACAGCCCTGCCTGGCGGCAGATGTTTGCCGATGTGTTCAACACGCCGTTTTCGAAAGCGAATGTCGGTCAGGATGCTGCCTCGCTGGGCGCGGTCACGCTGGCCGCCGTAGGCAGCGGTCTCTGGGACGATTTTCGCGTTGTCGATTCGATCATCGAGCATCAGGCGATCACGCAGCCGGATGCGGCAGCCGTCGAGCAATATCAACGGCTGCTCGCGACCTACGAAAAGACCTGGGCCTATCTCTCGCTGATCGCCGATCTGATGGAGCAGGGCTAACCCCCATGACTTCGTCCGCGAGATGGAGGGCTTTCGAAAGCGGGTAATTTATCGCCAGGGTAAAACGCAATTGTGGATGATCCTCGTTGGTTTGCGCCGGAGAATCGCCGATGACTGACCTAAAAAACTGTCGCGTTCTGGTAACGTCGACCTCCTATGCTATGAATGACGCTTCGCTGCGTTCCGACCTGGAAGCGGCAGTTGGCGAAGTGATCTATAACCCGACCGAGCATCCACTGACGGCGGTGGAGCTAACCGGGATGATCCAGGGCATCGACGGCATGATCGCCGGGCTGGATCAAATCGACGCGCGCGTGATCGAAAGTGGGGATCGGCTGCGCGTGATCGCGCGTTATGGTGTTGGTCTGGATCGCGTCGATCTCGAAGCTGCCCGGCGCAAAGGCGTGATTGTCACCAATACGCCGGGGGCGAATGCCGGTTCGGTGGCCGAGCTGACAGTTGGGCTGATGATCGCGCTGGCGCGCAACATCACTATTGCTAATCAGCGTACCAAGGCGGGCGATTGGCCGCGCCTGAAGGGGCACAGCCTGGTTGGGAAAGAGATCGGGCTGTTGGGCCTGGGGGCGATTGGCCGTCAGGTGGCACACAAGCTACGTGGGCTTGGCTGCCGCATTGTGGGTTACGATCCGGCGGTCGGGCGCGAGGAAGCCGCCGACCTTGGTGTCGAGTGGCTGGAGCGCGACGAGGTTATCCGCCGCGCCGATTTCCTCTCGCTGCATCTACCGCTCATGTCCGCCACGGAGAATATCATCGACCGGGCGTTGATGGCGCTGATGAAAGATGGAGTATATTTGGTCAACACCGCGCGCAGCGAATTGATCGATGAAGACGCGCTGGTTGAAGCGCTCGTCAGCGGCAAAGTCGCGGGCGCGGCGCTCGACACCTTTCGTGAGGAGCCACCGGGTGCTGATCACCGGCTGTTACAATTTGATCAGGTGATCGCAACACCGCACATGGGCGCACATACGGATGATTCGACCAATGCTATGGGACGTATGGCGCTGCATAACTGTCTGGCTGCGCTGCGCGGTGAGGAACCGCCGAATCGGATCGTGTGAAACTCACACGCCAGGATGCAAATGATGACGACACAGAACCCACCAGAACACTACCCGATCACGCACAAAATCGTGCCGACTTTCTATTTTGTCGGTGTCACCACGGGGCAATCTTCCATCAACAAGGTCTTCCCGCGTTGGGCCCAGGCGTTAGGACGCCCCGACGTTGTCCTCGAAGGCGTCGACTGCAAACTCAACGACGATCCGGAGAACTACCGCCGCGCTGTAGCGCAGATCAAATACGATCCGCTCTCACTTGGCGGGCTGGTGACGGCACACAAGATCAACCTGCTCAACGCCGCCCGCGACATGTTCGACTATCTTGACCCCTGCGCCCAGATCTGTGGCGAAGTCTCCTCGATCTCCAAGCGGGATGGCGCGCTGCGCGGCCACGCGAAAGACCCGATCACGTCTGGCTTGAGCCTCGACGCGATCATCGATAAAGGCTACTTCGGACGCAGTGGCGGCGACATTCTTTGCTATGGCGCGGGCGGATCTGCCGTCGCTATCGCGCTGCATCTGATCAACAAACAGAGTGCAGGCGACCGGCCCAAACGCTTTGTCGTCGTCAACCGCTCGCAAGGGCGGCTCGATCATCTAAAGCAGATGGTCGATAGCCAGCAGACTGACATCGCGTTCGAGTACATCCACAACCAGGACCCGGTGCGCAACGACGCGATCATGGCGTCGATGCCTGCGGGCACGATTGTCATCAACGCGACCGGCATGGGCAAAGACACGCCCGGCTCACCGATTACAGATGACGGCGTGTTTCCTGAGCATGGCATCGCCTGGGAACTCAACTACCGGGGCGAACTCGATTTCTGGCATCAGTCGATGGCGCAGGCCGAGAGTCGCCATTTGCTGGTCGAGGATGGCTGGCTCTACTTCCTGCATGGCTGGACTCAAGTGGTCGCTGAGGTGCTGAATATCACGTTGACGCCGGAGACGTTCGCGAAACTTGGCGAACTGGCGGCGGATCTGCGGCCTCCGCTGGTCTTTCGCGGTGCAAAGTAGCGTTTTTGGGAAGGGTTCGTACAGCGCGATCTAGGAAAGACTTTCAGAGATCTGGGCTGCGGCATTTGTGACCAGGTCTATCAGGATTTGCAGACGATCCTGATTTAGATATTCGCTGATATGACCGGTAATGCCAATGGCCGCGATCACCTGCTGGCGGTGATCACGAATCGGCGCAGCAACGCAGCCGATTCCACGCGCGAACTCTTCGCAATCCACGCCATAGCCTTCTTGGAGAACACGCTGCAACTCTTGTTCAAAGGGTTCGATTTCGACAATGCTTTCGGGCGTCTGCCGGGCTAACGAAGCGTTTGAGAGAAATAGATCGCGCTCGCTTTCGGACAAATGAGCGACGAGCACCTTGCCGGAGGCGCTCACATTCACGGGGATGCCTGTTCGTAATGCGGCGATGATATTGACGGGGCGCGCTGGTAGTGCCTGCTCGATATACACCACCTGATAATCTTGAAGGATGCCTAATTGCGCTGTCTGGCCGCTCTTGATAGCCAGTTCGCGCATGTGTGGTTTTGCCAGGTATACGAGATCACGATGCCCTGAAGCCTGGTGTGCGAGGATCGCCAATTGTGACCCAAGATAATAGCGTCCGTCGGCAGCTGCATCTTCTTTCAAGTAATTGCGCAAACACAGGTATTTCACGGTTCGATAAACCGTGGCTATGGGAATATCAAGCTCTGTCGCGATATCTTTGGCGGACGCCGCAGTCTCGCGTTGGGCGACGTACTCAAGGATGTCGAGAGCTTTTTCAACGGCAGGGATGACGGGCGCGGTTTTTTCCGTGCCATTTGCTTGTACCATAGAATTGGCGCATGTCCCGCCAGGTCAATACCCGCTGTGCCCGCGCCTTGCCTCCTTTGCATCAACGTAACTTCTGACGCGCAAACAAAATAGCTACCGTAAGCGCAGACATATCCTTATTTCTAGTCATACCCGAAGGCACAGTCGAGTCTAACCTGTTTTATTGCAACGCCTTCATCGCTGCGCGACGAAATGATATGCCTTTCACGCTGCTCTAGGCTTGAACTAAACAATTACGTGCAAAGGCAACCAAAAGGCATTATTCGATCTTGTAGCCGTGCCTGGGTTTCGCGGGACAACTTACACCAGAGTAGTGTATTACTAACAGGAAATAGTGTAAAGACCGACGGCGAATATTCGTAACAAAAAATATTGGAACTGGACAGAGCCTGTGCCCTGCCCAGCCGAGACATTTCTCAGGCGGAATCAGCCAAACGCGCCCGCATGAGGCAAACTCCGCCTGGAAGTAGATTTATGCAGGCTGGCAATCGGGCCCAAAGTGACGCAATAGGACGAGCGGCTCGACCCCATCATTGGTCACTGTGTAACCGGCAGTTGCCTTTTCATACGTGATAAAGAATTCGTCCAGAGTCTCCTGACCGAACCGCATGTAGGTCGGCGTCTCAACGGGATGATTCCCCAGTTTGCCGCGCCCCTGAACTGCGATCACACCACACGCGCCTGGGTCCTTGATCGTAACGGCTGCTCCCGGTTCCAGCGTGAGTTCTTTCGCGCTGAACACGTCTTCACCGCGCGATTTCCCGTAGATTATCCAGCGATCACGGTAGTGCTCGGCGTTGACATCTTCTTTTCCGGGCAAGAAGTGCGTACTCCGAAGGTTGGGATTGACGTTTGCGTCCCAGTCGATCAATTCCATCACGTAGTCGAGGTCGTGCTTCTTATCCTGGGGGACATCTTTCACCAGGAGGTCATAAGGAACTACCTTGCCCGCCACGATGGATTGGAACATGGCGAAGGTATCTGTCCCCCATTGGATCTCATACGTGACCAATGAGCCTGGCGCATGGAGGATGCCCGGTGGGGTGAACCAGCCAGTTCCGATGGGGAAGACATAGGCTTTTGAGTAATCGAGAATACCGTTGTCGCCTTTATTCCAGCGCTCCAGACAGCGCCGAATATCCTCTTTTGTCGTGCCCGGTTCGAGACCGAAAAAGGTGAAGGGAAAATCGTTCAGCCGGGGATTGTATTGCGGTGGGAAATAATACGCTTCGGGCTTATGCACCTCGCCGACGAGGGCCGCATGTTCTGCGTCTGGGTGAAGATGGAACGGCAGCGCCCCCTGATTGTCGAACATCTTGCCGAGCGTCGGCCAGCGTTTATACCGCTCATACATCTGTGACCCAATGATGACGCCCGGTTTCTCGTCCACGGCATCGCGTAGTGTGAAGCGCTTGCCGTCAGGGGCAATAACGTAGCTCAATCCCTCATCCGGCGGCATGTCAGGCCCGTTTGCCGGGTTCGTCGTCGAACTCAACCAGCGTTCATCCAGACCGCCGCGCTCGGTTCCGAGCGCGTACAGGTCATCCTCCGCCAGTCGCAGACGGCGTCCAGGGACGGCAAACGCACGGGGAACCCAGCAGGGGAACATGTGAAGAATTCCGTCCCCACTGTTTAGAGCATGATCAAGTGATTGACCAATGGCCATAACCCACTCCTTGAGACAAAATTATTGATAGTTTAAGAGCACCACATGTGTGCTCATCATGACCATCCAGTGTCAGGAAAGCTCAGCGATCATGGCCGTCGCCAGCGCGTTCAGGATCAAATAGCACGAAGTGGCACCGGCATCGAGATGCCCTCGGGAGCGTTCTCCAAGTCGGCTGGCACGCCCCAATTTTGCGACCATCTCGCGCGTCGATTCTTTGCCTGCTTCGGCGGCAGCGGTCATCTGGCGCAGGGCATCCGCGAAAGACAGATCGTTCGCCAGTGCCGCTTTATAGGCTTCAAGCGCCGGAACCAACGTATCCAGAAGCGTCTTGTCCCCCACCGCTGCGCCGCCCAGGTCTTGTACCTCGTTCAGCGCGTTGGTCAACATGTCTGCGAAGATCTCGCGGGTGATAGATGATTCGTTCTCACAGGCGCTGCCCATTGCCATGAACAATGTGCCGTACAGCGGCCCCATTGCGCCGCCGATTTCCGTCAGCAGCGTCGAACCCAGGGTGGACAATCCATCCGATACTGTTACCGGCGCGTCACCCAGTTTGTTGCGAAACGAGGTAAAGCCCTTGTTCATGTTCACGCCATGATCGCCGTCACCGGTTGCGCCGTCCAACTCGCTCAGGTAAGCCGCATTCTCCTGGATCGCGCTGACAACCGCGAGCAGAATCTGCCGCCCTGTGTTGGCTGAGAGTGTGTCCATGTTCATGACCCTGCGAACTGCGTCAAACCCATGCTGTCGGCTTCCATATCAATCAGCGTCTTGAGTTCGTCATCAAGCCGCATCACCGTCACCGTCGCGCCCATCATTTCCAGCGACGTGAAGTAGTTGCCCACGTAGGGACGATAGATGCTGATCCCCTTGGCGTCCAACAGTTCGGCAACGCGGTTAAAGAGGATGTACAACTCCATGACCGGGGTTGCGCCCAATCCAGACACAAGCACGACGGTCTCATCGCCACTTTCAAAGGGCAGATCCGGAAGGATGAGCGATACCATGGCCTCGGCGATTTCATTGGCGGATTTCAAATCTGTGACCTGGACACCCGGTTCCCCATGATGCCCGATACCCATTTCCATTTTGCCCGGCTCGATGGTGAAATTCGGTTTGCCTACAGCTGGAATCGTGCAGGGCGTCAAGCCAACGCCAACACTGCGCGTGTTGTCGATGGCTTTCTGCGCTGCGCTGATCACTTCGTCGAGTGAGGCACCTGTCGCGGCTTTCGCACCGCCTACCTTCCACATCAGCACTTCACCAGCAACGCCACGCCGTTTGTTGCGCTCGCTGCTCGGCGCGGAAGGCACATCATCATTGGCGACTACGGTCTCAACGCGAATGCCGTCTTTCTCCGCCATCTTGCGCGCGAGCTTGACGTTCATGTTGTCGCCGGCGTAGTTGCCGTAGAGGCAGGCAACCCCGTTTCCAGAGTCGGCAGCCTTGAACGCATTGTAGAAGGCCTGCGCTGACGGCGAGGAGAAAATCTCACCCACGGCGACAGCATCGACCATATTGCGTCCAATGTATCCCACGAAAGCTGGTTTGTGACCTGAGCCGCCGCCGGTCACGATGCCGACCTTGCCTGTCACCGGCGCGTGCTTATATTTCAGCACGCGCGGGTCATCGGTTGGGGCAATCAGATCGGGATGCCCTTTGACAAATCCTTTTAGCATGTCTTCGACCACGAGCGTGGGATCATTGATGATTCTTTGCATAAGTCTTACTCACAGGACTAGGTAAATTCACCGGCACTTAGCACGCGAACGGTGCCTATTTGATAATACCAATCTTGGAGCGATCGATTGTGACGAACACCGCCGCCACCAGGACAACGCCCTTCACGATGTTCTGAATGAACGGGTCAACGCCCAGCATGTTCATACCATTGCTCAGAATGGTGATGATGAAAGCACCCAGCACGGTGCCGGTGACGCCGCCAACGCCACCTGTCAGCGGGGTTCCACCGACGACCACAGCGGCGATGACATCAAGCTCCAGGCCTTCTCCAAGCTGGGCGGTGGCTGCATAGACACGGGCGCTTTGCAGCAGCCCGGCCAGGCCACACAGCAGCCCGGAGATCACAAAGACCATGATCTTGACACGGTCAACCTTGATGCCCGTAAGCAGCGAGACACGCTCGCCGCCGCCAACGGCGCGCACTTCGCGCCCGAAGACGGTGTGGTTGTAGATAACGTAGGCGATCAGAACCACAAAGAAGGTGATGATCGCGGCGTTGGGAATATCGGCAGTTCTCCCGGAATAGGTTCGCAAGAAGGTCAGATTAGTGATCTCGACCGGCGCACCTCGTGTGAAATAGAGCACGATACCTCGATAAGCGACCAGCGTGCCCAATGTGACCATGAATGACGGTACTTTTCCCTTGGCGAAGATCACGCCATTCAAGAGTCCGGAAATGGTACCCACGAGCACAGCCGGAATGATGGCCCAAATGCCCATCGAATCGGACAGTGACGCTGCCACCAGTGCAGCAATCGCCACAATCGACCCCACCGACAGGTCAATTGAACCCGCGATGATGACGAAGGTCATGCCCAGCGCAGCCACGAGTAAAACGACTGTTTGTTGGAGGACAATCGAGAAATTGGTGAAGGTGAGAAAGCGCGAAGATTGCGAGGCGAACGCAATGATCAAGGCTACAAGAAGCAGAATCGGAAAATAGTTTCTGAGTGAGAACTTCCAGCGCGACCCATTTCCGGTGGTTGAGGCGATACTGGGTGCTTGTGTCTCCATAACGTGTCTCCGTAACCAACAAGCGCGTCTAGATCATGTAACTAATGATCTCTTTTTCCGAAGGGAGATCTTCGTGAGTGAGTTCACGGCTGATTTCCCCTTTGCGCAAGATCAGCATTCTGTCACACATACCGATGAGTTCGAGCAGATCCTCGCTCAACAAGATGACGGATATTCCCTGGTCGGCAAGTTTACGAATGATCGCGTAAACCTGCATACGTGCTCCTACATCGATCCCACGGGTGGGGTTGTTGAGCAAGAGCACAGTAGGCCGTGGTGCCATACATTTGCCCAAGACCACTTTTTGCATGTTGCCGCCGCTCAATGAATTCGTTGGCACGACCGATGATGTCACTTTGATTTGTAGTTGGTCGATGAGTTCACTCGCGATAGAGTGCTCCTGGCGATAATTAAGAAATGGCCCGCGATGCGGGATCGAAGCCATCGTCAAGTTGGTCTGGACTGCAAAATCGACGATCAATCCCTCGCCAGTTCGGTCGCCGGGCAGATAGGCCACGCCGTTTTTCCAGGCATCGACGGGGGATTTGGGTCTGTAGGCTTTACCGAAGAGCGTCATCTCACCGGCACTCAGTTTCACGTCCCCGATCAAAGCGCGAATCAGAAATTCACCCCCTGATCCCTTCAGGCCAGCCAGGCCCAGGATTTCACCCCGATGCAATGTCATCGACGTTGGTTTCAGGATGCCCGGAATAGTGATGCCGGTGAGTGTGAGCACAACTTCCTGACTCTCAGATGGTCGAAGCGGCGGATAAATGTTCTCACCGATTTCACGCCCAACCATGCGCGCTTCGATCTGTTTGTTGGTCAGTTCACCACGCGCGAAATCGCCAACCCACGTCCCGTCTTTGAGGATCGTGATCGTGTCGGCAATCTGGTCAACCTCATCCAGGTGATGTGAAATGTAACCGATGGCGATACCCTGTTCCCGTAAAGTGTGAATCGCTTTGAACAGAGTCTCGATCTCGCGAGTATCCAGAAATGCTGTCGACTCATCAAGCAGAAGCACCTTGGGGCGGTAGGATAATGCGCGCGCGATCTCTAGAACTTTGCGCTGACCCAGATCAAGCGTACTGAGCTTCTGATTGACCGAGATATTCGCCCCTAATTCATCCAGAAGATCCTGCGCCGACCGACGCAGGCTGCGCCAGAGAGATACTCCAAAGACACCCGCATACTTCTGCATGTGATCGATATGAATATTCTCGGCAATATCCAGCGAGGGGTTGATGGTCATTTCCTGAAAGACCAGCGCGACGCCCGCTGCTTGAGCTTGCTGCATATTGCGCGGGTTGTACGACGTGCCGTTCAGACTGAGCTTGCCGCCGTCGCTGGGGATAACCCCGGCACAGATCTTAAATAATGTCGATTTGCCAGCGCCATTTTCGCCGACCAGCGCATGGACCTTGCCCGCCTGAAGCGCTATGCTCACGTTTTGAAGTGCGCGCGTCGGACCGAAACTCTTGCTGATATCTTGGGCTTGAAGTAACAACGCTTGTCTCTCAATAGTAGTTTCTTTCACAGCGGCAAGGTTGATTTTGCCTTGCCGCTGTGATGGATTCATGGTCGAGTCAACCCAGTCTATTCAGACATAGCTGTGCTTAGCCAGATCATGTCTTCTTCTGGAATTGGTTCGCTGTATTGTAGCTCAAACACGGCGGGTGGAGCGTCTTCATTGAAAACGCGCGAATGCTCTTCCCAATCGTAAGCTGGAACGCCGTCCGGGAAGTCAGCGCGGAACTGTTCAACCAATGGCTGCGTCAAGGGCAGCAGATCCAACTTCACATTGGCCTGGTCTTCCGGTACTGGCAGTCCATTGAGATAGTCGTACATCAACACGAGCGCAAAGCCGCCCTGAAGCCAGTGGCCGCCAATATCGAACAGCAGATCGCCACTCTCGACTGCGTCCACGTTCTCAGGATTGAGATCCATGCCGACTACGAGAACATCCTCGCCCGGAACCTGATTCGCATTGAGTAGCGCTGACATCACGCCAGTCGCTGTGCCGCCGTTGGCTGCCCAAACGCCCTTGATTTCGGGGTTGCCTTGATAGAGCGCGGCAAAGGCTTCTTGAGACTCATCGCGCACGAAGTTCCCCGTCACTGCTCCGGCGAGTGTAATGTCCGGGTTTTCTTCTAGTGCTCGGTCAAACCCCTTGCGGCGGTCGATTGCGACGGAGGTGCCAGGAGTGCCATCGACCACGCCGACGACCATGTCCATGCCACGAGCGCGCATCTCGTTGAACAGCGCGTTCGCCATTGCATACCCGGCCTCTTCGTCACTGGGGCCGACGAAAGCAATGTAGTTCGAGAAATCGGCGGACTGTGGTTCTATGTCTTCCAGGTAGACATCGGTCATGATGACGGGGATGTTTTCACGCTGCGCATCCAGCAAGGCTTTCAGGCCCGTGTTCCAGTAGGGCACGTGGATGATGCCGTCGACGCCGCGCGCGATCAAATCCTCGAGGTTGTTGGCCATTTCATCCGGGCTGTTGTCGGCATTCAGCACGATCAACTCGATACCAAAGGCATCGGCGCCTTCCTGCATGAAGTTCACATATTGATTCCAGAACTGGGCATCCAGGGTTGGTACTGTTGCGCCGAAGACCAGGGGCTCGCTATCCTGAGCTGTTGCTACTGAAAACGATAGAAGCAGAAGTAACGCCGTAATAACGAAAAGTACGTGGTACATGGATCGATTTTTGGTCTTCACCTCAGAACATCCTCTCTACTTAATACAGAAGTGGGTTGAAGCCAGATTGTCATTTTTGAATGTGCTTTTACGTGAATTTGGTCAGTTCACCTCCAGAGGCTATAGGTGTTGTGCTAGTCCGTGATGATGGAACTCGCGAGTAGCGGTCATGTCACTCGCAGTTAGACGAGCTTGATGCCCATGTGAGGGGGAAAGAAGCAAAACAAACGCAAATTTTATCATATCTGATAATCTTCTCTCTCCTGTGATAAATACTATAACTTATGCCCTCGGTCTCTGCAACAAATTGCCAGTCCTGAGTGCCAATAATTGTGCAAATAGAACAGACTTAGAGCTTGCTGCAATGACCAACGGGTTAGCGGTGGACGTGGCAGACATGAGCAACGTGGCACCGGATCTGGTCTGATGCCACATATTAATCTGCCTTGCTTATCTACGTTCGACTACGCGCGCGGATTCTCGACGCGCACTGCACATACCTTGTATTCCGGGATCTTGGCGATCGGATCGAGAGCAAAATCCTGGGTCAGGATGTTGGCCGCGGCTTCGCGCCAATGGAAAGCCAGGAACACCGTTCCGGGTGGCACACGGTCACTGATCTTTGCACGCGTGCGAACCGTCCCGCGCCGGCTCTTGACGACCACCGCATGACCGTCCTCCAGGCTGACGCGCTCGGCATCTTCGGCGTTGATCTCGATATAGCCGCGCGGCTCACGCCAGGCCAACGGCTCACTGCGCCGGGTCATCGTTCCTGTGTGGTAGTGATAGAGCACGCGCCCCGTGGTCAGGACGAGCGGGTAGTCTTCGTCGGGTTGTTCGGCAGGGTCGTGTGCGGCGATCGGGTGGAACTTGCCGCGGCCACGCGAGAATTTGTCAACGTGCAAGATCGGCGTTCCTGGATGATCAACGGTGCGGCACGGCCATTGGAGACCTTCTCCACGCAGGCGGTTGTAGTTCATCCCGCCATAGATAGGTGTTACGCGGGCAAGTTCCGTGAAGATAGCTGAGGCCGAGTCGTAGTGCCAGTAATCCGCATCGCGTTCGCGCGCCATTTTGGCATCCAGACGCGCCGCCAACTGGCTGATAATCTGCCAGTCGGGGATGGCCGTGCCCGGCGCAGCCAGCACAGGCTGGAGCACCTGTACCCGCCGCTCGGTATTGGTGATCGTGCCGTCTTTCTCCAGCGCCGCCGCCGCCGGCAGAATCACGTGCGCGAGGTAGGCCGTATCGCTGGGGAAGATGTCCTGCACCACCAGCAGATCGAGACCGCGCAGTGCCCGCTCGACGTGGGTGGTGTTCGGGTCAGACATCATCGGGTTTTCGCCCATGACATAGACCGCCCGTACCTTGCCTTCCGAAGCGGCGTGCATGGCTTCGACAATCGTCAGGCCGACGTTGCCCGGCAGCCCATCTGCCGCCCATGCCTGAGCGAGCGCTTCGCGCGCGCCTGCGTCAGTGACCGACTGGTAGCCGGGGAAGACATTTACCAGGCAGCCGACATCGCACGCGCCCTGAACATTGGACTGGCCGCGCAGCGGATTCACGCCGGTCGAGCGCTTGCCGATATGCCCACAGAGCATGGCGAGGTTTGCCAATGTCATCACCATGTCGGTGCCGTTGCTGCGCTGCGTGATGCCCATCGCGTAAAGGATCGTGCTGCGCCCGCGCGCGTCATCGTAGCTGGAGTCGCCAGCATCGCGCTCGCCCAGGGCGTAGATGCGCGCGGCAGCCTCGATTTGCTCGACCGGCACGCCTGACATGAGCGAGGCATATTCGGGCGTATACTGCTCAACGGCGGCCTTGAAGTCGTCGAAGCCTTCGGTGCGCTCAGCGATGAAGGCTTCATCGGCCCAGCCTTCGCGGATGATGGCGTGCATGATCGCCAGGAAGACGTAGATGTCCGTCCCGGGCTTCACCTGTAGGAACAGAGTGGCGTGGTCAACCATCGGAATGCGCCGCGGATCGATGATGATCACGTGCGCGCCACGCCGTGCTGCTCGAACGACTTCATAGCCGATCACTGGATGGGATTCGGCGGTGTTGGAACCAGTAATCAAAATGCAATCCGCATCGCGTATTTCGCGGATTGAATTGGTCATTGCGCCACTTCCGAAGGCCTGCACGAGGCCTGCAACAGTTGAGCTGTGTCAAAGACGGGCGCAGTGATCCACGTTGTTGGTGCCGACTCCCACACGCATGAACTTCTGGAACAGATAGTTCTCTTCGTTGGTGCAGCGTGCCGACGCCAACCCCATGACGGCATCGTGGCCATGGGATTGGACAATGTCTGCCAGTTTGTCCGCGACCAGGTTCAGTGCCGTGTCCCAGTCCGTCTCGATAAAGCTGTCTGAAATCTTGGGCTTACGGACTTCGAGCGGTGAGGTCTCAGGCAGTTGCCACGGCTCATCCGTCAGGCCGAGCGCATAGGCGACATCGCGGCGGATCATCGGGCGGGTCAGGCGGTCAGGGCTGGTTGCGAAATCCCAACCGTAGCGCCCTTTGGTACACAGGAAATCGCCATTGACAGATTCTTCGCGCGCGCCTTGCGCATAGGTGATGGCGCCATCTTTGAGCGCATATTCAATCTTGCAGCCGACACCACAATAGCCGCAGATCGTTTCGACCCGCTGCATCTCCCATTCGCGGCCTTTGCCCGCACGCGAGACGGGCATGAGGGCGGCAGTCGGGCAGACCTGCACACAGCTCCCACAGAAGACGCACGTCGAGTCGATCATCGGGCCGTCGAAAGGCGTGGCGACGTGGCTCGTAAAGCCGCGTCCGAAAATCTCGATGGCGTTCGCACCGACGATTTCCCAACAGGCACGCACACAGCGGCTACACAAAATGCAGTACTTGTGATCGCGAATAAAGAATGGATTGTCATCCTGGTAGAGCGTGCGCGACACATGCGCTTTGTGGCTGGTTTTGGCCAGACCATATTCATAGGCGTATTTTTGCAACTGGCATTTGCCCGCCTTCTCGCAGATCACGCAGTCCAGCGGATGATCGGCCATGAGTAAGTCCACAATCTCACGGCGCAGCTCGGTCAATTGCTCGCTCTGGGTGCGGATGACCATGCCCTCCTGGCACGCCTGGCCACAACTCGGCACAGGATCGGCGCGTCCCTCGATCTCCACCACGCACAGGCGACACCCACCCGAAATACTCAGTTCGGGATGGTAGCAGAGGTGAGGAATTTCGATCCGGATGGCCCGTGCCGCTTCCATAATGGTCGTGCCTGGCTGCACCTGGATGGCGTGTCCGTCAATGACGATGTTCAGCATGTGGGGTTCCCCCGATGGTGAGTCCATTCCCTATCAATCTCCTCCGGCGCTGGCGTCCACGGATGGTTCTCCCTGTAACAGCGTCTCATATTCGTGTCTGAAGTGTTTCAGTGTGCTCAAAACGGCATTCGGCGCGGATTGCCCCAGGCCGCACAGACTGGTTTTTTTAACCATGATGCAGAGCTTCTCCAGGTGCTCCAGATCTCCCGGCACAGCACTCCTGGTGATAAGCTTGTTCAGTTCTTCTAGTATTTGAGTCGTGCCAATCCGACACGGCGTGCATTTGCCACAGCTTTCGTGTCTGAAGAACTGTGTGACCTTGGCCGCGACCC
>JAHDWN010000073.1 GCA_023382675.1 Anaerolineae bacterium
AGCAGCGACCCATTCGCACCAGATTCCAATTTGGGGTATTGACAGGATATATTGATTATAGTATATATATATTCAATATGAGGAGCACATCAAGAATGGTTCGCAAGTACAACTCCCGCCGCAGGGAAGAGAATGCGGCACAGACCCGCCAGGCCATCGTCGAGGCCGCCATCAAGCTGCACGGCCAGGGCATCACCACGCTGAGCGCCGTCGCCGACGAGGCCGACGTCTCGCTGCCGACGGTCAACAAGTACTTCCCGACGCGGGAGGACCTGTTCGTCGCCTGCACCACGCACTTCGCCGCCAGGCTGGAATACGAGGCGCCGGACATGCTGAGGGCGATTGAGAATCCGGGTGAACGGCTGCGGCGCGTCGTCCACGAGGTCTACAACCTGAACGAGCAGAGCTTCGGCCAATCGTGGACCGGCTACAAACTCGAAGACGAGTCACCGGTGCTGGCGCAGGCGATAGCGGGTACCGAAGGGCTGATCGCCGTGCTGGCCGATACGCTGTCGTATGAGTACGCGCTCGGCGACGAGGACACGGCGAGGCGCTTCGTCCGCGCCGCGCTCAGCCCGCTGACCTACCGCGCGCTCCGCCTCAAGAACGGGCTGAGCTTCGAGCAGTCGGTCGATAACATGGTGCTCGCGCTGGCAGGCGTGCTGAATATGGAAGCATAAGCCACCAGCGCCCCCGATAACGCCGCTACTTAGGCTTTTTACAAAGCGACATATATCGCAATCCGGGCATCGAGCAGGATGCGCGCTCTTCAACGCGCCCTGCTACGGCGAGGGCGACGCCCGGCTTAGTTTCGCTTTGCCTCGCCATGGTGAACACAAGAGGAGAAAGCATATGCTCACCGCGAATATCAATGACCTGCAGTTGAGAGAAGGTTGGGTGGATGGTGTGCCACAGCAGCACGCGTTCTTTACCTTCGCCTTTCTGGGGGCGAAGGAAAATGAACACACCTCGGTCGTCTATGCCGAGCTGCGCCCCGGCGAGGAACTCGGCTCGCACACTGACAGCCACGAAGAGATCCTGCTCATCTTCCAGGGGCGGGTCGAAGTCACCGTCGGCGACGAGACGGGCATCGTCGAAGCGCCATGCCTTGCGCTCGTGCCGACCCTGGCACCGCACAACCTGCGCAATGTCGGCGACGAGCAGGTGAAATTTGCCGGGTTCTTTCCGTCACGCTACATCGTCTCCGTCTTCGACAACGCGTGGCAACCAGATGGGTCCAATATCGTCGACACGGCTCAGATTGAGCAGATGCTGGCCGCAGCAACCGAGTAAGACCACCACCCAAGAGGAACGCCGAAATACAGGAGCACCGGCGTTCCTCACGGGATGGGTCACCACGACACGAACAACCATCCACACCTAGGTCCAAGGGGGACTAACGACATGGGCGAGCAGATAGTCATCATCGGGGGCGGTTTCGGCGGATTGTACGCCGCCAAACGCCTGAAGCATGCGCCGGTCGACGTCACATTGATCGACCGGCGCAATCACCACCTGTTCCAGCCTTTGCTCTACCAGACGGCCACCGGCGCGCTATCCCCGGCGGACATCGCGACGCCGCTGCGCCGCCTGCTCAAAGATCAGCGGAACGTCCGTGTCTTGCTCGGCGAGGTCGTGGACTTTGACGTCGCCAACAAACAGGTCATCCTGCGCGATGGCGCCGTCGGCTACGACAAACTGGTTGTTGCCGCGGGGTCCGGCAAGAACTACTTCGGCAACGATCAATGGATGGCGAACGCGCCTGGCTTGAAGACCGTTGAAGACGCGACCGAGATTCGTCGCCGTATCTTGACCGCCTTCGAAGCAGCCGAGCGCACGACCGACCCGGGCAAAGTTCGCACCTGGCTAACCTTCGTCGTTATCGGCGGTGGCCCGACCGGCGTCGAGATGGCCGGGGCGCTGGCGGAGATCGCCCACGAAACGCTCCAGAACGAGTTCCGAAACATCAATCCGTCAGATGCGCGGATCGTGCTGGTGCAGAGCGGCGAACGCATTCTCCCGACGTATGCCCCGGAGCTTTCGGCCAGGGCGACGGCGGCGCTCGAACGCCTGGGTGTCGAGGTGCTCACCGGTCTGCGCGTGACCGATGTCGGTGATCGCGGCGTGACTGTCTCCTCGCGCGCGGGCGAGACCTACCTGCCGAGCCGCACCGTGCTCTGGACAGCCGGCGTTCAGGCGTCGCCGTTGGGTCAGGCATTGGCCGCAGCCACCAGCGCTGAGGTTGACCGCGGCGGGCGCGTCATCGTCGAGCCGGATCTCAGCGTGCCCGGCCATCCGGACATCTTCGTGATTGGCGATCTGGCCCATTTCGCGCACCAGACCGGCGAGCCGCTGCCCGGCGTCGCTCAGGTCGCCATTCAGCAGGGGCGCTATGTTGCGCAGTTGATCGCGCGCCGCCGGGCAGGGAAGAGAGTATCGCCCTTCTTCTACCGCGATCGTGGCAATATGGCGACTATCGGGCGCGGCAAGGCCGTCGCCGAAATCGGGCGTTTGCGACTATCGGGTTGGCTGGCGTGGCAAATCTGGGCTGTCGTTCACCTGATGTATCAGATGGACGTCGAAAACCGGATGCTCGTCTTTATCCAGTGGATCTGGAACTATCTGACGCGAAAGCGTTCCGCACTGCTAATCACCGATCGCGATCAGAAAGCAACCAACCCACAGGCGCAGGCATCTCTCAATCTGATCACCAACAGCGGCGTGTTCCTACGCGTGAGCGATGTGCGTGAGAAGAAGTCGTCGTGACGGAAATGGTGATGGAAACAGAGGCAGAAGCATGAGTAATCTTTGCGGATTGCTCGCCATTCATAAACAGGGGATGGCAAACGCGTCATCCCTTGTTTATGCGGCGGAGGCCAAAATCCTCCCTACAGTCTACCAACGCGATGAGAGGGTAGGGCGTTGTTGTAGGCGCGAGGCGTCGTCCCTACGACTTGCCTGTCAATCGCGACTCAGCGAAAACTTCCCGAAAGTACAGTACATGTTGGGTTGTTTCAGTGCGATAACTATATCCGGGCATCGGGCAAGCCGCGCGTTGATCGATGCGCTTTGTCGCTGCGGGGGCGATGTCCGGCCTGCCTTCACTGCGCCTCGCGCTGGTGAACACAAGAGGGGGAATCACATGCTCACTATCAATCTCAAGGAACCGCCGGTGAAAGCGGCCTGGGTAGAAAACAGGCCAGGCCAGCGCGTTTACCCGACGTTGCCCATCATGGGGGCGAAGGCATACACGGACACCCCGGTCGTCTATATCGAGCTGCGCCACGGAGAAGAACACGGTGGACAGGCTGACCACGCCGAATGTCTGCGCAGCCCGCAGCGATAGCCCGGTCATTGATGGCAGAGCGTAATACGCGGATGCGGCGGCAGCTTGACACGAAAATCCCCCGCCTGATATTGGGCGAGGGATGATGGCTCACCGCAGTGAGCGGGCACTCGGCCTCCGTCAGTAAATCGGATACGGCACGCGCGAACTGAAGCTGTAGGCGTACTCGTGATAGTCGCCGTGCGGCTCCTGGCTGAAGTCCCAGTAGATCTCACCATTAAGCAGAATGTAACCGGTCAGGCGCGCTTCGCGGGTGTAGTAGCCGGTAGCCGGATCGACGTTGACAGCCGGGGTGTTGGCGAACAGATCGACGTGGAACTCCATCAGCATGTCGGTGTTGCTGCACTGATCGTGGACGATGGCCCAACCATGCAGCCCGCCCCAGCCCAGGTCGCGGCTGACGCTCAGTTCATCCGGGTCTTCCTGCAAGACGACCGTCTCATTGAAGCGCGGGTAGTAGCAAGTGACTGCATGGATGTACTGGATGTTGACGAGTGATTGGCGATAGCCACCGGCGATCATCTTGGTTGCCGTGATTTCGACGCCAAACGGCTCGCGCCGGGGCCACTCGTGCAGGTAGATGCCCTCGTAGCGGACGGGCGTGGCCTGCACCATGGCGGGCGCAGCCAGTAAGAGCAGAACAGACAGCAGCACAATGAAGAGGGTAAAACGCTTAGACATGATCTTTCTCCTTCGGAGCGCCGCAAAGCCTGCGGCTTCCATCTCACTTCATTCAATAACCGGGCGATTGTGAAGAGAAGTTGTAGGCGTACTCAGTCGTATCTGGGGTGGTCGGAACACGGAAGTCCTTCCAGAGTTCGCCATCCATCAGAATATAGCCGTCCAGATACGCATTGCGCCCGAAACCCCTGCCGCGTGGCAGCGGACGATATGCTGGCTCACTCGCAAACATGCTGATGTGGAATTCCACCAGGTGATATTGCTGCCCCACATAGTCGTAGATGAGGATTTGGCCGCCTAATCCACCCCAGCCCAGGTCGTCACTGACCTCCAATTCATCCGGGTCTTCATTCAGTTCGTAGTCGGAGATCGTGAATACGTAGTGGATTTGCTGCGTACCAGACTCCATCCTGTACATAAAATTGACCGTCGTATCGCGCCAGTCGCCGTCAACCTGCTTGAACGCCGTGACTTCGAGCCGTTCATACAGTCCGGACTCAGAGTATATTTGACGGAAATAGACGCCCTCGGTATAGGCTTGGTCAGCGCCGCTGACCGTAACGGGCGCGGCCAGCAGAACAAAGATTGCCGATAGGGCAATCAGCAGTGTAACTCGCTTGAACATGACAGTTCTCCCCGTGGAGCCACATCCCCGGTGGCTCTACGAACATATGATTCGTCAACTCAGGCTTGCCCGTTGAGCGTGGGCCACGGGCAAACTGTTATGCCCCCATCAGTACCCCGGCCACTGGTCGGAGAAGTTGATGCCATAGACGGCATGGGCGTAAGTCCCGCCAACCGGAAACTGATATGTCACGACCCCATCCACTAAAATCACGCCTTCAACTACCGAAGGACGTTCGAAGTACCAGTTCGTCGGGTTTTCGGTGTAGGCACTCTCGGAAGCGACCGATTGCAGATGGAACTCGAAAAGGTATGCAATGCCTGTGCCGGAATCGACGAGCATTGCCTGTCCATCCAAACCGCCCCATCCCAGATCTTCGCTGACTTCTAAGCCGTCAGGATCCCCATCGAGAACCCCCGTGTATGTCCGATACCGCACACGATGACCACCCATACTGATAATGATCGTCGTTTGGCTCCAGTCACCATCAACTTGTTTCGTTGCGCGTAAGCTGAAACCTATTTGTGAACTAGCTGACGGAGGACCGAAAAAAGTTGAGAAGTAGATTCCTTCGGCATACGCCTCTTCCTGGGCGGTCACGATCATGGGCGCTGCCAGCAGGAAGAAGATCGCCAGCAGCCCCAGAGCCAATCCCAAACGCTTCAACATGTCACACTCTCCTGGTGGCGCAGTGGTGTTCGCGCCGCCTCATGTTTGGAAGATCGAAACTCAATACCCCGGCCACTGGTCGGAGAAGTTGTAGGCCTGTTCAATCAGGTTTGGGGGTGGCGGTCCCCGGAAGTCCATGAATATTTCTCCATCGAACAGGACATAGCCTTCGAGAGACGCATTGCGGATGAAGTACCCGGTGTCGGGGTCTTCCGTGTAGCCTGGCTCGTCGGCAAATTGCCAGATGTGGAATTCGACCAGGTGAGGAGTCCCGGAATGGCTCTGGACGGTGATTTGACCTTCCAGACCACCCCAGCCCAGGTCACGACTTACTTCCAATCCATCCGGGTCTTCTTCGAGGATGGCGGTACCATAGAGTGCCGCGTCATAGCCATACCAGGAATTCAATTGCACCTGGGTCTCACGCCATCTTCCGTCGACGTTCTTAGTGGCGATAAGGCGGACACCCTTGCCTTCATAACGAACCCAAGTGTCCACATAGATCCCCTCGGAATAAGCGGGCACTCTGGCGCTCACTGCTGTGGATGCGGTCAACGCGAACAAGATCGCCAGGGCGATCCCAATGAGAGTTAAACGCTTTGACATCTTTGCTGCTCCTGGCGGCGACGGTTAGGAGTTAAAACCAGGATTTGGGAGTCTCATAAGTGGAGGAGGTGGGAAGAAGTGACGACAACCCGTTGTATCGCCGCCGTCATCCTTAATATAGATCGAAATGGAAGCCTATTTGCTTAGAAGTACGTTGAATTAACATGAAGCTCTAAATGGTTTAAGGTGAATTATCATACTTTCGGTTCTATGTTTGGCGAGCTATCAGTGTTTGCGCGAAAGCCAGCGAATTTTAGACTCCTTGACAATGAGTTTAGACTAGTCTAAAATGCATTGAATTCGACTATAACGAGAAGGTTTGGAGCGGCTAAGAATGGACTCTTCAATCCGCCGCCTGCTCACGAGGCGCGGCTTCCTCGGTTTGAGCCTTGGCGGCGCAGCCAGCTTGATCAGCGCGAACATATTGGGACGCACGGCACAGGCGCAGGACGAAACGCCTGTTTATCCCACCCCCGGCGCGGACGCCACGACCAGTATGAATCACTCCGGCGAGATGGCAGCCATGAGCGGGCATGGCAACATGATGCTCGTCGGCGCGGTGGATCACCAGCGCAACGGTTTTGACCCGATGCAGATGCTGGTCGATTGGGATTACGGCAACCTCGTCGGCGAGACAGACGACGGCAGACCGATCCGCGAGTACGACATCTCTGCCGGTGACGTCGAGATCGAGATCGCGCCGGGGATCTTCTTCCCCGCGTGGACGTTCAACGGGCGCGTGCCGGGGCCGAGCATTCGCTGCGCCGAAAACGATCACCTCCGGCTCAACTTCAGCAACTTCAGCAGTCATCCCCACACGATGCACTTCCACGGCTTCCACAGCGCCGAGATGGATGGCGTGCCGGGTGTCGGGCGCGGCGCGATCAATCCGGGTGAATCGTTCACCTACGAGTTTGAGGCAGATCCCTTCGGCTGCCATCTCTATCACTGCCATGCGCTGCCGCTCAAGCGCCACATCCACAAGGGGATGTACGGCGCATACGTTATCGACCCGCTGCAAGGCAGACCACCTGCCCGCGAATTCATGATGATGATGAATGCCTTCGACACCAATTTCGACGGCGGCAATGAAATCTACGCGGTCAACACCGTCGGTCACGAATTCATGCAGCGCCCGATCCCGGTCAAGGTCGGCGAACTCATCCGCGTCTACCTGATCAACGTCGTCGAGTTCGATCTGATCAATTCGTTCCACATTCACGCCAATTTCTTCAACTTCTACGATCACGGCACGACACTCGAACCGACCGGGCGCACGCTCGACACGATCATGATGGCGCAGGGGCAGCGCGGCATCCTGGAATTTGATTTCCGCTGGCCGGGTAAGTATATGTTCCATGCGCATGTCAGCGAGTTTGCGGAACTCGGCTGGATGGGCTTCTTCAACGTCGTCGAGCCGGGTGACTACGCCGCCGCGCTGGCGGAGGTCGGGCTGGACGACGAATGGGATTTCAAAGGCACGCACGCCAGCACGGTGAACCAGCCGGAAGTGAGCTGACATGAGCACACAATCGACACTGCCACAGACCACACCAGAAGCGCGCCTTTCGGGCACGGCCTGGCTGCTCGCGCTCATCCCGCTGATCTTGCTCGGCCTCGTGCTGACCTATCTCGTCGTGACCGGTGGCGGCCTGACCGATCTGGCCGGGCCACCGATAGAACAGGTCGCCATCGAGCGCATCACGCTGCCGCAAGCCGGGGTCATCCAGGTCGAAGTCGTCAACGACGGCCCGCAGGAGGTGACGATCCCGCAGGTGCTGGTCGACGACGCCTACACCTACTTCACGGCAGACCCGGCGACGACGATCCCGCGCCTGGGGCGCGCGACCTTCACCATCGACTACCCGTGGGTGACGGAAGAAACGCACCACGTCGTCCTGATCACGTCCTTGGGCGTGACGTTCGAAGGTGAAATCGGCGCAGCGGTCGAATCACCTGCGCCTTCAACCAGCTTGTTCTTGCGCTTTGGCCTGGTTGGACTGTACGTCGGCATCGTCCCGGTGCTGCTGGGCATGCTCTGGTATCCGTTCATGCGGCGGCTGGGCGCGCGCGCGATCATGTTCATCCTCTCGCTGACGGTCGGCCTGCTCGTCTACCTGGCGATTGGGACGTGGCTTGACGCCAACGAGTTCGCGTCAGAGCTGCCCGCCTTCTGGCAGGGCGTCCCGCTGGTAGTCTTCATCGCCCTGATCGCGCTCGGTGTGCTGCTGGCTGTGGGCAGCCTGCGCCGGGGTCAGGAGAGCACACCGCTGGCCGTTTCCTACCGGATCGCAATGGGCATCGGGCTGCACAACCTCGGCGAAGGGCTGGCCATCGGCGCGGCATTCGCGCTCGGCGAAGCTGCTCTGGGCACATTCCTGATCCTGGGCTTCACGCTGCACAACATCACCGAAGGCATCGGCATCGTCGCGCCGGTCGTCCGCAAGAATCCCGGCCTCAAACACTTTGCTCTGCTCGTGCTGGTGGCGGGCGGCCCGGCCATTCTGGGGACATGGATCGGTGGCTTTGCCTTCAATCCGGTGCTGGCGACGATCTTCCTCGCCATCGGCGTCGGCGCAATCCTGCAGGTTGTCTGGGAAGTCAGCAGGCTCGTCGCTCGTGACAGCGCAAAACTGAGTCTACCGCTGGTCAACTGGGTCACGCTCAGCGGGCTGGTTGTCGGCATCGCCCTGATGTACTTCACCGCCTTCATGGTGAAGTTCTAATTCTGGAGTCGATCTACATTGGAAAGAACGCACAGCGCAAACGACGGCTTCGGGAAACTCGGTACGATGAATGGCGAGCATCCAACGCATACCTCACGCAGACTGCCTCGCTTGATCCTGGCATTGATTGCCGTCGCTGGCATCCTCGCCATGCTTGGTATCGCCTACATCTGGTTTACCGGCGGTTCAGGCCAGCCGAGCAGCGCCACGAGCGCGCCTGCGTTGTCGGTGGCGGCGGGGGATACGCGCTCGCTGTTCCAGATCGTGCCAGAGGAATCCGTGGCGCGCTTCATCATCACCGAGGAACTGCTCGGCGCGCCGAAGACGGTGATCGGCGTCACCGATCAGGTCGCCGGGGACATGCTGATCGATCTGGACGACCCGACCAGCACGGAGCTGGGGACGATTCGCATCAACGTCCGGACGCTGGCGACGGACAACGAAATCCGCAACCGTGCCCTGCGCGGCCAGATTCTGCACTCGGATCGCGAAGAGAACGAGTTTGCCCAGTTCACGCCGACGGCCTTGATCGGCCTGCCGGATAGCATCGCAATTGGCACGCCGATCAGCTTCCAGATCGTGGGCGATCTGACGGTGGGTGGCGTGACGCGAGAGGTCACGTTCGAAGCAGAGGTCATGCCGGTGTCGGAAACGCGGCTTGAAGGCGCGGCGCAGGCGGTTGTGTTTTATCAGGACTTCGGCATCACCATCCCGGAAGCGCCGGGCGTCGCCAACGTTTCGGACGATGTGCGCCTGGAGATCGATTTCGTGGCCGCACTCGCGGTCGAATAGGGCGAACGTCCACAGGGGCACTCGACTGCACACTACGCTCCACAATCTGCGACATAAGACTACGGCGCACCTGCCCCTTCGTGGTGCGCTGTAGTCCTATGTCCAGTTCAGTGATCCCCCTCACCAATCCCTCTTGACGAAAATTAGACACTCGGTGTATAGTTTTCTTGTAACCTGGAATCGCAGTGTATAGGTTTTATGTCAGTCAAACACGCTCTCCTCGCGCTGCTCTATCACCATCCCCAGCACGGCTACGAACTGGGGCGGCAGATTAACGCTGTCGTCAACACCGAATGGGATGTCAAGCTGGGGCAGGTCGCGAGCACGCTCGCACGCCTGAAAGATGCGAACCTGGTCGATTACGAGGTCGAGCCGACTGACGACGCGCCGGATCGCAAGGTGTATTTCATCACCGATGAAGGCCGCCGTGAACTGGAAAGCTGGTATCTGACGCCCGAAGTTCGCGAGTACCGATTGGGCGACGCTTTCTACATCAAGCTGGTGCTCAGTCTGCTCGGCGGGCCGGTCAGCCCGGAGCAGGTCTTGATCACGCAGCGGCGCGAACTCTTCCAGCAGTTGCACGAAGTGACCGAACTGCTGCGCCAGGCGGATGCGCGCACACAGCTGCCGTGGGTGCTGCTGCTCGAAAGTGCGACGATGCACCTCGACGCAGACCTGCGCTGGATCGAAATGTGCGAGGCGCGCCTGAACGACCTGAAGCACTACGATCCCCCCCAACCAACGCCAAAGCCGCGCGGCAGACCTCGCCGCAAGCTGGCACAACCATCCGAATCATAGGTCGCCGCTCCATTCCAGGGCAGCGGCATTTCATATATGAAGGGAAGTCAGGCTATGTCTATCGTACACACCGAATCGCTCACGAAAGTTTATGGGGATGTCAGCCAACCGATCCCGGCAGTCCGCGACGTCAATTTGACCGTGGAAGAGGGGGAGTTTCTTGCCATCATGGGGCCAAGCGGCTCCGGTAAGAGCACCTTGCTCTACATGCTGGGTGGGTTGGACAAGCCGACCAGCGGCAAGGTCTGGCTGCGCGATTCGGAGTTGAGCGCGCTGAATGACGACGCGCTGTCGCGTATGCGCCGCACCGAATTCGGCTTCGTTTTCCAGTTCTTCAACCTGATCCCGGTGCTGACGGCGCAGGAAAATGTCGCCATCCCGCTGATTCTGGATGGTGTGCCGCGCGCGCGGGCGCTCAAACAGGCGGACGACGCGCTGGCGCGTGTGGGGCTGGCCGACCGCACGATGCATCGGCCAACCGAACTCTCCGGCGGGCAGCAGCAGCGTGTGGCACTGGCGCGGGCGCTGGTGACGACACCGGCGGTCATCCTGGCGGACGAACCGACGGGCAATCTCGATTCACGGTCGAGCGACGACGTGGTGCAGATGCTGCGCCGCGCCGTTGATGAATGGAAGCAAACTCTGGTGCTGGTCACGCACGACTCGCGCGTGGCTGCTTTTGCCGACCGGATCATCTTCCTCAAAGACGGCAAGATCGTCGATGACAACCGGCTCAAGGGCAGAGGCAACGCCGACCAGATTCGCGAGCAGTTAAGCAAAATGGTGCTGAGCTAGGACGGATAACATGACCGCACAATCCTCGAATTTTGGCTCGACCGTCTGGCAGATGACGTTGATGGGGCTGCGCTATCTCAATGGGCGCAGGTTGCGCACCGCCCTGACGACGGTCGCGATTGTCTTCGGCGTGGCGATGATCTTCGCCATCAATCTGGCGCTGCCCTCGATGCAGGAGGCTTTCCAGCAGACGATCACCTCGTTTACCGGCGCAGACTTGAGCGTGACCAGCGTCTCCGGCGAATCGTTCCCGCCCGCTGCGGTGCTGGAGCAGATCAGCAGTGTCGATCAGGTCAAGGCGGTGACAGGCATTCTGCATCGCCAGTTCTCACTGCCGACGCTGGGCGAGAGCAGCCTGGGCGACACCACCCAGATCGATCTGGTCGGTGTCGATCCAGCCAGCATGGAGAATGTACATCAATTCGTCATTAGCGATGGCCGGTTTCTGGAGCCGGGCGATAGCGGCAAGGCCGTGCTCCCGGCAGGCATCGCCGAGCTTGCGCCGCAGCTTGGCGTAGGCACGACGTTCCCGCTGATCACGGCGGGCGGCCTGAAATTCTACACCGTCGTCGGGCTGCTGGCGGAGCAGGGCGACCTGGCCGCTCCAGAGATCTACGTCTCGCTCGCCGATGCACAGGCGGCGTTCAACCAGCCGGGCCTGATCAACACCGTCGAAGTTCTGCTCGAACCGGGCGCAAATCGCGAGGCGGCGGCTGCCGACATTCAACAGGCCGTTGGCGCTGGCTTTACGCTGGATCAGGGTAGCAACGACTCGAATACGCTGGCGGCGATGCAGGTTGGCTTTGCCATGTTCGACGTGCTCGGTATGCTGGCGTTGTTCCTGGGGGCGTTCCTGATCTTCAATACCTTCCGCACGGTCGTGGTCGAGCGGCGGCATGACCTGGGGATGCTGCGCGCGGTGGGCGCGACGCGGCGACAGATCACGCTGCTGATCGTGATCGAGAGCCTGATTCAGGGGCTGATTGGCACAGCTATTGGGCTGCTCATCGGCTATCTGATGGCGCAGGGCATGATCAGCGTGATCAACGTGTATGCGACAGACTTCTTCCATCGTGGCTCACTCTCGTTGCAGTTCAGCCTGTCCGGTTTACTGGGGGCGGCGGCGATTGGCCTGGCAACGGCATTGATCGCGGGCTATTGGCCTGCGCGTGCAGCAGGCAAGACCGCGCCGCTCGAAGCGCTGCGCCCGGCCACACCGGCCAACATCCAGCGGGCCGCGCGCTGGAGCCTGATCGTGGGGATCGGCATCATGCTGCTGGCCGTCCTGCTCCTGCTGACCGGCAACCAGGGCGCAGCCGGTGGCGCGGTGCTGTTCCTGATGGGGATGGTGGTGACAGCCCCGGCGCTGGTGATCCCGGTGGCGCGGCTGATCAGCCCGCTGCTGAGTTTCGGCTTCGCGCGTGAAGGCGATATTGCGCGCAGCAATCTGGTGCGCCAGCCGGGGCGCGCAGCCATCACCGCCAGCACGCTCATGATCGGCCTGGCGACCCTGGTCATGATCGCCGCGATGGTGCTGTCGTTTGCGAGTCTGATCAATTCGCTGGCAGACGTCAACTTCAGCAGCGATCTGATCCTGCTGCCGCAGTCCATCGCCGTCTACGACAACGTGATTGGGGCGGACGAAAACCTGGCTAATCGGGTGCGGGCGCTGCCGGAAGTTCAGGATGTCGGCACGATGCGCTATGCGTCGGCGGCAACCGCCGATGGCCAGGCGCTGCAAGTCATGGGCATCGACCCGAATGAATACTCGAAGGTTGCCTCGTTCACTGTCAATGAAGGATCGCCAGACGCGGCCTTTGCGGCGCTCGGCAGCGGTCGGAATGCGCTGTTCACCGCGATTGCACTGTCCACGGTCGGCCTGAAAGTGGGCGACGACTTCATGCTGCAAACTGCGGAAGGCCCGCAAACCTACCACGTCGCCGGCATCGCCAACGACCTGTTCACGTTCAAGATCGCGGCGATCTTCATTTCCCAGACGAACCTGGCGGCGGATTTCCACAAGACCGAGGACATCATGCTGATGATCAACCTGGCGCCCGATGCAGACAAGCAGGCGGCCCTGGTGGACATTCAGACCATCCTCACGGACTATCCGCAGTTCACCGCGCACCTGACGGGCGAATATCGGGATGAACTGGCGAACGTGACATCCGGCGCGCTGATCCTGATGTACGGGCTGGCGTTCCTGATCCTGATCCCGGCGGCATTGGGGCTGCTGAATACGCTGACGATCAACGTCCTCGAACGCACCCGTGAAATCGGCGTCGTGCGGGCGGTCGGTGGCAGCCGGACACAGGTGCGCCGGGTTGTCACGGCTGAGGCGCTGCTGCTGGGCATCTTCGGCGCGGCGATGGGCGTGCTGGCGGGCGTCGCCATGAGCTACGGCTTCATCGCTGCTTTTGGCACGGTCGGCTGGGAGATGCCGTACTTCTTCCCGGTGGCCGGGATCATCGCCGCCGTCATCGTCGGCGTGCTGCTGGCGCTGTTCGCGGCGGTGCTGCCCGCGCGGAATGCGGCCCGGCTCGACATCATCCGCGCCCTGCAATACGAGTAGGGCACGTGAGTAACGGATAGGGTGGGATGCCTTGCGCTGTCGTCGTCAGCAACAGCGTACCCCACCCAAGCTTGCCACGCAGTCTCAGAGCAACACAGTGGATACGCAGCGCTGTGCCTTGATCACGTCAAGGCACAGTTCACATTCAAGGCTCGGTCTCGCGCTGCGTGTTGATCCGCTACTTGCGGGCGGCGACGTAGCGATAAAACTGTCTGGAAGTGAATTCACCGGGCTGTTTTACGGTGCGTATTTCAATCCGCCCTTGCTGTTCCAGCGCCTCAAGGAGGTCATAGTGTTCCTGCGCGAGGTGCGGGCGTTTCAACGACGCGGCAATGTCGTTTGGCGACATCCAATCACCTTGTGCTTTGAGCACTGTGACGAGCTTTCCGGGTCGCGATGCCAACCGGGCGAGACGCGGGTACAGAAACGCATTCAGGACGATGAAGGAGCCATAGAAGACGATGTTCTTCACGGCCTGAGATGTTTCTGTGAAGAACTGCGCTCCCCCCAGCACTGAAATCACAAGGATCAACGCGATAATCACCAGAGCGCTGATCAGGGACGACACAAACAGTATCACGAGTCTTGACGGCATAAGAATAGTCCTTCCAAAGCTTCGGCAAATTCGGCAACCATGCGGGTAAGCGGAGGCAGGTGTCGCTTGCGGGCTGGCTGCTCAGAGCCGCCGCCGGTATTCATCGAGCAGCAGCGCCACCGGTTTGCCCTGCGCGATCCGCTCGCGAAGGCGCGAACGCAGCTCGTCGTCGGTGAGGTGTGCGTTCATGCCGCGCCGCCGCAGCGGCCCCCAGCCATCCTTGTCCACCGATCTTGCGCGAAGGGTCTCATATTCTTGTCTGGTGAGCGGGGTCATGATTATGTCCTTTCATTCATACTCGAAACGTTGCAGTCTTTATGACTCTCAGCGTAGGCAGTTTCGACTTGAAGCCCAAGGTAATATTGCTCAAGTGCGCCTTGAGAGAATCTCAAGATCCAGGGCTGCGCGATAGAATTCTGCTTGGCGGAAGCTGCACAAAGGAATTTTCTTATGATGACGGAGGAAGACCTCAGAAAAACGCGAGAGGCGTTTGGCGAACGGCTGCGTGAAGCCAGATTGACCATGGGCTTCACACAAGCCGAATTGGCGGAACTGCTGATCCGCGAGGAGCGGATTCCCGATCCCGCCGTGGTGGCGCATTGGGAGGCCGGGCGACATTCGCCCAAAGCAGAATACATACCACGCCTCGCCGAAATTCTGGAGACGACGCCGGATGTGCTGTTCGGGTTTGCGCTCAACGCGAGGAATGAAAGCAGCCACGGAACTGTGCGCTGGATTGAAGATTTACCCTGGGAGGTGTCTGAAGACATCCGCCACGAGATTGCGAACGGCATCCACTTGTTTCGGCTCATGCTGATGGAAAATATGAACCTGAACGAGCTTGTCGCCAGCCCGCATTGGGAGCGGTTCGGTCGCTCCGGGCACAACTCGGCCACGCTGAGCCGAACATTCCGGGTCGCTGTTGCTTCCGGTGGGCTGCGCATGACGCACGTCCAGCGCGACGCTGAGAAGGAAGCGGCCCTCCTGGAAAGATATAAGGTATACAACCTGCGGCACGTCCGCGTGGCGAGAATTCCAACGTGCTTGATGCCGGTCATGAAAACGGAACTGATCGCCTTGGCAGCGGCGAACGGGGCTTTTCCCAAGAGCGCGCCCAATTTGACCATCGGCCTGGGCAGCGGCTACACCATCCGGCGCATGGCGGAGTTGACCCCGGCCTGCTCGGTCGGGTTTGCCGGTACGCAGTGGGTGCCGCTGGTGATCGAGCGCAACAATCAGGAGGGCTACAACGCCAATGCGGCAGAATATACCGCCGCCACGCTGGCGCATCGCCATCCCGGTTCCAGCCCGGTACACATTCGCTTCCTGACGCCGGAGGCAAGAACCGAAACCGGCGATCGGGGCGTACAACTGCTGACCCATCTCAATATCAATGGCGACATCTTCTGTTCCGTTGGCAGCGCGGAAAGGCATCCCGAACTCAGTCAAGCGACCGAGGAATTCGGCAGTTCGGATGGCGAGGGGGTTTCGCACAACTTCCAGCGCATCAAGGATGAACTTGAACGCAAAGGGCTGTATGACCAGGTCGCGGCTGAATTGCTCGGCGTGTTTCTGGATCATCAAGGCCAGTTTGTGGGAACGGAGACGGTCAGAGACTTATTTGACGAGCATATATTTACGGTGGATCTGGGCCGGTTGCAGAATTTTGGGCGACGAAAGACGATCTGGGTGGTCGCTGCCGGAGGGCACAAGAGCGAAGCGGTGCGGATCGTGCTGCGCAACCAACTCTGCAACGCCCTGGTGATTGACGAGGCGATTGCCGACCACCTGTTGAACGCAGACAGCGACTAGCCTTGTTAACGAAGCGCCGCCGCCTGTCTGTAGTCGTCGGCCAGTCGAAAAATGCTTGACAACGCTCTCGATTTCGCATAGGCTGAAATTTGAAGCAGGACATCCCGCGCGGGGTGTCCCGCTTTTTTTATTGTCTGATCCCAAGGAGCAACAGCATGTCCGCCGAACGCAACAAAGCCATTGTGCGCGCCTATTTCGAGCAGGTCTACAACCAGGGGCAAGACGCTCTCATCCACACGTTGTTCGCGCCGGATTTCTCCGATCCTGGTACAGGGCATGACGGGCTGTACGGCCCACGGTTGGCCCAGCATGTCGTCGATTACGAGCGCTCGGTGCTGCCGGACATCCATTTCGAGATCGAGCAGATGCTGGCGGAGGACGATGACGTGGTCGTCAAGCTGCGCATCACCGGCACGCATCGCGGGGAATATCGCTGGGTGCCGCCGAGCGGTCGCCGGGTGGATATTCCTGCCGCGCAGCAGATGCGCATCCGCGATGGGCAGATCGCCACGATTGTCTGGCATGTCTTCGACCGCTGGCTGCTGCTGCACCAGATGGGCGCGGTGTAAGCGACGTAAGAAGTTATGCGGGGGCGGGGGGACTGGGGCTTGGTACTTGGTACTGGGTACTAATGGAGCATACAGTTATAGATGATAGGATGTGCGGCTTGGATATGGCTGATCTTGACCGCTTTC
>JAHDWN010000074.1 GCA_023382675.1 Anaerolineae bacterium
CTCCCTGGGGATTTTTCAACCGATCATTTTGGGGAATTTATCTCCGATCATGACAGTTACCTGCTTCAAGAGTAAGCCCAACAGGAGTGAGCGTCAGAGGCACCGGTGTGAGGGTCTGTCCGACAACGGCGACTTGAGTTTGCGCCGTTGATAACTGGGTCTTCGCCAGATCAACCTGAGTGAGAGCTGACGATGCCTGAGTAACCGCAAACACTGTCGCCATCAAGGCCAGTGCCCCTATCACTGCGAGCGCCGTCGCTGCAAGGCGGAATTGCCTGATGCGTCGTTCTCGTCCCACCACTCGCTGTATCTGTTCATCCTCAACACGTCGACTCTCTGCGATGTATGCGCGCTGTATGTCGGTAGGTTCAGGTACTTTGTTTATGCTCCCCGCCAACCAAGTCTCCGCAAACGCCAAGTTGTCACCACTCAATAGGAAACTTGGATTGCGGTTACTCCTTTCCCACTCCAAAGCATCATTTTGATAGTCAGTGTGCGCCTTAATGTGAGGCTGGTCTTCTTCAAGCGCTGACAGCAGGATCTCAAATTCAGTATGGAATTTCTCGTTGTCATCAAAGTAGATCCAGTTCAAATGTCGCACAGCATCCCAGTTGTCACGCGCCACTTTCTCCCAGGGTGTGTCCATCCACGTGCCCTTGACGCGTTTTTCGATGTCATCATGAATGCGTTGACGGATTACGGGCAATACACGTTTATTGTTCTGACGGGCATGTAGAAGCTCGTTGTGGCAGATCTCACTTGTCAGCCAGTTTTCGGTGACAACGCATATGAAGGCATCGGCACTCTCAATACCAGTTTGGATTTCGCGCCACCAATCTTCACCTCGTGGGATGCTTTGCCAGTCGACCCATACAACCCGGTTTGCGTGAACAAAGGCTGTGTTCAGACGCTGCACGAATTCTATGTCTCTCCGTGAGTATGAGAGGAATAGGTCTGCCACACACTTGTCCCCCTTGAACTGGATTTCACCAAAAGAGTACATCTCGGAATACTGGTAGGCAATGGGTCGATATGAATTGCCTAGGATCCCGCATCTATTGTGTATTCTGCTACGCGATTGGCGGAGAGACGGCGCCGAGCGCCGAGCGTGACAACCCACTGTCCTCCCATGCAAATCATGCTGCGCCGATGCGATGACGAATGTGTTCACCAGAATTGAGATAGGATCGACAACCTGTCAGTTCCAGGTGATGGAATATGATGTTGGCGCTTCGCCTTCCGTGCGATCACAGTGCAGATTTAACCCTCAACTGTATACGAGCGTTTTCCGTATATTGACACTCAACCGAAAACGTCTGCTATAGTGATAACAATTCTTATAGTTCAATACGTTTTTACTTAACTTCCGTTGTTATGCCGATAACCACCGCCTACCTCCGCGTGTCCACCAACGACCAGGACCTCGAAAAGAACAAATTTGACATCCTCAAACTGGCGAATGATCGAAACCTGGGCAACGTCCACTGGGTCGAGGAGCATGTCTCCGGCAGGGTGTCCTGGCGCAAGCGAGGCTTGGGCGCGATTGTCGAGCAGGCACAGCCGGGCGACAACCTAATTGTCAGCGAACTTTCGCGCTTAGGACGCTCGATGCTTGAGTGCATGGAAATCCTGTCGCTGGCGATCCAGAAGCAGCTGAACATCTACGCCGTCAAGGGCAACTGGCAGCTGGATAATTCCATTCAGTCAAAGGTGGTCGCGATGGCGTTTGCGATTGCATCAGAGATTGAGCGCGATCTCATCTCGCAGCGCACGAAAGAAGCGCTGGCAGCACGGCGACGAGCAGGCAAACCGCTCGGCAGACCACGCGGCACAGGCAAGAGCAAGCTCGACCCGTTTCGACCGGAGATTGAGGCGCTACTCGCGAACGGATCGACGCAGGTGTTCATCACGCGACGGTATGGCACGACCGAAGCGAACCTGAGCCGGTGGATGAAGCGACATCAGATCAATCAGCGCAAAACTTGATTTGTTCAAGTGGCTTACCTCGCTTCAGACCCTGGCAGCGCCCGTACCAACAAGTTATCCACTTCAGCATAGTAATCACCTGCCACAAAATCGCTGCCAAAGCCAAAGCCAATCGTGCCGTTAATCGGCTCATCAGCAGGTAGTTCAACGATGAGAGCATCATTGATGTACAACTGATAGCTGCTATCGCTTACTCGCAGACGTACAAGATTGACTCGATCACGATGAAGACGAAATTCTTGTCCTTCCAGTTCGTCAACAAGCACAAAATCCTTGGAGTAGTTGACGCGCCCATTCTCATGAGCAGTAATGCCTGTGAGAGAGGTATACTCCGGCATGACATTGAACACCACCATCACACCAAGTACATCCTGGTCAGTTGCGATTGCGTCAAGCTCAAATTGCATTTCAAACGGGATGTTGAAGATCGGCGCAAGCTGGGGAGCGTTGAAGCCCGCCGCTACAAACCAGGTTGGAGAATTGGTCAGGTCAATCACATACATGCCATCGCGCACATTTGAGAAGATACCTGGCGCCGTACCGCCATCCGTTTCCCATCCGACCGCGTTCTGCGCGAAATCATCAGTGAACAACACGCCATTAGCATCCGGTTGAGTACGGATCTGGGTCGGCGCGGGGTCAAAGTTCAAAGCGGTCGCAGTGGCTTCACGCGCAGAAGCTGTCAAGGCTACACCAAAGGTAGGCAGAACTTCAGCCATCTGCTGCTGCATCGGAAGAGATGTTGCGGCGGCTTCCGTCAAATACAAAGTTACTTGCGGCTGCACGACCTGGCTTGCTGGTACCGCAGCTACGAAGAGCACCTCAGCTCCGGACGACGCATCCCACAGGCGCACCGTCCCGTTTTCGGCGACCGAGGCAATCATACTGCCATCCGGCGACCATGCCGCCGCGTAGAGCGTAGCGCGGTGATCCATGAGCAGAACTTGCTGGCCGGTTAGGCCATCCCAGATACGGATCGTCCCGTCATAGCCAGCCGTGATCAACTGCATACCGTCGGCAGACCACCTCGGCGGTAGATTCAGGTCATTGTGACCTTCCAGTGTAAATAGTAATTGGCTGCTGGAAACATCCCAAACAGTGGGGGAGCCTCCCATTACATTCAGCACAATCCGCTGGCCATCTGGAGACCATAGGGCATCAGAGATGTGGTACGACAAGGTGTCGATAATTCCCCGCTCCCCTGGGACCCGAAGTGTCTCAACTCGTTCACCGTTCTGTGTATTCCAGATAATCGCTGCGCCATCGCTGCCCGTTGCCATCAGTCGGTTGCCATCTGGCGACCAGACAACATTGGTAACGGTGATGGCCGACATCAACTGCTGGAAGATGAGATCAATCGGCTGATCGCGCTCGGCAAACACCCACTGCTGTGCGCCTGTGCTCGCATCCCAGACGCGCGCTCTGCCGTCATCACCAGCGGTTGCGATCCGAGTTCCGTCCGGTGAAAACCGCGCATAATTGACCAGCGCTTCATGCCCGTCCAGGCGGGCCATTTCTTCACCAGTTTGTGTATCCCAAATACGGGCAGTTCCATCGTCGCTGGCTGTCACCAGCCGCGTACTATCGGGAGACCAATCGATGTAGCCCACATGATCGCTGTGCCCAGCCAGCGTGTGCAAAAGTACGCCCGTATCCGCATCCCAGATACGAGCCGTATTCTGCGCGCTGTAGGTCGCAATGCGCGACCCATCTGGCGACCATACCCCGCGTGGCCCATTCACCGATGCATCTGAGTCGTGGCCTTCTAAGCGGTAAAGTTCGGTCCGGCTGGCAACATCCCACACCACCACGAAGCCGGAGATTTCCCCGGCGAGTAACCGAGTGCCGTCCGGCGACCAACGCACCCCATACAACGATCGGTAAACATACGGCGCCGGGGTTGGCGTTAGTGTGCTGGTAGGCGTCGCTGTCGGAGTGGGTGTAGCAGTGCGTGGACGGGGCGAGCGGCTTGGGGACACTGCCACCGTTGGGAAGGGCGTGCGTGTGGGCAGCAGCGCCACCGCCCCGGCAGCATCGACCATATCTCCGCACAGGGGTTGAATGTCATACACGGCGCGTTCTGTACAGGTAAAGTCGCCCCACAGGCGGTTTTGCTGGGTCCAACTCAAAAGACTGTCGATGGTATCATCCAGTCGCCAGCGTATGACAAGTGATCTGATGCTCCCCTGATTAATGGTTGAACTGTAGCTGATGAAGCCGTCTCCGGAAACCAACCATGCCAGGTCCCACACGAAGTTACCGGTGTCAAATTGACGCAGCGGGAAGCCGCTGATCACATCCCAGACAAATATCTCCCCTTCGCTGCTTCCGGAAACCAGTTTCGTGCCATCATCGTTGACTGCCAATGCGGTGATCGTATCTGTGTGACCGTTGAGTGTTTTGGCGAGCTGTCGGGTGCTAATATCGCGCAGTTCAACCTGATTCGAAGTATTGGGTATGACCCAGTATCGCCCGTCGGGCGTGACAGCAAGGTTCGCACCACCTGCCGGATCACGATACAGGAGTTCCCCTGTATCTATATCCCAGACGAACAATTCCCTTTCAAGGCAGTTTTCACCCTCATCTTGCTGCGTGCAGCCAATCGCGCCTGTCCATTTTCCGTCCGGCGTGAGCGCTATGGCATCCATGCGAGATTCCATCCCATCGATTTCCCGAATGACAGAACCATCGGTGGTGTTCCACAGTGTGAGCCTGGTCTGATCGACATATCGTATCAGGGCAACCGTACCTGTACGATCTGTGACAATCTCTGCAACACTGGCGTTCAGAGCACTCGTCTGCCACAGAGGATCTCCCTGATTGAGCGACCAGCGCCCCAGTGTATTGTCGGTTGTGCCGACCAAGGCGCTTCCATCCGGCAGCAGCTTTAATGCAAGAGCTGGAACGGGTAGCTCAGCGCGAGTACCCCCGTCGATCTCATCCAACACACGTACACCCTGACTACTGTTTAGTTGATCCAATATCGATACCCAGAACACACCACCCGTCGGGTCATAGGCGAATTCGGTATACCCTTGCTGTTCATGGATAGGGTCACCGTCCTGTGCGCCGCTGCGCCAGGTCAGATCCCAGATTAGGACGTTTCCCAAACTATCGTCGGCAACAAATTGCGATGCATTAGGACTAATTGCCAGTGCATTAGAGCCAGGTGTTTGATATTGCTTGAGAATACGGCCCGTTTCTGTATCCCACCAGTAGTACCCATTGCTATCGCCACTTAAAACGCGACTACCGTCAGGTGAAAACGTCACAGCAAAATTGCTCGACTCGACTGGTTGAAAAGAACGGATGAGATTCCCTTGGGCCAGGTCAACCAGGAAAAGCCCCGGTGGATCAATGATCGATGCTGAACACAGCAAACGTGCACCATCGGGATGGACACGTATATCGAAACAGCCCGTGACGTTGTTCGTCTTTGGAATACCGCTAAACGAAACGGTGCGTTCTATCGCGCCGGTCGTCGTGTTCAATTCATATGCGCCGTATTCGCGGAATGAAGTGACATATAGAGAATTCCCATCTGGGCTGATATCGCTTCGGATCAATAATGATTCTATTGGAAATGTATCTGTATCCGTTTCCCAAAGTAGATTCCCCTGAAAACTATCCCAGGCGCGTACAACGCCGCCATTATCGGTGGAGAATGCCGTCCCCTCCAGATTGAAGGCTACCGTAGATACTGAGCGCGTATGCCCCTCTAGGGCGACGTAGTTACCAGTCTCTACCGTCCACAGACGTAAGTCACTCGGCTGATTGCGCCCGTCCCCACCTGAAATCATCAACGTACCATCAGCACTAAAGGCGATACTGGACACCGATCCTTCATGCCTTGTCAATTGACGAATCAACACATGAGTCCGAGCATCCCACAGACTGATGGCGCCACTTGACATACCGAGCGCCAGCACCGCCCCATCCGGGCTATAGTGTGCAGCGGTTAGATAGGCAAAACGGTCAAAAGGATCCACCACGAGTCGTGACAATACCTGCCCACCTCGATAGGCAAAGCGTGACAGTATCGATTGAGCCAATAATGGCGGATCAGGAATCGTATTGGCTTCGACCGCCAGCGCCAGCGCCAGTTCAGAGTCGGTCTCAGCCACAACCTGGGCGTTTGCAGCCAGCGCCAGGCTGCGCGCCTCCAGTGCGCGGCGGTTAGCAACGGCTTCGTTGGTCGAAGCCAGATCCGCATTTTGGTTGGCGACCTGAGTGCGGTTGATGGCGATGGCAGCCGCAATTACTGCAAAGACGAGCAGAATCGACAGCACTACCGCGAGAACGCGCAGCCGCTGCTGACGTTTTTGTTCGGCAATGCGTTCTTGCTCGCGCTGTGCGAGGCTAGCACGAA
Source organism: Anaerolineae bacterium (assembly GCA_023382675.1). Lineage (GTDB taxonomy): Bacteria > Chloroflexota > Anaerolineae > Aggregatilineales > Phototrophicaceae > Flexifilum. Next base: position 6,356 of record JAHDWN010000074.1, read on the forward strand.
TGTACTCCAGATGCAGGTCAGTGGGCTTAGGCGGTTTATCCGCCTGGAATTTGAGCCAGGCTTCTGCTGCCTGGAGTTCTTCACCGCGCAAGAGCTGCCCATGATCCCGATCCCGTACAGCCTCCCATTCCCTCGCTTTGACCAACACGCGGGTGTGAAATCGTACCAATTCAGGGTCAAGGTCGATGGTCTGCATCAAACTGGCGAAGGACTGATCAAAGTCATCAGCTTCGCGAAAGAACAACCAGTTCAGCCGCTTGAGTTCGATCCAGTTTTCTCGCGCCGTATTTTCCCAGTCCTGACTGAACCACTCGCCTGCCATCACTTTTTCGTCAATCGTGCGGTGCATGATCGGTACGATGCGTTTGTTGTTGCGGCGGGCGTGGGCAATCTCCTGATTGCAGACCATCGAAGCCAGCGAGTCCGGGCTGATAATAAACACGAAGACTTCCGCTGCGTCGATGCCCTGCTGAATCTCGCGCCAGAAATCTACCGAGTACGGGATACCTTCCCAATCAGCCCAGGTGCTGCGTTCCTGAGCCGTGAGCGCGTCATACAGGCGACGGGCGAAGGTCGTGTCTTTACGCGAGTATGAGATGAAGACGTTGGTCACCTTATCCTGCCTTTATGCAACACTGGAGACGTGGAACGTCATGATGACTTTACCGTGTTATCGACTCTCAGCAATTCAGTTGGAAAGCGACTTTGCATTGAAATGATGTCATGGCTTCCATACGCCATCCCAGTACTTGTGCCAGATAGCGCTGTCGGTGCCGCGCGCAACGACATCAATCCGGTTCTCAACCCACGATACCGCCGCCGGATCACCGATCCGGGTGCCGCCCAGCGATTCCCAGTCCGACCAGCCGTTGAATTCATACCATTTGTGCAATAGCTCGTTGTTCGTGCCCTGCGCAAACACATCCAGCCGTTCGTGTGCCCAGGCACATACCCCGACATCACCCTGTAGCGCACCCCCCAGCGATTCCCAGTCCGACCAGAGACTGAGGCGCTGCTGGCGAACGGATCGACGCAGGTGTTCATCACTAGGCGGTATGGGACGACTGAGGCGAACCTGAGCCGGTGGATGAAGCGAAATGGAATCAAACGCCCACTTGCTTCCCCAAACACACCTTTGACGGGCTGACAAAACCGTAAGGCAGTGAATCGGCTGCTCGCAGAACGGCCAGCGCAGCAAATCGGTCAGCCAGACGGCGAACCACATGCAGCGCGCACCTTCCTCCTGCCGACCAGGCGTCGAAACCTCGAAATTCAGTATCTCGAACGCCTGCGCTCCGATGACTATCGTCTTTGGCGCATTCACCATATAATGTTCAATGTCTCATTCGACGCATGCGGGAGCGGCAGGCATGGCGACTCGTCCGAGACCTTACAGACCGACCGGCGGCGCATCCCCACACTTTGCGCTTCACCAAACAGTTGCGCAGTGGTATGCCCATCCGACACTTCAGATGTTGGCAACCAGTGAATCGCTGGGCTGGAACAATGTACGCGTGACTATCGAACGCCATGAAGCAATTCCAGACAATTTAAGCACCCCAAATTGGGAGGACAATTTATTCGGCCTTCTGTTGGAAGGTTCTGCTCGTGTTCATGTGCACGTTATCGATGGCATCTCGTTCGACACCCACGTTGGTCCTCAATCGCTCCATCTCATTCCTCCTCATAGCGAAATCGAGGTACGCTCTGACTCGGTCTTGACGCATGCCAATTTGAGGCTCGACCGGCAGTTGGTCTCCGAGACTGCTGCCGCTATTCAAGGTGGCGATCCTGTTAGCATTGAGCTATTGCCGACCTTCTATTTCAATGATCCGCTGCTATACTACCTAGGCACCGAACTCGCCAATGAGACACGAAATGGCAATCCGCTCGGTCCTCTGTACGCCGATTCGCTGACCAACACGCTGACCTTATACCTGCTGCGCAAATATTCTACTGGTCGGGTGGTGCGTGACTTATCGAGCAGCCGCTTGACCCCTACGCAATGGCGGACGGTCGATGAATTCATTCACGCCCACCTTGATCAGAAGATATCGCTGGCGGACCTGGCGACCTGCCTTCACCTGAGCGTGCCGCATTTTGAGCGCATGTTCCGCGCGACCACCCACCGCCCGCCGTATCAATACGTACTGGAAGTCAGACTCGAACAGGCGAAGCTGCTGCTGGCGGACAGTCGATTGTCTCTCACCGAGATTGCCCAGCAGTGCGGTTTTTCCAGCCAGAGCCATTTCACGGCACATTTTGCGCGCTACGTCGGGATATCTCCTGCGCGCTTTGCGCGTGGTGTCCGCGAACATTAGATACTCCTTCATACCCCTAACGGCGATTGACTGATAGTCATGACCGCCTGACATGGTCGCTATCTCTCAATCTAACGGTCGAGGCTCACTTGCAGTGCCGATTCAGATCTGTGGGGTCGCGGTTATAAGGTGTTTCAAGATGGGTCGCGTTGCTCCTCAATGTGAGGTACTCGGAGAAGCTCCCGGTTCCGATGCACTCGAATTCGAACGTATAGCTCTCAGCCTCGCTACCAGACGGTCTGAGGGTCAGTTGGTCGTTCTCAATCTCGAACGTCCCCGAAGTCGATCCTAGTGGGGTCGAGTAAGCGTATGCGCCGACATCGGTGAACTGAAAGCGGATGTACTGACCGTTGCCGAGGCCGTTGTACCACTTGCCAATGAGGCGGTGCCCCGTAGGGATGCTGCTAGCCATAGTTACTCTCCTAACGCCATTCGTGTTCGTAAGCCTTGGGACTTCATGAACGGAAATCGATTATTGGATGCGTGTCACATGCCAAGCGATGCAATTCCAGTTGGAATTTCTTTTCAGGAATACATGCGTGTTTCGATACGAAGCTTCGGCTGGAGGGCTAACACTGAAATCAGTAGTCGGCAACACCGATCTGGCTATGGCTAATTGGTCGTCCAAGAAAAGATCAACCTGAATCGTGGCGCGACCTACATGGCGACGGAACGAGCTAGATCCATTGACGACCTTCAGAATCGTTTCATTTCGATCAAGGTCCACTTGCCCGCGCCCACGAGTTATTGGAAGGTAGTCATTGGCAAGGATCCGCTCTGCCACATCGCGCACACTTTGTGGCGTGTTGTCAGGATGAGTCACAAACTCTTCGTTGTCATCGCCACCTGGTCCATTTTCAGCACGAAACAGGTCGCGCACAGCGGACTTTACAGCTTCTACTTCATTTTCCTTATCCAGTTGACGCATACTACCTCCCTCGTAAATGCAACTTAACCTTACCGCCCCCACACCTGTAGCTCCAGCCATCTGCGATGCGCTGCTCCGTCAGATAGGTAGTCAAAGCGGAGTGTCTCCTCTGATTGGGGCACCGACTGGAATGCCCGTCAGGGCGCCATCGGGGACTACTCGCACGTTGTCCCAGCTGAAGCCTCGCGCCGTGAGGGCCTCGGGGCTGAGGATGTGCCGCAGAACCCCGCCGAGGAAGGCGTAGACCTCAGGCTTTGTCCGCTCCTTCAACAGCGTGCGTTCTCTCGGTGTCGACCGCATCCGCGAGATAGATCCGGAGGGTAGGATAACCACGTCTTCCCAGTGGTAGCCGAGGGCTTCCAGTTCCGCCGGGCTGGGTATCCAGAACGGTTTGCCGCCGAACACCACGCAGACTTCAGGCGCGTTCCTGTCCCGCACAACGCTTCCGTCGCCTGGATATTGCTCGATCTGACCGAGCGAGCCGTCGCCGACCGACCGGACTTGCGACCAGTCGAGGCCGACTGCGGCAAATTCTTCCGGTGAGCTGATCCAGCACGCCGCGCCAGCCTTGATCTGGTGCACCGGCGCAGCGTTCGACTCCTTCAGTGCGATGCCCCCGTTCATGTACCATGGACGGCGTGGGGCGTACGCCCCCATGAAGAAGCCTCGCCACTCGACACCCGATAGGCTATGCCGCACCGATCGGTTGCCTGGATCGTACTCGGTGGTGAACTCGAGGATGACCTCTTTGTCAGGATAGTTGTTGTCATAGATCAGCAGCCTAGAAATGCTGCCGTTGGTGGTATATCCGTGGCAAACAACCCAGTGATCGTTCCCGAGCTGTCCGATCTCTCGAGCCTTGGCGAGGCCGAGTGCGCAGGGCATTCCAGCGTCAATCGAGGCACGAATCTTGGGAAACTCGTCTTCGCGCGTTACTCGGGCCGCGCCTTTGCCTCGCAACTGCGTTGGATGGTCGAGCATGTTCATGAACTCGAAGAACCGCCAGCCGTTGGCGAGCATGCTGTCGGCCAACCGCGCGTAAATCGTGTCCGCCAGTAGCGTGCCATCACGTGGCAGCGCCGTCGTTTCCGGGATCGGCAACTTGTTATACCAGTAGTCGAGTGCAAGAAATGCCATCCCGCCGCATCGACCGCTCGTCTCGACATCCACCCCCAGCAGCGGAATATTAATAATAGGATTCACAAAATCGTTTCTAAACTTGAAACCATCGTCGACTGGATGGAAGCCTGTTCTTGGCATATGAGTCTCCTCTGATGTTAAAGAGAATGATTCCAACGGCACTTCGGTGATTATGATCGGGACCCGCTGATCGCGGTCAACCTGCCATCGCGCGCACCTATTGGAAGGCAAAGGTCGCACACTGTGGCCCCTACTACCTGCGTGTCGTTTGCCTCACCAAGTTGACGCATGTTGCCTCACTCCTGAATGCATATGACTTTGCCAATGCCCGTCTTTGCACCTACACTGGCACATCCCCAAACTTTCCGTAGGCAAGATTGCGTTCAGCGCCGGTCACATTGTCTTTAATCCACCAGACACCGGTGCTGGGACGCCACACCGCGAAGTCTACTCTGCCGTCGCCAGAGTAATCTCGGGGAACCGGGATATCGCGCGAGTCTCCCCACTGCTGACTGCGTTCAGCGCCGCTCACATTGTCTTTGATCCACCAGACACCGGTACTCGGACGCCACACCGCGAAGTCAATCCTACCGTCGCCGCTGTAGTCAGCTGGCACGGGAATGTCACCGGGTAATCCCCACTGCTGACTGCGTTCAGCGCCAGTCACATTGTCTTTGATCCACCAGACACCGGTGCTTGGGCGCCAGACCGCGAAGTCAGTCCTATTGTCGCCGCTGTAGTCAGCTGGCACGGGAATGTCACCGGGTAATCCCCACTGCTGACTGCGTTCAGCGCCAGTCACATTGTCTTTGATCCACCAGACACCGGTGCTTGGGCGCCAGACCGCGAAGTCAGTCCTATTGTCGCCGCTGTAGTCAGCTGGCACGGGAATGTCACCGGGTAATCCCCACTGCTGAGTGCGCTCACGACGTGACTCAATGCGATTTCCCCTTGTAGGCACAGTTGGGAGCACGCGCCCGGTTATGATGGTGTCGGTGCCGTTCACTGGCTCGATGACAAACCATGTCCCCGTGCTCGGACGCCACACCGCAAAGTTGGCTCTTCCATCGCCGTCATAGTCTCCGGGCACCGGGATATCTCCCACTTGGCCCCACTGCTCAACTTTTTCTTCGCCGGTGACGCTGTAGATCATCCAAACGCCTGTACCAGGCCGCCAGACAGCCGCATCCGTCCTGCCAGCGGCGGGGTAGTTTGCATTGCGAACGATGAATGGCGGAGCGGACAACCCGCAGCGGCGGGTGAAGTCGCTGTCGAACGTGCTGATCGTGCCGCCTCTGCTGAGTTCCCAACGGACGCGTCGCCAGGTGTCGAGCCGTGGATAGGCGCGGGACACGTCATTCGCGTTCAGGAGGTTGTTCAAGCCCCAATGTTGGATGCCTCCAAACTCACGCGCCTTTGTTTCGATCCGATCCAGTAGAATCGGCGTGTCTGCCCACGTTGGGCCAGGATCGGTCAGACGCCAGAATGAGGCAAACTCGATGGTACATGTGCGGTTGGACGCATGTTGCGGTGAAAGGTACGCACGCGAGCGCCCCTGAAAGCGCATGGAGATCCAGCCGAGATAAGCGAGCCTCTGAGGTTCGACATAATAGGCAGTCTTCAAAATCTCCAGCGCAGCATCCACGAAGTCAAGGTACCGAGTGTTGGTCGCATCGAATGCGACTTCGACGGTTAATCCTTTCGCAGGTCCGGGGTCGCGCATGGCCATGACGGTGTGGCCCAAACCGCGTCCAGTGCGTAACGGCTGAGTTTCGCTCACCCATCCGGGCAAGACGTCGTCAACCAGGTCTCGGTCCATGTTTGCCAATGCCAGTCGCGCGGCTGTGCTCAATATGAATGACACGCCCTTGGGATCGGCATAGGCAGTGGTGGGCGCATCCTCCGTGCGAGTTGTGAGGTAGCACGGGCGCGTGCCGTCCTTCAGTGGATAGGGATTGATCACGACCTGCACGCCGCGATTGCCCGTGAACGGATCCGGTTGTGCGCTGCCCTTTAGCCTATCCTTCATGACTGACCAGTCGACGCGCTCACGCCTTTCGATCAGGTCGTATTGCGGATCGACTTCGACGACAAGCGAATAGATGATGCCCATAGAACCCATCGAAACGAGCACCGAATTGAACAGATCGTCATCATAGTGGATGTCTTCATCCGCCAGTCCCAGAACACTCTTCAGAATTTTGTTGTTGGTTATACCAACGCTTGGCTCTATCCAGTGCTGGACACCGCCTGGGCCGACGAGATGAATGGCGCGGACCATATCGGGTATCGGGCCTCGGTCGATGTCCATGCCATGCGTGCTGGTAGACACCACCCCCGCAAGCGATTGTCCACTCGATCCTCCCATTGTCTTTAAGGCGAGACCGCGCTGATCCATATTGTCCAGGAGTGTGTTGAGGTCATCGACAATGATGCCGGCTTCGACGTGAACGAGCCGCAACGTGGAACCAAGATCGTTCAAGCTCGTGCTGAGTACATGGGTTAGGATTCCATTCAACTTGTCGGTCTCGACGACATACGCGGGAGTCACCGCCACATCTGAGTTCGACCAACTACTGCCAACTGCCCTTACCCCACGACCGAGTTGCTCTGCTTCGCGGACGATGTTCACCAATTCTTCCAGGCTGTCAGGCTGAAGGTGTCCAGAGACGGGGTCCACCTTGTGATTCGTGGGCCAGTTCACCCATGGTTGCTGCGTGCCGTTTTCCAGCCCACCACCGGGCCACTTGCGCAGCGTATTGCCCGCGCCGGTGACGAAAACATCGAGCCGGTGTGTTTGTCGTACGACCGCACTGACATCCCCTGCTGGGATTCCTTCCCCGCGCAGACTGGGGCCGCTCCAACGACTGCCGTCCCATGCCCAGTGCGCAAGGTGGTTGTCGTGTGTGATGCCGAACACGTCAAGTTTGTTCGGGGCGGACGACACGGCGCTGACCGTTCCGGAGGCAAGGTTCGCTCCCATGAACGGTTGCGTCTCTGGCCCCTCAAAGCGGTCTCCATTAGCCCACCAGTGTTGGAGCGGATTCCCAGGTTCACGCGAGGCGGCGAAGACGTCTATTCGGTTCAGCCCCCAGGAGACTGCGCTCACGCCTTCGGAGGGCAGATTTCCCCCTCTGACTTTCAAGACCCAAGGTTTGTTGCTCTCCTTCAAGCAATGCCAGAGATGAGCGTCTGAGCCGACGGCAAACACGTCCAGGCGCCCAGGAGCGGCAGACACGGCGGCGATCCGTTGGTTCGGAACTCCGTTTCTACCTGGGATCTGCTCTGCGATATTCCAGGAGCTTCCATTCCAATGCCACCACCAGATCATCGTGTTGCGGTCGACGGCAAAAACGTGGATGTCATCAGGGGAGTTAGCGACCGCAGCCAGCGGAAAGGGGTCAAGTCTGGCTCCTCTTGGGAATTCTCCTCCACTTGACCACTGGTTGTTGTTACCCCGCCACCAGACCGGGATGGCGGCATCAGTCACTGCAAATACCTCTACTCGTCCGGGTGCAGATGAAACGGCGCACAGTCCTTCTGCGGGGATGCGTCCCCCTCTGATGCTGGGCAGCTCCACTGGAGGCTGCCAGTTTACGCCATCTCCCGACACGCGCCACACGAGGCCTCCAGGCTTCACTACGAACACGTCGATACGATCGGGTGCAGATGAACAAGCGCTGGGAGGCCCAGCGACTCCACCTGGGAGCGGGAACGTCTTCATTGACAGCACTCCTTTCGCAATGAACCTACAAGCATCACAGACCAAAAGAAGGATGGATGCGCCCTGGCTGCGCTGGTTAGCTCGCGTGAAACTTGCAGCCCCGCGCTGTATCCTGGCGCCATCGGGGGCGGCGATCCCAACCAAGCAAAGCTGGCCGCTGCACGCAGCTGTCAACCCGGTACTCGCAAAACTCAACCATACAACCGGCCCTCAAAGGCTCACTGGCTGAATCAGTATCTCACCATACAGCGGGAATCAGTGGTAAGGAGGTGGGTGCTGTTGTGATGGATATGTTTCCTGTGTCGCACTATTCTTGGAAATACTTTATGCGCCTTTAAACCAACTGTCTTTCAGATTCACATCATGTTTTGTCAGATTTCCATCGTGCTAACGCGCCGAATGGCTACGCGAGAATCACAGCACTATGCAAGCAAATAACGCAATGGCTGGAGGTGGAATATGTGTATCTGTGGTTGAACGTGAATATTCGGGTGTGGGTATTAACCCAAGCTGAAAAACTGTACTGTCCTGCCGTAGAACTCCATGCTAAAACCGCAACATTCCAACGGTCAGCTATACTCACTCTGAAAAGCTGGTTACATCGTAAAACCAACGAGGACACCCGATGCACAGCCAGCTCTTGCACCCAATCCCGCACCCCTTTGACCGCTGCGCAATAGCGCGAATATTTGCCCGCCCCCGGCTCGCCCAGCACGACCACCCTGCTCAGTTTGACCCCACAGTCATACCTCACCGCGCGCAGCAGCACATTGAGCGCATACTCATCTCCGGGCGGAGGCAACCAAAATCAAGCAGGGTTCTAACGCAGTGAACTATAAAAACCATTGGCGTGCCGTTGCGCTCGATCTAATGAAAGATGCGTGGTTCTCGAAGGTAGTACGCCTGGGTCAGCCACGCTTGGCGCTCATCGGCGTTGACCATGTGTGGCATGAGTAACTCGGTAGGTCGAGGAAACAGGTCAGGCGGCAGCTCTTAGCTCATGGCAATCCCGTGAAGTAGTCTATAGCAGCTCGCTTGCAGCGAGCATAACAAGTTTCGCGAGACATCGCTTGCGCTGATTGACTCGCGCTGACCGGTCTGCTAGAGTCGACTTATAACGATATGAGAAGGGCTATCCCCTACCCTGCGCCAAAGTACAAACGTTGTAACTTGACGCCGACTCATAGAATGCAATATAGTGCTTGACAAGTCACATAAATGAAACGCCCCCGAACGGTGTTGGTAGCACCGCGCGAGGGCTAACCGAACCGTGCTGAATACAGCAGCAGCGGCTGGCTAACGCGTAGTATC
>JAHDWN010000075.1 GCA_023382675.1 Anaerolineae bacterium
CATCCAGCTCTTCTTTGAAAATGCCTTCGTACACGGCGCTGACAGTGTATTTGGGGCCGCCAAAGACTTTGGCGCGATTGCGGCGAGCATAGCGGAAAGTATATTCCGCGACTTTACGACACGTACGTCGTGACAACTTGCGTGTGCTGTAGGCGACTTCATCGAGGCCCTCGCCTTCGCGCCATTCTTTCGCGCCATACGCATCCTCCACGGCCATGCGAACGACGGTGATCGGCGAGTAGACACCTGCCAGCGGGCGGACGGACGGAATTCGGCGTCCAGTACGCACGATGACCTGGCCATCGATAGCCTCACGCAGCAAGGCATTCGGACTGCCAACATCGTTTTTCGTTTCCGGTGTGATCGTTGCTGCCTTGATGGCGAGGCCGGTCTCTCGTATGCGTGCTGCCGCATCATGGACGATGGCGTTTTGCGTTTGACGGCGATTTTCGAGCGAAAGATCGAATTCCTCGAAATCGACCTGGACGCCCGTAACTTCTGGGTTGAGGACACGCAGCGCCTCTTCCAGCAGTTCCTGGCCTGTCTGGTCGCCTTTGAGCACGACAATGATGGGTTTGCTCACAGCGCAAATCCTTTATGTAGAGGATACACAGTTCGGAAAAAATCTTATCCTATTGTAGAAAACCCTGGGACAAATTGAAGCGCCAACATTCATTGAATCTAAGCTCAGAGTTGTAGATAATAGGGTGGGAATAAGGTCACGTAGGCAAATTATGCCATCGCTGCAATATTTCCCAGTCTCAAGTTTACAGAATTCGTTTTAGGGGGTAGAATAAGTAGAATAAATATAGGCTTGTCTCAAAACTTCAATACGAACTTAAATATATTTTTCATCCATATGATCTAAACTGAAATGACGAATATAGGGAACCGGGGAAGAGGGGATGGCACTCACAGGCAGTTTCTACCAGGACGGAATACTCACCATTCGTGGTGAAGGCACTATTACGCCGGATGACGCCAGGACGATTACAAGCGACATCCATGCTCGTGCGATCATCTCCGGCGTGCCCGTTGTGGTGCTGCTGGATTTGTCACGCATCAACCGAATCGCATCTGCGGCGCACATTTTGTTCTCGGATGCTGCGCGTTCGGAGAAGGTGAGCGCGCTAGTGTGCGTCACGAACCATCCGAATACGACTCAATCTGTGCGCGCGATCATGGCGTTGAGTGAGCGCGATCGTGTTCACGTTTTTGATTCGATGCGTGAAGCGCATTTATTCGCGCGCGTTTGTGCCCACAACGCGCGGGCGGCTGTTGCCATCGCCTGACAGTCAGCGCGAACTCAAGTTTTCAGGTATTGCCTGCGTAGCAAATTAAACTGTTCGTGAAGGCGCGCCTCCAGGGGGCGCTTTTCGTTTTCCGGCAGCAGCGCTGCCCGAGCTGCGTTGAGAGTCAGTGTTTCGAGCGTGTCGGCTGACCAGCCAAACGCATCTGCACACTGTTGGAATTCCTGCGTCAGGGTTGTATTGAACATCGGCGGATCGTCCGAGTTGAGGGTCACGTAAAGACCTTGCGCTATAAGTTGCGGCAGTGGGTGCTCCGCGAGCGTCGGCGCGACGCCAAGGCGGATATTGCTCGTCGGGCAAACTTCCAGGGGGATTTGTCTGCGGCGCAATTCTTCAACGAGCGCCGGATCTTCCAGGCAGCGAACACCGTGACCGATGCGGACGCTCTTCCCCGCCCGCAGCGCGCCCCAAATGCTGGATGCGCCCTCGGTTTCCCCGGCGTGCAGCACGCAGGGAATGCCCGCATTCTGGACACGTTCGAGCGCAGTTCGATGTTTTTCGGGTGGGTTGCCGACTTCGTAGCCGCCCATGCCGAAAGCGACAACGCCGTCGCCGTAAGCACCTGCGACCCACTGAGCCGTGATTGCGCCTGTTTCCGCAGCCACACCCCGATCAATATCGATGATCAAATTCATACTGACGCCAAGATTCGTCTGCGCCCAGTCCCGCGCTCGCTTGATGGCCGCAAGCTGTGCCTCGAAGCTGATCCCCTTTTGTTGATAATGTGTGTAAGCGGTGTAGGTGGCCTCGGTGTAAATGATGTTCTGTGCTGCCTGTCCGGCCAGGAACTCACGCGCTACCAGTTCGATGTCCTCAGCCGTCTGGATGCACTCGGAAATCTTGAAGTAGATTTCAACAAAGTGCGGAAAATCTATGAACGTGTACCAACGACTGATGCCTTCGAATGTATCCGCAGGCAGGGAGACACCATGCTTGCGTGCCAGCCTCAATAGCGTTTCCGGTCGGACAGCGCCTTCGAGATGGACGTGCAACTCGATTTTGGGCATGGCCTCGATCAGAGCGTGTAGCGACATGGCAGCCGGCTGTTCCTAACCACCGACCACGCAGGTGCCGTACAGGGTGATTTCGCTGCCTGAACCACTGGAATCGCGGCGCACGCGCCACTGTCCATTTCCCAAACGCAGAAATGGATCGTTGTTGATGGCTGCCTCGCGTAAATACGTTCCAACCTCACGCCCATACCACCGCTGCACGGCGTCGGTGGAATCGGGGCTGTAGAGCTGCATGTAGGTTTCGCCGACGCCAAAGGGCGTGAAGAAGTTATGCCGCTCGGTGACGATTTCCGCATTGGGATAGATAGGCAGTCGCCTGTTGAGCGTGGCATGGCAGGCCTGATCGAGAACGATGGAAATGCTGCCCACGCAGGCAATCATCAGCAGGCCGATGATCAAACAACCGAAAGCCGGGCTATGAAAGAGGCGATCTCGAAGCAAGATAAAACCCGTCTAGTCTGAAAACCATGCGCCCGATTATAATCCGTTTTGCAGGGCTGCATATGGCATTTGCCCATTATGGAGAGACTGCGAACTCAGCACAGCCTCTCCAATGCTCAGTTACGAGGCAACTAATCGCTTTCCATGGTCTGTGGGGCGCGATCAGCCGCGCCGACGCTGTAATACTTCGCATCCGGGTGATGTACGATGATAGCTGCCGTGCTTTGTTCCGGCACCCACTGATAAGCGGGGGTCAGCATCATGCTGAGCGCTGACTCTGCCTGCGGCAGCAGACGCAGCAGCACTTCGTGATCCTGAAGATTGGGGCAGGCAGGATAACCCCAACTGTAGCGCTTGCCCCGATTCGTCGGGATGCCAAGCTGCCGGTTCACGACCATGTGATTGACGTAATTGGCCGTCGCTTCCGCAGCCTGTACCGCCAATCCATGGAAAAAGTAGGCTTCGGTATATTCGTCTCGCGACTGCAATTTCTCGAACTGTTGGGTCGCACCCTCGCCAACGGTGACAATTTGCAGCGCGACCGTATCGACCTTGCCACTATCGAGCGGCGCAAAGTAATCGCTGATGCACAGGTATTCACCAAACGGCTGGCGCGGGAAGGCGAAGCGCGCGATCTCGTTCTGTTCCGGCGCGTGCCCATTCGCGGAGGCAAAGGGCACCGGGTCCCAGATGATCAGATCGTCTCCATTACTGTTGGCCGGGAAGAAGCCGTAGACCGCCTGGGGACGCAGCGTGTGCTCGTGCAGCGCCGCTTTCGCCATGCGATCCAGCCGCTGTTCGAATTCTGCTTCCAACCTGTCCCATTCTTCGCCATGAGCATTTTTCGCCCCCCACGAGAGACGAAACAATTCAGGCTTGTGCAGGTACTTGAGCACGATCTCCAGCGGCATTTTGTCGATCAGACGGCTGCCCCAGAACGGCGGCGTGGGGATGTCCGGCGCAGACTTGACCGTCCTCTCGCCGCGCGAACGCGCCCGACCCACCGGCTGCTGTTTGCCGATCTCCTCGTAGGCTTCGGCCTGAATTTGATCGATCAGCGCAGCGCGCCGCGCGGGATCGACGAGCTGATCCATGATGGACAGCCCTTCGAAGGCATCTTTGCAGTAAAAGACGCCCGCTGCATAAGGTTCGTTCGAGTCTTCCAGAAACAGGATGCGCCGCCCAAACTTGCGATTGATGGCCGCGCCGCCGATCAGGATGGGGAATGACAGGTTGCGCCTTGCCATCTCGTTGACGACCAGCGGCATCTGTTTTGACGTGCTGACGAGCAGCGCGCTCAAACCAATTGCATCTGCCTGGTATTCAAGTGCCTTTTCGATGATGGTGTTCGCCGGCACTTGTTTGCCCAGGTCATGGATGGTGTAGCCGTTGTTGCTCAAGATCGTCTTGACCAGGTTCTTGCCGATGTCGTGTACGTCGCCATAGACAGTCGCCAACACGACCGTGCCCTTGCTCGCGCCTTGGACCTTCTCCATGAACGTCTCCAGATAGGCGACGGTTTTCTTCATGACTTCGGCGCTTTGCAGGACGAAAGGCAGGATAAGTTCGCCCGCGCCAAATTTATCGCCGACCTCTTTCATCGCCGGGAGCAGGACGTTGTTGAGCACGCCGACCGCGTCCTGTCGGGTCAGGCAGGCGTCGATTAACGCTTCGACACCCTCTTTCTTGCGATGGACGATCTGCCAGTGGATGGCTTCCTCGGCAGTCATGTTCGCTGTCGGGTCTTCCTCTTCCTTGCCCGCGAGCTGCACATCATTCTGCTGGAAATACTGGATGAAGCGCGGCAGGGCATCAACATCGGTGTTGAAGATCAGATCATTGGCAACTTTGCGCTGATCTTCCGGGATTTCGGCGTAAGGCGTGATGTGCGCCGGGTTGACAATCGCCATGTCCAGCCCGGCCTGCACAGCGTGGTAGAGGAAGACACTGTTGAGCACACCACGCGCCGCCGGAGTCACACCGAAGCTGACGTTACTGACGCCGAGTGAGGTCATGACACCGGGGACATGGGCTTTGATCAGGCGGATGCTCTCGATGGTTTCGATAGCGTCGTTGCGCAGATCTTCTTGCCCGGTCGTGAGCGGGAACGTGAGCGTATCGAAGATCAGATCTTCCGGTTTCATGCCGTAATCATTGACCGCGATCTCGGTGATGCGCCGGGCGACAGCGAGTTTCTTCTCACGCGTATGCGCCATACCTTCTTCGTCGATGGTCATGGAGAGCACCGCGGCGCCGTATTTTCTGGCGATAGGCATGATTTTATCGATGCGCTCGCGCCCGTTCTCCAGGTTGTTGCCGTTGATGACGCCGCGCCCCGGATAAACGGACAGCCCGGCTTCGGCCACCTCGGGATCGGTCACGTCGAAGATCAACGGCACTTCGACCGCCATCGACAATTTTTTGACCAGCGTCTTCATTTGCTCGGCTTCGTCGTTGCGCTCGGTCATCGCCACGCACACGTCGAGCATGTGTGCGCCGCGTTCCACCTGCTGAACGGCAATCGGGATGATGCTGTCGTAATCGTCGTCGAGCAGAAGCTGTTTGACCTTGCGGCTGCCCTGTGAATTGATACGTTCACCGATCATAGTTGGGCCGGGCACGTTGATCATCGGCATGGCGCGCATGTTGCTGGATGCCATGGCCTCGGTTTCCGGCGCGCGTACTTTAGGCGGGGATGGTGCGTGATTCGCGGGGTTATCCAGCCGCTCCTGATAGCTATGCCCATGGACTTTTCGATAGAGCTTGTCGAGATGTTCCGGGCGCGTGCCGCAGCAGCCACCGACGACACCAACGCCCCAGCGGGTAAATTCGGCGACCATCTCGCTAAAGGGATCCGGCTCCATCGGGTAGACGGCCTCGCCATCGACGTTGATCGGCAGTCCGGCGTTTGGCAGGATCGAGATCGGTTTGGTGCTGTGCTGGACGAGATACTGCACCGGTTCGCGCATGTATTCAGGGCCGGTCGAACAGTTGAGGCCGATGATGTCGATGGGCAGAGCTTCCAGCGTCGTCACTGCGCTGGCGATGTCGGTACCGAACAACATACGTCCACTGGTATCGAGTGTCACCTGCACCTGCAATGGAATGCGCTGGCCGGACTCTTCAAAATAGTGGTTGATGCCCCAGATGGCTGCCTTGACCTCCAGGATGTCCTGGCTAGTCTCGATCAAAAGCAAGTCGCAGCCACCTTCGACCAACCCTTGCGCCTGGGTCGCGAAAGCCTGTGCCAGCGCCTCAAACGTGATGTTGCTCAGTTCGGGGTCGTTGCCGCTGGGCAGCTTGCCGCTGGGGCCGATGCTCCCGGCGACAAAGCGCGGGATACCCGTTTCGTGTTCGAAGCGGTCGCAAACGCTGCGGGCGATCTGTGCCGCGGCGCGGTTGATCTCGACGCAGCGATCCTGCAATCCGTATTCAGCCAGGGTCAGCGGATTGCTGCGAAAAGTATCGGTTTCGACCACTTCGCTGCCCACGGTGAGAAACGAAGCGTGTATCTCCGCAATCACGTCGGGACGTGTAATGGCGAGGTAATCAACACAACCGTTGTACTGCTCACCGCCGAAGTCGTCTGCCGTCAGATCGTAGTTCTGGATGCTGGTGCCCATTGCACCATCGAAAATTACGACGTGATCCTGTACGGCGTCCAGGTAGCGCCGGTTGGTATATGTTCGCGTTGCTGTCTGCGTCATGAGATTTGTCTCGTACCTATTTCAGCGATCAATTGCTTGACTTGAGGGTTGTCCGTCCGAATTGCTTATGCTTCGTAGCGGATATATCTAACGCCATCATTCGACGCTGTTCAGAGCATCGCTGTTGGGTGGAATATACACTGCGTTGGTTACGCTGTTGAATGTCTCCAACAGCTCGTCTCGATCCGGCACTTGAGTGCCGGGCGGGTACTGCATCAACAGCAGCAGCGGATAATCCTTGTAATTAGGCTGCAACCAGTGCTCGAAATAATCTTCATAATTATGATGGAGTTTGATGATGATGCCGTTTTTGCGCGTTTGCAGATAATAATCACCGCCCCAAAACTCGGCGCTGTGACGCTTCCAGCGGATTCTCAGCAGGGGCCGGATGATCTTGGCGGCGGCATGGATGTCGTCAATTTGAAAACCAAAGCGATGGATCACCAGTGTGTCGGAGCGACGACTGGACTGACGTTTAGCCATCGAAGTCCTTTCAGTTCGAAAACAAAATCGCGCTCCCGGCGAGGCAAGCGCGATATTCTCAACACTGAGGGAGAGCGCGCTCATCTTCCAGGATTACCCTGCCGGAGTTAGCACCCTACCGACGCTTCGGGGGTTGCTGCGGGGTCGTTGTGCCGTTCACTCGCCCGCTCTTGATGAGACGAATTGTGTTTTATTATCGAGCCTACGCCAGATGCTGTCAAGCCTACCGCTGGTGGTCTACACCGGCGAACGTCTCAAGCTGATGCGTCAGGGCAGTGCAATCGTCGCTCAAGCGGATCAGCCATTTTCGGTAGCGCGCGTCGCCCGCTCGCATCTGCGTGTCGGCGGCGACGGCGTGAGTCAGCACGTCCTGCGTCAGGTTGCGCAGTTCAGAGCACAGGCTGGCCCAGTCGAGGCTTTCGCGAAATGCAGTGATATACATAACGTCACTATCTGAGTCGCAAATCTCATCCTGGTTGATGCCATTATCGAAATTGGCAAAGCATTCTTCGGCTGCTTGCAAACGATCACCGAGCCGGGCTATAGCTTGGCGGGGCGAGAGGTTACCTGCCAGACCCGGTCTATCGATCAGACTTGTGGGGTAGGCGGAGATCAGCCTGAACAAGGCTAAGTAGCGGTTGTGAAAAATGGCAAGAGAGGTAAGAAAATCTCTTTTGGCAGCGGCGTTGTATGGCACGGCAATCTCTCTTCTTCACTCCAGACGATCCCATTGTGGAAGGGGAAATCGATAATCAATATGACTTAATATTAATATTTCGTGAGAAAAAAGTCAAGTTGTGGTTAGGATAAATTTTGCATAATCTTGCACTGATGCCATGCTGCCAGTTAATGTAAGGACGCTCTGCAACGGTTGTCACAGTAAGGACGATTCATGAAGCCGATGTCTTATACTTTTCAGTCGCGCCGCTCGATGGTGCTGGGGTCTCGCGGGATGGTGGCAACCAGCAACCCGCTGGCGACTCAGGCAGGTCTGAACATTCTACGCATGGGCGGCAATGCTGCCGACGCGGCGGTCGCATCTGCGGCCATGCTGAACGTCACTGAACCGGCGTCTACCGGCATCGGCGGCGACTGCTTCGCGCTGTTCTACGATGCCAAATCCCAACGCATCAGCGCATTGAATGGCAGCGGATCTGCACCCTCTGCGCTCACAGCAGATATGCTGCGAACCCTGGGTTTCAGCGCGATTCCTGAACGCAGCGTTCACGCGATCACCGTGCCCGGCGCGGCGGCGGGTTGGGAAGATCTGCTGCATCGTCATGGCAGCATGACGCTCAAAGATGTGCTGGCCGATGCCATCTTTTACGCTCGTGAGGGCTATCCCGTACATCCGGTATTCGGGGATGCCTGGCAGCGTACCCAGGCCTTTCTGCTTAACAGCCCACACACGCAAGATTACCTCCCCGGCGGACTCTCACCACACGTTGGGCAGATGGTCAAGCTGCCAGGGCTGGCGCGGACACTCCAACAGGTGGCAGAAGGCGGGGCGGAAGCCTTCTATACCGGCGAGATCGCGGACGCAATCGTCAATACCATCCAGGCGTTGGGCGGTGTCATGACGCATGACGATCTCAAGCAGCACCGGTCACTCTGGCAGGAACCGATCCAGACAACCTATCGTGATGTCACGATCTTCGAATGTCCACCGAATGGACAGGGATTGGCGGCGCTGATCGCACTGAATATCGCATCTGGATTTGATCTGGGTACGCTCGACTGGGATTCACCGGAGCGCATTCACTTGATGGTCGAGTCGATGCGGCTGGCTTTCGCTGATGCGCGCCATTACATCGCCGATCCTCAGATCAATCCTGCCCCGGTCGATGCACTGCTCAGCTCTGAGTATGCCCGCGAGCGGCGAGCAATGATTCAGTATGGTCAGGCCATGCAGCCGCCGGAGTACGGCGCGCCATTGCCCGGCTCGAACACAGTATACCTATCGGCGGTTGACGGCCAGGGCAATGCCTGTTCGTTCATCAATAGCCTGTACTACGGTTGGGGCAGCGGCGTTGTCGCGCGTGGCACAGGCGTCTTTCTGCAGAATCGTGGCGCGTGCTTCACCCTGGAAGACGGCCATCCCAATTGCCTCGCGCCCAGCAAACGGCCGTATCACACGATTGTCCCGGCGATGGCGCTCAAAGATGGCGCACTCTGGGCAAGCTTCGGAGTCATGGGTGGCTTCATGCAGCCGCAGGGGCATTTCCAGGTCTTGAGCGCGATGATTGATGACATACTGAATCCACAGGAAGCACTGAACCGACCGCGCTGGTGTCTTGAGGATGGCACGGCAGGCAGCACGCTCGCCCTGGAAGAGGGGATTCCGGTAGCGACGATGGCACGGCTGGCAGAGATGGGGCATCCCGTACGCCCTGTGAGTGGCGTCGGACGTGCGATTTTCGGCGACGGGCAGATCATCCGGCGCGATGCGCAGAGCGGTGTTCTGTTTGGCGGCAGCGATCCGCGTAAGGATGGACAGGTCGCGGCATTCTGAGGTTGAACAAGGGCGAGTTCGCGGCTCGCCCTTGTGTCGTGCAGACTAGCTGTTGAGGATGGTTTCGATCTCGCGGATGGTATCTTCACCCAACGTGACATCCCCAGCGGCGGCGGTCTCATCAACCTGGTGTACTTTTGTCGCCCCCGTGATCGCGCTGCTTACACCTGGCTGCCGCAGCACCCAGGCCAGCGCCAATTGTGAGCGAGTGATGCCAAGCGCGTCGGCGATAGGCTTGAGGCGGCGGATCTGAGCAGCTGTGTTGTCGTTCAGGTAACGGTCGCGTGCCCAATCTTCGCGCGCAAAGCGCGAGTCTTCTGGAACGCCGTCGTCATATTTACCCGTCAGCATGCCGCCAGCCATTGGTGACCAGACCACCAGACCCATGCCGTTCGTTGCGGTCACAGGCAGAACATCGGTTTCGACGCGCTCACGGACGAGCATCGAATACTGCGGCTGTTCGGTTTTCGGTTTTTGCAGGCCGTATTTCTCGCAGACGGCCAGCGCTTCGCCAATTTGCGCGCCACTCCACTCCGATGTGCCCCAGTACAGCACCTTCCCCTGAGTGACCAGGTCGTGCATGGCGCGGACGGTCTCTTCTACCGGGGTATCCGGGTCGGGGCGGTGGCAGAAATAAATGTCCACGTAATCCGTCCCCAGGCGCGCCAGGCTTCTTTCGATACTCTCGAAGATGTGCTTGCGCGATAACCCCCGGTCGTTCACATCATCGCTCATCGGCCAGAAGACCTTAGTCGCGATCACCAGCGTATGGCGTGGGAACTGCTTGAGCACACCTCCCATCTGCTTTTCGGCTTCGCCACGCCCATAAATATCGGCCAGGTCGAAGTAGTTGATGCCAAGTTCATAGGCACGAATGACGATTTGCCGTGCCACATCCGCCGGGACTTTGCCTTCACCGTAGTTGATCCATCCCCCCAGGGAAATGGCGCTCACTTTCATGCCAGCATCGCCGAGCCGCCGGTATTGCATCTGCTTTTCTCCTTCATAAATCCTGTGAGGCGCTGGATATTATCGATTGTTTTGCATTCTGCCTAGGAGTGTATGATAAGTTAAGGGTATGGTTTGAGTCAGCCAGGCATGGTATGTTAGAAGGCCGCGCGTTGAACGCAGTGTGGCTGGCGTTGGGCGAAATACGATGAAATTCTGCATTCATGTTCCTCAAGAAACAGATCCGCGCGTCTCCAAAATTGTTTCGGCACTTCGCGAGCAATTCAGCGCCGATCTCGTGATCGGGGCCGACGCCGATCTTCAGGCAGCGCTGCCGGAGAGCGATGCGGCAATCTCGATTGCGAGTATGTATCACCGCGATGACGCTGCTTTCGTGGAGGCCGCCTGCCGGGCTGTCGTTGACCTGGTATCCATTACCATCGTTGACGATGTAAATGTCTATGTTCCACCCGAAATCAGCCCTGGTGTCCTTGATGGCGTCGTGCATCCAGCCACGTTTGACGCCGATCTCCAGGGCTTTTTAGACAAGCTGCGGCATCGTCTGGAACGCCTCAGTGATGCTCGGCATGAGTACAACAACATCGCGGCGGTTGTAAGCCTGACCACCAATCCGGTCGCTTTGGAACGCGCACGACAAGCCTTGGTGTCGCTGCGCGCGAATTATCCAGAATTTCTGGCCGACCCGGATAATCTCAATGAGCGACTGGGATTGAAGCACGAAGCTTAGACGGCAGTCACCAGAAGCGGCTTACCCCGGGTGATCATTACAGTATGCTCGTACTGGCAGGCGCGCGAGCCATTGATCGTCTTGAGCGTCCAACCGTCGTCAGCCGTGACAACCTTGCCGACACCGCGCGTCAGGAACGGTTCGAGCGTCAGCACCATCCCCTCGGTCAAAGGTTGTTTGGCGCGTTTTGAGAAAAAGTTGGGCACATGGCGAGGTTCTTCATGCAGGCTGCGACCGACGCCGTGCCCACTCAGTTCTCGGATGATGTTGTATCCACCTTTGCGGGCAACACTCTCGACCGCCTGGCCGATCACATACAGTGGATGGTTCGCAGACACCGCGTTGATCGCCGCATCTAGCGCTGCCAGCGTGTAATCACAGAGTTGTTTGTCCTCGACACTGATGGGCGGCACAGCCACGCTGCCACCACAGTCGGCGAAATAGCCATCCAGCTCCGCCGACACATCGACATTGACCAGGTCCCCAGGCTGAATTACGCGGTCGCCGGGGATGCCGTGTGCTGCTTCATCATTGATACTGATGCAGGTTGCACCTGGGAAGTTGTACATCAGGATCGGGGCCGGGCGCGCGCCGTGCTGGTACAGATACCGTGCGCCGATGTCGTTGAGTTCTGCGGTGGTCATGCCCGGTCTGACCGCTTCCTGCATCATTTTAAGCGCCGTGCCGCAAATCTTGCCAATGCGCAAAAGCTTGCTCAACTGTTTCTCGTTGTTGACCGTCATGGCGATCCTTTCTGCGGCGATTCTAGATCTAGATCGTGATCGAAGCATAGATTATTTCACAAAATGCGATAAAGGTGAATGTTGCGCCTCAGCTTTGAACACAAATACCCTTGCTATCGTATTAGGGTTCAGCAGGAGGAATTGGGTGGATCTAACGGCGCACGAAGCGGACTTACTTGAACGAGCCAAAGCCGGCGACCGTGATGCCTTTGCCGATCTGCATGGCGCGCTTGAGCCTGCGGTGGCGCGCTTTGTTCGCCGATTGATCGGCGATGGTCAGGAATGGGAAGATCTCACCCAGGACACGATGACGGCATTGTATTTCAACCTCGACAAGATCACGGAACCCGGCATGTTGCGACCGTTCATATTCCGTGTCGCGCGCAACCGCTGCTATGACGTACTGCGCCGACGGGGCAGACATCCACAGGTGACTCTGGATGAGAGCGAGGAGTCCGAGCCGTTCAACGTGCGCGTCAGCTTCGAGGCGTCGAATGCACGGAGCACGTCCTTAGACGAGACGGCCCACTGGCTGCTGCTGGAGCTGGAAGTGCGTGAAGCCATGCAGCAGTTGCCAGAACTCCAACGTCAGGCGCTGATCCTGTTTGCCGAGGAGGGAATGACCTATGCAGAGATTGCCGAGATCATGGATGTGAGTATCGGCACAATCAAATCGAGGATCTTTCACGCGAAGCAGCGGCTGCGTGCCCTGCTGCCTGCGGAAACGGTTGATGCCATAGAAGGAAATGTGAGCGAAAGGTAATCAAGATCATGATGGACATGGAGAAGGCTGCGCAGCTACGTCAGTATGTCACTGCGCTGCGTGCGCTTCAACAGTCGGTTGAGCGCACCCTTCAGCAGGGGGTATATGAAGGCGCGGGCGCGATGGCTGTCAAAAGCTACGAAGGCCTGCACGGGCGCATCGCCGAACTGATGCAAGACGATTTCTACGTCGCGAATGTCCTGGCGCTGGATACATCATCCACCAGCGATGAGCGGTCTGCACTCTCACGTGTAGACTTTGCTACAACGCAGCTACTGCTGTACCTTGAGGGGCGGCTGCGTGAAGCCATACCAGTACCGCCGCGTCCTCCGCACCCACCGGAACCGGCGGACTTTCGGACATTGGGGCGCGACATCTCCGATCAGATCCTCAATCTGACACGGACGACGCTCAAACGCGCAATCTCCGGTGTCGAGGTCGATATTCAGTTGGGGCATGACTACGGCGACCGCAATCTGGCCGGGGAGGATTTCAGCGAACGCGATTTGAGCGGTTACAACTTCGGCGATGCGGTGCTGACCGGGGCGAACCTGAGCAATGCCAACTTGAGCGGGGCGAACCTGAGCGACGCACTGGTGGACGACGCGAACCTGACCGGCGCGAACTTGAGTGGCGCGAACCTGAACGATGCCAGTTTCAGTGGTGCGAATCTGGAAGGTGCGTCCCTCCGTGGGGCGAACATGAAGGATGCAAGATTCGACAATGCGATTTTGAGCGGCGCGTTGATGGATGGGGCGAATCTACACGATGCCAACTTCGAAAACGCGCGCATGGATCGCGTTGTGCTCAACGGTGCCAACCTGCGCGATGCCAAACTCAAACATGCCGATCTGACGGACGCAAGCCTGGTACACGCCGATTTGCGTGACGCCAATCTCGAACACACCACGCTGACTGGCGCAAATCTGACCGGCGCGGCACTGCGCGACACCAGAATGCCCGACGGCCAGACCTACGAGCGCGGCATGGATCTGACGCGCTATACCGCCGCAGAAAAACCGAAGCGCGAAGACACACACGACGAGGCGTAGATCAAAACGGGGGCAGGTCGTCATGACGCTGCCCCCACTGCTGTGAACGTCTGTGCCCGATCTAGCCTTCGTAGTGTTGATCCATCGCGGTCAGGACGCTGTCCAGGATGTCCAGCCCTTCTTGTAGCTGCTCTTCGGTGATGATCAACGGCGGCGTGCTGAAGATCATGTTCCAGCGCAACATCGTTTGCAGCCCTTTTTCCTTGAGCGCAGCACTGGCCGCTTTCATCGGGTCAGTCATGGGCTTGTTGAATGGACTCATTGGCTCGCGTGTTTCACGGTTCTTGACCAGCTCGATCACCTGGTGCAGACCTGTACCACGAACGTCACCGATCACCGGGTGCTTCTCCGCCAGATCGACAAGACCTTTGCGCAGCACCTTGCCGAGTTCGCGGGAGCGGTCGATCAGGTTTTCATCGCGATACACCTGGATTGTCTCGGCGCCTGCAGCACATGCCAGCGGATGCGCGCTGTAAGTCAAGCCCGCGATCAGCGTGTGATCATCGAAGAAAGCTGCAATCGGCTCGCTCACGACCGCTGCGCCGAGCGGCACGTAACCGCTGGTAATGCCTTTTGCCAGCGCCATGATGTCCGGCTGGACTTCTGGATAATGATCGATGCCGAACCATTCTCCAGTGCGTCCGAAGCCGCTCATGACCTCGTCAACGATGAGCAGGATGCCGTATTTATCGCAGATTTCGCGCAGCCGTTTGAAGTAGAGTGCAGACGGCTGGATGATGCCGCTGCTGCCGCTGTAGCCCTCGACCATGATGGCAGCGCATTCGCCTGGGCCTTCCATCTCCACGATTTCTTCGATTTGCTCGGCGATGATCAGGTCGCCCTCTTCCTGCGTGCGCCCCCGATAGACGGGATTGCGGTAGGCATACGGATCGGGTAGTCGCACGATCCAGGGGACGCCCGGCTCGTTGCCCAAACGGCGCGGATCGCCGCCTGCGGTCATCGCAGCGAAGGTCGCGCCATGATAAGAGCGATAGCGCGTGAGAATCTTCTGCCGGCCGGTATACAGGCGGGCGATTTTCATCGCATTTTCGATGGCATCAGTCCCGCCGTTGGTGAAAAACGCCTTACTCAGATTGCCCGGTGTCACCTGCGATAACAGGTCGCCCAACTCACCGCGTGGTTCGGTCGCATAGCTGGGGCTGACGTAGCATAACTTGGCTGCCTGCTCCTGGATCGCCTTGACGACACGCGGATGGCTATGCCCCAGGTTGACATTCACTAACTGCGATGACCAATCGATGTAGCGTTTGCCGTCTGCGGCATACATGTAGATGCCTTCGGCACGCTCAATCGGGATGGGATTCCAGCCACCCTGGGCCATCCAACTGGTAAGCGTCTTCTCCTTGTTCAGTTGAATCACTTCCGCTGCGCTTAACATATAAGGCTCCTGATCAGTTCAAGCACGAATACGCACACTACCATATCCAGTCGCCCGAGCGAAGTCAAACAGACTGAAAACAAACGAGCGCGGATAGGCTCTGCGCTCGCGATCAGGTGAGACTGTGTGTGGCTTTAGCGACCGAAACACGGATTGATGAC
>JAHDWN010000076.1 GCA_023382675.1 Anaerolineae bacterium
CTGTCGGCAAAGGTGAGCGCGGTGGAAATCACGCAGCATCCAACTAGCATTGGTCAACTGAGATTGTGGATCTCAAGTCGCCGTTAACTATTGTGCTGAGCTACCGCCTATATACTGATAATAATGACCGCTCCTAACGAATGGGGGGCAACAACATGCCGGTAGATATGGCCTGGGAAGATTCCTCCAAATCGATCATGCTCTGCACCAGCCATGGCGAATGGACGTGGGATGAATATCACACAGCACTCGAACAAGCTGTCGAACAGTTTCAAGCGGCGCAGCACAGCGTTGACTTGATTCTCGCCCGCGCGCCAACAGCCACGATGCCATCTGGTTCACCTATGCCCCACTTTCAACGTGCTATGCGTATGATGCCCTCCAACGTTGGACTTATCATCTTCATCAACACGAGTGGCTTCTCTCGTGCGTTGGTTTCCATCTTCTCACGAATATTCATCGATAGAGAACAACCCAGGCTCGTCATCGTTGCTTCACATGAAGAAGCGCATGCCGTCATTGCGTCACACCGCGCCGTTCGAGGTCAGCTCCAGCCAGATCATTCTGCTGCGCCTCCACCCAGTCCGGCAGCCGAAAATTGGAATGCGCTGAATCGTTAAAGCGGTACATGTCATCCGCGACCAACTACAACCCATCTGTCGTCCGGTCACGCCCTACCCGCTGTGCGTCGTTTAGCGCCTCTCTCCATCGCAGGTGACACGGGATGGGGAGTAAGATATCAATTATCTTTTCACCAGAGGACAATAGAAATCTGGTGTTGGGATCAGAACGCAGAAAGCCTTCCCAGTTCCATGCTAAAATGCTGACGTGATCGGCACACCACAGCAAACGGAACACGAGACTATGATCGCCAGCGTCAGAGGAACCGTCGAAGCCAGCGGCGCAGATTACGTCGTCATCGTCGCGCACGGCGTCGGCTACCTGATCCACACCACCAGCGCCGCCGCGACCAGCGCCACCGAAGGCAGCGAGATGCACCTGCACACCGTGCTGATCGTGCGCGAAGACGCCATGACGCTGTTCGGCTTCCCCACGCTCCACGAGCGCGATCTGTTCAACCTGCTGACCAGCGTCAGCGGCATCGGCCCGCGCCTCGGCCTGGCGATCCTCAGCCATCTGAGCATCGACCGGCTGCGGCAGGCGGTGTTCAACAAGCAGCCGGAACTGCTGACGCGCGTGCCCGGCATCGGCAAGAAATCGGCGGAGAAGATTGTCTTCGAATTGCGCGACAAGCTGCGCGGCGCGGCGACGGCTGCCCCGGCGGGCGACGTGATCGAGGTCGATGCCGACGTAATGGAAGCGCTGCTCACCTTTGGCTACACCCAGAGCGAAGCCCAGGCCGCCATCGCCGCCATCCCGGCGGACACGGCATACGACTTCGAGGAGCGGATACGCGTGGCGCTCGCGTACTTCATGAGATAAGAGTACTGAGAGGGTAACTGTTAATAAATCTTAGGGGACGGTCGTCGTAAGAACAGGTGAATGAAGGCGATGTCGATGATGCCTTCACTGGCGAGTGGCGACTGCTCGTAGTCTTTGCTCAGGCGACGATCGCGACCGAACCAGGCAAAACCGCGTTCGATGACCCAACGCCCGTGCTGAACGACCAAGCCGCCCGCACGCGCATCCCGCGACGTCACGACGAGCCGGGCGTTCAAGTGTTGGTGACACCAGGTCGCGAGTGGCGCGCTGCGATAGCCCTGGTCAGCGCGCATTTCGCGCAAGCGCGGATTGGGCGCGCGCCGTTGATCCGCGATCCCTTTCCACACCCCCTGGCGCTTCAACTCGCGCAACTAGTCATTGACCGTCTTGTAGGGCGGAACATCGTGTGGTAACGCTTCCCACACAATCCCTTGCCGCACCCCATAGAAGCTGGCGTTCAGCAGTTCCCGCCGGCTGTGTTTCGCCTTCGCACCGCCCCGGTCACGCCGTGTCGGTCACAACGTTCATCCACGCCCACTCTTGCTCGCTGATGTCACTGGGATAGGCTTTTCGTGTTTTCATCCGCCTAGTCTGTCATCATCATTCTAACAGTTACCCTCTCAGTACTGGGTACTCGGCACTGATCTAAGCCCATGATGTGCCCTGGTACAGGCTATTCCGGTCTTTCGTGGGCTTCGTTCCAGGCGAGCAAGAACTGCTCCTCGTAGAATTTGTACCAGGTGCCCTCGTTACTCCTGCGCAGCGTGAACAGCGGGCGCTCCCCATACGGTATTTTGTAGGTGCGCATCTCGACGAACATGATGTCTGAATCGAGGTGGCGCTGCATGATGATCATCGAAAACGGCAGCACGACATTCGTGAAGCGCAGTTCGCAGACGCTCTCATGCTCGCTGGCGATCGCTTGCAGGGTCGCGATGACTTGCTGCGCATCCTGAATGTTGACTGCGGGGTGTTTGTCGAGCTTGTCATCCATGGCATGATGGAATTCCAGCGCCGGGCTTTGGGGGTCGGTCAGCAGGAATTGGAGCTTCATCCCCGGACGGCGCAGGTAAGTTTCGAAGTGCTTGCGCTGAAATGTCAGCAGATTGATGCACGAGACAGCGGCAATCGAGATGACGTGGGCTTTCTCGATGCGCGTCGCGAGTTCGATGTCGTCGCGTGTGCCCAACACCGTGCGTGAAGGGATCTCGTTGATTTCCTTTTGCAGTTGCCCGTGTGTCTTGTCTAGGGCCGTTTCCAGGGCGGTGCGCGTCTCGTTGACCTGCTTGCGCAAGTCTTCAACGGTCTTGACGCGCTCGGTCAGTGAGTCGAGTGCGAGCAGCGTCAGCAGGGCGATGATCATGTTCTGGGCTGCGGCTGACGACGGCTCTGTGCCGATGAAACTTTGCAGCAGAAAGAATCCCCCCGCAACCACCGTCAGCAGCGGAGCGATTTTGTCGATGCTCAACCATCTGCGCCAGTTGCGCTCCTGTTTGTTCATGACCATTCTCACATATGCCGAGCAAAACTCTGATCCCTGACTCTACGCAGTTTTGCCTGTGGCGCACAGCATTTCGTGAGGAACGACATCCCGTTGGCAGTCAAACGTAACTCGCAGCGCCTGCTTGCGCTGTGGCTAAGACCTGCGCTTATGGGTATGGCTCACGCGCGATCAATTGCCCGGCGGGTTAGCGCCTGGGCGGCGTTTGCAGCTCGGCGATAGTGGTGTGGATCGCCTCAAGCAGTTCGACATTGGCCGGGTGCGTGTAATCGATCAAGGTTTGGAGCGGCGCAACCGCGCGCGGATCGCCCTGGTGGCGCAGCGCCATGACCACGTAATAGAGGTCAACCGAGTTGATCATCTGCTCCAATCCCTGGATCAGCGGCGCGACCGCCTGGCGACACTTGAGCGTGGTGAAGACTTCGATCACGCCGCGCCTGACCCAGGACACCGGATCGGTAATCGCGTCGACGACCAACTGCATCGACTCTGGATCGCCGAGTTTGCTCAGGCCGACCAGCGCCGACAGACGGAGGCGGTCATCAGGGCCGCAAGCGCACTGCCGCAAAATGGCGGTGGTGCGCGCGTCGCGTGAATGGCCGAGGATTTCCGCCGCGCGTGCGCGCAGGGCGGTCGGCTGCTCGTCGTCTTCAAGGATTGCGATCAGGTAGTCGTTGGCGTGGTCGAATCTGTCCAGCTTCACCAGCGCGTCCGCAGCAAATGTGCGCTCCGGCTCATCGACGATGCTTTCCAACAGCGGGGCCAGCGCCTGTTCATCGCCGATAGCCCCCAGGGCGCTGGCGGCGCGCGCGCGCACCCACGCGTCCGCGTCTTTGAGCAAGGGCACAATTTCGTGTACTGCCCGGCGATCTGGCATCTGCTCGAAGGCGCTCAGCACGTTAATCTTGTGCGAGGGGGTTTGCGCCTGGCGCAAGATCGTCATGAGCGCGGGGACGGCACGCGCATCGCTCACCTGGCGCAGCACCGTCGCCACGCAGTCGCGGACGTGCGCATCCGGGTCAGCCGCCATCGGGAGTACGGCCTCGACAATACGCGGCAGATCAGCCGGCGCGGTGATCCAGTGCAAGTACCATGCCGCGCGCGCCCGAACCTCCGCCCTTGGATCCGCTAGAGCAGCGATCAAGCGCGCGGCAGATAGCCCGCCATTCTTTTCCAGCTTGAGGGCGACTTCGTCAGCGAGCTGATCGTCGCCAGGCCAATTACGGTAGAGCAGTGTCTCGTAGAGAACGGCATGCGCCTGGTCGCCGCCAAGGTCGCTCAAGAGGCAGACAACGACCAGGGCGCGATAACCCTGCGATTTCTCCAGGATAGCGGCGAGCCTTGGAACCGCTGTGGCCCCCCTGGCGGCAGCGTATTCGAGCAGTCGATCGTATTCTGGACTCTCGACTTCTTCGAGGATGTCGATCATCAGTTCGAGTTCATCCGGCGTGGGGCGCGTGATGACTCCGTCGTTGATAAATCTTTTGCCTGGAGGCTTGCGCCAGAGATGGTTATTCATCGTGACTATCTCTGCTTCTGAATCTGCGTCATAGAGTGAGCGTTGGCGATATTGGCTCGTGTCCGTAGCTCTAGTCAGGCTGGCCCGGCTGCGTGACGGGCAACGGTACGGTATCACTCGCTTTTAGTCTACCATTCAGGTGGTGTGCATATGCCTTTATGTTTTTGTTGGCTCAGGAAGCCCGCGCTCGGATGCAGCGCACTGAGCGCTATCTTCCCTCATTACGCGTGCCAATTTCTCGGAATTAGTTCCAGATGAATGGCCGAGGCCCATGCTTTAAGAAGACACCAAGCTGCGGCTCATGGGTATTTCCGCTGCTTCTCACCCGGAGCTTAAATACGCTTTGTAACTTTACTCCCAACGTCACAACCCAAGCGTGGCAGATTTACCGGAAGTTGAGAAGGAGTATCGTCAGATGAAGGTTCGTTTGTTCGCAATTGTTTCGCTGGTGGCGGTGCTGGTGCTGGCCGCCGTGCCCGCCTTCGCTCAGGACGACATGCAGACCATCGCCGACATCGTCGTCAGCTCGACGGGGGCGGAAACGCCGGAGTTCACAGTGCTGCTGGCCGCTGTTCAGGCTGCCGATCCGTCCATCCTTGAACTGCTGGCAAATCCTGATGCCAACGTCACCGTCTTCGCTCCAACTGACGCAGCCTTTGCGGCGGCCCTCGAAGCGCTGGGTGTCTCCGCCGAGGACTTGCTGGCGGATACCGAGCTGCTGAACAACGTGCTGCTCTATCACGTCGCTCCCGGCAGCTTTGATGCGGCGTCGGTCGTCGCGCTGAATAGCGCGCTGCTCGGCACGATGCTCAACGAGACGGCGCTGGCGGTCAGCGTCGATGGTGATGCGGTCAAGGTCAATGACTCGACAGTAGTTGCTGCAGATGTGATGGCTGCCAACGGTGTTGTCCATGTCATCGACGCCGTGCTGCTGCCGGAGATGGGTGATGACATGATGGCTGAAGACATGGGCGGCGAGATGATGGAACCCGCGGGCAACATCGCCGAGGTCGTCATCGCCAGCACCGAGGCGGAGACGCCGGAATTCGCCACCCTGCTCGCGGCAGTCCAGGCGGCTGATCCAGCCATCCTCGCGACACTGACCGGCGCTGGCCCGTACACGGTGTTCGCGCCGACGGATGCGGCGTTTGCGGCGGCGCTCGAAGCGCTCGGCCTGACGGCTGAGGAACTGCTGGCCGATACCGCAACGCTCACCAGCGTGCTCGCCTACCACGTCGTGCCCGGTCACCTCGCCGCAGAAACCGTCGTCGCGGTCGCCGGTGAAGACGGCGGCGTCAACGTGGCGACCGCGCTGCCCGGCACGATCGTCAACGTCGTCGCCAGCGACATGGGCGTGATGGTCAACGCTGCCAATGTGGTCACGACCGATGTTCATGCCACCAACGGCATCATCCACGTGATTGACGCGGTGCTGCTGCCCCCGGCAGGCTAACCTGCGCGCAAGTGCCTCAACAGAAAGAGCGTCCATCCGGGCGCTCTTTTGCGTGTGGGGAGGGGAGGCGAAATAATGTGGGGTTCGGCGGATAGGTGGATGTCTCTCACGGACAGGGCACGCCTCTGTCCCTACGGCATCATGCCCCGAGCCCAGACGCGCATCCCCCCACCGTGTAGAGTGCCCAGAACTGAGCACCGCATCGCGCCGACGGCTGAAGCCGGTCGGCTAAGCCAAATCAAGCGCACTCAAGGCGCTCTTTTCGGGAACACCAGCGCCTATACCTTGTACCGTGAACTGTGAACCGTGTACCCATCTGAGCACCGAGTACCGAGCACTGAGCACCAATTACCTTTTCCTACCCCTCCGCCATCCATTTGCGCGCGGCGTCGGCCATGCCGCCGAGCGGGCCGCGCAGCGTCGTGCATTCGGGCAGCGATTCGAGGAAGAGCTTGCCGTAGCCTTTGCCGATCAAGCGCCCGTCGAGCACCGTCACCACGCCGCGATCCGTCTTGCTGCGGATCAAACGCCCGAAGCCCTGGCGGAACTTGAGGATCGCCTCCGGCACCGAGTATTGATTGAATGAGTCGGCGTATTGTTCGGCGCGCGCGGCGAAGATCGGCTCGTTGGGCACGCTGAAGGGCAGGCGGACGATGACCAGCCCGCGCACGAGATCGCCGGGCAGGTCGATGCCCTCCCAGAAGCTGCGCGTGCCGAGCAGCACGGAGCGCGGGTTGTCGCGGAAGCTGTCGATCACCAACTGCCGCCCGGCGTCGTTCTGCTCCAGCACGTCGATGCCGCCGAGCGCCAGCCGCGGGCCGATCGCCTGCGCCGTCTGGCGGAGCTGCATATAGCTGGTGAAGAGCGCCAGCACGTGGCCGTCGAGCGCCGTCGCCAGTTCGACGATGGCGCGCTCGATCCCCGACTGGAAGCGGCTGCGCTCGTTCGGCTCGGCCAGGTCGGTCGGCAGGTAGAGCAGCACTGCTTGTTTGTAATCGAATGGCGACGGGATGATCAGCGTCTCGACGTTGGCCGCGCCGAGCCGCTCGCCCAGGAAGGTGAAGGTTTGCCCGGTGCGCAGAGTCGCGCCGGTCAGGATGACCGACGACTTGGCCGACCACAGGTTGGCGTCGATCAATTGGCCGATGTGTGCCGGGGCGCTGTGCAGGACGACGCCGCGCTCGCTGTTGCGCGTCAGCCAGAGGATGTTGTTGCTGGCCTCGCTGTCCGTCGCGGCGAACACGTTGTCCAGTTGGCGCTGGATCTCGGCAGTGTAGCGGGATGCCGCCGCCAGCGCATTAGCCAGATCGGCGTGGTTGGGGATGGGGTAGCGGCTCAGGCGCTGCATCCCGCCGCTCAGGCGGCGCAGCCCGGTGACGAGCGCGTCGAAGTAGTCGCGCAGTTCGTTCCAGACGCCGGTCGCGTGCTCGAAGTGCGCGTGTTTACGCTCGCGCCCGGTCAGGCGCAGCGCCTGGGTGTCCGGTCGTCCGAATTCGCCGTAGAGTGCGTCGAGCGCATCGAACAGCGCCGTCGCGCGTGAGGCCGTCAACCGGGCGGCCTCGCGGATCAGCTCGGCGTACTCAGTATACTGGCGGGCAGTCGCTTCCGGCGCGCCGGTCGCCAGCGCGCGCAGCAGGTCGCTGATCAACCCGCGCGATTTGCCACTCAGGTCGCTCAGGTGATATTTGAGCTGCGGCACGTCGAGATGAAAGCTCAGGCTGCTGGTCGTCGCTTCTTCGAGATGCTGCGCCTCGTCGATGATGACAGCGTCGTATTCCGGCAGCACCGGCTGCGGCGCGAGCGCATCCGCCACCAGCAGCGCGTGATTGACGACGACGACCTGTGCCGTCTCCGCCGCCGTGCGCGCGCGGTAGAACGGGCAGATGCCGCCGATGGCCGCGCAGGTGTCGGTCGTGCAGTCTTCGTCCTCGGCGCTCAGGCGCGTCCAGATGGCGTGCTCCATGCTGCCGCGCAGTCCAATGTCCTGCTTGTCGCCGCTGTCAGTCTCAAGCTGCCAGATGAGCAGCCGCGCCAGCACACGCAGTTCGTCCGGGTTCGACGGGCCGCGCGCGCGCAGCGTCGCCAACCGCCGCGGGCAGAGATAATTGCCGCGCCCCTTGAGCACGGCGGCGCGCATGTCCAGACCGAGCGCATCCCGCACCAGCGGCAGATCGTGCGCCATCAACTGCTCTTGCAGGGCAATCGTGCTGGTCGAGATGACGATCCGTTTGCCGTTCGCATCCGCCCAGGCGAGCGCCGGTTCAAGGTAGGCCAATGTCTTGCCGATGCCAGTCGCCGCCTCGACCATCAGATGCTTGCCGCTGTCGAGGGCTGTCTGCACCGCCTCGGCCATCGTCGTTTGGCCTTCGCGCGCCTCGTAGCCGGGCAGGCTTGCTGCCAGCGGGCCATTGGCAGCGAAGAAGGCGGCGGGTGTAATCCTGACGGCGGCGCTCGCCGGGCGCTTGACCGCCGGTGCGGCGGGCGCAGGGATGGGAGCGACTGCTTCAATGAGATCAGCGGCGGAGGCAGCGGACGTGTCTGCGCTCAGGCCGAGGCCGCCGGTCTTTTCACGCAGTGCCGCCTCGAAGACGGGCCGCGCATCCCAGGGGAAGCGTCCCGCCGCTGTGCAGATCTCCTGCAAGATCTCGACCGGCAGCGCCAGCGCGCGCTCCCACAGCCGCCAGTAGAGCAGGGCGGTGGCACGGGCATCGTCGAGCGCGCGGTGCGCATGTTCGAGTTCGATGCCGAGCAGCGTCGTCAGACTGCCGAGCGCATGGCGCGGCGCGCGTGGCAGGAGTGCCGTCGAGAGTTCAAGCGTATCGATGCGCAGGTTGTTTTGCAGCACGCCGAGGCGCGTCAGGAACGAGACATCGACGCTGATGTTGTGGGCGATCAGCGGCGCGTCACCGGCGAAAGCTTTCAGGCGGGGCAGTTCCTGGGCAATCGGCGGCTGCCCGGTCACGTCGTCGTTGGTGATGCCGGTGATGCCGGTGATGAACTCCGGGATCGGGCGCTGCGGGTCGATGAGCGTGCCGTACTCTTCGATCACCTTGCCCTCACGCAGCCGCACCGCGCCGATCTCGATGATGGCGTCTTGCGCCGAGTCAAGCCCGGTCGTTTCGAGGTCGATCGCGATCAAGTCGCCGTGCATGAGGTTTTATCTTTCCGGTGGCTGGACACTTGCGTCGAATGCGCCCAGAGACTTTAACACACGTCGGTACAAAAAAGAGGGGTCTGGTGCTGCCAGACCCCTCGTGTGGTCGCTGGGCTACCCGGCGCTGGTCGGTGTCGCGTCGGGCGTCGGTTCTGCCGCCGGTGGCGTCGCGGCGGCTGCGGCGTCGTAGACCGCCTGCAAGCCCTCCCGGATGGCCGGGAGATCGGTCAGCGCGATGCCGGTGTAACCGGAGCCGGCGATTGTGGCGAAGTTGGAGTCGCCGTAGAGATACCAGACGAACGACTGGACTTCCGGGCGGCGCAGCGCTAGCTGGCTGACCGTCAGCTTGAGCGATTGGCCGAGCGGGTAGCTGCCGTCGGCGATGGTTGCATCGCTCGGCGCGACACAGCCCGCGCCGCTATCCACCGAGACGAGTTGGATGCCGGTCTGCCCACGGTTGACGACGGTCTGGTACTGGCCCCAGCTCATGTAGGTCAGGCCGCCATCGACGACGGCGACCGAGGCCGCGCGGTAAGCCGGATCGCGGTTGGTCACGGCGTCGTCACGCACGGGCGTGCTCACGCCCGCCGCATCCGTCAGCATCAGATCGGTGACTTCGTCGCCTTCGCCGGGCGCGAGCAATGTCAAGTTTGTGGCCGGGAACGCCGGATCGACCTGATCCCAGGTCATGATGCTGCCTTCGCTGGCAGCGCCCCAGACCGTCGCGACCTGCGCGGTCGTCAGGCAGGCGAGATAGTCGTTCTGGGCGTTGGCGACCATGACCACGGCCTGATGGCCGATTTCAAAATCGACCGGGACGACGTTGTTGGCGGCGCAGTTGGCGGACTGTTCTTCTGTCAGCGGGGCGGTCATCGTGATCGCATCGACTTCGCCATTGCAGAAGCGGCGCGTGCCATCGATGCGGCCAAGCATGTTGACGGTCGGCGTCACGCCGGGATAGGCCTGCTGGAAAGTGCTGGTGATCGTCTTGAACAGATCCGAACCCGCCGAGTCACCGGCGAAGCTGAGCGCGCCGACAAGCCCCTGCGGAATGACGAAGTTGAAGGGCGCGGCGCTGAACTGGCGTCCGGTCAGGCGTTCAGCGACGATTCCGGCGTTGCGTGCGAGTTCGTCAGCGCTGGCAGCCAGGAAGCTCTGGTCAGCGGCGATATTGGCGGCGGGTTCCGTGCCCAGGAAGCCGAGCAGCGCGGCGGCCTGTGGATTGTCGAGCAGGGCGCTGTTGGCATAGGCATAGATACGTTCGGAGGCGGGATATTGCCCGCTGGCGATGGTTCCGGCGTTGGGATCGACGCAGTTGCCGCCACCCGTGTCGATGGGCAGGATCTTGACCGCATCGCCCGCGGCGGCGGCTGTGACGTAGTTGACGACGCCGAGCGCGCCGCTCGTTCCGGCAACGTTACGGATGATGGCCTGCTCGTCGGTCTCGACGGTCGCATCGGCGCGCAGACCGTCACCGCCGACGATGCTGTCGAACAGGGCTGTGATTGGGCTGTCGGCGGGCGGCACGCTGATGCTCAACGCGACGGCGGCTTCCGGATTGACGGCCTGCCAGGTCGTCACCTGTCCGGCAGCGCTGGGCGCGAAGATCGTGTCCAGGTTGGCGGCGGTCAGGCACTGGGCGAAATCGTCCTGCGGATGGGCGATGATGACGGCGGCTTCATCGCCGAGCAGCAGTTCGACGAAGTTGATGCTGGCCTCAACACAGGCTGCCGCTTCGGCGTCGGTGATGGCACGGGTCGAGAGGGCAATGTCGGCGCTGCCTGCGCACAGGCGCTCCAGACCGGCGGATGTGCCGGTGATTTCGGTGTTCACATTCGCGCTGTCGGCGCTGGCATCGACAAGCGCCTGGAACAGCGGCGCGGCAATGCCGGAGCCGACGACGGTGATCGCCGTGTCATCTTGCGCGAGCGACAATGCAGGGCTAATAACGAGCGCGATCAGGACACACAGCCCGATCAGGCGCTTGAGCGATGTCATGGATGGCTCCTTGGCGTTACGAAAGAATGGCGCTCATAGGTCTAAACTTCGCCATTCTACCGCCGTGGGGACGATTGTCCAGAGTGGGCTACTGGCGGATGGCTTTCAGCGGGCGGCTGTCAGCTTTCGGCTTTTAAGCTTTTAGCCATTAGCTGTTAGCCCTTTGGGCAGATGAGCACTGCCCCTTGTCAGATGCACTCTGAACCCAGAACCGAGTACAGAGTAGCGAGTAACCACAGATCTCATTGTGAATCCGCCTGAGCACCGCGCCGACGGCTGAAGCCGGTCGGCCAGGGCAAATCAAGCGCACTCAAGGCGCTCTTTTCGGGCACGCCAGCGCCTCGTTCTGTCTTTGGTCGACGTCCATGTTCTCACACCGTGTACTGTGAACCTACAACTGAGCACTGAACACCTAATTTTGAACTCAGAACCCAGCACTGAGTACCGAGTACCGAGCACTGTTTACCCTCATCTATAGCCCGGCTTTTATCGCCAGCCCCTCATAATCGAGGATCTGGATCTGATGGCGCTCGACGCGGATCAGATTGTCTTTCGCCAGGCTGCGCAGGGCACGATGGAGCACATCGGGAACTGTGCCCAGCCGATTCGCCAGTTCTGCCTGGGTGGCCCAGCGCGGGCGATGGAGTTGATCGGCGGACGATTGCTCGATCAGGTAGCGCGCCAGTCGCGCTTCAATCGTGCGCAGCGATAGATCTTCCACCATGGCGATCAACTGCTGCACGCGACCGGCCAGCCGCCGAATCACGACGCGCGCCAGTTGCGGGTGATCATCCAATAGTTTCAACATCGCGGACTGCGGAATAGCCCAGGCGATACCCGCTTCCAGCGCAATCACCGTCGCGGGGTTGGTCGATTCGACGAAGACACCGATCGCATTGAAGACTTCGCCCGGTCCGAGAAAACTCAACACCTGCTCGCGACCATCGGGCGAAGTCTTGACCGCCTTGAACCAGCCCGACTGAACGATATAGAGCGCGACTTCTTGCTCGCCTTCCAGGAACACCACCTGGCCGGGTTCAAATTCCTGGCGGATGGTCTGCCTGGCAATTGTGCTTATGAGATCGTCATCGACATCTTTGAAGTACATCACCGCTGCCAGGGCGCGGATTGCTTCATCGCTCGCTTCCATATTTTCTAGGTTTCTTCATTTCTGCTGCCGAATTTGTTCGGGCAAATTTTCACCCTGCCCGACAAACCCCGCAAGGTTCGCCAGCCGCAAATTCGACAAAAGTCGAAGACGGCAGCCTGGCGGATGTCTATGCTGGACAGACCAGCGAAGGCGAACAGATATGGAACAACACGAAGCACGCCCGGTTCCCATCATCGATGCTGGTCGTTGTACTGGCTGCCGGCTGTGTGTGCTGGTGTGCCCCACCGCCGCACTGATGATTCGCGGCGGGATTGCGGCGGTCGCCGATGCTCAGGCGTGTACCTACACCGGTCACTGCGAGCGCATCTGTCCGCAGCAAGCCATCAGCCGACCGTTCCAGATCATGTTCATCCATAGGGAGGGAAATTCAGTGAAAGCTATATTCTATCCAACCTGGCAGGAGAGGGCCGTTTTTTCGGCTGGAGGTCCACAACCTCAGATACTGGCGGAGAATGAGAAATTAAAACTCATCATCGGCAGCCTTGAAGTCGGTCAGAAGATACCGACGCATCCTGAGGCGCTGGCGGTATACCACTTTCTCCAAGGAACGGGGTGGATGATCGTGGATGATGAACGGTATCCCGTTAGTCCGGGTGCGACCGTGATCACACCGGAGGGTGCTAAACGCGGTGTAGAAGCTGAAACCCGATTGGTTTTCCTTGCAACCCGAATCGCCTGAATTGATTAATAACCAGGAGAAGTAACATGACATTCGTGACATTTATGACCAGTAACCAGGGGCGCATGATGCGCGTTATCGCGGGCATCGTTCTGGCGTCCATCGGCTTATTTGTTATCAAGGATACGCTGGGAACGGTTCTCGCGCTCATCGCACTGGTACCCATTGCGGGCGGGGTGCTGGATTTTTGCGTGGCGGGATTCATGATGGGATACCCGTTCCGTGGGGCAAAAGCCCGTGAACAGCTTGAGCAGAAACAACACGGATAGGGAGCCGCATCACAGAGACTTCGCAGCTTCAAAAACAAAAACGGACAAGAGGAGCAGAATTGTGTTCAATCCCTATTTTCTCGTGGTCCTTCTGTATGTCGCGCTGGCCGTGCTCGGCGCGCTGGATGCGTCGCTGATCAGCTTCGATCTGCTGCCGACGTTTGCCGGGCTGCGCTGGGCGCGGGTGCATTTCATTACCCTGGGCGCGCTGACGGAGTTTGCGTTTGGCGTCCTGCCAATCGTGGTCGCCGCGCGCGCCGGGCTGCCTCGCCCAAAAATCCGTTGGGACATCTGGCTGACGCTGAACCTGGGGCTGCTGATCCTGCTGCTGGGCATTCCGATGGTCAACGGCGTCTTCATCACGGCCGGCGGCACGCTAATCTTCATTGCGGCGGTTCTGCTGATGCTCCAATTGGGCGGTATGCGCGGCTCACGGAGCGAAACGCAGCCATCGGCAGGGCGCAAGTTCTACATCGTGGGCCTGGCTTACCTGCTGCTGGGTGTCCTCATCGGCACGGGCCTATGGCAGGGCTGGAGCACCTGGTTGCAGATCAAAGTGCCACTGGAAGCCCATATCCATGCTAACAACTGGGGCTTCATGTCCCTGGTGTTCGCCGGGCTGATCGTTGATCTGTATCCGGGGTTCGCCGGGCGTTCGCTGGCCTGGCCGCGCTCGATCACACCCATCTTCGTGATGATGACTCTGGGCGCGCTGGGATTGGTGCTCGGCCCCTGGTTCCAATCGAACCTGTTCACAGTACCGGGGATGCTGCTGCATATCAGCGCGACGATCTGGCTGGTGCTGAATATGGTCAAGCCGCTCGTCGGTGATCGTAAACTGCGGACGCCGGGGATACTCCACCTCGTCACAGCCTACGTCTGGATTGTCGTTCCGATCTTGATGGCTCCGCTCATCCTTCTGGAAGTGCCGGGCGTTCCTGGCCCGATCATCGAACAGAACGCGCCGCAGGCGTTGATCTATGGCTGGGTGCTCCAGTTCGGCTACGCGATCATCCCGCTGCTGTTCCGGCGCGTCTTCGTTCCCGACGCACAACCTAAGCTCGGTGGCAACTGGTTCAGTCTGATTGCGGTGCATCTGGGCGGTGTATTCCTGTGGGCGGGGATTTTCCTCAACGAGTCGCAGGCCGCGCTGCACGGAGTGGCTTACGGTCTGTGGTTCGTGTCGATGCTGCCGATTGCCTATGAACTCTGGCAGATTGTGCGCAGCGGGATGAGCCGTGTGCAAGATCAGGAACTGGCCCCCACCATGGCTGAGGCCGGTGATTGAATTCGAGAGCAAAGTGGAAACGATGGAAATCACGAAAGACACGCGGGTGTCAGACATCCTGGAAGCCTATGGCGATATCGCCGACGTTATGGAGTTGGTCGGTGTCCGGCGCGTTGGGCGCTACTCGCTGCGCGCGCTGGCCACCAAAGCGC
>JAHDWN010000077.1 GCA_023382675.1 Anaerolineae bacterium
CAGAGCGCCATGCCGTTGGTGGTGTGGTTGGCGGCGGTCTTCCCCTCCCAGTTGTTGCCGTCGATGACGACCGCCGCGCCGCCCAGGTTGATCGCCCGGTAGAACGTCGTCGTCGTGGGCGCGGGCGTGTTCGTCGGCGGGATGGTCGTTGCCGTGGGGGGCAGCGGTGTATTCGTCGGCGGGATGGGTGTCGCTGTCGGTGGCAGCGGTGTATTCGTCGGCGGCAGCGGCGTATTCGTCGGTGGCACAGGTGTTGCTGTCGGTGGCAGTGGTGTATTCGTCGGCGGGATGGGTGTCGCTGTGGGCGGCAGCGGCGTGTTGGTCGGCGAACCACCGGGGGCGAGGGCACTGGCCGCGCTGCCGATATTGATGCGCCGCACCGTCCCGCCATCGCTGCTGCGCGTCAGCACGACGCTGGTGTTCGCCAGCGCGTCGTAGATCTGCTGGACGGTCGCCGACGGCTGGGCCTGGCGCAAGATCGCCCAGGCGGCGGCCACGTGCGGCGCGGCCATCGACGTACCATTCTTGATGCCGAAGCCGCCGCCCGGCACCGACGACGTGATGTTGAGGCCCGGCGCGCCGAAGTCCAGGTTCGCGCCGAGCTGCGAGAAGCTCGCGACCACATCGCTTTTGTCGGTCGCGGCCACGTTGACCATGGGCGCAATACAGGCGGGGAAGGCGACGCCGGTGTTGCCGCCGTAGTTGCCCGACGCGGCGACCGTCGCGATGTTGGCCGCCTGCAGCTGCGTGATCAGCGCCGCCAGCGCCGGGTGCATACTGCTGCAATCGGTCGGGATGTGGTCGGCGGTGCCCAGGCTCATATTGGTCGAGGCGATTGGGTAGGTGCTGCGCTGGTTGTAGACCCACTCCAGGCCGAGCATGATCTCGGTGTCGAACGCGACCACGCACGGCGTTGTGCTGCCGCAAATCGGGATGCTGCTGACCAGCGTGTAGACCTGAACCGGGAGCAGCGACGCGCCCGGCGCGACGCCGTCGAAGCTCGCGCCCTCACCGGCGACGATCCCGGCCACGTGCGTGCCGTGCTCGCAGGCGCTGTAGCCGCTGCAAGCCGCCGCCGCGCCCGCGCCCGTCTGCGAACCTTGCCCGTTGGGGCAGAGGCTGGTGTAGGTGCCATTGGTGTCCGAGCCGGTGTGCGAGAAGCACGCGCCGTCGATCACCTTGCCCGACAGGAACGGATGCGCGTTATCGACGCCCGTGTCGATGATCGCCACGGCGTAGCCCGCGCCTGTATAGCCAAGGCCCCAGGCAACATCCGCGCCTATGATGCCCGTTGACTGTGCCAGGTCGGGCCGGTAGACCCGTTCAAGCTGGATGCTGCTCGCCTGCGCCGATTGGGCGAGGAAACGCAGCGCCGCCTCGTCAACGACCACCGACAGGAACGGGATCGTCTGGAAGCGCGTGACGGCCTGCACGTCGTAGGCTTGCAGCGCAGTGGCGAGATCGGTTTGCGCCGCCTGGATCGTCACCCGCTGTTGATCGACGCCCTGCGGCGACAGATCGAATTCGGGGCGGAAGTCGCCCGCCAGCCCGACGATCACCCGCGCGCTGCCCGCTTCCTGGATGCGCGCCAGGATCGACTCGTACTCGGCAGGCAGCGGCACAGCCACAACCGGCGGCAGCGTCGGCTGTGGCGCTTCGACCACAGTGATGCCCGCACCCGGCAGGGCGCTGACCACGCCGCCATCGAGCGCCAGATCGGCGTTCTGGGCGATGCGCAGCGCGGCCACACCGCTGGCATAGGCCGCGGCGAAGCTGGTGCCCGATTGCAGCGTCCAACCGCCGTCGAGCGCCGTCACGGTGACAGCGCTGCCCGGCGCGTAAACATCGACCGCGCTGCCGAAGCTGCTGTAAGCCGCGCGCTGGAGCGTCTGATCGACCGCGCCGACGGCGACGACCGGGGCGTAGGCTGCGGGGTAAAGCACCGTGTCGGTGCCCTGGTTGCCCGCCGCCGCGATCACGGTCACACCTTTGGCGATGGCATAGTCGAGCGCGGCTTCGAGCGTGTCCGAGCGGTTGACGCCGCCCAGGCTCAGATTGATCACCTGCGCGCCCTGATCGGCGGCATAGACGACCGCCGCGGCCACGTTGGAGTAGGTGCCGACGCCGCTCGCATCGAGCACACGCAGCGGCATGATCTGCGCGTGCTGGGCCAGCCCGGCCATGCCGATGCCGTCGTTCGCGTTGGCGGCGATGATGCCCGCGATGGCGCAGCCATGGCCGAGCGCATCCTCCGGCGAGCTGTCGCCTTCGACGAAGTCGTGACCCGGCAGGATGCGACCCGCCAGGTCGGGATGGTTAGCGCAGATGCCGCTGTCGATGACGGCGACGGTCACGCTCGCGGCGTCGCCCGGCAGCGCTGCCCAGGCGGCGGGCGCACTCATGGCCGTCAGCGCCCACTGTTGGTCGAAGAGCGGATCGTTCGGCGCGGGGCTGTCGAGCGCGGCCACGTAATAATCCGGCTCACTCGCGACCACGACCGGCACATCCGGCAGCGCCGCGAACGTCGTAGTGTCAGCGACCTGCACGACGACCGTATCCAGCGCGGCGATCTCCTGCACGACCGTGCCGCCCAAACCGGCGACGTAGGCCGCGCGTTCCGCCGCGCTTGATCCGGGCGCGAAATGCACGAGCACCTGTCCGGCGACCGCGGCCGGGGGAATCGAAAACGTGTCCACTGGCAGGCTGACCGCCGCCTGCACCGAGGGGCTGAGCGGCGGCAGCGTCGGCACGGGCGTGCTCGCCACGGACGCCGCTGGCAGCACGTCAGACTGTGCGCTGCTGGCGGGCATGACTGCGCTGGAGATCGCGACTTGCGCCGCAGGTTGCAGGGCCTGTGCGCGTTCCGAGGGCGTGCCGGTCGGCAGC
This sequence comes from Anaerolineae bacterium, assembly GCA_023382675.1. Lineage (GTDB taxonomy): Bacteria > Chloroflexota > Anaerolineae > Aggregatilineales > Phototrophicaceae > Flexifilum. Next base: position 2,887 of record JAHDWN010000077.1, read on the forward strand.
AGCATGAGTGTGGGCAGCGCAGTTGTATTCGAAGGCAATTTTGAGGCAAACAAGAAAACCCCGCCCCAGAGGATCCCGACCAGGATCACAGCGAGGGTGAACAGCATTCCTCTATTCCTGAACATGCGCCTCCACGGCTGCTGGGCCGCTGTGAATCGCGAATCGGTCGTTTATGAGCATACGCGCAAGGCATAACAGCGGACTAACAAAGGTTAATTTCGTAAACTTAAGGAATAGGCAATTGTTCCTACTATAACGCCAATTCTCGGCTTATGATCAGGGCAGTACACGTAAAAAGCATCGATTCTGGGTAAAAAAGTGGTCGGTACTGCTCATAACGCAATTTTTGAAGCATTTTCGTAATGAATTTTGTGAGCGAGAACATGAAACGCATTGCCATTCGCTTGACGCTCGGTTTCGTTGTGCTTTTCCTCGCAATTAACCTCACGCCCGTTCATGCCCAAAGCGCGCCGCCAGTGCTCTGCGGCAGCATCATCGACGGCTTCCCGCCAGGAGCAGCGGGGGAGTACTTCTACACGGTGAGCGGCATCCGCGATCCTGGGGAGTTGTGGCGCTTCATGCGCGTGACCGCGACAGAAGCGACCGAGCTGGTTGCGCCGTTCGCGCTTGAGGATGTCAATACCGTGGGCTTGCCACGCGTCTCGCCGGATGGGCGCTTGATGGGCTTCGCACCGGTCTTGCCCGCGACGACCCTGGCGGTCTGGGACATGACGACAGACGAGCTGGCGACGGTCGAACTGACCCCAGATGAGGCCTGGCATCTCAACATATCCTATGATCCGTTTTCCCGCACCTTCCTACGGCTGGAGTGGATCGCCGGCCAAACACTGGCGATCAGGTATTTCGATGATGAGGTTGACCCAAGGAGTACACGCCTGCTGCGCGAGACGCCGTTTCAGGTGAGCGTCAGTCCGCTGAGTATCCAACGCGGCAGCGATGTCATCACGCAGTTTCCAGGTCTGCCGTTGCCACCTGAGACCGCTGAAAACTCATCGTCTTCCATCTATCTCTCGCCGCTGGGTCGGTATGCCGCGCAGATCAGCTACCAGTTCTTGCAGTATTTCTATAATGTCCCCCGGCTGCAAGTGTTCGATCTTGAAACCGGCGCAGTCGTGTTCGACGCTGTGCCGAGCGAGGAAGAAACTGTACTGAGAAATCCAACGTGGCTGGCGGATGAAAGCGGCTTCTTCTACATCGCCGCACCTCCTGAAGGATATTTACACCTCAACTTCGCTCACTGGGTTGGCGATGGGTTTGCACTGGATCCAACCTTTTTTTCGACCATCTCGCAAGCGATCGGCGGAGAAGCCCAACTGGCTACGAGCTTGCTCCCCACGCTGAACCCCACGGGCGATGGCATAGGCTTTCTCGTTTTAATCGACCGTGAGGAGGTTACGGATCGCTACATTGCGGCCTACATACCGCATGAAGGACGGCTTGCGCTTGTTTGCAGTCCCATCCGCTATGAACAGACCGACCTGCTCTACCCCTTCTGGTCGCCCGATGGCCGTTATTTCGGCTTCTGGAATGTAGTGGGGACAATCGCACTCGATCTGCAAACCGGGGATGTCTATCGTCTGCCCGATGTCGGTCGGGAGTGGGTCGGCTGGGTCGGCGGTGGCGCGATGCCATCAACGCCGTGAGCGCGATGGAGCGGCGAGCGGTGTTATGCGCGATATTGTCTCGCCTTAGCCGAAGGCCACGCGGAAGCCGCGCAGGCCGGACGCGAGATCAGGATTCCACGAACTGCGATAGTCGGCGCGGAAGCCCGGCGACCGAGCGCTGGGCTTCCAACAGATTGACCGAATCCTTGAGTAGCAGGGTGTTTTGTGCGATAGTCGTCATGGGATGATTGGTCCCTGGCTGTTTGTGGTAACTCAACCTTGACCCAATTTCATTCCTTTTTCAACAAAAGCCAAACTCCAGGGGCGTAAAAGATTATGCCCAGTGCGGCGCAGGGGCGACTTTGCTTCTCACAGTAGCACACATCGAGTTGGGAGAATCTTTGTGAAACGGTTAGTAGGGACTATTCTGGTTGCGCTGTCGGCGGCGGGCTTTGGAACACTGGCTTTGTTCAGTCATTATGCCTATGCGGACAACATGGATACCTTTTCCATTCTGTTCTCTCGCTTCTCGCTGTCAGCAGTCGTGATGTTCGTCTTGCTGATCATCCGGCGTGAGCAACTGCCAGGTGGATCAACCTTACTCAGACTCGTGATTATGGGTGTACTCGGCTATGTAGGGTCGTCTTTTGCCTACCTGACAGCATTGAAATATGCATCATCGGGCTTGGTTGCCCTGCTGTTATACCTTTATCCAGCTTTCGTAGCGCTGCTTGCCAGCCTGTTGCTTCGTGAGCAATTCACGATGATAAAGGGCATTGCACTCAGTATTGCCCTCATGGGTACGGCGCTCACGGTTGACCCAGCGGGAGGTCAAGCTCCGGGCATACTGCTGGCAATTACTTCGGCAGCAATTTACTCGCTTTACATTGTTTTAGGGGCGCAAGTTTTGAAACGTGTCACAGTTATTCAATCATCTACGGTGATCTTCGCGTCAGCAGGCGCTGCATCTGGCGTATTGATGCTATTGAATGGCACACATCTTCCGGCTACAAGCACAGGCTGGACGGCGATCCTCTTGATCATAATGATTACCACTGTGCTTCCCGTTGCCGCCTTTCTTACGGGCTTGGAACGCATCGGTCCAACAAATGCGGCGATGCTGTCCACACTAGAGCCGGTTGTCACCGTAATACTCGGCGCGGTGTGGCTGAATGAGGTGCTGCGCCCTGTGACATTGTTGGGTGGCGGTCTGATTCTCGCCGCTGTCCTCTTGCTCACCCAAAAAGAATTGCGGCGAAAGCCGGCAGTACCGCAATTGGTAAGCGATCCCAATCAAGTAGCTTGAACGATTACATCATCCAACAGCAACCAAACCAGAGTCGAAAATGGTTGTATTTCCTCAACGTTCACATCAGGGGCGTATGACTTTGTCAAGATCGCGATAAAAATGGTTCATCCGCGAATTTGGTGACAGGCAGCTTAGCATGAGAGAGGCTCACGAGACTTTACGCTGGGAATTACCTGAACATCATCAAAAATGCGGATGAGCCATTCTAGCACCGATCCTGGCGCATCTCAGCCGAAGGCCACACGGAAGCCGCGCAGGTCGGACGCGAGTTCGGGATTCCACGAGCTGCGATAATCGGCGCGAAAGTGCTTCTGGACGTCGTCAAACCAGGAGCCGCCGCGCAGCACGCGCACGTCGTCCAGGCTGAGATCGTCGGAGCCTTGCCCCCAACTCGTCGCGCACCACTCCCAGACGTTGCCCGCCATGTCACAGACGCCAAATGGGCTGTCGCCTGTGCCCGCGTAGGTCAGCACCGGCAGCGTGCCGATGCTCGCGTGGGCGACGTTGTTGGCGCAGCGGTCGCTGTCCCAATCTGCGCCCCAGGGATAGGCGCGGGCGTCGTCGCCCTGGGCGGCACGCTGCCACTCGGCCTCGCCCGGCAGGCGCGCAGTCAGCCCGGTGCGCGCGGACAGCCACTGGCAGAACGCGATCGCCTCGTACCAGGTGACGTGCGTGCGTGGATGATCGCCGTCGCCATAGGTCTTGAGCGGGCGCGGATTCGCGTGCCACCACTCACGCGTCGCATCCGAAATCTCCCACCACGCCGGATCGTCGTAGCCGTCCACAGCATCGGCGAAGACCTGATACTGCGCGTTGGTGACGGGGTATTGGGCGAGGGCGAACGCTTCCACGCGCCGCGTTTCCGGCTGGACGAGATAGCCACCGGCATGTGCCAGTGTCACCTCCCCGGCGGGAATCGCCACCACCGCGAACGGCGGCGGCAGCAGGGCTGTGAAATCGTATTGGAGCGAATGCGTGCGCAGGGTCATCGAGTCGAATCCTTTCCTGATGTGACCTCTCATGACCCATTATACACCTGTCATGTGCGGGGAAAAGGGGCAGCCTGACGTGGCGGCAGGGCGCGCAGTTGTGTGTCCCTCGCCAAGGATTAATAGTCACACGTGATAGGATGCGTGGCTTGGACAGAGGCTGGGCTGGATTGTTTTCGTCGCCGACCGATCAATCGGTCGGCTAGGGAGCATCCAGCACACTCAAAGTGCAATCCAGATACACTCCGGGGAACAACGTGACGAAGCATCTTCAGTATGCTTGATTTGACCCAGCCGACGGGTTGACCCGTCAGCGGACTTCTAACCTAGCTGGATAATCCATACTATGAACCAGGGATAATCCTGAGGCGCTTGCGCTGACCCCGGCAGACATTACCCGAATTGATCTCAGCCGGTGTCCTTGCCCTGCGAACGAAGCGCCTCGGACTCCGGCATGTAGCGCCGAACGACATCGAGCAATTCGTCGGGCGTAAACGGCTTGCGCAGGAAGGCTGAGCAGCCGAATCGCTGTGCCATCGTGACTTCGTGCTCGCCGGTGCGCGCCGTGCAGGCCACAATCGGCGGCGCGTTGTTGCCCAACTGCTTGCGCAGGATCAGCGACAGCGTGCGCCCGTCGATGTCAGGCAGGTTGAAATCCATCAGGATGAGCGCCGGAGTTTCGCTGCGCGCGTTGGCTGCCGCTGGCGAACCGCGATCGAAGTGGCGAACGGTATATCCCGCGCTTCTCAGGATGTGGAGCATCATTTCTGCGTTGCCTGGATTATCCTCAATCAACAAAATGTGGGACATACTTGTTCGCCTTTCATAAAAGGCCGCTCACGGCGGCCCACCTCTGGCCTTACGTGCTGTCTGGAAGGTAACGGGCCAGTGTTTGTGCAAGTTGGCTGATGGTGAATGGCTTGGTCAGCACCGCATCAAAGCCCGCGCTGCGGCACTCCTGCACGTCCGCCGGTGTCGCCAGCGCTGTGACGGCGATCAACGGTGTCATATCGCCACGTTCGCGCAGGCGGCGCGCGAATTCGACACCGCCGCGCGTCGCGCCGAGAATGACATCTACCAGAATTAATTCGGGCTGCTGCTCAATCGAGTTCCACGCCTCCTCAAGTGTCTGCGCCTGGATCAACTGGTGTTTGCTTGCCGAAACGTACAGATTCACCAGTTGAGCGTCATTCGGATCATCTTCCAGATACAGAATCTTCATCGCCGAAAGTCCCCCTTAGTGTACGTTGAGCGCAAGCGCGGCTTTGACGCCCTGCAAAATCTCGTCCGACGTGGCTGGCTTCTCGATATACCCCGCCGCGCCAGCAGCCCCGGCCTGGCTGTCCCATGGATAGCCGGAAAAGAGCACCACCGGGATCGCTTGAGTCTCCGGCTGCGCGCGCAGTCGGCGCAGCACTTCCCAGCCATCGATGTCCGGCAGTGACAGGTCGAGCAGAATCACGTCAGGGATCAACCCGGATGCGAGTTCGAGGGCCTCTGCTCCCTCGTGCGTCTCGATGACGATGAACCCTGCTGATTCCAACACACCGCAGGCGAGCTTACGGTTCGCTGTTTCGTCCTCCACGACCAGCGCCGTCTGAGCCTGCAACAGCTCCTCTTCGTTTTCGTCGAAAATCGTGATACTGGCATCCGCCAATGCCGGCCCGAACACATCCCTGGTCTGCGCCTCAGTCGCCAGCGGCAGTGTGAACGTGAAGACACTCCCCTGATTGACCACGCTCTCGACGCGCAGTTCGCCGCCGTGCATATTGACAAGGCGGCGGCTGATGTCGAGGCCGAGACCCGTTCCACCGTAACGGCGATCCGTATCGCTGCTCGCCTGCTGGAAGCGGTCGAAGATGCTTTCCAGCACGCTTTCCGGGATGCCGATGCCGGTATCTCTGACGGCAATGTGCACGTGATCGCCTTCCACCCGCGCCGCCAGGGTGACACTGCCTGTCTCGGTGAATTTGACCGCGTTCGACATCAGGTTGAGCAGAATTTGCCGGACGCGCATCGGATCGCCCCAGACGAAGGGAATATCGTCCGGGAAGTCCGGCAGCAGCGACAGCTTCTTGTCTTTGAGCAGCGCAATCGAGGTCGTCAGGACGCCGCGCATCAAGTCGGGCAGCGCCATCGGGGAACAATGGAGTTCGAGCTTGCCCGCCTCGATCTTGCTCAGGTCGAGCACGTCGTTGATCAGGCCGAGCAGGTAGTGGCCGCTTTCTTCGACCAGTTGAATGTAGGGGCGGTAGGCCGACGGCAGCCGCCGGTTATCGAACATCTGCGGCATGTTGAGCATCGAACTCGTGTAGCCGATGATGACGTTGAGCGGCGTGCGCAGCTCGTGACTCATGTTGGACAGGAAGATCGATTTCGCCCGGCTGGCGTTTTCGGCCACGCGCTGGGCGGCGTCCAGATCGTCATTGAGCCGCTCCAGTTTGTCATTGGCGAACTTGAGCTGAAGCAGCGCGTCTTCGAGCTGTTCTTTCTGCGCGTAGAACAGTTCTGCACGCCGGGTATCTTTCTGCTGCACGTCGGTTGACCAATGCACGAGATCGAGCAGCGACTGCTGCATCCAGTAAATGGAGACGATCAGGAAGATGCAAATCAGGATCGGCAGCGGCATCATCAACCAGGTTTCTGTCAAGCCAAAGCGGAAGATGGCGACAAAGGTGCAGACGATCAGGGTGATGATACCCGTCCATAAGACGGCGTCCCGCTCATGCACGAGACTGGCGGCGATGACCGGCAGCAGGACGAGAATCGTCGCCCGGATATTGAGCTCGCCGGTGGAGAGATAATAGATCGGCACCGCCATCATCGTCAACGTGAAGATCCAGGCGCTGATCGTCAGGTGACGCTGTATCAGGGCGAGCAGCAGCACAGCGACCACAAAGATGACCGGCCACAGCCAGATACCGCCATTGACCTCCAGGAGCGAGGTGCCATAGAACAAAGCCGAGAGCATCATGGTCAGGTAGAGCAGCAGGCGCAGGCGGTCGAGCCGATCTTCCTCGAAATCGACTTCAATCTGATAGGTGGGTGGACTCTGCATCATGGGTTTCACCCGATCTGGTTCATTGAGATGTTACAGGCTGCCAACTCAATCTTTAATGTATCTTAATGGTACGGCGCGTAACAATTTTCGAATGGTTAAGGTTTCCCCAATTCAGTTTAAGGATGAACATCACCCCAGATCATGATAGGCAGCGCCTGACTTTCTGAGTTACAATCAATGTTATTCCGCTAACTTATAGAACCAGGAGCAATCCGCAACTATGCAACTTTCGTCTGTAGTTCCGACCAATACGCTCCAGACAAACGAGGGTCTCGACGCCATTTTCAACCCGCGCAGTGTCGCGGTGATTGGCGCGACCGAGCGCGAAGGCAGCGTGGGTCGGACGATCCTGTGGAATCTCATCAGCAACCCATTTGGCGGCGCAGTTTACCCGATCAATCCGAAACGGTCGAATGTCCTTGGCATTCGTTCGTATCCGGATCTCCAGTCGCTGCCGGAAGTCCCCGATCTCGCTGTGATCGTCACCCCGGCCAAAACAGTGCCGGATCTGATCCGCGATGCGGTTGGGCTGGGGGTTCGGGGCGCCATCGTGATTTCGGCCGGCTTCAAGGAGATCGGCCCGGAAGGTGTCGAACTGGAGCGGCAAATCCTGAAGTATGCGCGTGAAGGCGACATGCGCATCATCGGCCCGAACTGCCTCGGCGTGATGGCCCCGCTCACCGGTGTCAACGCGACCTTTGCTGCGTCGATGGCACGTCCGGGCAATATCGCCTTCATCAGCCAGTCGGGCGCGCTGCTGACCGCCGTGCTCGATTACTCGTTCAAAGAGAATATCGGCTTTTCGGCCTTTGTCAGCCTTGGCTCGATGCTGGATGTCGGCTGGGGCGACCTGATCGATTACCTGGGCCGTGACCCGCGCACGCAGAGCATCGTCATCTATATGGAGACGGTCGGCGACGCGCGCAAGTTCCTGTCCGCCGCTCGCGAAGTCGCGCTCAAGAAGCCGATCATCGTCATCAAGGCCGGGCGCACAGAAGCCGCTGCCAAGGCCGCAGCCTCACACACCGGCTCGCTGGCGGGCAGCGACGAGGTGCTCGAAGCCGCTTTCCGCCGCTGCGGTGTGCTGCGCGTCAACAGCATCGCCGACGTGTTCTACATGGCGGACGTGCTCGGCAAGCAGCCGCGTCCCCAGGGCAACCGCCTGTCGATCATCACCAACGCCGGCGGCCCTGGCGTGCTGGCGACCGACGCGCTGATCACGGGTGGCGGCGTGCTGGCCGACATCTCCGACGAAACCATGTCGCAGTTGAACGACCTGCTGCCTGCCGCCTGGAGTCACAACAACCCGATCGACGTGCTCGGCGATGCCTCGCCGGAGACCTACGCCAAGGCCGTCGACATCGCCGCTCATGACCCGAACGCCGATGGCCTGCTCGTCGTGCTCACGCCGCAGGCGATGACCGACCCGACCCAGACGGCAGAACTGCTGCGCCCCTATGCCAAGCTCGAGGGCAAACCGATCCTGGCGAGCTGGATGGGCGGCAGCCAGACCCAGGCGGGCGACGCCATCCTGGGCCGTGCCAGCATCCCGACGTTCGAGTTCCCGGATGACGCGGCGCGCGCCTTCAATTATATGTGGCGCTTCTCCTATAACCTGCGCGCCATCTACGAAACCCCGTCAATGCCGGAAGACACAATCGCGTTCACGCCTGACCGCGAGTACGTAGCGAAGATCATCAACGAAGCGCGCGCGCAGGGACGCACGATCCTGACCGAGTTCGAGAGCAAGGAAATCCTGGCGGCCTACCACATCCCAACGGTCAAGACCATGGTGGCGACCAGCGAAGATGAGGCCGTGACCGCCGCCGAAACGCTCGGCTACCCGGTCGTGATCAAGCTGCACTCGCTGACGATCACGCACAAGACCGACGTGGGCGGTGTCCAGCTCGACCTGCGCAATGCCGACGCGGTGCGCGCAGCCTACCGCACTATCTTCGAGTCGGTCAAGGAGAAGGCCAGCGAGGCCGAATTCCAGGGCGTGGCCGTGCAGCCAATGGTCAAGCTGGGCGATGCCTACGAGCTGATCATCGGCAGCAGCATCGACGCGCAGTTCGGGCCGGTGCTGCTCTTCGGCACGGGCGGCACGATGGTCGAGGTCTTCAAGGATCGGGCGCTCGGCCTGCCGCCGCTGACGAGCACGCTGGCGCGGCGCATGATGGAGCAGACCAAGATCTACACGGCGCTCAAAGGCGTGCGTGGTCGCCCGCCGGTCGATATCGCCGAGCTTGAAGAAGTCATGGTGCGCTTCAGCCAGTTGATCGTCGAGCAGCGCTGGATCAAAGAGCTGGACATCAACCCGCTGCTGGCGTCACACGAGCAGATCCTGGCCCTTGATGCCCGCGTCGTGCTGCATTCGGCAGAAGTCACCGCAGAGCAGCTGCCGAGCCCGGCCATCCGCCCGTATCCGATCCAGTACGTCTATCACCACACACTGCGTGACGGCACGAAAGTCACTATCCGCCCGATCCGTCCCGAAGACGAGCCGCTGATGGCCGACTTCAACAAGACGCTCTCGGAACGGTCGGTCTACCTGCGTTACTTGCAGGTGCTCAACCTGAACCAGCGCTTGCAGCACGACCGCCTCGCCCGCCTGAGCTTCATCGACTACGACCGCGAAATGGCGCTCGTGGCCGAGAAGATCAACGAGCGCACCGGCCTGCCGGAGGTCGTCGGCGTGGCGCGCATGACCAAGGCGCGCAACCGCCCGGTCGGTGAGTATGGCATGATCGTCAGCGACCGCTACCAGGGGCACGGCATCGGCAAGCGGCTGCTTAACCGCATGATCGAGGTCGCCAAGGCCGAACATCTCGAACGGATCGTCGGCATCGTCCTGCCGGAGAACATCGAGATGATCCGGCTGCTGGAGAAGTACGGCTTCCAGATGCATCACACTGACGGCGAGCCGTTCTATCGCGGCATTCTGGAGTGCAAGCCGGAGACCCCCGAGGCCTAGGGTCAAGACTCGAACGGGGCGTGCTCACGCGGGCACGCCCTGTCCTTTGCAGCACCGGGATAGGTGAGGACGGGCAACGACTTGCAGTTGCGCCAGGGCAAAAGCCCGGGCAACTTTCGGCAGGATTATCTGAACAGAATTTTTCCCGGAGCGAGATCGTTGAGGCTTACTCCCAATTCCGCCAGCACCTGGCTGTAATCCGTTCGCGAAATCAGGATGTTCAGGTAGACATCAAAGCTCACACCGGTTGTTCTCGATAATTCCAACGCCTGAGAAATAGCCGTGAGTGTGACCCCCTGGCAGTACCAAAAAGCGTACTGATCGAATGTAACGCCAAACTCACGCTCAATCCGTGCAACAAGAGGGTGATTTTGAGGTCGACCACAGCTTGTGCCTGCGTCTTGAGCATAGATCGACGGAACGGACACAGCCATCAGGGTGAATAAGACCACAAGAACGAGGAGATAGCGCAGATGCGACTTTGTCACCATTGTTCTGCCCTCGGATAATTGATTTACAGTTAACATCACAATAATGTTATACCACTAAGTCAATGTTATTTATCAGAGGTATCGTGGAGGATTCGTAAATTCCTCAAAAGCATAACTTGCCTGCGTCACCCATTTGCACCAGATCAGACAGGCAATAGCGAATGTCCGGTTTGAACTGCACCAGCACATCGATGTCGCTGTCCGGGCGAAAGTCGTCGCGCAGA
>JAHDWN010000078.1:0-4377 GCA_023382675.1 Anaerolineae bacterium
CTGGGCATACAGGGTTTCGCCGGGGGCAGCTGTCATGGTGTCCGGCAGCGGATACACATACTGGATGGTGACTGCGCCCTGGGTCAGCGCGGCAGTTCCCGTTTCGTCATACCCGGCGATGTATTGATTCGTCGTCACCGTCGAAACGGCGTCGAGCTGCTCGGTCGTGCTGACCCGCCCCGCCGCCAGGGTCACGGCCACGTCGTCCAGCGCCAGCGAATCGTTCTTGACTTCGGCGTAGAAGTAAAAATCGACGCCCGCCGATACATCGTCGGTGAACGTCATGTCGTAGACCGGTTTCCAGCCGATCCCGGCGGTCAGGTATTCCAGGTGGATGTCGCGCAGGTCATCGCCGCTGGCCGCCGCGATGGTGAGCAGCAGCCCCGAGTCGCTGCGGCTGATGCGGTACTGCGCCAGGCGCTCGTCGCCCTGATGCACGAGCAGCGTATCCTGGAAGATCTGGGGCGGCAGCACGATCCGCGCCTCAGCATCATTGGGAATGCGCAGCGTATCGCGCACGTAGGCGATGTCGTTGAGGAAGATGACCACCTCCTCCGGCTGGCTGACATAGTTGATCTGATCAGCCGAGGCGGGGGCGGCCAGGGCGAGCAACACCAGGAGCAGAGTCACGAGAACTAGTGGTCGCATTTGATGCCCTCCAATCGCGTCCTGTGACGATATAAACCTGCTTCCATTGTAACGTCCAGCCCTCCCCGGCCCGCGTTCACGCGAGCCAGCGGAGGGCAAGCGCGGGGTCATGACATCTGCCCGCCCTGGCTGTTACGCCACCACGTTGAGAATGGACAACATTTTGTAGGGGCAAGCCGATGGCTTGCCCGGCGGATCGCCACCCTGCGCCCGGTCAGATCAATCTTGTCGACACATTAGCGCAGCAGGCCTGCGGGCAGATAGGTGTTGCGGATGATTTCCCAGTTCGCGGCGATCTTCTCGGCGGCGCTTGGCACCAGCGGCAGCCGTACCTGCCCGACATCGATGCCGCGCAGCGCCAGCAGACCTTTATACATGGACAGGTCGCTGCCATCGCCGAGCAGATTGCACACGTTGATCAGCGCTGCCTGCAAGCTGCGCGCGGTCTCCAGGTCTTGCGCCTGCACCGCGCTGTAGACGCCGACGACCAGTTCGGGCACCGCATTGGCCGTGCCAGAGACACACGCGTCGATGCCCATCGTCAGCGCCGCCAGCGCAAGCTTATCGGGCCCGCTGGCGGTGTTGAACTGCCTGTCTTTGTAGTTGCGCGCGGCGAACAGGGTTTCCAGCGAACCGCTGCTGTCTTTCATGCCGACGACGTTCGGTTCAGACTCGGCCAGTTCGGCGACCATGCTCAGTGTAAACCGGTTGGGCGTCACGCCGGGATTTTCGTACAGGTAGATCGGCATGTCGGGGACAGCGCGGGCGACGGTGCGAATATGGCGCAGCAGCCCTTCCGTGGTCAGCTTGTGGTACCACGGCGGAATAATGGCGACGGCATCCGCGCCGACTGTGTGGGCGTGTCGTGTGAGGTCAATCGTTTCCGCCGTTGTGATCGCGCCGGTATGGATGATAACGGCGATGCGGCCATGCACGGCTTGGACGACGGTCTGCGCGAAGGCTTTGCGCTCCTCGGTCGAAAACAACGGGCCTTCGCCGGTCGTGCCGAGCGGAAAGACGCCTTGAATACCTCGTTCAATCAAATAATCGACCAGCGGCAAGACCGCCTCGTGCTTGAGCTGGCCCGCTGCATCAAGGGGCGTGACGATGGGCACGATCACGCCATGGACTCGCTTGTAATTCATGCCGACTGCCTTTCAGAAGTGCCAGGTCAAAAACCCGCTCCTTTGTGGGTCGAATGCCACTTGCACACGCGGGTGACGTGTAAATTCTGTTAGTGAACCCGCGCGCAATCCGCCTTGCACAGTATTGTATGGACTCTACCAGGGGACTGCACGTGCGGGTGGGTTCTGGCGCGGCTGACGCCCCTAGTTGACCGCCGCTTCAGCCAGGAACTGCTCTGCCGCCCGTTCGGGTTCCATCTCATCGTGGATGATGGCGGACAGCGCGCGCGCCATGCCCACCGGATCAGACGAGCGCCAGATGTTCTGGCCGAAGAAGACGCCTCTGACACCCGCCTTCACCGCGTTGGATACCATCCGCAGCGCGTCAAGACGGGTTTCCGTGACCGGGCCACCGGCGATGAGCACCGGCACCGGAACGGTCTCGGTCACGTATGAGAAGTCAGCGCGGCCATTGTAATAGCACTTGACCAGATCCGCGCCGTGCTCCATCGCAATGCGCGCGGCGGTGGCGATCACTTTAGTGTCGTGCGTATCCGGAATGTTCGGGCTTGGGCAGGGCATCGTTTCGACGGCAATCGGGACTCCGAGGCGGTCGGCCTCGGCGACGTATTCGGCCATTACCCGCAGTGAGGGGCTTTCGCTCTCATTGCCCATAAAGTACATGACGAGAATCCCGTCCGCGCCCACGCGCAGCGCATCTTCAACGCTGAACAGCCCCTGCCAGGATGCGTATTCGAGCCATTTCTCGCGGTAGGCCGAGGCATAGCCATCGGTACGCACGATCAGGCTGACGCGTCCGGCCATGAGGTGTCCAAATTGCTTGGCGATGCCATAGGACGTGAAAACGCCGTCGATCCCGGCGTCGATCAGCTTTTCAATCGTTTCCCCCGGTTTCTCAATCCCAGGGAGCGCCCCCCAATCCCGGCCGTGGTCCATGGCGACAACCAGGGCGCGGCCATCAGGCTTGAGGATCTTGTTGATTCCAGCTTTCATGAGGCTTCTCGTGTACCTTTCATGAGGCAACATTGCATGATCAAATTATAGATGACGCCCAGGTCGAACTCTACAGCGAACCGAACGATCAATCACCTGTCCGCAAGCGGTGTCTGCATCCGTTCCAACAAACGCCAGCACAACCAGAGCGCGCGCGGCAGGTGGAAGAAGCCCTTCCACATGCCACCCTTGAGCGGCGTCGAGACAGAGCCATCACGCCGGAGGTAGCCATACCATTCGCCGTAATCCGCATCCGCGAAATGATCGAAAGACCAGGCGTGTACCTTCTCGAACCAGTCGGAATAGCGCTGCTCGTGCGTTAGATGATGCGCCAACAAGAGCGCGTACAAAGCCTCGGTGTGCGGCCACCACAGCTTCATATCCCATTCGAGCTGGGTCGGCGGCTTACCCTCCACATCGACAAAGTAGAACAGCCCACCGTAATCACGATCCCAGCCGCGTTCGAGCGACCAATCGATGATCTGCGCTGCCTGCGCGATCAACTGTGAATCGTGGCGGTGCTGCGCCTCGTGCATGATGAACCAGGCGGACTCGATGGCGTGGCCCGGATTTATCGTTCGCCCGTCAATCGTGTCCAGATACTCGCCGTGCGGCCCGACCGTCTCCAACAGTGCCTGTTTCTCCGGCTTCATGAAGTGGTTGAGAATCTGGCCGAGCACGTCATCCACAATCTCGGCATAGAGCGGGTCATCATCGACCTGGCGCAGCTCTTGCGTGGTTGCCAGCGTGATCATGGGAATGGCGTGGGATTTCATCGGTCGCGTCGCGGGGACAGTCTTCGGCGGCAGCTTCTGCGGATTGCGATACAGATCGACAATCAGGCGATAGACATTTTTCGCACGATCCAGCGCTTCGGCGCCTTTCGTCGCTTGCGCATACTCGGCAAACGCGATGGCGGCAAACGTCTCCGAAAAATAGTAACGCCGTTTGCGCAGCGGTTGGCCTGCGCGCGTCAGGGCAAAGAACATCCGGCCATCAGTATCAAAAGCGTGCTTGGTCAGGAATTCATAGCCCAACCGCGCCGCATCCAGCCAGGCTGGGCGCGCTTCGACCGTGTTGTAGAGCTTCGAGAACATCCAGACCGCCCGCGCCTGGAGCCAGACGGCTTTGTCGCTGTCGTAGACCGCGCCGGTGCGATCCAGCGAGTTGAAATAGCCGCCATAGTCGTGATCAAGCGAATGCTGCTCCCAGAACGGAACGACGTTCTCCAACAGGCGACGGCGGTAGAACAGCGCCAGATCGCCGAGACTTTGAGTCAGCACCAGCATGTCTCCTCACCCTGTGAAACCTGGCACAACTTTAGCCCGTTTGCATGTGGGTCACAACAACGTTTTCCATGGCCTGGAATTCGAGATGGGCGAGGATTCAGAAGCAGGCGAGCAACTGCTGGCCGTGTCCGTAGAAGATGGCAACACAGTAGAAAAAGGGGCCAGTGTTGCCTGGCCCCCGTTTATCGTAAGCAGTCGCTATCCGGGCGCTTGCCAGCCCTCGGTATTCCACTCGTGCGGAATGCCCTTGGCATCGAGTGTGGCCTCGTAGTCCTTGAGCGTCGCCGGAGTGATCACATCCA
>JAHDWN010000078.1:4477-12975 GCA_023382675.1 Anaerolineae bacterium
TCGCCTGATCATCCCTCAGCCCCAGCGCCGCAGCGGCTGCCCGCACCCCCATCTCGACGTTGCTCCAATACGGATGCACCGACTTCCCAATTACGACCACGACGAAGTCTTCCGGCACAGCCGCCATTGGCGCTTGCCAACCTTCAGTATTCCACTCGTGCGGAATGCCTTTGGCATCGAGTGTGGCCTCGTAGTCCTTGAGCGTCGCCGGAGTGATCACATCCACACCGGTGTCGATCACGCCATCGACCACCCCCATCGCCGTCATCGCCGCGGCTTCACCATCCGTCGCGATCCGCAGGATCAGCTCGACCGACTTGTAGCCCATGTCGTACTCACGCTGCGCCACCGTCGCGTCGATCACGCCTTCCTTGATCCCGTTGATGATGTCCGTCGTCGCGTCAAAGCATACCAGCCGTGTCTCACCGACACGCCCAGCTTCCTTGATTGCCGTCGCCCAGGCCGGGCCGTTGTAGGCGTAGACCCCGAACGCGCCCGCCAGTTCTGGCTGCACCGAGAACACCGAGTTCGCCAGCTCCAGCGCGCGTGCCGCGTCCTCGCGGTCGTTCACCGGCTCCAACGCCTCGATGCTCGTCCCCGCAATCGCCTCCAGGAAGCCGTCCGTCCGCTGCAGCGCGTTCAGCGCTGTGTCAGACCCCCGGCCAATCCCCACTACGCCGCCATTCGGCAGCAGCTGCGCCATCGTCTCCCCCGCCGTCACCCCCGCCGCATAGTTGTCCGTGCCGATGTACACCAGCGACACCGACCCCTCCACCGGCGGCGTGTCCAGCGTCGTCACGATGATCCCTGCCTCTGCTGCTCGCCGCATCACCGGCTCCAGCGCGTTCGGGTCCGACGGCGCAATCGCGATCCCCGTCACCCCTTGCGCGATGTACGTCTCCATCGTCTGGATTTGCGCCGCCACGTCCTCGTTCGGTGGCACCCAGAAGATCGCCTGATCATCCCTCAGCCCCAGCGCCGCAGCGGCTGCCCGCACCCCCATCTCCACGTTGCTCCAATACGGATGCACCGACTTCCCAATTACGACTGCCGTGAAATCATCCTGGGCAATGACAGTTTGCACACCAAATGCCAGCAGGAGTACGAAGACCGCAGTGAAAAGCAACAAAACCCGTTTCATGACAATTTCTCCTTCAATATGGGCGCATCCGCTCGCATGAGCCGATACCCATATACATAGCGCATATCTATGGCTAATCGCCGAGCGTTACCTCCTTTCCAATCACGGCTGATCCATCTCGGTCGCAAAATCATCTTTTGCGCCGACCATATAGGCCACAATCTGTTCACGGAACTCGTGAATATCTCCAATGACGGGTCGGTCGGCCACCTTGCGCCCCTGGCGCAGGACGATGACCCGGTCACAGACCGCATGAATATCTTCGAGACGATGACTGATGATAATGATCGAGCAGCCGTGCGCTTTCAGCTCGCGCACGAGATCCAACACCTTGCTGATCGCCGCCACACTCAGCGCGGCGGTCGGCTCGTCCATGATGATGACTTTGGCGTCAAATGCGGTGGCGCGCCCGATGGCAACCGCCTGGCGCTGGCCGCCCGATAGATTCTCGACCTTCAAGCGCACCGACTCGATGTCGATCTTGAGCCGGGCGACGAGGTCGCGCGCCAGGTCTTCCATCGCGCGTTTGTTCATGATCCGCAGCGGGCCAAGCTGCCAGCGCACGACTTCACGCCCCAGGAACACGTTGGAGGCGACATCCAGGTTGTTCGCCAGGGCAAAATCCTGATAGACCATCTCAATGCCCTGGCGGCGCGAGTCGTCCGGGTTCGCAATGTGCGCTCTGGCGCCCTCGATCAGAATCTGTCCCTCATCGGGGCTGTAGGCGCCGCTGAGAACCTTCATCAGGGTCGATTTTCCGGCTGCGTTGTCGCCAACCAATCCCAACACCTCACCGCGATGCAGCGTCAGGTCAACACCCCGTAGTGCCCGGACTGCGCCGAAGTACTTCTTGATGTTTTGCATTTCGACAATTGAGCTTTGTGCTGACACAAAACCATCCCTCGCTTCGCCTATTTAGCTGCCACGATGACGCCGCCACCTGTCCCAGGTCACGGCGAGGACGAGGACAACCCCCAGCACGACATTTTGCAGATAAGACGACACATTCAGCAGCACCATCCCGTTCTGCATGACGCCCATGATGGCTGCGCCCAGAATGACCCCCAGCACCGACCCTTCGCCGCCGAAGAGACTCGTGCCGCCGATGACGGTGGCTGCAATCGCCCATAACTCATAAGCCGTGTCGACGGTCGGCGTCCCCTGCCCCAACCGGGACGCCAACAGGATGCCGACCAACCCGCCCATTACACCGCTGCTGACGTAACAGAACATGCGGACACGATCGACATTAATACCGGACAGGCGCGCAGCCTCGATATTGCCGCCGACGGCGTAGATGTGGCGGCCCAGCGTGGTGCTGTTGAGGATGAAGGCGAAGAACAGCGCCGCGACGACCAGAATGCTGAACATATTCGGTATCTGGAACGCCTCGCTGCCCCCGCCCAGGAGCAGTTCCCCCTGTCCAAGCCCCAGGAAAGGAAAGTCCGACGGGAAGACGACGGGATACCCGCGCGTGATGAACGCCGCCGCGCCGCTCGCCATCAACCAGGTACCCAGCGTAATGATGAAGGGCGGGATATGCAGCTTGGTGACAAACCATCCGTGCCAGAGCCCAACCAGCCCGGCGAAGATGAGCACAAGGATGACGGATGGAAAGATGGCGATTGGCGTCGCTGACACGAGGATCGTGTTCAACGGCGGAATCGCGCCGATCCCCTTCGTCATCAGCATCGCCACCAGGACGCCGTTCAGTGCCGTCATCGAACCGACCGAGAGATCGATTCCACCGGTAATGATGACCAGCAGTTCGCCAATCGCGAGCAGGCCAAAAGTGGCGACGAAACGCATGATGACCGCGAGATTGGCGGGTCTGAGGAAGGCTTCTGGCCGTTGCTGCCAGAAGAAGAAACACAAGAGCAGAAGAACGATGGCGATGGGTATTTCGCGGGAGCGCAAGAAGCCGGGAAGACTGAAGCCTGACCTGCCCGGCATTCTGCCACGTTTGGTCACAGCCTCTGGAGTGTCCATTGAATCGCCTCCTGTGCAGCGATGTTTCGGCTGCCGTTCATGGCGTGCTGCCCGTGTCCAGCGCAGACAGCGATGATCAACGACACTTATGTGGATGTGCGATGTCGACTGGGGAATGCAATGCTATACGGAGGTGTCGGCCATCCCCAATTCCTGAGAGGCCTGTAACGCAGTGGCGTCGAAACAATACTGTCTGAAATCGACAGGATAGCAGTAGAGTATGTAGCAAATTCTGCTTATATTATACTCCAAAGCGCCTGCGGACTCCAGAATGACGGAGCCATGATGTCGCAGGCAACAGAACACACGCCTGCAATAGCACTGGCCCCGTTCAATCCCCGATCCTGGGCTGCAAGATCAGGTAGTCGACGTGCGTCCCCAGCAAAGGATTGGCAATGGGGCCGCCGCCAGGGTGCGGTTACATCACGAGTTATGACAAACCTCATGGTCGGGAGTGACTTGTCTCACACAGCCCGGATTCAAGCGGAACTCTATACTTGTAGCGTTCGTTTGTTGTAGAGCTAAGGAAGTCTATGGATGCCTTGACACTGGCACGCTTGCAGTTTGGCATTACCACCGTCTATCACTTCTTCTTCGTTCCGCTCAGTCTCGGCCTCTCCATCATCGTCGCCGTCATGCAAACCATCTACGTCACCAGAGGTGATGAGAAGTACAAGCAGATGGCGAAGTTCTGGGGCAAACTGCTGCTGATCAACTTCGCGATGGGCGTGGTAACGGGCATCGTGCAGGAATTCCAGTTCGGCATGAACTGGTCGGAATATTCCCGCTTTGTCGGTGATATTTTCGGCGCGCCGCTGGCGGTCGAAGCGCTGGTCGCCTTCTTCATCGAATCGACCTTCCTCGGCGTGTGGCTCTTCGGCTGGGACAAACTCTCAAAGCGTGTCCACCTGGCCGCGATCTGGCTGGTGGCGCTGGCTGCCAACGTCTCTGCCTTTTGGATTTTGGTCGCCAACTCGTTCATGCAGAACCCGGTTGGCTACACCATCGCCGACAGCGGCCGCGCCGAGATGGTCGATTTCTTCGAATTGCTCCGCAATCCCAACGTCTGGCTGCAATTTCCGCATGTCGCGCTCGGCGGCCTGACGACCGGAGCTTTCTTCGTGCTCGGCATCAGCGCCTTCCACCTGCTGCGGGGCAAGGCGAGCAACCTGGACGCCTTCCGCGCCTCAGCCCGTATGAGCCTGATCATTGGCACGGTCGCCGTGCTGCTGACGATGGGCTTCGGCCACGCCCAGGGGCAGCGCATGGCAGACACGCAGCCGATGAAGCTGGCCGCCGCCGAAGGACTGTGGGACTCCGAAGATCCGGCGGGTCTATCGATGTTCCAGATCGGCAACGAAGCCGACCGGACATCCATCGTCAATATCCGTATCCCGTCGCTGCTCAGCTTCCTCTCCTACAACACACCCGATGGTCTGGTACACGGGATCAACAATTTGCAGGCGGAGTATGTGCAGCAGTACGGCCCCGGCAACTACATCCCGCCAGCCATCTGGCTGACGTACTGGAGCTTCCGCGCGATGGTCGGCGCGGGCGGCTTGATGTTCGTGCTCGGCCTGCTCGGTTTGTACTACATCTCTCGCAACCG
Source organism: Anaerolineae bacterium (assembly GCA_023382675.1). Classification (GTDB taxonomy): domain Bacteria; phylum Chloroflexota; class Anaerolineae; order Aggregatilineales; family Phototrophicaceae; genus Flexifilum. The sequence goes on from JAHDWN010000078.1 coordinate 9,217, forward strand.
GCTGGGCAACGGCAAACCGAAATGGCTGCTGCGGCTGCTCATTCTGGCGATCCTGCTGCCTTACCTGGCAAACTCGACCGGCTGGATGCTGACCGAGGTCGGACGCCAACCCTGGATCGTGCAGGGTTTGATGACCGTCGATCAGGCGGTCTCGCCCAACGTCACGCCGGAAATGCTGCTGATTTCGCTGATCGGCTTCACCATCATCTACGGCCTGCTCATGATCGCTGACATCTATCTGCTGCAGAAATATGCCCGCCAGGACATCGACGGCAGCGGCAACCTGATCCCCTGGTTCGGCCCGGATGAGCCGGAGTCGGGCAAGAAAAACGCGCGTTACGAAGGCGCGTATTGAGAGGGCTTGACATGGATCTGCAAACACTCTGGTTCATTCTGATCGCGGTTCTGTTCACCGGCTTTCTCTTCCTCGAAGGCTTTGACTACGGCGTCGGCATCCTGCTGCCGTTCGTGGCGAAGACCGACGACGAGCGGCGTGTGGTCATCAACAGCATCGGCCCCGTCTGGGACGGCAACGAAGTCTGGCTGTTGACGGCGGGCGGCGCGATGTTCGCCGCCTTCCCCAACTGGTACGCGACGTTGTTCAGCGGCTTCTACCTGGCGCTGTTCCTGATCCTGATTGCGTTGATCGTGCGTGGCGTCGCCTTCGAGTTTCGCAGCAAAGACAATCACCCGCGCTGGCGCAGCCTGTGGGATGGCGCGATCTTCATCGGCAGCCTCGTCCCCGCCCTGCTCTGGGGTGTCGCCTTTGGCAACATCCTGCGCGGTGTGGCGATTGACGAGAGCATGACCTACGTCGGCTCGTTCTTTGACCTGCTCAATCCTTACGCGCTGGTCGGCGGGCTGGTCACGCTCAGCCTGTTCATCCTCCATGGCGCGCTGTTCCTCGAACTCAAGGTCGATGGCGTCATTCGTGACCGTGTCAAGACCATCGCCCGGCGCTTCTGGCTGCCGGTGACGCTGCTGGCCGTGGTCTTCGTCGTCCTCAGCCTGTTCGAGACCGATATTCGCGACAACTTCAACGTGGCGAACGTGGCCGGGCTGGTGATCGCCGTCACCGCCCTGCTCTGGACGGGCTACAGCATCTTCCAGGCGCGCTATGGCCGCGCGTTCTTCGGCACCGGGCTGACGGTGGTCGGCGTCGTCGCATTGATCTTCGGCACGCTCTTCCCGCGGGTGATGCCCTCGACGCTCGGCTTCGACCTGACGATCTACAACGCCTCGTCGAGCGAGTACACGCTCCAGGTCATGACCGTGATCGCGCTGACCGTCGTCCCGATTGTGCTCGCCTATCAGGCCTGGACATACTGGGTCTTCCGCAAGCGGCTGACGATGCAGAGCAAACTCGAATACTGATCCACTGCTGAGAAACGCCGCATTATCCCTGTCCGATTGCGCATCGGGCAGGGATAATGGCTCCTCCCGTCAACAGCTTTTGTCGATTCCATGTCGCCAACCACCAACGCGCACAAACCGCGTCTCGATCAACGCTTGTTGCATGAAGCGCGGACTGCGCCCGGCGCGCTCGCGGCCAGCCTCGGCACACATGCGCTGCTCGGCATTCTGATCATCTTGCAAGCACTGCTGCTCAGCCAGGTGATCGCGCGCGTCTTCCTCCAGGGCGCGGATCTGGCGGCGGTCTCGCGATCGCTTGCGCTGTTGCTCGCCATCGTCATCCTGCGCGCGCTGCTGACCTACGCCAATGCCAGAGCTTCCGCGCGGCTTGCGATTGCTATCAAGACCGACCTGCGCCGGCGCTTTGTCAACCACCTCTACGCGCTTGGCCCCGCCTACAGCCGCGCCGAACGCAGCGGCGATCTCATCCTGAGCGCGACCGAGGGCATCGATAAGCTCGACGGCTATTTCCGCGATTACCTGCCCGGTCTGTTCGCGGCGCTCTTCCTGCCCGTCGTCATCCTGCTGGTCGTGCTCCCGCTGGATGCGCTGACGTTCGTCGTCCTGCTCGTGACCGCCCCGCTGATCCCGTTCTTCATGGCGCTGATCGGCATGGCGGCGGGCGCGCTGGCACAACGCCAGTTCCTTGAAATGCGCACTCTCGGCGCGCACTTCCTCGACGTGATGCAAGGGCTGACCACGCTCAAGTTGTTCAACCGCAGCCGCTATCAGATCGAGACGATCCGCCGGATCACCGGGCAGTTCCGCGCGGCGACGATGCGTGTTCTGCGCGTCGCCTTCCTGTCCGCCTTCACGCTGGAAATGCTGGCGACGCTGAGCGTAGCGATTGTGGCGGTCGAAATCGGCGTGCGGCTGCTCCACGGCGGCATCGGCTTCGAGAAGGCGTTGTTCCTGCTCGTGATCGCGCCGGAGTTTTACCTGCCGCTGCGCGCGCTCGGAGCCAAGTTCCACAATGCGACCGAGGGCAAAGCTGCTGCCGAGCGCCTGTTCGAAGTGCTCGACACCCCCCTGCCCGACCGAACCGCAACGGACGCCCAGCCCGTGCCGGAGTCCCTTCGCATTCGCTTCGAGGGCGTCACGCTGGCCTATGCGAATGGCACGCGCCTGGCCCTCGACGACGTGAGCTTCGACATCGCGCCGGGTCAGTTCGTCGCCCTGATCGGCCCCAGCGGCAGCGGCAAGACGACCATCGCTCATCTGCTCCTGCGCTTCATTGCGCCGGATAGCGGGCGCATCAGCGTCGACGGTCATGATCTGAGCCGCATCGCGTCTGACCAATGGCGTGCGCAGATCGCCTGGGTCTCGCAGTCGCCCTATCTCTTCAACACGACGATTGCCGACAACATCCGCTTCAGCCACCCGGACGCCACCGACGCGCAGGTGATGGCTGCGGCGCAGGCGGCGGGCGCGCACGACTTCATCACCCGCCTTCCGGAGGGCTACGAGACGCTGTGCGGCGAGCGCGGCTTGCGCTTGAGCGGCGGACAGGCCCAGCGCATCGCCCTGGCGCGCGCCTTCCTGCGCGACGCGCTGCTGTTGATACTGGACGAACCCACCTCGCAGCTTGACCCAGACAGCGAGGCGGCCATCATGCGCGCGCTGCGAGAGCTGGCGCAAGGGCGCACCGTCCTGCTTATCACCCACCGTCTGAGCACGGTCGCGTACACCGACCGCGTGCTGCTGCTCAAGGATGGCAGGCTAATCGAAGATGGCACACCCGCAGCTTTGCGTGTCGCCAAAGGCCATTACGCGCGCCTGCTCGAAAGCGACGGAGGCCGCTCCGATGACGCGTAGCCCCCTCCTGCGCGTGCTGCGGCTGACGCTGCCGTTCTGGCGCGGGATGGTGCTGGCCGCCCTGCTCGGCGCGCTGACCATCGCCAGCAGTGTCAGCCTGATGGCGACCTCGGCCTGGCTGATCTCGAAGGCGGCCCTCCAGCCATCGATTGCCGAACTCAGCATCGCCGTCGTCGGAGTGCGCTTTTTCGGCATCGCGCGCGGCGTCTTCCGCTATGCCGAGCGGCTGGTCGCGCACGAGACGACCTTCCGCCTGCAGGCGCATCTGCGTGTCGAGTTCTACAAAGCGCTGGAACCGCTGGCCCCGGCCAGGCTCATCTCCTTGCGCAGCGGCGACCTGCTCAGCCGGGCTATCGACGACATCGAGAGTCTGCAAAATCTGTACCTGCGCGCGGTCGCCCCGCCGCTGGTCGCCGTCGTCATCGCCATTGGGCTGACACTGTTCCTGGGGCTGTTCGATCCGCTGATCGCACTCGTCGCCCTGGCCTTCATGCTGGCGGCGGGCGTTTTCGTGCCGGTGATCGCGTGGCG
>JAHDWN010000079.1 GCA_023382675.1 Anaerolineae bacterium
GCCGACGTGAACTTCACCTTCAGCGCCGGGCCAGCCAGCGCCTGTGTGCTGGCGACACCGGCGGCGTACACTTTCAACGCCGGGAACTACACCTCACCGTTTGCCATCACCGTCAATGGCGTGGATGACGTGCTGACCGATGGCAGCGAGACCTGCACGATCACGCTGTCGAAAACATCGACTGCGCCTGGCTACGATGTGCTGGCCGACCCGGCCAATCAGACGGTGACTGTCACCGACGATGAGGCGGTCGGCTACAACATCACCGGGCCGACGCCGCCCGTGATGCCTGAAAGCGGCGGCAGCAGTCTGATCACACTGGCACTGCCAAGCGCACCCAACGCCGACGTGAATTTCACCTTCAGCGCCGGGCCAGCCAGCGCCTGTACACTGGCGACACCGGCGACGTATACCTTCAATGCCGGGAACTACAGCACGCCGTTCCTGATCATCGTCAACGCTGTGGAAGATCCGTTGAGCAATGGCAACACGACCTGTACGGTGACGATGATCAAGACCACCACGGCGGCAGGCTACAGCAGTCTGGCTGATCCTGCGCCGATTGACATCATCGTCGGCGACACGACGTTCCTGCCACCGCCGCCGCCCGTGCCCTTCGCCGAGGACATGAACTTTGGCGACTCGCCCGCCGCGCGCACCGGCGTGCCAAGCTCACTGGTTGACGCGATCAATGTCCGCGTGATCGTGGAGGACGGCGCGTATGTGTACTGGAACGGCGGGCAGTTGTATGGCCCCGAACACATAGGCAATCAGGGCGTGGTCGATCTGGGCATCTTACAGGCAGTTGACATCTTCAGCTCGACGCTGGGGTATTTTGAAGGCGGCTTCGTCATATGCCTGAAGGGCGAAGGCGAGATGATCTGGATGGCGGGCAATGGCACGCCGCGCCAGGCCGAATGGGTGCAAACTTACACCGTGCCGGAATTCGCTGGCTACACCTGCCTGACGATTTTCGAGCCGGGCACGCTGGCGCTGGTCGAAAAGACGCCGCAGTAACGCGGTAATCACGGCATCAGGGGATGGGATCGGGGGCGTTCGCACGGGCGCCCTCGATTCTTGTCGGGGATGGATTAAGGACAACGCGGGCTTGGCACGCTAAGCCCCTGCGAGGCCAAATCCTTACGCGACGCCAACCCTCTATCAATGCTCTCATTCGCCAATCGGCTAACCCGCTAATTTGCTCTTTTCAGGCTGCGCACGAAATCCGCGTCCAACTCCAGCCCTGGCTCGTGCAGCGCACAGCGAGCGATCTGTTGGGCGAGGCGGATGTGGATGCGCTTGGGCTGCCCATCGAGCAGGGCGGGGATCGTCTGCACATGCTTGAACTGCGCCATCAGCGCGGGGTCGCCGATCTGCGGGACGCCGCCGCGCACGATCAGCGCCAGCCCGGCGCGACCGCCATCCGCCAACCCTGTGCCCGCGTGATAGGCGATGACATCCGCGGGCGTACCGCTGGCGAACGGTGTCGCCTCCATGCCCAGGAGGCGCGCGGTAGATGCCCACACCCGCGCCGGATCGATCCCGGCAGCACGGATCTCTGCCAGCAAATCGCCGTCGGCGGTCAGGCGCGAATCGCTGCCGAGCGCCAGCGTGCTGCCCGCAGCCGCGAACGCCCGTGCTGAGGCTTGCAGGCCGTGCGTTCCCAGCAGGTAGGTGTTGGTCGTCGGGCAGACGGCCAGCCCGCGCACCCGTGTCGCAGCCTCAGCAGCATCCGCCTCGCTCATGCCGACACCATGGATAATGACCGTTCGCTCGCCGACGCAGCCGAGCGCCTTCAGCCGCGCGTATTCGCTCGCCGCCGTCTCGTCCGTACCTTCCGCCAGATGGATGAACCAGGGCGCAGCGCGCGGCGTCGCCCGGTACGAGCGGACGATCTCCGCCTCCGACGTGAAGTGCAGCGAGTGTGCCCAGCCATAGCGCCGCAGCACACGGACAGGGAAGTCGCGACGAAACAGGCATTTATGCGGCGGATTGTGATGCACCACCGTCAGCGCGCCGCTGAGCAGGTTCTTCAGCCCGCCGATGAAGCAGCGATCCGCCAGCGGCAGCGCTCGCAGCGCGGCGAACGGCTCGTCGTCCAGACGCGTGCTCACGTCTTCGCCCCAGTCGTGCGCGTTGGCGTAGCGCTCGCGGAATTTCGTGCGCGCGAAGTGGTTGAGTTCCAGGTGATCGTGCGCGTTGATCAGACCGGGGGAGAGCGCATAGCCTTCGAGATCGACCGCCAGCGCCCCGGCGATTGGCGCGGCCAGCACACGATCAGCGACGTGCAGGTCGCGCGGACGGCCATCGATCAGCGCGCCGCGCAGGGTGTAGGATGGAATATTCTGTCGGGTGAGAAAAGCAGCCATCGCCGGGATTGTAGCAGGCGCGTCGCCTCAAGCGCCCGTGATTGCCCGCCAGAGCAGGAAGACGCCCATGCCGACAACAATCGTCAGCAGCAGGTTCTTCGTTCGCCATGAGATCAGCGCTGACACAATCCCCGCGACCAGATAAGCATTGCTCGGATTGACCTGCCAGCTGCCATCGCGGATCAACAGCTCCGGCACGATGATGGCCGTCAGCACAGCCACGGGCACGTAACGCAGCGCACGAATGACCGGCTGCGGGAGCTGCAAGCGCCCGACCAACGCCAGCACGGGATAACGCACGCCGAACGTCACCACGGTCATGCCCACGATCATGAGCAGTTCGCTGCCGGTCATGGCGCGGCCTCCTGTTCGCTCGTCACCGCTGGCGCACGTTGGCGACGCGGGGTTATCACGTTTTCCATGATCAGGCCCGCCGCGATGGCCGCGACCGCCGACACCATCAAGCCCATCTTATTCGGCAGCGCATAGGTCAGCAGCGCGGTCACACCGGCGACCAGGGCACAGGCGACCATCGGGCGGTTGACCAGCAGCGGCACCACGATGCCGATGAACGTGACCGACATGGCAAAGTCCAATCCGAGCTTTGCGAGACCTGGCTGCTGCCCGGCGATGATGCCGATCAGCGTCCACACCTGCCAGCCGACGTACATGAAGAGCGACGAGCCGAACTGATACCAGTGCTTATAGGGCGAGCCATCCGGCTGGGTATAGTGCGTGATGACGACGGCATACGTCTCATCCGTCAGCCAGAAACCGAGCGGCAGCAGCCAGCGCTGCGGCAGATGTTTCACGAAGGGGGCGAGCGAGGCTGAATACAACGCGTGGCGCAAGTTGACCACGAACGTCGTCAGCACGATCAAGACCACGCCGCTGTCCTGAGCGACCAGCCCGGCGGCGATGAACTGCGCCGACCCGGCGAAGACGAACAACGACATGCCCAGCGTCGCCGCCGGCGACAGACCGCTGCCGACGCCGAACGCGCCATAGATAATGCCGAACGGGATCGCGCCCAGGATCAACGGCAGCGTCGCGCGCATCCCGGCGAGGAATTCGCCCCGGCGCGTGGAGATGGTGGGTTGGGCGGCTGCGTTCACGTGGTTGATCCTCATTCCGCATCATCTGGCGCGGGCTGGTGGAGAAGACAGTGCCAATGGACAGGTATCACGTTCACGTTCGCCGGACGTTGAAACGCCCGGCTAAGAATCATCAAGCGCACTGAAGGCGCTAGGAAAATGCAGCCTGCAAACAAACAAGCGGCGTCGCCTTCCACAAAACCAAGCTCTGAGTACCGGAATCTGAGCACTCTCTCTCGCACTGTGAACTGTGAACCGGGCACTGTGAACCCCAGAACCGAGCACCGAGCACTGAGCACTGAGCACTCTCATCACCTGTTTGTCTTACCTACGCCAGCGCCTGGCGATAGTGCCCCGGCGTCACGCCGACCACGCCCTTGAAGCGCCGGGTCAGATGACTCTGATCGGTGAAGCCGACCTCCGCCGCAATCTGCGCGATCGGCTGCCCGGCGGCCAGCAGCGCCTTCGCCCGCTCGACGCGCACGTGCGTCAGATAGACATGCGGCGGCACACCGACCTCGGCGTGAAACACGTGTACCAGATGATACGGGCTGAGATTGACCTGCGCCGCCAGATCATCGAGCGAGACGTTCTCGGCGTAGTGCTGGCGCAGATAGGCACGCGCGTGCTGCACGGCGAACTTCTCGCGGGTGACAATGGGCGGCACGCGCCGGTCATCCGCATGGCGCAGGATCAACTGGCCGAGCGCCACCCGGATCGCCGCGTCGCGCTCCAGGCGCGAGTCCGACGTCTCCAGGATGCGATGCATCCGCCGGATCAGCGCGACGACGTAGCGGTCACGGATGATCGGCTGATTGAAGACGGGCATGACACCGTGCCTGCCCGTCATCTCGGCCAGGATGCGCTGCACGAACGGCACGTCGGGGTAGAACATGCGGTACGTCCAGCCATCGGCGCGAATGGCGTGCCCGGTGTGGATCTCGCCCGGATTGATGACGACGGCGCAGCCTTCTGGCAGCACGTAATGATCGCCCCGGTAGTAGAACCGCTCCGCCCCGCGCTCCATCATGCCGATGGCATAACCCTCGTGAATGTGGCGGTCGAAGCTGTGGGTGATGTAGGTGGCGCGCAGCAGTTCCAGGTTGTCGTATTCCTGCGCCCGCCAGAATTTCGCCTGTTCGCTCAGTCGTTGCCTGATCATAGCGACAGAGCTTACCACATCCTGGCCTCGCGGGTCTTGTATATTCTTGCGCTGTTGGGGGGAGGGGAGGGGAATGTCCAATTGTGTCCGCCTGAGCCACATGCAAATGATGCGAGCTTCCGTCGATCAGCGGGCCGCACAGGCTGCGCGGGAGCGAGAGAAATTGTCGCATCTTTCCAGCGCCTATCGCCCGACGATGGCGTCACTCACAGCTTCACGCGAAATAAGATGACCCGCCCAACCTTATCTCCAACCACGATCATATCGCCGGTTGGCGACCACGCGCAGCACTGCAATGGCGATTCGGCAAAGAAGATATGTAGGCAATTGCCAAAGTTTACATCCCACAGACGCAGAGTCTGATCGGCAGAAACTGAGAGTATGTGTTTGCCATCCGGGCTAAAGGCGCAGTCCCAGACTGCAGCACTGTGGCCCCAAAAGGTATACAGTGACTGGCCAGAGACTACATCCCACAAGCACACGCTGTTGTCCAGAGAGGCGGAAACTATGCGTTTGCCTTTCGGGCTAAAGGCGCAACTTGTAACCGCGTCCCTATGGCCTACATAAGTGCGCAGATGTTGGCCAGAGGTGATGTCCCAGAGGCGCAGCGTGTGATCGGCAGAAGCGATGATGACATATGCCCCATCTGGACTGAAGGCGCACTCAAAGACTGGGGCACTATAGCCATGCAAGACACTTGCAGACTCACTAGTATTCACATTCCACAGATGAATATCGCGGCCCCACGCTCCTAGACCATATAATCCATCGGGGCTGAAGGCGCAGCAAGTAAACTGCTCACCGTCTCTTCTGTAGGTCCGCAGTGACTTACCTGTAGCAGGATCCCATACTCGCATCGTGCTATCTGCAGATGCAGAGAGACAACGCAGTCCGTCAGGGCTGAAGGCGCAACCGTAAACTTCGCTACTGTGACCAGCGAGTGTTTGCCGGATCCTACTTGTAGCTACGTCCCACAAGATCAGCTTGTTGTCGAATGAGGAGGATATGACCCACTTGCCGTTTGGGCTAAATGCGCAATCGAATACCGCAGCGTCATGACTTTCATATGGTTGTGGCGCCTTACCGCTGGCAATATCCCATAGGCGCAGCGTGCGATCGGCGGATGCGGAGAGGCAACGTTCACCAGCCGGGTGAAAAGAACAAGAATTGACGCCACTTTGGTGTCCTTCAAATACTTTCAGACAGTCGCCAGTCGTGACATCCCACAGGCGCAAAGTGTTGTCTCTCGAAGCAGAGCGCGCGCGTGTATTGTCCTTACTAAAGACACAGCTAGTGACGGCATCTCTATGGCCAAGTAAGGCACGTGGTGTTTGACTCAAAACCATGCCTCTCGTCTTGGGATGACCTGTATCGTCCCGGATAACATCCCACATACGCAAGCTACCGTCATTGAATGCAAGTAAAGCGTGCCTACCGTCTGGACTGAACGCACAATTGAGTATCTCTCCATGTTGACCTGCAATTTCCTGCACCGTCTTGCCTGTTGTTACATCCCACAGGCGTAACGTGGAGTCTGCGGAAGCCGAAAGAGCATACGCCCCATTCGGACTCAGGGCACAAGAATTGATGACGCCTCTGTGCCCTTTGAATACGTTCAAGCACTCTCCAGTGCCGATATTCCATAGGCGTAATGTCCTGTCTGCGGATGCTGAGAGTGCTTGAGACCAATCGGGGCTAATGTCGCAGTCGTTGACCACATCACCGTGCCCTTCAAAAGCTCTCAAGCACTCTCCAGTAGTGATATCCCACAACCGTAACGTGCGGTCAGCCGAAGCAGAAAGTGCATACAAATCATCGGAGAAGAAAACGCAACTTAAGACATCACCCGTGTGACCAACGAATTCCGTCAGTGTCTTGCCACTGGCGACATCCCACAGGCGCAAAGCGTTGTCCCTCGAGGCAGAGAGAGCACGCGCCCCGTTCTTACTGAAGCAACAACAGTTAACTGCGTCTCTGTGACCATCGAGGACTCTTATGAGAGACCCACCCGCTTGTTCGCTACTTGGGGTAAGTGGAAGTAACGCAGGTTGCGGAACGCTATCGAACATTGAGGCAATACCCGTTTTCTGGCAATGCTCAGAGAGACGCCCCGTGAGTTGCGAGAAAAATTTGTCTGGATCGTGATTCAGGATGTGTACACTCATCTCGATAGCGTTGCGTATCAGTCTTGCAGCTTCGTCGTCCTGTAGTCGTGCAGCTTCGGCTGCCGTCGCGTTCGCATCCGTCTGCTCGAACTTGGCAATTAGCCAGCGATAATTCAGGATCAACTCGCGCAATCTATCCTGCCATCCGGCTTCGACCAGGTGATAGCCAACATTCGCCCACGCATAACGGTCAGGCAGGTCGAACAGATTTCCCCATCCCTCGATCAGCCGCACGTGGAGTGCCACAACTTGCCCGGCCTTTGCCGCCAGGACCTCGCGCACTACGTCATGCAAACGGATCGCGCCACGCTCGGCGTCGAAGCGCGTGAAGAAGGCCAACCGGTTGAACTTGAGTAGCAGGTCTTCCGTGTCGAAATCGTCCAACCTCCACAGGCACGCTATCGAGGTGAATGGAATATCCGTGTCTTCTCGGAAGACCGCCAGCTCATACAAATGTGCCTGCTCATCTGCGCGCAGAAGGTCAAAACTCGCTGCCAGCACGTCCGCTGCCGACCGTTTGCGCGCATCTTCGTCCTCACGGCGGATACCTGCCACGCCACGCTTTTCCAGGGCGCGATTCACCCATTCCAGCGCCCGTTCGGGTATATTACCCAGCGCGATTCGTTCGCGCAGCATACCGTTGGCGATCTCACACAGCAGTGCCCATTCGCCCAGCCGCGCCGCCAGCGCTTCGTAAGCCACGCGCTCGCCGAGGGCGTCGATGCCCCCCATTAGCATGTCCGCCGCTTGGGGTGTCGTCATTTCATCAACATGGACGATTTCCGATCCGGCATCGATCACGATCTGCTGATTGCGCGTCGTGATCAGGCGGGCGCAGCGTTTGCCACCGCGCAGGAAAGGTCGTAGGTGCGACGGCTGCCAGACGTCATCGATCACCAGCAGCACGTCATTGTCATCACCCAGTCGTTCGGCCAGAGAATTCGCCCCATCTTCAATCGTGGCGAAGGCCGGTCGTTCCCCAGTCAGTGCTGCGTAGGCGGTCGTCAGGGCGGCTTTCACATCCGGCACTTCACCCAACGTTATCCAGATGACGCCCTCGTCAAAAGCTGTCTGCACGTCTTCGTCGTGACACAATGCCGTTGCCAGCGTCGTTTTGCCGAAGCCACCTGCGCCTTGCAGCGCCGTCGTGATCGCCACCGCGTCGCCGCGTTCGCCGTCGATCAACTGCGCCTTCAGCCGCTCGAACTCGGCGGGGCGTGGCACGAAATGCTTTGGCAGGTCGGGAGCCATGAACGGCACGCGCGGCAGATCGCATTTCGAGCGTAGGTAACCCAACAACGTCTCGTAGTCATGTTTCAAGTCGTGGAAATGCGCTGCACTCATCCAGCGCGGCAGGTTTTCGAAATCGAGCGGTGCGTCGGGTAGATCGATACTTTTGTCCATCCATTCGGGCAGGTTGTCGGGCGCAGTTGGCACTTGCACCGGGTAGACACAAACGCCTTGCTGGCGGGCATAGCGCCATTCTTTCGTCACAATCGGCGATGCCATCGCCTGCGGCGTCGCCACCAGCACCATGTAGGTGACGGTTTCCAGTGCTTCGGTGATCTGCTGCCACCAGCCAACACCGCCCTCCATGCCTTCCCGGTCGCGCCAGATCGCATCGTCGCCGAATTCTGCTGCCAGCCGTTCCCGCAGCGCCTTCGCGAACGGCTCGCCATCTTTCCGCGAATATGCGATGAATATTCGAGGTTTCGTCTCTGGCATCGCTGCGCGCTCCTGGCAAATGCGTGTGCAGGCAACTCTGCCCCCATATTAACGCATTCTGTGGCGCACGGAGCCATCTTCCAGCAGACAACAAAAAGCTGCCGGCGGCCAGTTGCCCAACCGCCGACAGCCGATACCTTCGGTGACTTAGTTTAGCCGAATGCCAATAGCCGTTCTTAGAACAGCCCGACGATCTCGCCGTTTTCGTCGAGGTCGATGCGATGCGCGGCGGGTTCCTTGCCCAGGCCGGGCATCGTGCTCATCGGGCCGCACAGCGGATAGAGGAAGCCCGCGCCCGCCGAGAGCCGCACCTCGCGGATCGGCAGCGTAAAGTCCTTCGGCGTCGCGCCCATCTTCAGGTCGTGGCCGAACGACAGGTGCGTCTTCGCCATGCAGATCGGCAGCCCGCCGTAGCCATCCGCCTCGTACTTGTCGATCTGAGCGGCAGCTTCCGGCGCGTACTCGACATCCACCGCCCGGTAGATCTCGCGGGCAATCGTGCTGATCTTGTCGCGCACTGGCCGGTCGAGATCATAGAGGAAGCGGAAGTTGGACGGGCTGGAAGTCGCGTCCAGCACCATCTGCGCCAGATCGGCTGCGCCCGTGCGCCCATCGGCGAAGTGGTTGCTCACCGCCGCGCCATACGCCCCCGCCGCCTTGGCGATCTGCTCGATGGCCGCGTGCTCCTCCGGCGCATCCGCGCCAAAGGCGTTGATGGCGACGACCGGCGTCACGCCGAACTTGCGCAGGTTCTCGATGTGCTGGATCATGTTGCCCGCCCCGGCTTCCACGTCGGCGACGTTCGGCTGTGTCAGCTCCTCCGGCAGCGGCTTGCCGGGGATGATCTTGTACTTGCCCGTGTGCGCCTTGAGCGCGCGCACCGTCACCACCAGCACGGCGGCATCCGGCTTGAAGCCCGACGCGCGGCACTTGATGTCGAAGAACTTCTCCGCGCCGACGTCCGCGCCGAAGCCCGCCTCGGTGATGACGATCTCCGCCGACTTCATCGCCAGCCGGTCGGCCAGGATCGAGGCGTTGCCGTGGGCGATGTTGGCGAATGGGCCAGCATGGACGAGAGCAGGGGTGTTCTCCAGCGTCTGCATCAGGTTCGGCATGATGGCGTCGCGCATCAGCACCGCCGCTGCGCCGCCGCCGCCGATGTCATTGGCGGTCAAAGGCTTGCCGCTGGTCGTGTAGCCGATCACCAGCCGCCCCAGGCGCTCACGCATGTCCTTGAGGCCGGTCGTCAGCGCCAGCACTGCCATCAACTCAGAAGCAGCGGTGATGTCGAAGCCGGTATCGCGCTTCACGCCGTCCATCTTGCCGCCCTGGCCGATAGTGATGTAGCGCAGCGCGCGGTCGTTAATATCGAGGACGCGCCGCCACATGCTGCGCGCCAGGTCGATGTCGAGATCGTTGCCGTGGAACAGGTGCGCATCCAGCAGCGCGGCGATCATGTTGTGGGCAGAGGTCACGGCGTGGAAGTCGCCGGTCAGATGCAGATTGAAGGTCTCCATCGGTACGACCTGGCTGTAGCCACCGCCCGCAGCGCCGCCTTTGATGCCAAACGTCGGTCCCAGCGATGGCTGGCGCAGCGTGACCACGGCGCGCTTGCCCAGGTGTTTGAATGCCTGGGCCAACCCGACGGACGTGGTCGTTTTGCCTTCACCCAGGGGCGTCGGCGTGATCGCCGTGACGAGGACGTAGCGGGCGTTCGGTCGGCTCTGCACGCGCTCAATGGCGCTTAATTTCACCTTGGCGACGTGCGTGCCGTACATCACCAGATCTTCATCAGGATCGAGATCCATCTGTCTGGCGATGTCCCGGATCGGAAGTAGGGTTGCCTTGCGGGCGATCTCAAGATCGGAGGGGAAAGCAGGTGCGATGCTCATAAGGTATTTCTCCAAATATGCAACAATCTACTGAACAGGTTGTACCATAAAATGAAATCTTGCACGTAAAATTCGAACCTCTTTAGGCTGGACAAATGTCACGAAATTTACCTTGACAGCGTCAAGCGCGCTGATTATGATTAACCCACATGAAATCAGGGGCCGTGGTGTAGCGGTTAACATACTGCCCTGTCAAGGCAGAGATCGCGGGTTCGAAACCCGTCGGCCCCGCACGTGTATACGCCCGAGTCAGCATCCACTGTCGCTGACTCGTTTGCATTATGCCCCAGAACCACGTGATAGTCCGCCTTCAGTGTCATCGCAACCACATTCTCATCCTCAACATACACCCGGTCGACGATTAGCTTGATCAGGTTGTGCTGTGCCTCAGGGTCGTCGTTGCAGCCCTCCCAGTAGTGCTGGAAGTTAGCGAGCATATCAGCAGCGCGTTCGAGGTCATCGTCAGGGATTGGCTTGAGTTGCTCCAACTCCTGCTGAAGCTGGACACGGCTCTGCAAATACTCTGCCTTGTCAGTGATGAAGCCATGATCCCAGCGGAAGTGTCATGATCGGAGATAAATTCCCCAAAATGATCGGTTGAAAAATCCCCAGGGAGTAAGCTGCGATGCAC
>JAHDWN010000080.1 GCA_023382675.1 Anaerolineae bacterium
GCTCGGCCTGCGGTTTCTCAATCTCTACCCGGAGGCACGCGATATGCCGCCGGGGAAGCGGGTGACTGCCGAGATCGAGGAGGCTGACGTGTCAGACACATCGGTCGCACCGGCCAACGCCTGACGACTTGCCACCTCCACAAGACAACCGGCGCAGCGTTTCTCCTGCGCCGGTTTGTTGTCTATACTCAGCGCCACGTCGCGACGTTTGTCGGAGGTTATAGATACTCGTGCTCGCAAATATCTTGCTGCTGCTCTCAACCGTCCTCTGGGGCGTTTGGGGCTACACCAACAAACTGGCTGTCGGCCATGCGCACCCACTCACCGTTCAGTGGATGTACAGCATTCCGATTGCACTCATGATCCCGCTTTATTACTGGATGGGGACGACTGTTGCGCCCGACAATAACCTGAACGGTGCCGCGCTCAAGTATGCGCTCATTTCCGGTGTGATGTCCGGCGCGGCGGTCATGCTCTACTTCTTTGCCGTGCGCAGTACGTCCGCCTCAGTTGCCACGGCCATTACCGCCGCCTACCCGATTGTGACGCTTTTCATCGCCGTTTTGCTGCGTACAGAAGACTTCAGTTGGCGCAAGCTGATCGGGATCGTCGTGGTGATTGCCGGTGTCATCATCCTGCAAGGCGAATGATCCAGCGTGATACTGGCTTACGCCGCTCTGGCGGGACGGTTGCGAAACCAGAAGTAGAGGCTGACGAGCGCCGCTGCCGAAAACACGAACCATGCCGGGTCGGTCGGTACGCGGTAGCGCGTCGATGGATGGAACACCACGTAGACGATAGTCATCGCGATCTGTACGAACCAGAGCAGCGATACGTCTCGCCAGCGGCGTACGGTCAGCACAATCCCGATTCCGCCGAGCACGAACAGGTTGCCCCAATAGATCAGATGTATGCTGCGTCCGAGTTGATCGAACAGCGGCTGTGAATAAGCGCCGACCGGGTCGCCCGGCGGCAAATCTGTGAGCCGCAGATCACCCGTGTCGTTGGTCTCAGCCACAACATTGCCCTGATAGTCGATGCGTGGCAGTTCGCCTTCGGTCGGGTTCAGACGCGGCGCAATCTCAATGCTCCAATACACCAGAAATTTGAGGCCGAACAATTCGAGGAGCTTATCCGGGTTCTCGCGCCAGAAGGCCAGCGCCAGTTCGAAGCGCTTCGCGTCCGCCTCACGAGATTGTGGGTCGAAGTTGTCGATTTCCTCCGGATCAGGCGATGTCCACTGCACGTCATAGCCCGCCCGAAAATATGGGATCACGTAGCGGCTGTTGCCCTGCCACAGATTCGAGCCTGACGTGACCGTCATTGGCACGAAAACGCCGTAGACCTCATAGTTGCGCGCAATCCAGGGGACGAGCGTCAGCATCCCGATCAGCGCCACCGGCAGCAGGCGTACCAATGTCTGCCCCAGGTTGAGCCGCAGCAGGAACCAGACCCCGACCAGCAGCGCAAATGGCGGCAAGATCGGGCGTGTCAGCATCCCCAGCCCCAGGATCAGGCCACCCGTTATTGCGATCAGCCAGCCACGCGCATCGAACGTTTCACGCTCGCGCAGCAAGACCATCAACCACATGAAGGCGTACAACAGCGTCATGAAAAATGGCGTGTCGATCACCGTCAGGTTCTGGAAGATCAGGTAGGGATAAAACGCATACATCAGCCCGGCAAGTGTGCCCACCGCATCTCCGCGCGGCAGTAATCGCCGGGCGATGTCATACACAAAAGCAATTGAGAAGCCGTCCAGCGCGATATGCAGGAGCGCCACCTGGAGCGCGCCTCTCCCGGCCAGTCCATACATCCCGGCGAGCAGATAGCTGTATAAAGGCGGGATCAGCGCATCGGGTTCGCCGAGCGTGCGCCCATAGATACCCGTCGCCAGCAGATTCTGTGCGTAGGCATCATACGAATCCGAGCCATGGATAGCGCCGGTTTCGACAAAGTTGAAAACAGATGGAAAGGCGAAGAAGATAACCAGCCGGACGAGCACCGCCAGTATCAGGACGCACAGCAGGCGGTAGCGCCACAGGCCACGCAGGATCACGGAAACGTTATCGCTTTCGGGCAGTTATCGAAATGATGTCGAAGGGATTCACCAGCAGCGACCGCTCCGACAGGTTAAAGGCATGTTCTGCCTGGGAGAGCAGCTTCGCCAACAGCGGACTGTATATACTGAGACGATCAAGAAACAACCGCAGTGTGACATATTTGCCAACATGGCGCACCCGCATGATCTCAAAACCTGCATCTTCAAGCATCTGGGACAGTGTACGCTGCGAGAAGTAATACACGTGCTCTTCCGAGAGTTTGTAGCCCACCCAACGCAGGCCGGTCAGCCGCGCCGGAATGCTGTCGATGTCGGGCGTCGCCAGGGCGACAATGCCGCCCGACCGGAGTAAGGCTGTGACGTGCTCGATATAGGCCTTTGGATCGGGAACGTGCTCGATCACATCCCAGAGCGTCACCAGATCGTAAGTGCCTTTGGGAAAATCCTGCGCCAGCAGGCTACCCTGGCGCACGTCATAGCCAAAACGCGAGCGCGCATATTGGACGATGTAATCCGACACATCGACACCCTGCACCTGCCAGCCCAGCTTGTGCGCCTCATCCAGAAAGAACCCCGCCGCGCAGCCGACATCCAGCAATTTGCCGGGCTGGACGAACTTTTCCAGCTTGCGCAGCCGCCGCGCAAACGTCTTCCTGATATTCATCTCGTCTTTGAGATAATGGCTGTAGCCGACGGTGCCCGATTCATTATTCTGGAAATAGGTCTCGCCATAGAGCGCGTATAATTCGCGGCTTTCGGGACGGCGACCGACAAAAACCAGCTTGCAATCGATGCACTGAACTAATCCAAGGCCGTTTTCCGGGCAGTACGGACGAAGATTTTGACTGCCGCATTGATTGCAGGGGACGGCATGAGGTCTGGCAATCGTCTCGACGTGCTCATAGAGCGGATGCGTTTTTGTCAATGTGCCGCGCGCCATTTGTCAGCCCGTCTCCATGAGGAAATGCATCGGCACGGCATTGTAGCGTGCTTTGTGTGCATGTTCAACGCTTATTAACATGGCCGGTCTTCAGTCCGGTTTGCGAGCACACGCTCGATCACCTGCTTGAAGACATCGACCGGCTGCGCTCCGGGCACGAGATAGCGCTCGGCGAAGATCGCCGCGGGCACACCTTGAATGCCGATCTGGTATGCCAGAGCGATGTCCTGATCGACCTGCTGCTCATACACCGGGTCGGCAAAGATGGTGTCGAGATCGTGCGTTTCAAGCCCCACCGCTTTCAATGCCTCAGCGAGCACATCCAGACGCGAGATGTCCCTGGCTTCCAGCCAGTAGGCGCGTTCGACCCAATGATGATAGGCGCGACCCTGGCCGTGCGCCTGCGCATATTTCTCCAGGATCAGCGCCGGTCGCGAGTTGAATCCAAACGGCCCGGAGTTGATCGTGACGCCGTAATCGGCCTGTGCGCGCTGCTTGAAGATGACACGCCCTTGCTCGATCTGCGCCATGTAGGCGGGCGGGATCGGCGGTGAGCCAGCCGGGCGCAGTTCATACGAACGCCAATGAATATCCAGATCGTATTGCTGCTCTAGCTCCTTCAAACTGAAGGAGACGAGAAAACACCACGGTCAGGCAAAGTCCGACCAGACATCAATTTGCAGCGGCATCGCCAGTCCTTTCATTGACCGCGAATTCTGGTTGGTGTCACGCGAATTGCCAGCGAAAACATGGCGTCGAAGCTCTCCGGTGTCATGTCAATCGCCGGGATGCTCTCGGCATACTTGCGCATGTAGGACGCGTTCTGGCTAGGAGCGGGCACGCTCCGATCCAGTGCCGCGTCGCCCATGATCACGAGAAACTCTTCCGCATCATGGCTGATGGCAAGGTTCAAGGCGACCTTCGGATTGCCTGTCAGGTTGCGGATCTTCTGCGCTGTCGGCTGGCTGTAGATCAGAAATGTCGTGCCATCATAAATAAACCAGACCGGCGTTGGCTGCGGTTGACCATCCGCACGCACCGTCGTGAACCACATATATTCGGCTTGTTCTATCACCCTGGCGAACTTCGGTTCAATCAGCACACTCATGCGAATAGCTCCCGGCAAATAGAGAAAACATAAGGGCATGGACTGCGCCATGCCCCATACTGTAGATCGCCTTGATGAGTGGAAGCTTACTCGCCGTTCGGTGTGATCTCAACCTCAGGCGCGACGAAATCCATGCCGTTCACGTCAATATCGGCCATGTTGTCCTGCAACATCGCCAGCGCTGCTTCCGCCAGGTCGGTGCGATAGACCGATTCCGGCGCGGCCGCTTCGCTGATGACGCCGTAGTTGAGCGCGATGTCGGCGGTCGTTGTGAAGGCGTCAGCGTCCATCATACCGATGCCATTTTCCGACGGCCAGACCAGCTTGTTGATTTCGTTCATCTGCCAGACCTGGTGCCCGACGCCGAGGGTTGGGCCTTCTGCCAGCACGCTATCGACACAGCTTTGCGCATTGTCACGGCAGTAGATCCAGCCTTCAAAGCTCGCGGCCAGGAAACGCGTCGCAATGTCTTCATTGCCTTCTTCCGCCAGCCAACCGGCATTGACGAAAATGCCGTCTTCGAGCATCGCTGTACCATACTCGTTGAAATCGAGAACCGTCAGGTCATCCAGCGAGTAAACCGGGAAGGTGTCGCCTTCGCCGACGAATTCCAGCACCTGCGCCAGTTCGTTGTAGGTCATTGCCGATGCCGCGTCGATTTCGCGATTGAGGAAGGCGTTCATGTCAAACGCCTGCTGGGCAACCGTCACGTCATCGGGGTTTTCCGGATCAAAACCAGCTTTATTCAACGCTGCAAAGGTGGGGAACTGGTTGCCGCAGCACCACACGCCGACCACTTTACCGCCCAGATCTTCAAACGATGCGATGCCGCTATCCGCCCACGTCACCTGGCGCATACCGCTGCGCTGGAAGATCTGCGCAATGTTGACCACGTCCTGGCCGGTTTCGCGCGTCGCCAGCAGGTTACCCATCCAATCGATGCCGAACTGAGCTTCGCCGCTTGCCACGAGCTGCTGCGGGTTAATGTCAACGCCTGCCGCGATGATGGTGACATCCAACCCCATGTCCTCGTAGAAGCCCTGGTCGCGCGCCGCGTAATAGCCGGCGAACTGGGCCTGGGGCACCCACTTCAAGACCAGCGAAACTGCGTCCGGCCCGTCCTGAGCAGCGGCTGCAGGAACGAGGGCCAGGGCGAGCAGAGCCAGTACAACAAGCAACAATACTTTACGCATGGTGTTTCCCTCCGTTTATAAACACCGCTAACCACCGTGCAACGGCGATGCAGACCGCCTGCACCGCCACTATTTCTCGCGGAACGAGATATGCCAATGCATGAGCGCTCGTTCCACGGCAGAAACCGCCAGATAGAATAGAATTCCGAACACCGAAGCCATGACAATAGCTGACCAGGCTTCGGGATATTTGAACAGACCAGCGTCATCACGAATGCGGAAACCGAGACCAGCAGTCGAGCCGCCGAAGTATTCGCTCACGATTGCGCCGATCATACTCAGTGTGGTTGCCACCTTGAGCGCGGAGAAAATGAAAGGCAGCGCTGAAGGCAGGCGCAGTTTACGGAAAATCGTCATCTGGTTTGCGGCGTAGGTTTTCATGAGTTCCATCGACGATTGATCAACTGAATTCAGGCCGCGAACTGTGCTGACCATGGCCGGGAAATACGTTAGCACGGCGACAATCGCGATTTTGGAGGCCGGGTTGAGATCGCCAAACCACAGATTCATGATCGGTGCGAGCGCGATGATCGGCACGGCGTTGATGCCGACTGCCAGCGGCAGCAGCGCCCGGCTGAACGAGGTGAAACGCGCGGATGCAATGCCGGTCAGGATGCCCGCGCCACAGCCAAACACAAATCCCCAAAAGGCATTCTGAAAAGTGTTCCACGCTGCTGATACCAGGCGTGGATAAACTTCCGCGAACGTCTCGGCGATGACACTTGGACGAGGCAACAGAAATTCCTGGATGCCGAAGATGTTGATCAAGATTTCCCACAGGGCAATGACGACGACAGCGACCAGAATCGGCGCGGTGTTCTTGCGCAGCGCGCGCGTATACAGCTTGAGACGAGTCCACGGCTCCCACAGGATCACGACTGCCACCAGCGCGAGATACTCGAAGATGACCGTGATCTGCAAATGCTGTTCGAGCAAATCCAGCGGCGCGCCGTCCCGCAGCCGGTCAACGAACAGCGTTTGATCGATGCCGAGGAATGCGCCCATGAGATTGAAATCGAGCAATACGGCCACTGCAATGTAAAGGCCATACAGCAGCAAGACGATGGCCGCTGCCAGGCGGATTGGGTTGCGGCGGAGCGATGCCCAATCACCTGCGAGGATCAGGAACGTCAGGATCAACCCGACGGCGATCACTGGTTGCAGAGTCGCGTTGCGGAAAGCAGAGCCAAACTGGACCTGATACAACAGAACCGGGTTCTGCAAATGATAGGCCACCACGACCAGAAAAATGGTCATGAGCGCCAGGAGATCGCGTCCAAGCGTGCGTCCATCGTAATTATCAGCGACCATTGCAGCCGGGCTGGGGTTGAGCTGACTACTGGCGCTTTGTACGACTGAAGCCATCACTCAAGTACCTCATCGCGCACGCCTGACCGCAGCGCATGGCGCACCTGGCTGGTCAGACGGAAATAATCCTCATGGTCGCGTGTTTCTGGGCCGCGCGGTCTGGGCAGATTGATGTCGATGATGGTTGCCAGCCGTCCTGGACGCGGCGACAGCACCACGACATGATCCGAAAGATAGACGGCCTCTGCGATGCTGTGCGTGACAAAGACGACCGTCATACGCGGGATTGCCGTCCAGATGCGCAGAAGCTCATTGTTCATACGCTCGCGCGTCATCTCGTCGAGCGCGCCGAACGGCTCATCCATCAGCAAGATATTCGGCTCAAAAGCCAGCGCCCGCGCGATGCTGACGCGCTGCTGCATACCGCCGGAAAGCTGCCATGGATACTTGTCCTCAAAGCCGCTCAATTCGACCAGACCGAGCATTTCCCGCGCGCGTGCGTCGCGCTTGTTTTTTGGCCACTTCATGATCTCCAGCGGAAGTTCGACGTTCTTGATGACCGTCCGCCAGTCGTACAATGTCGAACTCTGAAAGACAAAACCGTATTCGCGATCTTTGCGCGCTTGCGCGGCGGTTTTGTTGTTGACCGTGATTTTGCCGCTGGTCGGCTGGATCAGGTCTGCAATTGTGCGCAGAAGCGTGCTCTTGCCACAGCCGGACGGGCCAATCAAGGATACAAACTCGCCCTCTTCGACATTGAGGTTAATGTTGTCAAGCGCATGTACCAGCAGCCCATCCGAGCCGCGAAACATCTTCGTCACGTTCTGGATCGAGATTACTGCGCTCATCAATCACTATCCTCACGCTGCCACCGCACAATCAGGCGCTCCACCAGCACAATCACTAAAAAGAACAGAATCCCTACCAGCCCCGCGGCGGCGATGGTCGCCCACAGCCGCGGCGGCGATTGATTGTAGTAACGCGCGAAGTTCAGGATCGTCACACCCAGCCCGTTCTGAAAGCCGCTTGGGAGTTCACCGATGATCGCGCCGACGACGCTCGCGGTAGCGGAAATCTTGAGCGCCGTGAAAATTTGCGGCAAGGCATTGGGCAGCCGGAGTTTGACGAAGATTTCCCACTGGCTCGCGGCGTAAGACTGCATCAACTCAAGTGCTGTTTCCGGCACGGATGTCAGGCCGCGCAGCGTATAGATCGTCACGGGGAAGAAGGTGAGATAGGCGGCGATCACCGGGATAGAAAGCGCGGAGTTGCCCGCACGGCTAAACCAGATAACAATCATTGGCGCAATCGCGATCAGCGGCACTGTTTGTGAGGCCACGACGTAGGGCAGGCAACCGCCCTGCATCAAACGCGAATGCGCAAACAGCACAGCGAGCAAGAAGCCGAAGAAGCCACCGAGAAGAAACCCGCCGACTGCCGATTGCAGCGTGTATCCGGCATTTTCGATTAGCGTCGAATACAATGGCGGGCCGTTGCGCTGGGCTGGCTCGGTGAAGGCGCGCGCAATATCGCCAAGATGGGGAAGCTGCATATCGCTGAAGATGCTGAGATCGATGGTCGCCGACCCGATTTGCAGTTCGTAGTTGTTGCTCGCAGAAAAGGCTTTCAACCCTTCCCACAACAGCAACAACATCACAAGCAAAAAGACAGAATACAGGATGCGGCGCAGCAGCCCTAAATCGACGGGCGGGTTTTCTGCACGAGCGAATGTTGATGTAGATTTTCGCGCATTACCGACCATGACTCACAACAACCAGCTTGGCTATTTTTCTCGGACATACCCCTGGGCGCAAGAGCGTAACGAAGTGTAACTTGTCAGCTACCCACTTCCAAATGGCAAAATTCAACAATGCTGCTATGGCAAAACTGTCAGCGTGTGACAAGATGCTATCGAAGTCGAAACGCAGAAGGCTTTTGGTTGAGAAACTGTAATCATTCACATCCCAAAAAAGACGCTTTTACAACGATCTCGACGTGAAATACTTAATGTATAATTGATACATGATTAATCCATGGGGTGAGCTTATGATTTCTCAGCAGTCTGTTCCCTCGCAGTCGATGCCCAAAGTAACGCATCAAACGCGTCGCTTCGAGCGTTTTGCTGGTTTGAACTACGAAGTCATCGTCTCGAAGTACGAACATGCCGCTCTTGGAATGAAGTTCCACAACTGGATCCGCAATCACATCAAGACGACCGGCCCACTCCAGATCACGCCGATCACCCGTGGCGTCGTTCAAACGGCGATTGCGCCCGACCTGGGGATTTATATCATTGGCTCGGCGGAAAGCTTTGCAACGATGACCGCGCGCATCCTGCGTGACCTGCGCAATGGTTCACAGGTCATCTGGGTGGTCTCGCCAGAAGAAAAAGCGGTGATTGTCTACAGCCGTAAAGGGATGCGGATGCTCGGTCTGAATGACATCCTTGAAGGCGGCGAGGTACTTCCGGGTTTCATGATCCCGGTCAGCGACATCATCGGCGACTAAGCTTCGATTTCAGTGAATACCCCGCTGCGCGCATCGACGGCTTGCCTGAGCGCCTCGACGGCGCCGGATGCTGCCTGCCGCTCACCGGCGGTCAACTCGAGCGCTGCGAATTCATCTTCGTCGAGCACTTGCAGTTCGCCGCGCGGAGATACGAACACGTCGAGCGCCAGATCATCGGCGTACACCAGCCCGTCACCGATCACCGCCGGGCGCGTGATGTTGCAGTACCAGCCTTTGAGCCGCCCGTTTCCCACGTCCTGCAATCTGAAGACGTTGTACCAGCGGTCACTGAAGAACCACTCCGTCATCGTATCGCCCCTGCGGAAAACGACACAGCCTGCATCGACATCGGCATGACCGAACTGCGCGATCAGGCAGACAAAGTTTACGCCGCGCTCGACCACCTCACCCTCATAGCGTATCACAGGCCGTCCACGATGATCGCGCTTTTCCACAGTGATCGATGTCATCCTGCTTCCTTTGCGGTCGCTGAGCGTAATTCGAGACAGATACCAAGCATAACCGTAGTGAGAAAATAAAAACCAGAGGCAGTCGGCCTCTGGTTCTGATTTAGCGCAGGATCTCATCAACAAATCCATGTTTCAGGCAGGCCTCCGCATCCATCCAGGAATCCCGCGTCAGCATCTCCTTGACCGCCGCATCGTTGAGCTTGGTCTTGCCGGTGTAGAAATCAATCAGGCGTTCCATCATCATCGCCTGGAGCGACATCTCGTCTTTAAACTGCTCGTGCGTACCCCACATGAAGCTCGAAAGCTGATGGATCAGCATGAAGCTGCTCGGCAGGATATAACGCCGTGTGCATGAGAGCGAGAGCAAGGTTGCTGCGCTGGCGCAAATGCCTTCTACCACCGAATGCAGCGGCGATTTGACCGTTGTCAGTTGGTCGGCCAGGCTGAAACCGGCAAACAGATCGCCGCCGAAGGAATAGATGTGCAGCCAGATCGGCGTCATCGGCGCGCCGTCCATGCCGCGTGAGAGCTGCTCGGCGCGTAGATCGCGATCTTTTTCGCGAATCGCGCGCATGAGCGCCAGGCCGCGATCGCTGTCTACCTCCGCATAGTAGTAAATGTGATTGTCGATGGTCTCGACCGTCATGGGCGAGCTTGTTTCGGTGCCTCGGCCCAGATCGGCGCGATACATCAACGACGCCCAGTGTGGGCGCATCGTCTCCATGGTGCGTCCTTTCGCGAACGTTTTGATTTACCTCCGTGATACTTGTGTAGCCAAATGCGCTATTCGCACCCGTAGATTCTGAACCAGACGACGCCGAGGGTCAACATGCTCGGCAGCGCCTATTGTATATGCAGCAAAGTCCCCTTGCCCGCCCTCGCCGACATCGACCCGTCAATGCCTGGTCATAAAGCGTGCGCTTTGCACCGTAACCTGTGCGCTTTGCTGGGCTGACTTGTGCCTTGATGCACTGCCCCGCGCGCGATCCTTGTTGCAAAGGATGTGAGGTTTACCGTTTCCGGCTGGCCTCTGGGTTGCATTCGCCCGGATCTGATGTACGGCTACCGTCTCTTTACTGTCAGCGTATCTCATCGGCCACGTCGACTTGCCAGTTCATCTGCTGGATCACCACGTCGAGTTCGCGCAGCCGGCGCGAAACATCATCCGCCTGCTGCTGCAAATCACCGAC
>JAHDWN010000081.1 GCA_023382675.1 Anaerolineae bacterium
GAACTCCTTTTTGTTAAGCGCTCAATCCTCCCTTAAAACTGTCGTCCTCTAAAATTGCGATGGGGAGGGGAAGAACCGTCAGGTTCAGGGGTGGGGATGAGAACACACTCAAATCATGTGCTCTGAAATTGCGTTAGGCGGGTGTCGAAGGCGTATCGCCGCCGCTGGTTTGCTCTGCCAACGCGCGGGCCAGGAATGAGGCGATGATCGTCTGCGCGAACGTGAACAGCGCCTGCATCTTCTCGATGCGCTCGATGTAGATATGGGCACGCTGCTGATCGCGCTCATCCATGTCATCGGCGGTCGCGCGCAGACGGGCGATACTCTCGTCCATCGTCGTGATGGCGCGTTCGAGATCGCGCATTTCGCGCCCGGCGAGCACGTTGCTGATGATCTGCCAGAAGTCGGTCTCGGCTTCGTAGAACTTGCGGCGGCTGCTGCTGCCGCGCACCCAGACCTGGCGCACCATGCCCATGTTTTCGAGCGTGCGCATATTCATGCTGGCGTTGGCCTTGGAGATGTCAAGCTGCTCGACCAGATCGTCCAGACACAGCGGCTTATCGCTCAGGAGCATCGCGCCGTAGAGCTGCCCGATGACCTTGCTGAAGCCGAAATAATCGGCGAGTTGTCCCAACCCATCCAACATGCTGTGATGCACGCTGCGCAGATTATCATCAGCGGGGCCGCCGTTATCGTGCGTCTGGTCATTCATCGGACAATCCTGATTTTGGTGATACTGGGGCTAGATGCCGTATCTACTTACAGTATATTTCAAATTTTCAATACGTAGCATTGTACCCGTTTCACCCCACTTGCACAAATGTGTAAGCCTGATGCTTCAACCTCGGAACGCCAGGTTGTAACCGAGGTATTCGCTGCTGCCCGGCCAGATGTCGATGGGCGGCAACTCATCACCCGGCACGACATTATCCAGCGCCGAGGCGAGCGTGCCATCCAGCGCCAGTTCTTGCAACGTGTATTCGACCAGCAGCCGGAAGTCGATGTCATTGCGCGGCACGGCGAAATGCAGATAGCGGCGGCTGTACCAGAACGGCTGGCCGTCGCTGCCCACGATCAGGCGCACTTGATCCGGTTGGGCCTGGACGTGCGGCAGCAGGCGCACGCTGTCGCCGAAGACGGCGTTGTAGTTGTTGTCAACCAGCATCCCGAAGGCGGCGTCCTGCTCGCGCAGGATGCTGAAGGTGTTGCGGACGATGGCACTCTGGCTCTGCGCCAACTGCGCGACCCGGTCGGCGGCGTCCGGTTCGTCGGCGAAGACACCGACAATACGGCTGCGCAGGTCGGCAAAGCCGTTGATGCCGCTGTTGGCGGGCACCATCAGCATTTCGCCGCGCATGGTGTAGGCATCGGTGAAATCCACCTGCCCGGCCAGATTCCAATCGGCCTGTACCCCGGCGGCCAGATCCGCCGCGCCGTTCGCTACCTGGTCGACACCGCCATCGACATAGACGACGTTGACGCCCCAGCGCCCGGCCATCGCCTCGACGATGGCGCGCCCGCTCGCGTTCATGCGCCGGTCGCTTTCCGGCGCGTCATCAGGCAGTTCGCTCAGCCCGGCGACGCGCAGTGTGCTATCACCCTGCATCCGCGGAATGACGTACTGCGTCGGGAACGGCATATCGCCGCCAAACTGATCCGGGCGCGGCGCTTCATCGCCGACGTTCGCCCAGTTGATCCAGCCCTCGCCCGGAAAGGCGGCGTTGTTGAAGTTAGCGCGGTGGATGTCGTTGAGTTTGCCGCTCGCTTCCAGAAATTGCAGGGTCTTATCGACCAGATCGCGCAGGTTGACATCCTGCCTGCGCACGGCGACGGCATACGGTTCGGGCATGACCGGCTCGTCGAGCAGGCGCGCGATGCCCGGCTGCGTCAGCGCGCGCACCACGCGGATACGATTGGCGACCACGCCATCGACCTCGTTATTGACCAGCGCGACAATCGCCTGATCGATGGTGAGGTATGTCTGCACTGTGACCGTGATGCCGCTGCGCCGCTGCCAATAGGCGACGGCTTCTTCCGCGCGCGTGGCGACAACCGCACCCACCCGGCGGTTCGCCATATCCGCCAGTGTCGCTGCGCCGTCGTCCTCGCGCACGAGCATCGCCTGATCGGTCGGGTAATACGCCTGGCTGAATTCGACGCGCGCATCCAGCGCCCGCATGTGCGGCAGCGCCGCCAGCAGCAGATCGACTTCACCGGCGACCAGCATATCGAGCGCGGTCTGGCGCGTCACCTGCACGAACTCCAGTTCGACGCCCCAGGCTTCCGCCAGCGCGCGTCCCAGATCAGCGTCAAAGCCGCTGACTTCGCCGCGCTCATTGAGCACGCCGAACGGCGGTTCGTTGTAGAGAATGCCGATGCGGACTTTCGCGTCGCGCTGGATGCGGGCGACCCCGCTCTCCGAGGGCAGCGCGTCGATCAGCGCATCCTGCGGCTGGGGCACGAGCGTCGGCGGTACGAGCGTCGGCGCAGGCTCCTGGGCGGTGGCAGGCGAAACGATCAGCCAGGCAAAACAGAGCGCCAGCACGCCAACTGCGAACCAGGGCGCTCTGGTACGGGAAGCTTTTGTCATCGGTATAATC
This sequence comes from Anaerolineae bacterium, assembly GCA_023382675.1. Taxonomy (GTDB): domain Bacteria; phylum Chloroflexota; class Anaerolineae; order Aggregatilineales; family Phototrophicaceae; genus Flexifilum. The sequence continues at coordinate 2,601 of JAHDWN010000081.1, forward strand.
CGTGGTCTTGGATATAGGCCAGCACTTTCGGCGGCATTAGATAGCGAACGCTGCGCCCTTCGGCGATCCAGCGGGCAATGTCGCGGGCGGCAATGCCGATCAAGGGCGCGTCGATAAAGATGACGCGCTCAGCCAGATCGGGCAGCACCGCATCGTGCATGTGGCCGTGGACGTGAATGTTCGGGCGCTGCATCACCGCCAGCTTGCACAGGCGAATAAATTCCTCTGGCCGGCTCCAGGTCGGCAGATCGCGCAACGAGTCGCCGCCCATGACGAAATACAGCTCGGCATCCGGCTGCTCCGCCTTGATGATCTTGAGCATATCGACCGCGTAATGCGGGCCGGGACGATCCAGATCCGCCCGTGAGATGACGAAGCGGCGGTCGTGGTCGATCGCAAGTTCGAGCATAGCGAGCCGGTGCTCGGCAGACGCGCGTATCTCGCCGTGTTTGTGCGGCGGGTCGCCTGCCGGGACGAACAGCACCTGTTCAAGATCGAGCCAGTCCGCGGCGAAATCCGCCAGGATGAGATGGCCGATGTGAAGAGGGTCGAAGGTGCCGCCGAGCACGCCGATGCGTCTTGTCAATCCGACCACTCCAGTTCGTGGGTGCCGATATAGACAGTATCACCTTCCTGGACGCCCGCCTCGCGCAGCGCTGCGGTCACGCCGATGGCGTCCAGAATGCGGTGAAAGCGGTAAATGGCCTCGTCGTATTCCCAGTAGGTCATGGCTGCCGCGCGTTCGATGCGTTTGCCGCTGACCCGGTAGGCGTGCTCGCCCTCGCGTTCGACCGTGAACGGCACGTCATCGGTCAGCGTGTAGACCGGTGTCTCGACAGTCGGTGTCTGCCTGGGCAGCGTCGCCGCCAGCGCGAACATCTTCTGGATCAGTTTGTCCACGCCCTGCTGCGCCGCGCCGGAGATCGGCATCGCTTCGACGCCAAGCTTGCGCAGTTTGGGTTCGATGTCTTTCCAGCGCGCCTGCGCATCCGGCAGATCCATCTTGTTGAAGGCGACGATCTGCGGGCGCTCTTTCAGCCGGTCGTCATACAGCGCCAGTTCGACGTTGATCTGGTTGTAGTCGGCAATCGGGTCTTCGCTGGAACCATCGATCAGATGCACCAGGAAGCGCGTCCGCTGCACGTGGCGCAGGAACGCATGGCCCAGGCCGACGCCCATGTGCGCGCCTTCGATCAAGCCCGGAATATCGGCGACGACCAGATCGCTGTCGTCATAGATGACGACGCCGAGGTTGGGTTCGAGCGTAGTGAACGGATAATCGGCGATCTTCGGGCGCGCGTTGCTGATGACGGAGAGCAGCGTCGATTTGCCCGCGTTGGGCACGCCGACAATGCCAACGTCCGCGATCAGCTTGAGTTCCAGGATCAGCCAGCGCTCGACACCCGGCTCGCCCTTTTCGGCGATGCGCGGCGCTTGTCGGGCGGAGGTAGCGAAATGCTGGTTGCCGCGCCCGCCGCGCCCGCCAGGGGCGACGACGACCATTTCGTCGCGCTCGACCAGATCGGCCAGCACCTCGCCGGTGTCGGCATCGCGGACAATCGTCCCCGGCGGCACATCGATGATCATGGCTTTGCCGCTGGCGCCAGTCTTGCGGCTGCCCTGCCCTGGTTGGCCGTGCGCGGCCTTGAAATGGATTTTGCGACCAAAGGGCGAGAGCGTGTTCAGCGTGTGTTTGACGCGCAGGACGACATCGCCGCCGCGCCCGCCATCACCGCCGGCGGGGCCGCCCTTGGGCACAAATTTCTCGCGCCGCCAGGCGACGACGCCCGCGCCGCCATCGCCACTTCTGACATAGATTTTGACTTGATCGAGCATATGTTGAGCTTTTAGCTGTTTGTTTCAGGTGCAATCGCGTGCATCAGCACGAGACATCTTCGGGCATCTCCGGCATGCCGGAGCGATACCAGGCGATGGTGCGCCGCGCCCCCTCGCGGAATGGCGTGGGTGTGAATTGCAGCTCGCGCCGCGCCTTATCGCCCGAAACGCGCCAGTAATTATACACATACGAGCGCAGGTTAAGTGGATAGAAGGGTTCGCGGTGGGTGATGGCCGACAGCCCCTCCAGCGCATGAGCCGCCGCAATGCCCGTCCAATCGGGCAGCGTCAGGCGCGGATACCAGAGCCGGGCTTCGGCGCAGACGATGTCGAAGGCATCTTTGTGCGCGATGGGCGTATCGCAGATATTGTAGAACTCGCCGGGGCGGCCACGGGTGAGCGCGAGAATCGCCGCCTGGGGCACGTCCGCCACGTACACCGGCAGGATGATGTAGCGCCCACCGTGAAGCTGCATGATCAGGCCGCGCATCGGATCGCGAAAGAACAGCCGGTTGAAGGCGTAATGCCCCAGCGGCCCGTAGAACGCGCCCGGACGCAGCACGATCACCGGCGCGCCGCGTTCCGCATAGCTCATCAGCGTCTGCTCGGCCCGCAGCTTGCTCTGCTGATACGGATCGGCGGGCCTGGGTGGATAGGTTTCGTCGATGATCTGGTTGTCGGGCGGCGTGCCGATCAGATAGACGGTCGAGATGTGGACGATGCGCTCACAGCCCGCCGCGTGCGCCGCCGCCATGACTGTCTCTGCACCGCCGACGTTGATCGCCTCGAACGACGCGGCATCGCCCCAGAAGCGGAACAACCCGGCGGCATGAATGGTGTAGCGGCTGCCGGCGATGCCCTGTGCGACCGCGCGCGCATCCGTCACGTCCCCCTGAACAACGGTGGTATTCGGATAATGCCTCAGCCAGGGGTGCTCATCCGGATTGCGCACGAGCGCCCGCACGGCGTAACCGGCGCGGCACAGCGCAGCGATCAGGTGGCGTCCGAGAAAGCCGGTGCCCCCGGTGACAAAAACGGTATCTGTCATCTTGTCTATCTTTGGGGAGATCAGATGTCGCGCCCGATGCGGCGGGGCAGCGCTTCCTGCTCAGACACGAACGCGAAATGTTGGCGGCGTTCCCAGCCCTGCGGCAACTGCTGAATCTGCGCCTCGAACTTCCAGCGGCTGTCCTCCGGCGCATAGACCATGACGATCACCATCGCGCCGCTGCCCATGTCCTGCGTCACCAGCCGCTCGTGCGTGCGCCGGTCATAGGTTGCCATGCGGCGGTCATACTGCCGGTCGATCAACCAGCAGCGGCGGCCATCCTTGGAGAAGCCGCGCACCTCAAGCTGGTGATCGGCGCGGAGGACGCCGTAGATGGGCACCGAGCGATCACTGCGCTGGCGCAGCAGAAGCTGTTGATAGCGGCGTAGAAACGGCCCGGCAAGCCAATCGGCAGCCTGACGCCAATGCTGCGGAAAGGGCAAGGTCTGGCTGTTTTGCAGCCAATCTAACGCCGCCAGATAATCTGCCTGCACTTTCTCGACCACGTGCTCAGGAGCCATCCAATCAGTGGATGCACTGCCCGTGCGAAGGCGGCGCATCTTGTTGATCCAGGGGAGTTTCCGCGCGTTGTTCGACGCCATCAGTAGCACCACCGTCAATATCATCGCCGCAAGCGCCCAATGCATCGTCCGCCTGCTGTCTGTTACCTTTTGCTGTACTTAACACTCTAGCAGAAGGTGGGCGAAATTCAATCGTGAATTGAACGTAGAGTGGCAACAAGCGACCTGGCGCTGAACTTGCGAGGCCGATCGCCAGAACGTTTCGTAATGCATTCATAGATTCATGATAGTCTAAATTCATAATTCTTTGGCGATGTGAACACAACACGCGAGGTACACTGTGAGCGGTCTTTCAGAGCAAATTGCGCCCTTCATTATTCTTCTGATCCTGACGGTTATCGAGGCGGTCGTGCTGGCGATATATAGCTGGCGCAAACGCAAGATCGAGGCTGCCATCACCTTTGGCCTGACATGTGTGCTCATGGGCCTCTGGGCGCTGTTGACGATTGTCTATTACGCTGCGGACGGGCTTGAGGCCAAAGACGTGTTCGCCCGCGTCAACATGGTGGGAATCACGCTTTTGCCGGCGGTATGGTGGGCGTTCACTGCCCAGTATGTCGGCAAAGGTCGATGGCTGAACCGGCAAACAATCCTGCTGCTACTGGCGATACCCTCGGTCACGATCATCCTGAACCTGACCAATGAATTTCACCATCTGATGTACGTGCGCCGGTATCTGGATACCAGCGGTGTTGTGCCGGAATTGCGGTCAGATTATGGCCTCTGGTTCTGGGTGCATACGGTGTACTCCTATCTCCTCATCTCCTACAGCAACGTCCTGCTCATTCTGAGTGCCCGGCGAACGTATGCGAAACATCGCGCGCAAGCAACTCTTCTGGTGCTCGGCGTGATTGTCCCCTGGATCGCGAACGTCATGTTTGTCTTGCAGCTGGTTGACCTGCCGGTCGATCTGACGCCGTTTGCCTTCAGCATCAGCTTGCTGGTGTTGGCCTGGACTATCTTCCGCTACGACCTGCTTGATCTCGTACCGATTGCGCTGCAAAAAGTCTTTAACCAACTGCCAGATCCCGTGCTTGTGCTGGATAGCGAGCATCGAATCGCCATGAGCAATCCCGCCGCCAGGACACTCGTTGGCGATGCTGCCTCATCGATGGTGGGCAAAGCGCTGGCGGAGGTCGTTCCGCCGAACCTGGCCGGGCTGCAAACGCTGCTGCACGATGGCGACGGGGCGAGCGAAATCAAGGCAGAGATCCTCAATGGCAGCGCCGCTACACGCTGGTTCGATGTCCGCATAACAACGCTGGATGCAGCCAACGCGCAGGCAGTCGGCACCGTCCTGATATTACACGACATCACTGAGCGCAAGCAGAACGAGCTTGCACTGGCTGAAGCACGCGACGAGGCACTGCAAGCCAGCCAGTACAAGACACAAATGCTCGGTAAAATCAGCCATGATTTGCGCACGCCACTGAGCGTGATCGCCGGTTACGCAGACTTGCTGCTGATGGGATCGTATGGCAAGCTCAATGGCGAGCAGACGGAACCAGTCGGCGACATCAAAACCGCAGCGAAAGATCTGGACAAGCTGATCCGTCAGCTCATCGATCAAACAAACCTGCAGGATGGCAAGCTCAGTCTCAAACAGAAGCCCTTCGCGTTGCAGGAATTGGTCGATCGCTTTACTTCAGCGCAGGTGCTGGCCGAGAACAAAGGGTTATCCTGTGGCATCGAAGTCGATGCGAATCTGCCGTTGGAAATGCAAGGCGATCTCGACCGGCTGGCCCAGATTTTGCAGAATCTGATGAGCAACGCCATCAAGTTCACGCGCAAGGGCGGACAAATCAAGGTTCGCCTCACACGCACGACCGAAGACACGTGGGCGATGTCCGTGCAAGATACCGGCGTCGGCATTGCGCCTGAAGCGCTGAATGCAATCTTCGAGCCGTTTTATCAACTCGCCCAGGACAATCTGCCCGATGGTCGTAGAGGGCATGGCCTGGGCCTCGCCTTTGCCAAGGATTTAACTGAGGTCATGGGCGGGGAAATTCAGGTCAAGAGCACGCCGGGCGCAGGTAGTATGTTCACCGTTTTGCTCCCTCTCCTCAAAGCTAAGGAGCCGGTTTCATGACCCAGCCATTTGCGTTGATCGTTGAAGATGACCGGATTATTGCAGACATCTTTTCCAGAGTCCTGAAGGCAGGTGGTTACGAAACGACGGTGATTGACGATGGTCAGGCAGCATTGGATGCGTTGGCGGAGATGACACCGCATGTCGTCGTACTGGATCTCAACCTTCCGACTGTATCCGGCGTACGAATCTTGAATCACATGCGCAGAGACGCGCGCCTCG
>JAHDWN010000082.1:0-2880 GCA_023382675.1 Anaerolineae bacterium
TGAGCTGGGGATTCTTATTCCGATCATTTTGGGGATTTTTATCCCGATCTTGACACCCCAACGGACTGAACGGATCGTATGTAGAGTTGAATAGTCGGAATGGGAGCCCAAACATTGTGGAACGATAGGTAGTTGACCAGTGAACATATAATATTATATAATAATAAACAATATGAATACACCTCATTTTGCACCAACTCAATCTTTCTCGTCGGAGGAGGCGCTCAGTCGTTTTCTAGAACAAACGCTGCCGCGTCTGAGAGTTGATGTCCCTTTCGAGAACGCTTTGGCGGTGGTTCATTTTCATTTGCAGGCCAGCGGGACCGACTGGTTCCTCACCTACGCCACGCGCTTTCGCGCCGGCTGGTCCCTCGTAGGCCTCACTGCCACGAATTCGCCCCAGTTCAGTGGCCGGATTTACCAAGTAGGCAATATCGAGTTACAAGAACTGCTCGCTCGCCCGGATTACCAACCACTCATGGACAAACAATGGCAGCCGAAAACCATGGCGACCCTTGTACGCGAACTCTGGTCACAGGGGTATCGCTCACGTGTTGAAGTGCATCGATGTTATTGAACAACACAGAATTCGGCTGGCGACCGCCAGTACCGGTTCACAACCATGAAGCAGGCGCTGGGGGAGAACATCCTGACCGCACCCATCTGGGAGTACCTCGGCGGCGAGCATAAATTGCCGCTGATTGCCACTCTGTCATAATGCTTGAAAAGCAGCTTTCAGCTGCTGGTCTTTCCAGTAGAAGGCGTCGAAGGCGAAGACCAACTGGATGTCGTAGCGCTTTATAGCGACCACGTTCGAGCAATCGACCATGCTGGTTTTTTTCTTCGTCTGCCTGCGAAAGAGGTCAATGGTTTCTGCTTCCAGCGCTTCGGAGATGCGAATGCAGGGGAAGGCGCTTTCCTTCAGAGTAATGTCGATAAATTTCCCTGCAAGCGTCTGTCCACTGCGGTGGCTGAGCACTGTCGCGGTTTCAAGGATGACCAGGTTGGTCGTCACCAGGTTAAGCCCATCCACCTCTGCTTTGTCGAAAAGCTGGACGGCGCGTTCATGGTTGGGGTCATCGGTCAGGTAGTTGGCGACGAAGAGGTCGGTATCGACCAATCCATCATAGCTATCAGGGTGTTTCATACATTGTCGGCTGTGGCACTCACACCATAGACGAGTTCGTCATTGCTGAGATGTGCTGTTTCCGGAAGCGAGGTACCGCCGCCGCGCATCTGCCTGAGCAGGGCATAAGTGCGCTGGCGCTGCTCGGACTGCCTGTCGGTCAAGCCGCGATGAAGCAAGTCACGCGCCAGCTCGGACAGGCTGCGGCCTTGTTGCCGTGAGACGGCGACGAGTTGTTGGTGAAGCGGGGCTGGCAAGAGCAGAGTAGTACGTATCATGTGCTTGCACCATAGCATGTGCATGAGACACCTGTCAACGTGCAGCACGCACAGCGGAACTGGCGTGTTCTCACGGCTCATCCAACAGCGGCACGTGCAGGTCAATCGTCGTTTGTTCAGGCGTATGCAGCATAGGACAGATGTGTGTCCCCCGCACCGCGGCTCAAAACCGAGGTCTTCAAGTTGTCATGGAGCAGTTCGCGTGGGACCCCGCTGAAGTAGTCAAAGGCATGCTGGTGGCAGCGCAGCCAGGTCGTGATGTCGGTCCGGGTCGTGAACTCCAGATAGGTCATCCGCGAATAGCCCAGCGTCATCACGAACCCATACAGCCGTTGCGCTCTGCCTTCGCACATCAGACTGCCAAAATGGCTCCAGTCCACCTGCGCCTGTTCGCCTGGCTCGGTCTCGAAGCGCATCACTGCCCGCTCGTCGCGCGACGTCCGATACGGCTGCACATAGCGTATCAATTGTGTCAGTCCGCCCTGGTAGCCGCGCGCTTTCAATTCGACCAGCAGCTTGCGCGTGTTCAGCACCCCTTCCCCAATTCGCCGCTGCAGGTAGCTCTCATAGGCTGACAGCTTTGTCGTCTTTTTCTTCCTCTGCCGTCTTGGCGCTTGCACTCCAGTCGCGATGATTTTGCGGATCGTTTTCCGGTCTCGGCCTGTCTGACGCGCTATCGCACTGATGGACAGCCCTTTCCGTCGCATTTCCCAAATCATGAACCGTTCCTCCAGGTTGAGCATCTTCCTCTCCGATGCACTGCCAGACTCACCACGCCTGTAAAGTGCATCGCAGCTTACTCCCTGGGGATTTTTCAACCGATCATTTTGGGGAATTTAACGCCGATCATGACAGTTTGAGAGTACGGTAACTGAAACCGCATATGTAACCGTAGGCGCCCGCATTCATGCTTTCACGTACGTCGCATCGTCTCACGCGTATATGGGGGCGTAAAGGGGCATAAAAGGGCTTAGAGAGGTCATTCTTGAGTGGGTTGGTAGATGTGAGTGTGTAAGCGTGGAGGCTTCGCACGTAAGCTCGCGGACGCGCCACACACCACAAATAAGGGGCTTCCTGAGCGCAGATGAGGATCGGATAATCTCCGCTGCTGCAAGTCCATCGCCAAGTGCATAGACGCGCGCCAGCCACAAATTCGCCGACCGCGTGCTGGACGGAGTCCGGCTGCCCCGAGCAAGCGTGAGACGGGTGGGCTTGTCCCATCCGTCGCCGCGTCCGCCGAGCAACGCGAGGGCACCACTGCCGCCGCACACCCCAACAGCCCGTAACGTGAAACGGAAGGGATGGTCTGACGGTAGTCAGACAGTGGGTGTGCCAAGTCAGGGGCGGTGCGAGGGGCAGCCGGGCTTGTGACTGCGCGCAAGCGCCAGGCGCAAGTCCGGCACGCGGGTGGCACGCCGAGTGGGAGGGGGTGTCTGTCCGCTGCGCCGCTTGTCCCGTCAGAACGGGAGAAAGCCA
>JAHDWN010000082.1:2890-7464 GCA_023382675.1 Anaerolineae bacterium
ACGGGACACGTCTCTTCGGCGACGGCGGGATGCGGTGCGATCCGGTTTGTGCCCGTCGCTTCCCCCGCTGGGTGAAAGCGGGGCTTCTGTTGGGGTGGTCAACGGGTACAGAGGCGATCAACATCCTGTACTCGTTCACCAATGGTGTTCACCTGTATGAGCGGGATTGATACAGTATGTGGATATCTGCTATGGGCTGTCGCCCCCGGACACAGCGCCCCCTGATTGAACACTTCAGTCGCTTGCGCGACTGCGCTTTTTAAGCTAAACAAGAATATAGATAGTGTGTTTCTTGTTGCCTTATCCGGCGTGTGCAATCTGAACCCGACGCTGTGCAGTTCTCTCAAGGCTCAGTTGCTCGTTTGCCGCCCTGAAGCTCGACGTAGCCGTTGTCGCTACGAGCGCCGACCGGCCAGCTTTGGTGTTCGGGCTTCCCCTGGGTGATGGTGGCTCGTGTCCCACTGCTCCCCGCATTTGCCGACTGCTCGGCAATCATCGGTTCGGTTTTCTCCGATCACACTCCCCTACTCACTGGCTGGTACTTCTACATAAGCAGATTGGGTTTGGATCGTCAAGCGGCGCTAAATTCGTGCATTTGAACACTTGAACGAATGTGTTTTCGTGCGTTCGTGCGAACGTTCATTCGTTCACTTGTGCGCCTTGAGTGCGGTATCCAGAAGTTCGCGCAGGGTTTCACCTTTGCCGACATGCTTGCCGCGTTCTTTCTTCCATTTCAAGCACAGCGCGTCAATCGCCTCTGCCTGATCGACAAAGATGTCGTAGCTGTAGCGTTTGATACGGCGTTCATCCGCACGTTCGGGCGTTCGTGCGTCCGTGCGTTCGTTCGCCCGTTCGTTTGCACGATCGTTCACCTGTTCATTCGCCCGTTCGTTCAAGCGTTCACTCGTGCGAACGTTCGTTTGTGCATCTGCACGTTCGTGCGTTTGTTCATTCGTGCGTTCGTGCGTTTGAACGGGAGACCCATACAAACTGCGAATATGCTCAACAGGGGAGTGGGGCGCAGGCAACGACGGACGCACCTCCTGTTCAGGATTGAGCGTGAAGAAAGGGCTATCGGCCAGACCAGAGCGTTTCATCGCGCCAGCACCTCCTTGATCAGCACCTTGTAGGCAGCAGCGCCGCCGCTCCGACGGGCATGGGCGAAGACGTGCGTATGCCGCGAGTGCGCTTCTTCCAGGGCGACGTTCTTGGGGATGGTGGTCTTGAAAACCAGTTCGCCAAAAAAGTTGCGCAGTTGCTTTTCGACATCGCGTGAGACGAGGGTGTGATCGGCGAACGTGCACAGCACGCCGAGGATTGACAGATCGGGATTGAGCCGGGTCTGCTGCACCATCGCAATCGTTTCTTGCAGCTGATCCAATCCGGTCAACGCGAAGTAGGCGGTCGAGACCGGGATGATCAGCTTGTCGCTGGCGACGAACGAGTTGATCGTCAGCAGTCCCAGCGATGGGGGATTGTCGATGACGATGTAGTCGTATTGCGCTTTGATTTCGTCGACCGCACGCTTCAGGCGCGCACTTCGATTATCGAGCGCCTGTGCCAGTTCGAGGTCAGCGCTCGATAGGCGGATGTGTGAGGGCACGAACCCCAAATTGGCAAACTGGGTCTTGCGGATAACGGAAGTGAGCGGCGCGAACTTCATGAGCACGCTGTAGAGCGATTTGTCCAGCCCGATCTCAATCTCGGGGTGGATGAACACTTGAGTGGCGTTGCACTGCGGATCAGTGTCGATGAGCAGCACCTTGTATCCTTCGAGCGCCAGTCCGGCAGCGAGGTTGATCGATGTGGTGGTTTTGGCGACACCACCCTTTTGATTGACGACGGAAATGACCATAGGTTGTTTATTGGCGTGTCTTGATGTACTCCGACACGACGAGACGTAGCATGGCTGACAATGCGATATTACGTGAGGCGGCCAGTTCCTGAAGTTGACGCTTCAGGCTGCGCGGGACGTAGAACTTGACCAGTTCTTCGGCGGTGAGTTTGCGGGGTATGTTCTGGGTCATAACTGGGACAGTTGTTGTCCCACTCTTCACATAATCACATCCGCCGACCATCTGTCAACAACGAAAACAGGCACCCTGCTCTGAGCCTCTGAAATGCCCTGGCAGGGTTAGGGAGTCATCCAAGTAGGGGAGCGGGGCGAAACAGCCCTTGCAAGGCAGTACACGATCTCAGAGAAGCATCTTTGCCAGGTCGGTGATGGTGGCGGTGAAACTGTCATCCTGACCATTGAGTTTGCGCCAGCGCATCCAGAAGTCGATCACCGAGCCGCCGCCACAGCCCGCGAAGCAGTGCCAGTAGTTGCCTTGCTCATTCACGCCGAACGAGTAGACGTGGTCGTCGTGAAACGGGCACAACCCTTTGCCGTTCTTATTAAGCTCGACGTACTGCGAGATGAAATCATGCACGCTGATACAATTCTTGATCCGTTCTGAGGGCGTTGCGCCGACGATGCGATTTTTCGGCGGCGGTCTGAATGGACGAGTGGGGAAGACGGGTTCTGCAGGCGGCACGCGATTCAAAACCTCGGTGATGTAATCCTTCGGCATCCGCTCCGGATCCGCCAGCATGGCGACCTGCTCACGGATTGTCGGCGCGAGCAGCGAGCCATCGGCGTTGATGAACGGATACCGCCGTCCGGTGAGTCGGTGAATACCAAGCGGCAGGCGTACCAGCGAACCGGGACCCGTTCGGAGTGCATCCTGCTTCGGATAGAGTTCAATATGGGACAGGTTCATGCCGGCAAGCAGTTGCTTGCCGAATCGTCGAGCATCAACACCGGGGAGGGGAGTGGGCAGAAACAGCCACAGATGTCCGCCGCGTTCCGGACGCGACTGTTCCAGATACGATTGCACACACTCATAGTCCAGGAACTGCGACAGGCCGATGAGCGCTTGCCAGTCGTCAGGTTGGTCGGCGTCAAAGCAAACCCACGAGGCTTGACTCTGTTCACTCAGCGCATACGCACCGATGGTCACAAGACCTTTGAGATGTCCTTCAATGATGGACAGATGCAGCGGACGCTTAAGCGCTAGGTAATTGCCGTCTGGTTTCTGGATGGGGTAACGATCATAGCGGGGGATGAACGTAGCAGCATAAGCTTGCACCATCTCTGGCGCAAATTCGATCTTCTGCCGTCGTTCGGGGGACATGGAGATAAAGGCAGTATAGCAGAAGCAGTGAAACCGGCAACCTTGCCAGTTTGAGACCCTGATGGGTGATGGGTTTCCTTGGTTGATGACCAAAATTCACTATATTATTGTAGTGAAGTATTAGAGATTATATCGAGTTCGCTATGTCCAGTCCTCGAAACCACATGCGGTTTACTATCTTAGTATTACTTCTATTTGTGCTGCAACCAGCGTTGTCACAAGACTTGAATGCCTGCGAAATCATCCTGGATTCGGCAATCTCGGTAGAGCGCCATCCCGATTATGGGGCCAGCGAGATTGAAAGCTACATTATCCCAGTAGGTTCACTCATAGAATTCGTTGGCAAGACGCCTGATAACGCCCACTGGATTGTGCGTCATAATGCTTCCTATGTGTTGTTCAACATGCGTCAATCAACTCTGAACCCACTTGGGTGTAGGGTTCCATTCTGGGGTGTGCCTGAACCAGACTATCGCCCGATACAGGACATTCTGACGGAAATCGGTGTCGATGCATGGCACATGGAGGGGCATTTCGGGCAAGGTGTGCGGGTTGGCGTTTTGGACGCCCGCTTCGACGGGGTGGATGACCTGATTGCGGATACGGGCGTTGCACCGGAGCGCATCAAGTTGGCCCAGCCACTTGAACAGCTTGCTGTCGACCTCCCCGCTGCTCAGTCCACCGAGGCCTATCACGGCACCAAGGTGCTTGAGGTGCTGCTGACTATCGCGCCCCAAGCCGAGTATATCCTTGCCCGAGCTATTGATGCTGAGACATTTGCGTCATCGGTTGAAGCGCTGATTACTGCCGATGTTGATGTGATCGTGCATGCGGGCAACGTGATCACAACAAACCCCGAATCCTATCGCGACATTGTGCGGCAGGCGGTCAATACATTTGGTGTTCTGTGGATTAACTCGGCGGGCAATCTCGGGGCGGGCTACTATCCGGGCAGGTTCTCAGGTGGTGGCACACTGGGCTCACCGTTGCACAGGTTTGACGATCCGAATGTCATGGGTGACGCACAAGACACATTGTCCGTAGCTGTTGACAAAAGCCAAGTCGTTCGCGTCACGCTAATGTGGGAAGACCCGAGCGCAAGCTTCAGCCTGATCGTACTCGGGAGCTGCAATCCGAACGACACAAACACGTTCGCGCCGATTATAGGCGACGCCATACAGGGACAGCAACAGGTGGAGGTTGTGATTTCCAGATCGCAACTGCAACAGATTGGCGACTATCGCAGCGTACCGCGAGCAGGTGAATTGCAGCGTTGTGAGTACGAACCAGACGGAATTCCCGACAATGAGATATATCTGGCTGTGCGGGATGCTGAAGGCTCTGCAACTACCGGCACTAGGTTTGACCTGTATGTTCATGGAGCGATCTCATCCGACT
>JAHDWN010000083.1 GCA_023382675.1 Anaerolineae bacterium
GGGTGGAATTCGGAGACGAGTTCAAACTTGGGCATCGCTGCAACCCTTATAGATTAGAACGTCAGTTCTTGAGTGCGTATTGTACCGCATGGTGCGTGGAATGGGAGATGCTGTTATCCTCATCCCGATAGTTGTCGCGCCGAAAGAGGAGGCCCGATGTGGCTGGCGTACACAGCTACATGCGATAAAAGCGCCGAGTGTGAAAGGCCATGAACATGACGCCGATGCCTGAACGCGAATTTGCGACCGTTAGCCGGGGATTGGATCGCACCAGCCCGCCGATGCGCCTGTTCGAGAAGGCCAAGCGCCTCGGCATCTGGAATCCGACCGACATCGATTTCACCCGCGACCGCCTCGACTGGGATGGTCTCAAGGTCGACGAGAAAGATGTCATCCTGCGCCTGACCGCGCTCTTCCAGGCGGGCGAGGAGGCTGTCACCCTCGATCTGCTGCCCTTGATCATGACCATCGCGCGCGAGGGGCGCATCGAAGAAGAGATGTATCTCACGACCTTTCTCTGGGAGGAGGCCAAGCACACCGATTTCTTCCGCCGCTTTCTCGATGAAGTCGCGCACGTCGAAGGCAGCCTGACGCATTATCACACCGCTAATTACCGCACGATCTTTCACGATGCGCTGCCGGTGGCGCTCGGCGCGCTTCTGGACGATCCATCGCCTGCCGCTCAGGTGCGTGCGTCAGTCACTTACAACATGATCGTCGAAGGCGTGCTGGCTGAGACGGGCTACCACGCCTATCATTCGATGCTCAGCCGCAACAGTCTGATGCCCGGCCAGACGCAGGGCATCGCCTATCTCAAGCAGGACGAATCGCGGCACATCGCCTACGGTATCTACCTGATCTCGCGCCTGATCGCAGAGGACGATTCGCTCTGGACGGTCGCCGAAACGACCATGAATACGCTGCTCATGCCTGCGCTGGGCATCATTGAGGAAGTGTTCGCGCTCTACGATCCGGTGCCCTTTGGCTTGCTGCTCGACGAGTTCACTGCCTACGCGACGATGCAGTTCCAGAAGCGCTATCTGCGCCTGATACAGGCGCGCGGCGCGAACCTGGCTCAGGTGCAGTTGCTGACCCAGGCCGCCATCGACGCTGACGACGCCTGAGGTCATCCGCTTGCCGTGCGCGTTAGTTATTGGCACTCTAGAAAGCATGAGCCAAAAGCCGAAGGCCAATTGCCATCAACCCTCTCATTAGACCTGTGTAAGAAATCACAATCCCGGCAAGTCACCGTTGACACGGCTAGCGCGCGGTGATACCATGCTCAGCATATTGCGGGGTAGAGCAGTGGCAGCTCGTCGGGCTCATAACCCGGAGGCCGGAGGTTCGAATCCTCCCCCCGCTATTTTTTATGGTGATGTAGCTCAGCGGTTAGAGCGATTCACTCATAATGAATAGGTCGCAGGTTCAAATCCTGCCATCACCATGCAAGAAAAAACTCTGGATACTTCCAGAGTTTTTTGTTACCTCTGTGTTTTCTGTTCGTCTGCCGGATCGTCTCGTCGTTAGCGCACGGGCAAGCCACCGGCTTGCCTCTACCGCTGCTTCACTGGTTCGACCACACGCAGCCAGAGTTCGTCGAGCTGGCTTTGCTCCGGCGGGGTCGGGCAGTGCGCCATGATATCTGAGCCTTGCTGGGTCTTGGGGAAGGCGATCACCTCACGGATGTTCGGCTCGCCCAGCAGCACCATCACCAGCCGGTCGATGCCTGACGCGATCCCTCCGTGCGGCGGCACGCCATACTCGAATGCCTCCAGCATGTGCCCGAACTGCTCGCGTGCATGTTCGAGCGTCTGGCCGATCAGCGGGAAGATCTTCTCTTGAATCTCACGCCGGTGGATACGGATGCTGCCCCCCGCCACCTCATAGCCATTGCACGCCAGATCGTACTGTGAGCCGCGCGCTTTGCCCGGATCGGTATCGAGCAGCGGGATGTCTTCCGGGACTGGCAGCGTGAACATGTGCTGCGACGGGTCCCAGCGCTGTTCTTCCTCGTTCCAATAGAACATCGGGAAGTCGATCACCCAGCAGAACGCGACCACGTCTGGGTCGATCAGGCCAAGCTGCTCAGCGATGTGGCGGCGCAGCGCGTCGATGACGGCGTAGACGATCTCGCGTTCGTCCGACATGAACAGCAGCAAGTCGCCGGGTTGTGCTCCGGTGCGCTCGAACAGCGCGATCTTCTGATCGACGGTGAAATGCTTGCCGATGGGGCCTTTGACCTCGCCATCCAACCCTTCGCTGAGCGCCATGTAGGCCAGCCCCTTCGCACTTGCCGCCCGCGCCATTCCTTCCAGTTCTGCCGCCACGTTGCGCAGCGCGGTGCCGCTCAACTGCCCGGCCCAACCGGGCGCACGCAGCACCTTGATCGGCTTGCCCTCGGCGGCGTTATTGACGAACACCGGGAAGGCGCTCTTGCCCGCGATGTCAGTCACGTCCACCGCTTCCAGACCATAACGGAGATCAGGCTTGTCGCTGCCATATTTTTCCATGGCGTCGTGATAGGTCAGGCGCGGAAACGGTTTGTACAGCGGCATCTTGCCCGCCACCTGCTCGCTGACGGCGGTCATCAAACCTTCGATCAAGTCCATGATGTCTTCGCGCTGGACGAAGCTCATCTCCAGGTCAAGCTGCGTGAATTCCGGTTGCCGGTCGCCACGCAAATCCTCGTCGCGGAAGCAGCGGGCGATCTGGAAGTAGCGCTCGTAACCACCGACCATCAGAAGCTGTTTAAGCTGCTGTGGACTTTGCGGCAGCGCATAAAACGTGCCTGGATTGAGACGGCTCGGCACGAGAAAATCGCGCGCGCCTTCCGGCGTCGTCTTGAACAGGATTGGCGTCTCAACCTCGACGAAGCCCTGCTCGTCCAGGTAATCGCGGATGAACTTGACGACGCGATGGCGCATGATGATGTTGCGCTGCATCCGTGGGCGGCGCAGATCGAGATAGCGGTACTTCATGCGTACCATCTCATCGATCTTGCTATCCTGATTCAGATAAAAGGGCGGGACTTTCGATTCGTTGAGGATAACGAGGTTATCGACGCCGACCTCGACTTGGCCGGTCTCCAGATCCGGGTTGATTGTGCCTTCCGGGCGCATCCGCACCGTGCCGGAGACCTGCAAGACGAATTCATTGCGGGCACGATTGGCGACGCTGTGCGCTTCGGGTGCATCTTCGGCATTGATCACCACCTGCACGATGCCCCAACGGTCGCGCAAGTCGATGAAAATCACGCCGCCCTGATCGCGGCGGCGATGCACCCAACCGGCCAGGGTGACGCGCTGGCCGGCGTGCGAAGGACGTAACTCGCCGCACGTATGCGTCTTCAACATAATCGTTCCCGCTCCTGATGACGATGGAATCCCTTCAAAGGTGCGGGAAGGATAGCATGTCGTGCTGAAAAATTGAAGCGCAACTAAGCGGTGTTCATCAACCCCCCGGCAAGCTGCCGGTCAACCCAGCGCGCGATGAACGGATAGCGGTAGTCGTCGCCTTTGTAGGTCGAGATCGCGGCGATAGTTCCGTAGAAGACCATGCCCAGCGGCAGCGCCACGACGGCCAGCAGCAGGACAACGCCGACGATGCCCCACACAGGCACGAGGATGAAGCCTACCAGCACCAGAACCGAGATGGCGGCGATCACCATACCCAGACCCCAGACTGCGCCGCCAAGCATCAACAATGTGAACGCGCCGACGGTGCCCAGGAGTTGGATGACGAAGGCTTGCAGCGCATGGAAGGCAACGAAATCAGACCGTTTGCGGAACAGGAAGTAGATCACCAACGGGATGAAGATGCTGACCGGGATAATCGCCCCAATCGTGAAAATGCCGCCCAGCGCCGTGATCCACACACTCGCGTGCGCTACCGACGCCCACAGGCGCTCGTCGTCGCTGATGCGTGACGTGCTGTAGCTGCGCGGCAGACCCTTGCGCTTGGATTTTGCGCCGTCAACACCGCGATAGCGTGTCTCGTATTCGAGCACGACTGCGTCATCACCGGAAGACTGCGCCGGTTCATCAGAGACTTGCGGCGGTATGGCGGTTGTCAGCCGCGAGACGCGCTCCGCATCTTCCGGGCGGCGAATCTGTTCATCATTCATCACGGATCCTTCGTAGAGCATTGCTGATGCCAATTACCTGCATGACTTAAAAATTATACGCAACCTTTTGGGGAAAGTTGCACTCTCAAAGACTAGAAAGTTATACTTCTCTCATATGCTGAGCAATGATTTCACTTTCAGTAAACGACTTCTCGGCTTCTTGTTTGCGCTCCTGGGGGCAGTCGGGTTCGTTGCTATCCTGCTGATTGATGTGTTCGACATCGGTCGTGAGGGTGGTATCGGCCCGTCACAGCGCATCGCGCTCGGCGCCATGCTACTGCTGGTGTTCCTAGGGCTTACACTCATTCCGCTCGGCAAACATCCTGCATGACCCGATCTAACAAACCTGTACTTCACCTCCCACGCACTCTACTTCTGGCTGTCGCGACGATCCTGCTCGGCTTTCTGGCTTTCGTTTTCGTCGCCTATGCTATCAATCTGATGCAGTTTCCCTTCGATTACGATCAGGGCGAAGGCTTTGAGCTGATCGATACGATCATGTTCAGTCGCGGCGAATTCCCGTTCCGTGATAGCGACGTGTATCCGTTCTACGCCAGCAATTATCCGCCGCTCTATCACGTGATCGCCGCGCCGTTCGTGCCGCTGGCGGGTAGCGCCTACTGGTACGGGCGTCTGCTGGGGTTTCTGGCGACCTTGATCGCGGCGGCAGCTATCAGCTATGCCGTCTATCGCGCGGGCCGTAATCGCTGGATTGCGCTTCTGGCCGGGCTGGCGTTCCTGGCTTCCAACACCATCTACCACGTTGGCCCGCTGTTCCGCCAGCACATGATGATGGTGATGTTCGAGACGCTGGCGGTGATTCTGCTGGCCGGTGTCAACGAAGTCGCCAATAGGACGCGCCGCCGCTGGATTCTGCTGCTTGGCGTCTTACTCTTGCTCGCGGCGGGCTACACCAAGCAGCTGGCCGCGTTCACAGTCGTTGCCGTCTTTGCCTGGCTGTTCATCCGCCAGCCACGGCGCGCCGTCGTCTGGGGCATCGGCTTTGGAGTGGCGGCGGCGGGCATTTTCGTCTGGCTCAATTTTGCTACCAACGGCGAGTGGTGGCGTAACGTGATCGCCGCCAACATCAACCGCTACAATCTCGATCAAACCATCGGTCTCTATCGCCTTTGGTTC
Organism: Anaerolineae bacterium; assembly: GCA_023382675.1. GTDB lineage: Bacteria > Chloroflexota > Anaerolineae > Aggregatilineales > Phototrophicaceae > Flexifilum. The sequence goes on from JAHDWN010000083.1 coordinate 5,261, forward strand.
AGCCTGCATGGCCTGCTGATCGTCCCGGCAGCGCTGCTGGTCATCTACGAACTCTATTTCGACCGCATATCGATTTACAGCGCCTGGTTTGTCGTCGCCATCGGTGTTGGCGCGGCGTCTGGGCAGTGGGGAGCAGGCGACAGCTACTTCGCGACCGCCATCGCCGCCATGTGCATCCTCAGCGGCATCTTTGCCGCCCGCACTCTGCGCGGCGAGTGGGCGTTTTCCGCCAATTACGTCTCCCGCGCGTTGATCTTCCCGTTGCGGCGGCTTGCGCCTGTGCTCCTTGGCGCTGGCGCGGTGGGCATTCCGCTCATCTATTTGCTCTACGGAGCGGCGGTGTTCCACATGCCGACCCAGGGCGCACTCTTTGGCGATCTGGCGCGCGTGCTCAATCTGCGCCCGAACACGGACTACGCTTTCTACGATTCCGCCGGGCGCATCGCCGGGGGTTACGCTGACATCGGTCACTTCACGACCCAGGCTGACATCGACGCCGGCTGGCGGATCGTCGATCAGGTGCGCAGCGCCGACGGCGAGGTCATGAGCGAGGATGCCGGCTTCAGCCTGATGGCCGGTCGCCAGCCGGTCGGCAACCCGACACAACTGCTCAACCTGTGGATGAACGGCCTGCTCGATTCGTCCGCTCTGATCGACATGATCAACGCGCGCGAATTCGGCCTGATCATCTTCCGTGGGCAGCTCTATCCCGTGGATGTTCTTCAGGCTATCGCTGCCAATTACGAACGCTATGAGACTATTCAGATGAACGGGTTCGAATATCTGCTGCTCCGCCCAAGGCGGCCCTAGCTAATCCCGCCAGCCAAACGGATTGGTGCGCTTGCTGCGGTTGTTACCGACCATGCTGATCGGGCGGCGATCCTGAAGAAAATCGGCATCCGCGCGGATCTGTCGCAGCAGCGTCGTGACCGATTGCTCCAGCATGTCCAGCGTGACTTCGGTCTTGTGCTCGTGCGCCGCCAGCATCCGCGCGTGCAGTGCCACCTCGCGCACGAACGCGCCCGGCTGCTCGACCAACTGGTCGATCAGGGCGAGTTGCTCCTCGCGCCATTGGTCGCCCATGTAGTGCCGCAGCATCAGTTCGGCGTGGTGCGCGTCCTGAATCGTGGGGATGATGAAAATACGATCGACACGGCCAGGGCGCTTAGTGATGCGCTCGTCAAT
>JAHDWN010000084.1 GCA_023382675.1 Anaerolineae bacterium
ATTTTTATCGCCGGCTTCGTCCTGCCGGGCATGATCATCTTTTTCCTGTTCTTCATCATGCCGATCTCGCAGTCGTTTTATTTCAGCGTCTTCGATTGGGATGGCTTTGGTCCGCCGACCGATTTCGTCGGCCTCGGCAATTTCGAGCGCCTGATCCGGCACGGCGTCTTCCAGGCAGCAGTACAACACAGCTTCGTCATCATGATCCTGTCGCTGGTCGTCCAGCTCCCGATGGCGTTGGGGCTGGCGCTGCTGGTCGGACGTGGGAAACTGCGCGGGCGCAGGGTGTTTCGCACCATCCTGTTCGTGCCCTACGTGTTTTCCGAAATCATCACGGCGCTGATCTTCCGTTACGTCATGCACCCGACCAACGGGTTGCTCAATTGGGTTGGAGGCCTGTTTCCTGGCTTTCAGCCAATCCCGTGGTTGGCCGATCAGAACATCGCCCTGTACGCGATCTTTTTTGTGTTGACCTGGAAGTTCTTTGGCTTTCACATGATCCTCTACATGGCGGGCCTGCAAGGCATACCGCCAGAACTGGAAGATGCCGCGCGCATTGACGGCGCGAGTGAGTTCCAGGTCTTGCGCAAGGTCACGCTGCCGCTGCTGGGCAGCACCATCCGCCTGACAACCTACTTATCAGTTCTGGGATCGTTCCAGGTGTTTGCCGTCGTCTGGGTGCTGACGGAGGGCGGCCCGGTCAACTCGACCGAGTTGTTCGCCACCTACCTTTACAAATACGGCATTCAGCGCTTCCATCTCGGCTACGGAAGTGCAGTAGGGGTTGTCCTCTTCGCCATCACCCTGGTCTTTTCGCTCGGGTACCAGCGAATCGTCATGCGCCAGGACTACGTGCTGAATTCAGCGGACTGAAAGGGCGACCCATGACACGGCAACAAACAACCGGCACAAACCTGACAAAATACGTCCTGCTCATCCTCGTCTGCCTGGTCATTCTGGGACCGGTCGCGATGACAGTGCTCGGCGGTATACGCACCAATGGCGAATTTCTGGCGCGCCCGTTCGACGTGCCCAGACAGGGCATCCAGTGGATCAACTTCCAGCAGATTCTCACCAGCCCGACGTTCTGGCTGGCGCTCAGAAACAGTCTCGTGATCACGGGCGGCGTGACCGTCCTCAACGTGATGTTGGCAAGTATGCTGGCGTTCGTCTTCAGCCGGATCGATTTTTTCGGGCGCGGCTTCGTCTTCAACGTCCTCTCGCTGGGGCTGCTGTTCCCGATTGTGGTCGCCATCCTGCCGATCTTCATCCAGGTGCGCAGCCTGGGACTGATCAACAATCTGTGGGGGGTAATCCTGCCGTTGGTGGCGTTCGGGCTGCCTGGCAGCGTCGTCATTCTGCGCGGCTTCTTCATGAGCATCCCCGGCGAATTGGAGGATGCGTCCTACATCGACGGCTGCACGCGCTTCGACTTCTTCAGATACATCCTGGTACCGCTGGCGCGCCCGGCCATCGCCGCCGTCGCCACGCTCCAGATCATTGTCGGCTGGAATGATTACTTCCTGTCGCTATTGATTTTGAACGACTCGGATAATTGGCCGCTGACATTGGGCATTATGCAGTTCCAGGGCCAGTATGGTACGAATTGGGCGCTGGTCATGGCCTACGTCACGGTTTTGATGATCCCGGCGATCATCTTCTACTTGTTTGCGGAACGCTACATCGTTACCGGCCTGACTGGCGGTGAACTCAAAGGGTGAGCAATTCAAACACAAAAAAGGATAGATCTATGTTGAAGACATCGCGCAGCCGCACGATCTCGCGTTGGTTTATTTTGGTGTCGCTGCTGCTTGTAGCTGGCGCTGCATCGGCACAATCCTCAGATGACGCCCAGGGTGCATTCTTCACCGGCGAATACCCGAACGCGCTGGCGGACATCGGCATCGCGCAGGCAGACATCGACGCGCGCATCGAAGCGACCTTCCAGCAGCTGTTTTACGGCAATGACGACACGCAGCGGGTGTATTACCCCGTCGGCGACGACATGGCCTACATCCTCGACGTTGCCAACAACGACGTGCGTTCCGAGGGCATGTCCTACGGCATGATGATCGCCGTCCAGATGGATAAGCAGGAAGAATTCAACCGCATCTGGAAGTGGACGAAGACCTACATGTATCACGCTGACGATCCGTATGCCGGTTACTTTAGCTGGCACAATGAGACGGACGGCAGGATGATCGACCAGAATCCCGCGTCGGACGGCGAGACGTGGTTCGCGACGGCGCTGCTGTTTGCGGACGCCCGCTGGGGCAGCGGCGAGGGCATCTATGACTACGCGGCGGAAGCCAACGCCATCCTGAACGCGATGCTCCATCGTGACCCGATGGGTATCGGCACACCGATGTTCGACCCGGAAGCGAAGATGATCGTCTTCGTGCCGTCACCTGGGCGCGACAGCAGCTTCACCGACCCGTCGTATCACACGCCACACTTCTACGAGATCTGGGCGCGCAAGGCCGCGCAGGACAACGACTTCTGGGCCGAGGCGGCGCAGGTCAGCCGCGATTTCTGGCATCTGGCGGCGCACCCTGAGACCGGGCTGATGTCGAACTACACCCAGTTCACGGGCGAACCGGTGGCACGCAGCAACTACGGCGAGTATTACTATGCCGACGCCTGGCGTATCGGCATGAATATCGCCCTGGATTACCTCTGGTTCCGTGCCGATGACTGGCAGGTCGGTGAACTCAACCGCCTGCTCACATTTTTCTACGATCAAGGCATCAATAGTTATACGAGCCGCTTCAGGATCGATGGCACGCCCGCCGATCCGCAGCACCGGTCGACCGGCCTGATCGCCACCAATGCGGTCGCGACCCTGGCGGCAGACACGGCCTTTGACGACGAATTCGTGCAGGCGCTCTGGGACACGCCGGTTCCTGCGGGGCAGTACCGCTACTACGATGGATTGTTGTATTTGATGGCGCTGCTGCAAGTCAGCGGAAATTTCCGGGCCTACACATAACAGCGACGGCGGATACATCCGGCACCAGGAAGGAAGCAAACCCAAGATGACAGTCGAGCGCGTTTATACCAATGACACGCTGCCGGTCGAAGACCGTGTCGTGCATTTGATGGCTGAGATGACTCTTCAGGAAAAGGTCGCCCAACTCGCCGGAGTCTGGGCCAGCGATCTGATCGATTCGGACTGGCGCTTCGTGCCGGAACAGGCGCAGCGGACGATTGCCCACGGCACCGGCCACGTCACGCGCGTGGGCGCGGTGTCGATGCTGCCGCCGGTCGAAAGCGCGACGCTGACGAACACGATCCAGAAGTTCCTGGTCGAGCAGACCCGCCTCGGCATCCCCGCCATCATCCACGAGGAAAGCTGCGCCGGCTACCTGGCGCGCGGGGCCACCTCGTTCCCACAGTCCATCGGGCTGGCGGCAACCTGGGAGCCGGAACTGGCCGAAGCGATGGCGACCGTCATCCGCCAGCAGATGCGCGCGGTCGGCGCACATCACACGCTCGCGCCGGTGCTGGATGTCGTCCATGATCCGCGTTGGGGACGGATGGAAGAAACCTACGGCGAAGATCCCTTCCTGGTCAGCGCGCTTGGCACAGCCTACATCAAGGGCGTGCAGAGCGAAGACTGGGCGAACGGTATCATCGCCACGGCCAAGCACTTCATCGGCTACAGCCTGCCTGAAGCCGGGCTGAACTGGGCGCCCGCGTTCATCCCGGAGCGCCTGCTGCGCGAGGTCTATCTGCCGCCGTTCATCGCCGCCATCCGCGAGGGCAAGATTGGCTCGTTCATGAATGCCTATCAAGAACTGGACGGCGTCCCGGCGGGCAGCGCCGTCTGGCTGATGGTCGATCTTCTGCGCAACGAACTCGGCTTCGACAGTGTGGTCGTCTCCGATTACTTCACCATCAACATGTTCGTCGAGTATCACAAGATCGCCGCCACCAAAGCCGAGGCCGCGCGCTATGGCCTGGAAGCGGGCATCGACATCGAACTGCCCGCCGCCGATTGCTACGCCGAACCGCTGCTGCATGCGCTCGAACAGGGCGACATCAGCGTCGATCTGGTCGATGTGAGTCTGCGGCGCGTGCTTGACATGAAGATGCGCCTGCGCCTGTTCGAGCATCCCTACGTCGATACGGGCACAGTCCTGGAAGTCTACAACACGCCGGAGCAGATCGAACTGACGCGGACGCTGGCGGAAAAATCGCTGGTGCTGCTCAAGAACGACGGCGACCTGCTGCCGCTGCGCAGCGACCTGCGCACCATCGCCGTCATCGGGCCGAGCGCCGACAGCGCCCGGCTGATGCAGGCCGACTATCATTACCCGTCGCACATGGAGGGCATGGTCAACCTGCCGGCGGACAGCATGGAAGCGCCGATCCCCGGCAAGCGGCTCAAGGTCGCGGACTGGGAGGAGCACCGCCCGCCCACCACGACCGTGCTCCAGGGCATCCGCGCGCGCGTCGGCGATGGCACACAGGTGCTTTACGCCCAGGGCTGCACGTCAACCGGCGACGACATGAGCGGCTTTGCGGAAGCGACCGCTGCCGCCGCGAAAGCTGACGTAGCCGTTGTCGTGGTTGGCGATCTCTCCGGCATGGGACTCGGCGCGACCAGCGGCGAGGCCATCGACCGGGCGACACTCGAACTGCCCGGCGTCCAGCAGCAGTTGGTCGAGGCGATCCACGCGACCGGCACGCCGACCGTGGTCGTGCTCATGAACGGCCGATCGCCTGCGCTGACGGCCATCAACGACACTATCCCCGCGATCCTGGAAGCGTGGCTGCCCGCGCAAGAAGGCGGCTCGGCGATTGCCCGCGTCCTCTTCGGCGATGTCAACCCCGGCGGCAAGCTGCCGGTCTCGTTCCCGCGCGCGGCGGGCCAACTGCCGATGTATTACAACCACAAGCCCTCCGGCCAGCGTTCGCACTGGCACGGTGAGTACGCCGACATGAGTCCTAAACCGCTCTACCCGTTCGGCCACGGCCTGAGCTATACGACCTTCGCATATGACGGCTTGACGATCACACCCGCCGAAGCCAGCGCCGGGGACGTGGTCAGCATTCGCGTCCGTGTCAGGAACACCGGCCAGCGCGCCGGAGACGAGATCGTGCAGCTTTACGTGCATGATCGGCTGGCGACCGTGACCCGCCCGGTCAAGGAGTTGAAGGGCTTCAAGCGCGTGACGCTCCAGCCGGGCGAGACGAAAACGATTACCTTCAGGCTCGACGTGCGCCACCTGGGCTTCTACAACCGCGAGATGCAGCGCGTGATCGAGCCGGGGACGATTGGCGTCATGATCGGCAGCTCTTCGGCGGACATCCGCTGCGAGGGATCGTTCGAGATCGTCGGCGCGACGACCGCGGTCGATCACGTCTCGTTCACGCCGGTCGAGGTCGATTAAGCGGTCGGCCTGGATAGGAATCTGTGGAATCGTGTATGCAGGGGTTTGGCGACGCCAAACCCCTCCACAGAGACGCACGGTTGGCCGTCCGTTTGACGCGACCTACGCCCGGTTATAGAGCGTGCGGAAGACCGCCGCGGCGATCACACCGAAGATCACGTGCCCGATCA
>JAHDWN010000085.1 GCA_023382675.1 Anaerolineae bacterium
TCCTGGAAGACGACGAACTTACTCTGGCGCAGTTCCGCGCGGGCGCTCAGGGCGCGGCAGATCTTTTTCGCCTGGTCGAGATTGTACGGCGCAATCGTCTCGATGCCCTCTGTGCGCAGATAGCTGCTGATCTCCCAGTCCCACATCGACATGGTGCCAAATTCCGAGGTGATGATCAGCCGCGGGTAAGGAATTGCACGGATAGCCTCGACCATGCGGTAGGCGTCTCCGAGCATCTGCGGGAACACAACGCCATCGGCGTCTGGCAGCGCGCCGCCGAGCGGGGCGGGCGCTTCGATTGTGGCGACATCGTCGAGCAGTCCACGCAGGCGTTCGACCTGCTTGTCAAAATCGTCATCACGACCAGGGAAGAAGACCGGTACCAGTCTCGCTTTGTTCATGTGCTTTCGCTCCTGTTAGGTCAATCGCCCAAATAGCGATCCGTCACAAGTGAATGTAAAGCTGCGTCAATTTTTTCATGATTGACGGCATCGCGTTGTTGACCCGCGAATCACCAGCCGTGTCTGAAGTTGAATGTGTTGTGGCTGAAGCTCAGGGTCTTCAATGAGCGCCAGCAGCATGTGCGCTGCCTCTTTGCCCATTTCAAAAAGTGGCTGATGAACCGTTGTCAGTCTCCGATATTCCAGACTGGCTTGCAGAATGTCATCAAAACCGACGACGGAGACATCCTGGGGTACCTGCAATCCGGCTTCGCCCAGGATTTCCTGAATGCGGAACGCGATGAGATCGCTGCTGGTGAGGATCGCAGTGGGTGGGTTCGTCAGAGCCAGGAGTTTTTCGATGAGCAGCCGTGGATCGGGTTTATTGAAATTGTCTTCCTGAATGAGCTGCGGATCGAATGTGACACCGAATTCCTGCAACGCTTCCTGATAACCCTTCAGACGCTGCCCGGATGACGAGATATTGGGGGTGTCCGTCACGAACGCGATTCGGCGGTGCTCAAGCTCCAGCAGGTGGCGAGTGGCTTCATAGGCGCCCAGGCGATTCGTTGTCCCCACGGATGAGCTTGTGCTGGGTATGGGGCCATCGACATCCACGAGTACATAGGGAAAGTGGAGTTGGTTTAACCGATCCAGATACTCCTCATGTCCGATGGGCACAACCAACAACAGGCCGTCGGCGTGCCGCTGTGTGATCGTCGAGACGTATTCTGCTTCTTTGCCTTTGTGCCGGTGGGTCGTGTGAACGATCAGGTCATAATCACCATGTTCAAGCTGCTCTTCAATCCCGCGGATGATTTCGCCGATGTACTCAGTCCCTAGCGCATGAACCAGCAGTCCGATCACTCCGGTGTGGGTTGTGCCTGCCAGCCTGCGGGCGTGTTCGTTCGGGATGTAGCCCAACGCTTCCATTTGCGCGGTGACACGCGCGCGTGTCTGGTCACTGATACGCCCGGTGTTGTTGACGACGCGCGACACAGTTGAGATTGACACTCCCGCAGCTTTGGCAACGTCGAAAATGGTTACGGGAGAAGGTCGGTTGTCATGCTTCATGGTCATCCTCTGTGAGCGGTTCAGTCGATGGATGCGGTGTCATGTCGGTTTTCTTGACAGCCAGTACGAACCATGTTAGCGTTTGGGCAAGCGCTTGCTCAATTCGCATCATACTTTAACATAAGCTTGCTAGCTGACACAAGCGCACGGCAGTCGGGCGGGTGAAAATGAAGGCAATGCCCTCTTATTCTAGCACTCTCCATGGTCGGTTACTCTGCGCGCTCCAGGTGTGATTATTACAACGCAAATTGTGCGGAAAAGATCCAAGTGACGCCATGCTCAACCAACTGCGCGTAGCCATTCTAGGGGCCGGGAAGATTGCCGAGTTGGGACATCTGCCCGGCTACGTTCAAGCGGGGGCGGCGATCGTCGCAGTGTGTGATACAGATGCCTCTGCTCTGCAGCGCCTTGGGGATAAGTACCAGATCGACCGGCGACACACAGATTGGCGTCAAATGCTGGCAATGGGTGGTTTTGATGCCGTAAGCATTTGCACGCCCCCCTCGCTCCATGCTGATATGGCTGTTGCCAGCGCGCAGCATGGTTATCACGTGCTCGTGGAAAAGCCTATGGCGCTCACGCTGAATGCATGTGATCGGATGATCGAGGCTGCGCGCAGCGCCAACAAGCTGCTCATGGTTTCGCACAATCAGCGCTTTGCGGCCCGGCACGTCATCGCCAAACGTATCCTGGATTCTGGACGGCTGGGACGACCCTACGTAGCCCGCGCGACTTTCGCGCATGGAGGCCCCGAAAACTGGAGTCCGAGACAGACGTGGTATTTCGATGCCGGGCCAGCCACACAGGGCGTCATGGCAGATTTGGGGTCGCACAAAATCGACCTGCTGCGCTGGCTGCTTGGGCAGGAAGTGACTGAAGTGAGCGCGTTTGGAGCGACCTTTGAAAAGGCGACAAAAGCCGATGACACGGCAGTGCTGTCCTTGCGCTTCAGCGGCGGCACTCTCGCTTCCATCTACGTCAGTTGGGCACAGCGCCCGCGCATGACGGATGATCTCGCGATCCAGTGTGACAGGGGAACACTGCTCGTTCCGACTGACGCCTCCGAGCCGGTTCGTGTCCTTGAGCCGGGACAAGGCGGCACGGTTGCTGAGTCGGTGTATGCCTTTGATGCTGCCGGCGAGCCGGGCTGGTTAGCGGCAGTTGCAGCCTTTGTCGACGCGGTCACAAATCACAAACAATCGCCGGTATCCGGCGAAGACGGCAGAGCGACGATGGCCGCTGTCCTGGCGGCCTACGATGCATTTGCCAACAGGCGCGTTGTTCAGTTGATGTTACCATCGCGTGAATTGGGAGGATCATGAGTACACAATTTCCGCAAGGTTTTTACTGGGGCACAGCCACGGCATCTTTCCAGATCGAAGGCGCAACGAAGGCAGATGGTCGCGGTGAGTCGATCTGGGATCGGTTCGCCGCAACTCCTGGGAAGATTCGCACCGGGGAGACCGGCGATCCTGCCTGTGAGTCGTATCATCGTTATGCTGAGGACATTGCGCTGATGCAGGCGATGAATCTCAATGCCTACCGCTTCTCAATCGCCTGGCCGCGTGTGATCCCGGATGGCAGTGGGACAGTCAACGACAAGGGACTCGATTACTACGATCGCCTGGTTGATGCTTTACTCGCGGCTGGAATCACCCCGCTCGTGACGCTCTATCATTGGGATTTGCCACAGCGGTTGCAGGACGAGGGCGGCTGGGCAAACAGAGCTTCGATTGAAGCTTTTGTGCGTTATGCCGATGTCACCGTCGCTCGCCTGGGGGATCGCGTCAAGAACTGGACGACTCTGAACGAACCCTGGTGTGTCTCCATCCTCAGCAACCTGATCGGAGAACACGCCCCTGGGCTAAGTGATCTCAAGACCGCATTGCAGGTCGCGCACAATATTCTGGTTGCGCACGGGGCTGCCGTCCCGGTGATTCGGAAGCGCTGCCCGGACGCTCAGGTAGGCATCGTCCTGAATTTCGAACCCGCCTTTCCGGTAACAGACAGTGAAGCTGATCGCCGGCTGGCGCGGATGCACCACGCAACGTTTAACGAGTGGTTTATCGGGCCGGTGATGGGCCATGGATATCCGCAAAATGCATGGCTCGACTATGGGGAGAACGTGCCCGAAGTCTTGCCTGGCGACATGGAGATCATCGCTGCGCCGGTGGACTATCTGGGTGTGAACTACTATACCCGCCATCTATGGCATGATCCCAGCAGCAGCGACGGGGCGCGTGTGCTGCACCAGCGTGATGAAGGTAACGTCAGTGCTCGGGGTTGGGAGATCTATCCGCAAGGACTCTATGACATCATCACGTGGTTACACAAGACCTACGACATCCCCCGGTTCTTGATTTCTGAAAATGGGATGGCGCGCGACGATCAGGTCGCGGAAGATGGTGCTGTCCACGATCCCGAGCGTATCAGCTATATCCGCCAGCACTTGGAAGTGGTGTTACGCCTCATCAGTGAGCACATACCGATCACAGGCTACATGTGTTGGAGTCTGATGGACAACTTCGAATGGGCATTTGGCACCAGCAGCCGTTTTGGATTGGCCTATGTCAACTTTGAGACCCAGGAGCGGTTCCTGAAGGACAGCGGCAGATGGTACGGACGAGTGGCGGGCGCCAATGCGCTCGTAGACTGAGCAGGAAGCCATGACTGGCGCATCGCTGTTACCCAGAGTCCAGATTGGCCGCAGTAAGAAGATGCAGCTGCCACTGGGAATGGGTGGTTCATTCTATGGTTTGGATCACCGCAATCGGCAGGGAGAAGCGGAACTGATCGATGCGCTGGAAACCGCGCTTGAATATGGCATCATCCACTTTGACACGGCGACCGGTTACGGTGATGGCTACTCAGAGCGCCTGCTTGGTCGGTTGTTTGGGGCAGTGCCAGAGCGGCGCGAGCGCGTCTTTCTGGCTTCCAAAGCCAATCTGGATGACATCAGCGCACAGGCGATCACCGCGGCCATCGATGCCAGCCGCCAGCGCCTTCAGACGGACTACATCGACCTGTACTATCTGCATTGGCCACGGACGGGTCGTGACATGCGCCCGTGGATGGAGGGGCTGGAGACAGCGCGCCAACAAGGAAAGATCGCCGCAATCGGCGTCAGCAATTTCACAGTCCCGCAGATGCAAGCGCTCGCGGAGGTTGGGCAGATTGATGCGTACCAGCTTGGATACAACCTGCTCTGGCGCTTCAGCGAGCGCGATGTCCTCCCCTATTGCGCTGAGCATCAGATCGCCGTCGTCGCTTACAGCGCGCTTGCCCATGGCATTCTCGCGGGTAAATATGCACGCAAACTGGACTTTGTCCCCAACGATCAACGCTGGACGATTACGCTATTCAAAGAGACAGTCTGGCCGCAAGTCTACGATACTGTAGAGACATTCAAGGCGATTGCACGGCAAGGCAATTACGACTTGGGGCAGCTTGCCCTGCGCTGGCTGCTGCGTCGCCCCGCCGTCACGTCAGTGCTCGTGAGTGCCAAGAATCGTGCGCAGCTTCTCGCCAATTATGCAGCGCTCACCGTGGATATACCCGATGCGATCCTGGACGAGCTGACCGTCGTCAGTGACCGCGCGCTGCAATTCGTTCCTGATGAAGGCAATCCATTTGGCTATCATCCCTAGTGCAGCCTCAGAGTAAATGACTTGAGTCGTCTTTCATCCCCACCCCTGA
>JAHDWN010000086.1 GCA_023382675.1 Anaerolineae bacterium
AAGTCGGTCGGCTAGGTCAAATCAAGCGCGCTAAAGGCGCTCGAAAAACGGTGTGTCAAATTCCGAAACATGCTCACCTTTCGTGTTTTGTTCATGAGCACCCGCTTTGAACCCGGAACTCAGAACTCGTTATTCGCACCGAGCACCGAGCACTGACTACCATCTTCCCCAGAACCCAGTACTTGTTTCCCCCACCGAGTACCGAGCACTGAGCACCAATAACCCAAATCCCGAAGGAGTCCCCATGGCCTGGACAACCCCGAAAACCTGGCTCGCGGGCAGCCCGCTGCTCGCCGCCGAACTCAACACCCACCTGCGCGACAACCTCGCCGCGCTCAAAGCACCGCCGACCAACGGCTATTCGCCCAATGAGGCCTCGGACTACAGCACGACCTCGACGGCATTTGTCGACGTGGATGGCACCAAGCTCGCGCTGACCATCACCACATCGGGCGGCGCGGTGATGGTCGGCTTCTCCGGCGCGATCAAAGCACCCACCAACAACGGCGCGAACCTTGACGTGGCCGTCGATGGCGTGCGCGTCGCCGGCGACGATGGCTTCACCGCAGTGACGAACGCCACCGACGGCACCTACTCGGAACGCATCAACAACGCCTCGTTCGTCTATCTCGTCTCCAGCCTGGGCGCGGGCGCGCACACGTTCAAACTGCAATGGAAAAGCGTCTCCGGCGGCACCATCACCATGCCAGCCGGGGCGGGCAGCGGCAGCGGCAAAGACATGCACCCGCAGTTCTGGGTCAGGGAGGTCAGCTAATGATCGATGTCACACTCGCACGCAACGGCCTGCGCGAGATCGAAGAAGTCGAAGCCGCGCTCAAAGCTGCGCTTGGCACGACCTACGTCGGCATGAGCCTGCGCGGGCAGGAGGTCATCATCCACCTGATCGACAGCGCCACCGATGCTGATCGCCTGCTGGCGACGACCACCTACGCCCAGGCGCTCGCCGCCATCGACCCGCAGCAGCCACCGCCGTCCCAGCGCCGCGCCCTCAAGCGCGAGGCCGCGCAGCAAGCCGTCGCGGTGCTCGACTATGCGGGCCTCAAACAGCGCACGGCGGCAGCCAATTCGGTTGTTGCTCTGCGCGCAGAAGTGGAAACCCTGGCACAGGCCATTGAAGATCTTGTGGATGCACTGGTGTTGACAGAGCCCAATGGCTAGTCGGAAAAACAGATTGGAATTCCGAACTGTCGGTTAGCTTCGCGCCAAGCCATGATTTCACTCCAACACCCCTGCTTCGCTCACGATGGATGCGGCATTATGCTAAAATCACTAAGGTGCGCAGCAGGGAAGCCCCTATCAAATGCAAAAGTCGAGCAATTGGCGAGATTTTGAGAAGCTCGTCGAAACCATATACCGAGAACGCGATCCGAATGCCGTCGTGAAACGCAACCACCGAATCGTGGGGATATCTGGCCGCCGCAGACAACTGGATGTTACTCTCACTATCAAAACGCCGCTTCATAGTGTTTTTGTCGTTATCGAATGCAAAGATCACAGGCGACCAGTAGGCATCGAGAGCGTGGACGAATTCGCGACAAAACTGCGAGATGTGCGGGCGAATCTCGGTGTCCTAGTATCATCGAGCGGATTTGATGCGGGAGCACGTGCGCAAGCACAGACACAGGGCATTGTGCTGAAGTCGCTTCGCGACGCACAAAGCGAAGATTGGCATAGAATAACTAACGGGCAATCATGGATATCTCTCTATTTATACGCACCAAAGAGCTTGCAGATAGTAGTTTCAACGAATAAAAGAGATATTGAGCTGAAGTTCGAGGCATATGAGGACCTACGTAATAGTGCTCCGATTGTGTTTCATACTGGTGATTCGAGTCAGTCGATTGTGTTGCAATCATTCATTGCGGACTTATTCACCGTCCCTGTTCCCCCGGAAGACATACGCGCATTCATTGCTAACGCTGTAGTCCTACCTGGTACTGCTTTTGAATTTGAAGGCGAATATTTAGAAGTTAATGAGCTTCGAATAACAGGAATCCAAACTGTACGAGCTTACATTGTCAACTTGCATCTTTCGGGTGGCTATGTGCTATCAGATGAAACTGGAGGTAAGGACGCTTTTAGTCTTCAGTCCAATTCCATCGATCTCGAGCACCTAACCAAGCAGCCTTATACTGAGCTAACAGCCGAAGAATATGGCAGAATCACCGAGCAAAGCGCTCGGTTTAGAAGTTTCAACCTTTCTGGCGCTGAGCGGTATCTACGGGTTGTGCTGCAAGAAAAACGAGACTCAAACGAGTAAATAGCTTCCATGCTTCACAAGATGCAGGTTCTTCTCGATAAGTCTAGGACATACACCTAGGCTTTTTGATGTATGGCACCGCAAACACTCCTGAGCATGTGAGCATGAATGTAGAGAGATTACTCCCGGTAGCAGATTGGTTTCTACTCTTTTGCCCTCGTTGTTGTGCATTGTCCGAATCTAATCAAATGGAGTGAGAACTATGATATTGACTCAGGATACGACTGTGAGATCTCAACTGACAGTAACCATCCCAAACGGAGGCGCCTTTACAGGTGATATATATGCTGCCAGCCCCGAATCGCGTGCGAGAGGGGCGCGAATCATGGACGTTGCGCTAAGCGGTTCGGTATGGACTCCCTCAGATTTGGTGTTTGATGTGTCGCTTGATGGCTCACAATGGTTACCTGCACGGGACAACAATGGTAACTTGATCCGGATATCAGGAATTGATACTGGAAATCCTGGATCATACAGCGTGCCCGCGTCTATTGTCACAAAAGGTATCTATCCCCATATTCGGTTGCGAAGCGTCACGGCCGGAGGTACTACGAACGTCAACCAGGGCGGCACACGCTCCGTCGTCGTCTGCATCGGTGGGTAGCACGATGATCGGCTATCATGGTCTGCAAGTTCTTGTCCCGCATCTGCGCGCCGGGCTGGAGATCAACACCTTCACTCAAGCGCTCGGCAGCGAACTGCTCGTCAACGGCGACTTCGACGCCTGGACGGGCGATAACCCGGATAGCTGGACGGTCGAGGGGGAGGCCGGCAGCGACCCGATGATCACGCAAGTTGACTCTGGCGGCGGCGTGGGCACGGGATCGGCGCGGCTCTATTCGTCATCCGCATTGGTTTACTGTTATCAGGCCGTGCTCACGTTAGGCGATCACTACGAGATCAATACTGTCCTCTCGGCTGTCACTGTCGGGCAGGCGCGTGTCATGGATGGAAATGGGACGATTCGGCCCCTGCCAACCCTGGCCTTGACGGCGGCGGGCACCTATTCGTACTTCGGACATGCGTCAGATACGCTTGCGGTCGTGCTTCTCAATGGCGCTGGCGATGTCGTCTGCGATAGCGTGAGCGTGAAGAAGCTGATGCTCAACCCGGAGTCTGCCTTTGGGGCAGACGGGACGTTCGAGCTTCACTTCTCGCTGCCCGGCTCGCCGGTAGCGGGGCAGGCGGCAGAGATGATGTATCGCGCCAATGGCACGCTCAACTGCTGGCGCGCACGGGTGCGGCGTGATCTCAGTAATGCCGCCTGGGATTTCATCCTGGACAGTGTGAGCAGTGGCACCGTGACCAACCGCCTGACGGTCACAGGCATTGGCGCTGCGCCAAACGCTATTCGCGTCGTCGCCGCTGGCAGCAATCACACCTGCTACACATCCACTGACGGCGGCGCAAGCTGGACACAGCGCGGCAGCACGGTCAACAACAGCACCCACAGCGCCAACACCGGTCTCCGCGCCGTTTATAGCAGCGCTGTCACGCCCCACCTGTTGAGGGGAGTCTAGCATGTACACCATCGAAGTGCTCACCTTCTGGGTGTTCGAGGGCGCGCGGGTCGCCGATGTCGTCCTGCGCTACCGGGCAAACGGCGTCGCCTGGACGGATGCGACCGGCCAGGTGGACGCGAACCTGACACCCGACCCGAACGTTGTCGTCTGGCATGGTCTGGTCGATGCGGCGACGCTGACCGCGCTCGAAGCGGACGCGGATGTCGTCGTCCTGAACAGCGAGGAGGTGGTCTGATGCCGCCGGTGCTCAAACGTCCGGATGATCTTCCGACCGCTGTGGAGCGCGTGGCGCTCGTCCAGTGGCTCACGGCGCGCGGCGTCATCGGCACGGATCGCGCGGCGCTCGTGCGCGCGGGCGAAAGCCGCCGCCAGATCGGCGGGCGCATCAAGGACTGGGCGCGCGAACGCCCGAAAGCCAAGGGCTGAGAACGATCGGAGATCCGCTTTTGCCTCAAACATTGTTCTCGAATCGTCCCATTTGACTTGAAAGGGTCAAATTGATAGGCAGCGTTGGCACGCCGTCCGCCGACGGGTCAACCCGTCGGCTACGAAAGCATTCCAACCCAGCCACCCATCCGAGCGTGTCTTGCTGTCTGATCCATCAGACCGTATGGCAAGCGGCGGGTTCGTTTAAGGCCACGTTTAGGGGCGCTCTCTACACTTTTGGGGAATCCCACACATAAAGGAGACCTCTTGAAACAAAACACACTGCTGACATGGCTCACCCTGAGCGCTTTGATGGTGCTGTCGTTCGCTTTCACGCCGCTGCCCACTGCTGAAGCCCAGAGCGCGCCGACGAGCGCCGTTCTTGACTACCTGACCGGGCTGCAAGGCCAGCAGGTGATCGTCGGCCAGATGGGCAGCTATGGCGGCCAAACCAGCATCGCAACCGCCGAGGAACAGCTCGACCGCATCTTCGATCTCACCGACACCTATCCCGCGCTGACCGGCTTCGACTTCCAGCGCCCGGATCAAACGCCCGAACAGAGTATCGCCGACGCTGTGGCCTATGCCATCGACAAGTGGGACGCAGGCTACCTGATCACGATTTCCTGGCACGCGAACAACCCGTGTACCGGCGCGGGCGCGACGATGGACGTTTGGGACAACGCCACCCAGAGCGTGATCCCGCCGCTCGACGGGCTGCGCCTGCTGGACGGCGGGGACTGCCGCGACGCCTGGCGCGCCAGTCTGGATCTCGTCGCGGATGGGTTGCAAGAGCTTGAGGATGCCGGTGTCGTTGTCATCTGGCGTCCATTCCACGAGATGAACGGCGCGTGGTTCTGGTGGAATCGCCAGGAGCAAGCCACCTTCGTCGCCATGTGGGTGGATATGTACGACTACTTCACCCAGACGAAGGGACTGAGCA
>JAHDWN010000087.1 GCA_023382675.1 Anaerolineae bacterium
CCAGCTTCTTGCTCACGCTGAACCCCGGTGTATTCGTCGGCACCATAATCAGCGACATACCTTTATAGCTGCGCCCCGGTGTCGTCCGCGCCAGCAGGCACACCCAATCGGCCTGTGCCCCGTTGGTGATATACATTTTTGCGCCGTTGATGACATAATCATCGCCGTCCGGTTCTGCCCGTGTGATGATGCCCGCCACGTCGCTCCCCGCGCCCGGTTCGGTCACGCCGATGCAGCCGACCAGCTCGCCACGCAGCGCCGGGGCGAGATACCTCTCCCGCAGTTCGTCTGAGCCATATTTCGCCAGCGACGGGGTACACATATCAGTGTGGACGCTGATGCCCATTGGCACGCCGCCGCAGTGGATGCGACCGAGTTCCTCCATCAGCACGACGGTGAACCAGATGTCGGCCTCTGCGCCGCCGTAATCCATGGGGTAGCTCAAGCCCAGGAAGCCGAGCGCGCCCATCTTTTGCAGCACCTCGTGTGCAGGCCAGAGTTCGGCGGCCTCCCATTCCTCGACGTGCGGGTTGATCTCCTTATCGATGAACGCGCGCACGGACTTGCGGAACATCTCGTGTTCTTCGGTGAACGGGGTGATCAGAGGGCTAAGGGTATTTTGTGTATCAACTGCCATGCTCTTTATCTCGCTGTTTATGAATTCATTCTTCTGGATTGTCTGCATTTGTCTGGTCGTTCGGGTCCTTCTTTAGTGCTCGAAATCGGATTCGATGTCTCATGACAACCGCATGATTACCAACAAGTTCGTTCAAATGATCCTTTACAAGAACTCGCATCTGGTTCGCTTTGTCAGCGCGATATTCATTGCGAATCCGGATATAGACTAACCCATAGCATTCTTTGGCGTCTCTGAATACAAGCTCAGAGAAATCGCGGTCTTCCACCACAAGGATACGCTGATCATTATTTGCCCAATCCAAGACCTCCCTGTCCGTAATTCCTGGTGATATCTCGGCTACAAACAAGGTGTCGATGCCTAAAGACCGAAGCATACGAACGACAATGGCATCGACACCTTCATCAACGAGGAATCCTCTCATCAGGCCAAATCTCAATCTTCAACGAGTGGTTGTAGAGTCTTAGCCTGCTCAACCCAACTGGCAACCTGTTTTTCAGTCGGGAGTTGACGGACAAGTTTCTTTGCCGTGTTCACCTCGACCATCTTCCTGTGGAGATTGGCGGGCATACGTTTGGAAAGCTCAATAACCGTATTGACGCCCGATGCATCCAGAAGTTCCGCGTACTCCTCACCCACACCACGAATCCGAAACAGATCTGCCATGTTCACCCAATTCAGGATTTGTTCTTCATTCAATCTCGTTGTTAGAGCAAGTTCTTCTCGGCCTTCTTTTGTTTTGCCGCGCTGGAGAAGAATCGCTAGCGATTCCACGCCTGCACTGATTAGCTTTTCTGCATTCGCCGAGCCAATGCCTACTAGATCTGTGAGCTTGGTGTTCACCAGGCGCTTGCTGTGTTTGGCAATCCGTACAGAAACTTGATCAGCCGCAAATTCCAACGCAGCAGATATGTCCTCTGCCTGCAAATGGGGATGAGCGTCGAGAATCTCTTCCACATCCCAACCAGCCGCGAGTTTACGCAGAATGGACTCGACAGTGACTCGCGTCCCTTTTATGACAGGTTTTCCGACCATGATGTCGGGATCGAGTGAAATGCGTTCGTCGATCTTGTTCAGCATAGCTATCAGCCACCACCACTACACGCCTGAAGATAGTGTATCACGTACTGTGTGCGCTACGTGACGCAATCTCAGAGAATCAGCGCAGCACCCGAAGTCTCGATGTGCCTGCGCGCCTCGATCTTGAAACTGTCGGCTGCATCAAGGACAATCGAGCCATATGATCCGAATCTGGGAACGTCTGGATGTCTGAAGACCCCTTCGGCTCGCGATTAGAGCGTCTGCGTGAGGCCGGACACAAGCTGACCCATGCCCGTCTCACCGTGCTTCAAGTGCTGGAGCAGAGCGGGGGTCACATCACCTCGACCGAGCTGCTGGAGCGCGTCAATGCCGCCGATCCGTCAATCGGCAGAGCCAGCGTCTTTCGCTGCCTCGACCTGTTCACGCGCCTGTGTTTCATCCGCCCAACCCACATTGACAACAACGCCACGCCCACCTACGTGCTCATGTCCGGCGGCCATCACCATCACATCATCTGCACCGCCTGCAACCGCGTGATCGAGTTCGAAGACTGCCACCTGGACGAACTGACGCGCGAGCTTGAGCAGCGCCTGAACGTCACCCTCACCGGACATCTGCTCGAATTCTACGGCTTGTGTGCGCACTGTCGCAGCGCCGATCAATAAGCCGCGACCCCATCCGCCGCGCTGCCCCGGCTTGCAACCTTTGTGACCACACCCGCGTATATTTGGTGATAGTCGAGAAGGTTTAGGAGCACAAACGATGGGCAGCTGGCATTTTGGAACCTGTGGCGAGGAAACAGATCGACCCCTGTCCGGCCAAAACAACGACTGGATTAAGCTGTTGCTATTTGTGGTTGTGCTGCTGGTCCTGGTGAAGTCTGGGATGTGGTGGCTGATGTTCGCCTTCTGGTGGATGATTCCGGGTTTTGGCGGGCGGAACAGCGGCTGTGCTACCGACGCTGAAAAGACTAAGCGCGACGCCATGTACGAGAAACCCAAGCGCGAACCCGTCTACATCTACGACGAAAGCGGCGCACCGCTCGAAGTGATTGACGCGCCGGAAAAGCCGAAACGTCACGCCGGCGACACCTACGACTACTTCTGATGAGGAACCGGGCTTGAATCAGACGATCACGAGGCGGGCATCATGTCCGCCTCTGCGCTATAATGGAGAAACCGAAGCGATGCAGGAGAACCAGGTCACAATGTTGCAGCCGGATCAAATGGTGGGGCCTTATCGCATCATCCGCCAGGTCGGGCAGGGCGGCATGGCGACTGTCTACAAAGCCTATCATGAACGCCTTGAGCGTCACGTGGCGGTCAAGGTCATGCACCAGGCGCTCCTGCAAGACCCCACTTTTCACACGCGGTTTGAACGTGAAGCCAAAATCATCGCCCGCCTTGATCATCCGCACATCGTGCCTGTGTATGACTACAGCGAGATCGACGGCCAGCCTTATCTGGTGATGAAGTTTGTCGAAGGGCGCACGCTCAAGCACGAGTTGATCAAACGCGCGCTCACCGTCGAAGAAATCGTCAACATTTTGACGCCGATCGCCTCTGCGCTCGACTACGCGCACGAGATGGGCGTCCTGCACCGCGACATCAAGCCGTCGAACATCATTCTCGATGCCCGTGGCACGCCCTACCTGACCGATTTCGGCATGGCGCGCATGGCCCAGGCGGGCGACAGTACCATCAGCACCGACATGATGCTCGGCACGCCGCAGTACATCTCGCCGGAGCAGGCGCTTGGCAAGACCGATCTCGATGCGCGCACCGATCTGTACTCGCTGGGCGTCGTGCTCTACGAGTTGATCGTCGGGCAGGTGCCGTTCAGCGGCGACACCCCGTACTCCGTCATTCACGATCACATCTACCGCGCGCTGCCCGCGCCGACGGCGATCAACCCGGAAGTGCCGCCTGAGGTCGAAGCGGTGCTGGTCAAAGCGCTGGCGAAGAATCCGCCGGAGCGCTTTCAATCCGCGCGCGCCATGATTGACGCCCTGCGCCATGCGATTCAGGCCTCCGGGCTGCACCAACTCGATCCAGAGCGGCAGGCCAGAGCCAGCGACTCGCTCGCAAAGCTGCGCAGCGACGCGCTGCCACCGCTGCCGTCGATTCCCAACCCGCGTGGAGATCTGACGCCGCCGACAGCTCCGCTGCCGCCCAAACCCAGTTCTGGCCCCAAGGTCGAGTTCTCGCTCGATCTGGGCAGCAACGACCTCCAATCGGAACTGCGGCGAGCGGGCGGAGAATTCCGTGACGCCTTCCGCGACGTGGGCGATCAGGTGCGCTCGGCCATCCAGAAGCAGAAATTCGCCTCCGAAGACTGGCGGCATTACTGGCAAGATTGGGCCGAGCAGTTGGACATCAATATCGATTCCGGCGCTAGGCTGCCGGTTGATCAGGAAGATGCGATCCGCCAGCGTGTCGAAAAAAGCATCAAGCGGCGCAACGACTTCATCGGCCATCTGATCGCGTTCTTCAGCGTCAATGGCGTCCTCTGGCTCATCTATTTTCTTATCAACGGTATCGACCTGAGCAAAGTGATCGGCCTCGATTTCGCCGGCATCGACTTCGGCTTCCCCTGGCCACTGTTCATCACTTTCTTCTGGGGCGCGGGCTTGCTGGCAGATATCGCCTCCACCTACTACAACACGGGCGACCGCCTGCGCCAGCGCGATTACGCCGTCCAGCGCGAAATGCGCCGGCTCTATGGCGATGATTGGCTCAGCACCGTGCGCGAAAGCGATTTTAAGAAAGTGCGCAAACGCGTCGAGAAGCCGTGGAAAGATCGCGAGGATTTGCTGGGGCACATCGGCGCGTACATCGGCGTCAACGCAGGCCTGTGGAGCATCTTTGCCCTGACCGGCGCTGGTTTCCCCTGGCCGATCTTCGTCAGTCTCTTCTGGGGCATCGGGCTGATCGCGGATATTGTCGAGAAGTCGCGCAGCGGTGCTAACCAGCGCGCCATCGAACGCGAAGTCGAGCGTGAGCGCCAGCGCCTGATGGACGACATGGAAAAACCCAAACGCAAGCGTGGCGAAATCCGCCTGACCGAAGACGGCGAACTGACCGACAGCATGATCGACGAGCTTGAAATGGAAGAAAAGCCCAAACGTAGCGCCCGCTAGAGAATGAACCGCCAGGCCGGTTCACCTGGTTAAGATACACGGTGGAAATGCAGTCGCATCAGGAGCACAGGTACATGAAGCGG
>JAHDWN010000088.1 GCA_023382675.1 Anaerolineae bacterium
CTCATTGCTTGCGTACGTGTCGGCATCGTCACGAATTTGAAAATTCTCTAAATCGGTGTCAGGGTAGTCAATGTTAACGAATGATTACGGTTAACGAAATTAACGCAAATCCCCTGTCGATTGCCGGTTGACCGGTTGCGTCGACGCGATGCCGGCAAGCGGTTCAGCGGTGATTGGATATTTTGACATCTGATATCTGTTCCCGGTCAGCGGGGCGCGCCAGTTCGCTGAGCAGCATCTTGAGCGTTGCCTTTGTGGCAGAGACATTGTTCTGCGGGTCGTCGGCGTAACTGCTCATGCAGGCGAGCGCCGTCAGCAACTTGATCCGCAAGTCCACGATTTCGGCGGTCAGCCGGTCGATGGTTACCTTGAATCGCTGCTGGTGGAAGCGTTCGACGGCCTGCGCAACATGTCGGTCAGTCTCGCCGGCCATGCCGGGAATCCATGCGTCCTCATCGGCCTGGGCGGACGACTTCAGGTGCCAATCGACGATGTCATCGATCCACGTCGAGACCGGCTTGTCCTGGTGAAGCTGCGCCAGTTGGCGGAGCGCTTCTGCCGCCGACTGTCGCGTCGCCTCCTGCAAATAACGGCCGCCGCCATCCGGTGACGGGTTTACGTGCAAGCGGGTGTCGGGCGATTTTCGCTTTCGGCTTCTTCGAAAGCGGTAACTCGCGGCGGAGCCGTTCCGGAAGGCGGCGAGCTCGGGCACATGCTGTCCGGCGACCAGACGGTCGAGGATAAGTTGCCAGAGGCCGCGGTTTTTCCAGCGATTGAAGCGGTTGAAGACCGTCATGTAGGGGCCGTACTCGCGTGGACAGTCGCGCCAGGCACAGCCGGATTTCAGGACATGGATGATGCCGCTGATGACGACACGGTCGTCGAGCCGCTTCGGTCCTACGCCGCCCTCGGGCATCAATGAGGCGATGGCGGCCCATTGTTCGTCGTTGAGCCAGAACAGAGAGTTCATATCAAGTACTCATTCAACTCCCTCTGCTCTCACCATATTATTGAGTACATTGCGGTGAGAACAATACTTTATAATTGAGTACAAATACTTCCATGCAAGAGAACTATACATCGAATTTCAGCCGACGTTAAGTTTTTTACCTTATCGCTGCCTCGCAAATTGAGAGGCTGCGTAAATGCATCGTGTCCGTATCGTCGCAAGTGCGCGCGCCTTTTGCGTTCGGTTCGCCGTATCGGCGTCGCGAGAAGCGTGCGCGCGCTGTTTCCGGCGTTGCAACGTCGGCCTTGCGGAAAAGAACGGTCTGAATTTTCGGCGGGCTCTGGCCGGCAGACGTCCGTGCCGGCTATCGCCGTAAGCAGGATGCGCGCATGCTGTCACTCACAAGAAGCCTGTATCTCGCGGTCGGCAACGACTACCAACTTGCGGTATCGCGCGCAGTTCAGGGCACGCTGTCGATGCAGACCGGCATCGCATTCATGATGCTCTTCATGCTGGTGCTGCTTGCGCTGGGAATACTCAAATTCCATCTTGAGCGGCTCTCTCACAGCAGGCTGGAAAAACAGAACCGGGACATTTCGGCGGCGCTAAACAATCTGGGGCAGGCATTCTGTCTTATTGATGGGTCGGGTCGGCTGATCCTTTTCAACGAGTCCTATGTCCGCATGTTAGGGCTTGCGGCCGGTGAGGTGCGTGCCGGATCCTCGATCAGGGAACTGGTACGATTGCGCACGGAGAGCGGAGCCCGCCCGGGCATTACTGTGCGTTATGTTGAATGGATGCTTGCCGCGATCCGCGATGGCCGCCGCACGGACGGCATCATCGAGCTGAATGACGGGCGCATCATCAATACCGTCAGTCAGCCGGTCGATACCGATTGTTGGGTGGCGACGCATGAGGATGTCACCGAAAAGCATCTTGCCGCGCGCGAGTACGGCAGAAACAGGGCGCTGCTCGACGCCATCATCGAGAATGTGCCTGCGACCATCTTCGTGAAGCGGGTGAGCGACGGACGCTATCTGATCGTGAACCGCGCCGGTGAACAGTTTTATGGCATCCCGCGCCACCAGATGATCGGAAAAACGACGCAGGAAATTTTCACTTCGCAGACGGCGGGTCTGATTGCCGAGCAGGATCGCCGTCTTTTGGAACTGGGAAGCGATAAACCGATCGAAGAACGCGAAACGGAAATCGAATTGACCGGCGATCGCAGGCGCATCGCCAACAGCGTCCGGGTGTTGCTGTTCGGGCAGGACGGCAAGCCGGAACATATTTTGGGCGTCGTTGAAGATGTGACGGAACGCAAGCAATCGGAGACGCGGATCGCTCATCTGCTGCGGCACGATATAATGACAAATCTTCCGAACCGCGCCGCTCTGAGGGAAACGCTGTCGAGCGCGATTGTGGAAGCTGAGAAAAATGCAGAACGGTTCGCTCTGTTCTATATCGATCTGAATCGCTTCGAGCGGTGCAACGATCTGTTCGGATATTCGACGGGCGACAAACTGCTGGCCGAACTCGCCCTTCGATTGAAGCGGGCTGCCGACGACGCTTTTCTTGCGCGCTACGGCAGCGATACGTTCGTGCTTATCCAGACGCAGGCCAACCTGCCTGGCGATGCCGAGCGGCTGGCCGCTGCGCTGTTGGAGGCTTCGGCGGAGGAGATTCCGGTCGATGGCTGCCCGATCAGGATCGGCGCCAGCATCGGCATAGCCGTCTATCCAGAGGACGGAGCGGATGCCGAGGCGCTGCTGGCCAACGCTGAAGCTGCACTGCGACGCGCGAAAGCCGATCCGAACGGTTCGATACGCTTCTTCAAGCCGAAAATGGATCGGGTCGTTCATGAACAGAAGGCGCTGCGCCATGATTTGCAGTTCGCCATCCGCCGCAATGAGTTCCGTCTGCATTATCAGCCGCAGGCGCGCATCGACGGCACGATCACGGGGTTCGAGGCGCTGATCCGCTGGCAGCACCCGGAGCGCGGCCTGCTGCTGCCGGCCGCATTCATCGACCTTGCCGAGGAAAGCGAAATGATCGCGCGTCTCGGCGAATGGGTCCTATGCGAGGCGTGTCGCGAAGCGGCGTCATGGCCGCACGCGCTTCAGATCAGCGTCAATCTGTTGCCGATCCAGTTCCGCAGCGGTAACCTCGCGCAGTTCACCCGCAACGTTCTTCAG
>JAHDWN010000089.1 GCA_023382675.1 Anaerolineae bacterium
ACATTGATGTTGCATAATAGTTTCAGTTTCACGCGCCTGACCGACTGACCAGCTTCACTCCATCTTTTCGTTGTGCGAATTCATTATGTATTTTGTACGAACTCTTCGTGCATTGCAGGTCTTGCTGCCGCGATGTGAACCACTGCTGCAATCGAACCAGATAGAGATAGACGACCGGTGTCGTGTACAATGTTAGCAGCTGGCTGACCAACAACCCGCCGACCATTGCGTAACCGAGCGGCTGCCGCAGCTCCGAGCCGGTACCGGTCCCGACTGCCAACGGCACACCGGCGAGAAGCGCTGCGGCAGTCGTCATCAGAATTGGGCGAAATCGCAAGAGGCAGGCTTCGCGAATAGCGACGACTGGCGGCAAATGTCGGTCGCGTTCGGCCACGATGGCAAAGTCAACAAGCATGATGCCGTTCTTCTTGACGATACCAATCAACAGAATGAGGGCGACGATTCCGATCACCGACAGATCCATATGGCCGAATTGCAGTGCGAGCAGTGCGCCGATGCCTGCGGATGGCAGCGTGGAGAGGATCGTCAGCGGATGGACGAAGCTCTCATAGAGAACCCCGAGCACGATGTAGACCACCACGAGCGCGGCGATGATCAGTATTGGCATGCTCGACAGGGAGGCCTGAAAGGCCTGTGCGTTGCCCTGGAACGTGCCGGTGACCGCACCGGGCATGCCGATATCAAGTGCCGCCTGTCTGATGGCCTCGACAGCTTGGCCGAGAGCGCCCCCCGGCGCGAGGTTGAACGACAAAGTCACGGACGGAAACTGCCCCTGATGGGTCACGGACAGCGGCCCGACCCTGGTGGTATCGAAAGTCACCAGCGCGGAAAGTGGCACAGCGGCTCCGGTCAGCGGCGACTTCAGGTAGATGCGCTGAAGCGAGGAGAAATCCGTCTGCAACTCTGGGAGCAGTTCCAGAATGATCGGGTAGGTGTTGAGCTGCGTAAAGTACTGCGTGACCTGTCTTTGACCGAAGGCATCGTTGAGGGTGTCATTGATTAGTTGCGGCGAAATCCCGAAACGCGCCGCCTGATCGCGATTGATCTGCACCTGGATTTGCGGCGCATTGGCGAGAAGATCCGTTGCGACATCCGCAATCTGCGGCAGCGTGCGCATCTTTTCCAGCATGCGCTGCGACCACGTCGTCAATTCACCGACGTCGACGCTTTGCAGTGTATATTGAAAGCTTCCGCGCGAACTTCGACCGCCTACCGTGATGTCTTGGATCGGCTGCATGGACAGGTTTGCACCCTGGACCTTGGCCAATTGCGGCCGCAGCCGGTTGATGATCTGCGAGGCCGTCTGAGTGCGTTCCTCGCGCGGCTTCAGGACAATGGTGAAGCGGGCGGTGTTGGCGGTCTGCGCATTTCCGTTGCCGCCCGTGCTGGCGGTCGTTGCACTGACACCCGCAACGTCGGGATCGCGCAGGACGACCTCGGCCAACACTTTCATCAGGCGCTGCATTTCCTCGGACGAGGCCCCCTGCGCGGTTTCCGCCACGCCCCCGATCAGTCCGGTGTCCTGTATCGGAAAGAACCCCTTCGGAATCTGAACGGCCAGATACACGGTGAGCGCCATGGTTGCGAAGAACACGGCCAGAGTCGTTGCCTGGTGTCGAAGCACGATGTCGAGCGTGCGGCGATATCCTGAGAGGATTCCGTCAAACGCGCTTTCGATCGCACGATAGAGGCGCCCATGCTGGTCGGTATTCGGCCGCATGAAGCGCGAGCAGAGCATCGGCACGAGCGTAAGCGAGACGATGGCCGACACCAGAATCGAGGCCGTGACCGTGAGGGCGAACTCGCGGAACATCCGCCCCACAATGCCGCCCATGAGCAAAAGCGGGATGAAGACCGCAACCAGCGACACGCTGATCGACACAATGGTGAAGGCGATTTCGCGGGACCCGGCCAGCGCCGCATCGAGCGGCGATTGTCCCTCTTCCATGTGCCGATAGATGTTCTCGACAACCACAATCGCGTCATCAACGACAAAACCAATCGCGATGATGAGCGCCATCAGTGAAACGTTATTGAGACTGAATCCGAGAAGATACATCGCGGCGAACGACCCGATCAGCGCGAGCGCCACTGTGATGCTCGGGATCAGGGTCGCCCACAGATTGCGCAGGAACAGCAGAACCACCAGCACCACCAGCGCGACCGTGAGAACAAGCGTGAATTCGACCTCGTGAACGGACGCCCGAATGGTGATGGTACGATCGAGCACGGTCTCGACCGTAATCGCGGGCGGCAGGTTCGCAGTCAGCTTGGGCAGTTGAGCCTTGATCTGGTCGACCGTTGCGATGACGTTCGCACCGGGCTGCTTATTGACCGAAAGCAAGATGCCCGGAACGTTGTTGTAATGAGCTGCTGTATTCCTGTCCGATGGCGCCGAAACCGCGCGCCCCACGTCCCGTACCCGAACAGGAGCGCCGTCGCGATACGCAATAATCGCGTCTTCGAACTCATCTGCCTCGGTGATCTGATCGTTTGCGACAAATGCGAAGCTCGCCTTCGGTGTGGTCAGGCTGCCCTTTGGGGCGTTGGTGGTGATATTGACGATGGCGTCTCGCACCTCTTCAAGTGTCAATCCGCGCGCCGAGAGTTTTCCCGGGTCCAGTTGAACCCGAATGGAGGGCTTCTGCTCGCCGCCAATCGCAACCTGGGCGACACCCTGCACCTGTGAAATCTGCTGCGCGAGGAAACTGTCCGCATATTCGCTGACGGCCGTCAGCGGCAACGTCTCCGAACTCACCGAGAGGATCAGGATTGGCGCCTCTGCCGGATTGAGTTTGCGGTAGGTCGGCGGCGATGTCATCGAGTCTGGCAAGTTCCTGGAGGCGGCAGCGATCGCCGCCTGCACGTCCTGCGCGGCCGCGTCGATATTGCGGTCCAGATCAAACTGGATGGTGATCGACGTCGCGCCGAGCGCGCTGAAGGACGTCATCTGCGTGACGCCGGCGATCTGCCCGATCTGGCG
>JAHDWN010000090.1 GCA_023382675.1 Anaerolineae bacterium
CGTAACGGCCCGATTGCTACCGCGGGGAATATGTCTTGACGCGTGCGGCGATCTCTTCGTCGAGGACGAAGCAATCGAGGAACTCTTGCCATGTTTCCGCAGACCTACGCGCGTCGCTGAGCATCTGCCTGAGTTCGTCAACGCCATCGTCTGTCAAAGCTGACGTACTCTCGTCGTCACCGGTCACGACGCTGATGATATTGCCATAGGTCAGGTTGTCATCATTGCTGATGATCTCCCGGAGGAGGTCGACGTCCTCTTCGAGGATTTCGGCGACATAGTCGATGGTGAAGACGAATCTGACCGTTGCCATCAGGCGGCCTCGGCGCAGATGATCGCCGCTGTCGGCTTCCAGTTCCAGGGGAGCAGTTCGGCGAGGCGATTGATCTTGTGATCCTGAATGCGGTCGAGCACGTCAGCCAGATAGGCCTGCGGATCGAGGCCATTCATCTTGGCAGTTTCGATAATCGTCATGGCCCGCGCCAGGGTCTCTGCTCCAGTGTCGGCACCCGCGAAGAGCCAGTTTCGTCTTCCAACGCCGACAGGACGCAACGCCCGCTCGGCGGCGTTGTTATCGATTGCGACACGGCCATCTTCCAGGAACAGGCAGAATGAGGACCACCTGCTCAAGCCGTAGCGGAAAGCGCCGGCCAGATCGCTCTTGCCGGGGATGCGGGTCAGTTGCGCTTCAGCCCAGACGCGCAATGCTTCGACCTTTGCCTTACTGTGCTTCTGGCGCGCGGCAAGACGGATATCGGCAGACTTGCCTGCAACCTCGCGCTCGATGTCGTAAAGCGCACCGATACGGTCGAGCGCCTCGCGGGCAATCTCGGATTTGTTCGAGGCCCAGATATCGTGGAAGTCGCGCCGCCAATGCGCCCAACATGAAGCCTCCTGGAAGCGGCGTGTCCCGTCCGGTCCGGCCTCATATAACTTCGCATAGCCTTTGTAGCCGTCGGCCTGAAGGATGCCGCTCGCCTGCTTGAGGTGACGGTGAACGTGCTCTTCTTTCCAGTCGGGAGCAAAATAATAGACCGCACCAGGCGGAGCGGTGCCTGCCCATGGGCGTTGGTCCCGGACATAAGTCCAGAGCCTGCCCTTCTTCACCCCTTTCCCCAGCCCCTTGTCGCGCAGAGAGCGATCCAGAACCCGGATCGGCGTGTCGTCGGCGTGGAGAAGATCACTGCTCATGATCGCCGCCTCGATCAACTCGATCAGTGGCAGGAGCACCCGCATGGCGCGGCCACACCAATCGACCAACGTGCTGTCAGGGATATCAACGCCCATGCGGGCAAAGATTTCGTTCAGGCGATAGAGCGGCAGGTGGTCGTCGAACTTCGAGACCAGGATGTAGGCGAGCAGTCCAGCGCCCGCCATGCTGCCCGGGATGGGGCGGCTGGGCGCGGGCAACTGCACCATCTTCTCGCAGCAGCGGCAGGACTTCTTCAGCCGGGCAATCTCGATGACCTTCATCTGCGCGGCGATCATGTCAAGGATTTCGCTGACGTCTTCACCGACAAGCCGCAATTCGCCACCGCAAGCGGGGCAGTGCGCGCCGGGATCGAGTTCCCTGCGCTCGCGAACGGCCTTGTCCGACACGCGCGGACGGCGGCGCATGGTCTTTTCCGGCATGATTGCCTCAGACGCGGCAGGCGCCGCTTCCTCGATCTCGGTGAGAGGCTCGCTGCTGCTTTCCGAGGCGGCAATCATCAGGTCCTCCAGCGCCAGTTCCAACTGCTGGATTTCCCGTTCGATCTTTTCCGACGATTTGCCGAAGCCATGCTTCTTCAGCCTGGCGATGCGCAGCCGCAGGGACTGGATCAACTGATCATGCGCCTGCAAGGTCGCCGACATCTTCGCGTTTTGCGCCTCAAGCGCGGCGATCATCGCCTTCAGGAAGGCCGGATCATCGGGAAGATTTTGGCTCGCATTCGACATGAACCTGACTACCACAGGTCAGGTTCAATATCCATAAAAACATGTAAATTCAGTGAGATAAAATCAACAAACACGGGCCGGAGGGGCGCCCCAGTCCGGCCGCCGCCAGTCAATGCCCTCCCACAACATCGCCATTTGCGCCGATGTCAGCCGCGCCGTCCCATCAGCGGCGGATGGCCACGGAAACCGCCCCTTCTGCAAGACCTTGTAATAGAGGCAGAAGCCTTGGCCATCAAAATAAAGAAGTTTCAAACGGTCACCACGACGCCCCCGGAACGCAAAGACAGCACCTCCCGTCGGCTTCTGGCGCAGCACATCCTGCGTCAAGGCAGCAAGGCCCTCAATGCCCTTTCGCATGTCCGTGACACCGCAGGCGAGATAAACACGAACACCTGTCCCAGGCCCGATCATGCCGCTTCAACCGCCCGGATGAGGTGGGTCAGGACCGTCCCATCCACGCCGCTGTCGAAGCGAAGGCTGCGCCCATGGTTCAACCGCAATTCGATCATTGCGGATGCACGCTCCGCCTCCTCGCGCGCGAGCGCCGCACCAGGCATGACGGATATATCGACGGGAAGAAACACTGTATCGGCAGTCGGCGGCAACAGGCCTTTCTTCTTCAGCTCATGCCGCCAGGCGTAAATTTGCTGCCGCATCACGTCGTGCCGACAGGCAACCTCACTCACCGTCGCCCCGTCGAGACCAACTG
>JAHDWN010000091.1 GCA_023382675.1 Anaerolineae bacterium
CCAGAGAACAGCACGGCATGATCCAGCCGGTGCGCGATTTCCATCGCATCGACGGCCAGTTCGATGTCCATGTTGCCCTTGACCTTCCGGCGGCCCATGGAATCGGTGTATTCCTTGGCGGGTTTGGTGACCATCGTGTAGCCGTTGTAGTTCAGCCAGTCGATCAGCGGTCGGATCGGCGAGTATTCCTCGTTTTCCAGCAGCGCCGTATAGTAATAGGCGCGCAACATCTTGCCGCGGCGCATGAATTCCTGGCGCAAGAGCTTGTAGTCGATATCGAAGCCAAGTGCCTTGCCGGCGGCGAACAGATTGGCGCCGTCGATGAACAAGGCGAGGCGCTCGTCTTTGTAGAACATCGTACTTCCTTTCGGCGCGGGGTCGTTCAAGGACAACAAAAGCACGCCCTCTGCTCTGTCCGTCGACTTGACAACGCGCATGGGACCAATTGAAACTCAAATGAAACTGGACGGAACCCTAAGTGTGATGAGCCCCAGCCGCAACCGGTTCATACTGGCGTTTGGCAGCAATGCAACGGCTGACGCGCCATCCAACGGCAAGATAATTGGCGACGCGGTTGCGCGATTTAAAGACACATCACTCAGGATTGTAAAGATGAGCCGGATGTGGCGGACAGCCGCATTTCCGGCCGGCGCAGGGCCCGATTTCGCCAATGCCTGCGCGCTGGCCGAGGGGCCGCTGACGCCCCGGGAGGCGCTGGATATCCTGCACCGGATCGAAGCCGACATGGGCAGGCAGCGCACGACGCGATGGGCGCAACGGGTGATCGACATCGATCTGCTGGCGATGGGCGACGCTGTCCTGCCCGATCTGGCGACCTGGAGCCATTGGCACGACCTGCCCCCCGAAGACCAGCAGCGCCTGGCGCCCGAGCAGCTGATCCTGCCGCATCCACGGCTGGCGGATCGCACCTTCGTACTGGTTCCGATGGCCGAGATCGCCGGCGACTGGCGCCACCCGGTGCTCGATCGGACGGTGTCACAGATGCTGGCGGCGCTCGATGAGGCGCAAACGCGCGCCATCATGACAATTTGACCACCGGAAACGGCCCGCTGCGCTTGTCATTGCGGACGAATGGCGATAGAGAACGGCGCTTGACCCCTCCCTTCGCCTCATATGGAGTGCTTCATGGCCCGCGTAACGGTCGAAGATTGCGTTGACAAGGTTCCGAACCGCTTTGAGCTGGTGATCCTGGCGGCGCATCGTGCCCGCGAAATCGCCGCTGGCGGTCCGCTGACGGTTGAGCGCGACAATGACAAGAACCCGGTCGTCGCCCTGCGCGAAATCGCCGAAGAGACGCAAGGCGCAGATGCGCTGCGTGAGCGTCTGATCGAAAGCATGCGCACGCAGAACGAAGTCGACATGCCCGAAGAAGACGACATGTCGATGCGGATGGGCGCCACGCCCGATCGCCCGGCGCTCGATGACATGAGCGAAGAGCAGATGCTGCGTCAACTTGTCGCTGCGCAAAGCGACAACAACTGACGATGACCCGGGCAGGATCGCACCGTGATCACGCCCGATGACCTGGTTGCGCTGGTTCGCAACTCCAATCCGAATTGTGACGAGGCCCTGATCCGCCGCGCCTGGGACTATGGCGCGGCGATGCACGAGGGGCAGCTTCGGCATTCGGGCGAGCCCTATTTCACGCATCCCGTCGCCGTCGCCTCGTTGTTGACCGAGATGCGGCTCGACGATGCGACGATCGTCACCGCGCTGCTGCACGACACCATCGAGGACACCGGGTCGACCTATTCCGAGGTCCAGACCTTGTTCGGTCGCGAGGTCGCGGAACTCGTGGATGGCGTCACCAAGCTGACCAATCTGCAATTGTCGTCCTCCGAGGCCAAGCAGGCCGAGAACTTTCGCAAGCTTCTGATCGCGATGTCGCGTGACTTGCGGGTGATCCTGGTCAAGCTGGCGGACCGGCTGCACAACATGCGCACGATCCGCTCGATGCGACTGGACAAGCAGGCGCAAAAGGCCCGCGAAACGATGGATATCTATGCGCCGCTGGCCGGACGCATGGGCATGCAGTGGATGCGCGAGGAACTGGAGGATCTGGCGTTCCGGGTGCTCAACCCCGAGGCGCGCAATTCGATCCTGCGCCGGTTCATCACCTTGCAGCGCGAGTCGGGCGACGTGATTGCGCGAATCACCGCCGATATCCGTCTGGAACTGGACAAGGCCGAGCTGGACGGCACGGTCTATGGCCGCGCGAAGAAACCCTATTCGATCTGGCGCAAGATGCAGGAAAAGCAGCTCGCCTTTTCGCGCCTGTCGGACATCTACGGATTCCGCATCATCGTGGACGATGTTGCGCAATGCTATCAGATGCTTGGTGTCATCCATCAACGCT
>JAHDWN010000092.1 GCA_023382675.1 Anaerolineae bacterium
CGCCGACGAAGGCAGCAAAGCTGCCCCCGCGCAGGTTGACCCGTCGGCGGACGCCCTGCCAACGTATACCAGCTGGTCAACAACTCACGCTAAAATAAACCAGCAAATGGCACATGCCGGGTGGGCGTGAGTATGCGTTTTCAAGATGTATTCGTTGTCGTGACTGACTGGCTGCTTCTCCTCGCTGTCGCCACACTTCTGATTGCAGTCTATGCGAGCTGGCTGTTGAGCTACCGAACCCCAAAAGTTGCTACCGTTGGCTCAAGTCTATGGTTTTCACTGCCTCCATGGGCACAGATAGCGGGGGGTTTCGCCGTGAGCGTAGTGGGCGCTTATGTGTGCTACCTGTTGTGGATTCCGCTGCCCATTCAAGTATCATCCGGCGTGTCCTTGTTCCTGCGCGTTGTCGGGCTTCTGCTGGTGGGCGGCGGCGTGGGTCTGTGGTTCTGGGCACGCCGGACGCTCGGAAGCATGATGGGGCTTAGCACCGCATCGGCGGCACAGTTACATATAGATCACCGCCTAATCCAAGATG
Organism: Anaerolineae bacterium; assembly: GCA_023382675.1. Lineage (GTDB taxonomy): Bacteria > Chloroflexota > Anaerolineae > Aggregatilineales > Phototrophicaceae > Flexifilum. The sequence continues at coordinate 536 of JAHDWN010000092.1, forward strand.
GGCCATATGCAATCGTGCGCCATCCGATGTACCTCGGCTACTGGCTGCTGCTGGCGGGATTGGTCCTCATGTATCGCACCTGGACGCCGCTGGTGATCCTGATCCTCATGTACGCATCGTTGTCCAGGCGGGCGCGGCGTGAAGAACAAGTCTTGCACGATCAGTTCGGCGCTGCGTGGCAAAGCTACACCGAACGCGTACCGATGTTCTTTCCGCACAGGAAATGACACGCGGCGCGACTTCCGGCAGCAGGCCAGGCATCGCCACGGTCAACACGTCGTACCGCAAATCCCACCAAGCCAGAAGCCGATAGCCAAAAGCCAATCGCCAACTGCCAAAGGCCACCCATGCGCACCAACTTCACACCCCCGATTGTGACACTCGTGATCGAGTTCCCGGATGGCCGCGTCGAGCGCGTGCCCGTCCAGATGCCCAGCTACCACGAGTTCCATCAGATCGACGCGGAAATCCCGGAGCCGGACCTACCCTACACCCGCATCGAAAACGGCCTGCCCGCGCAGAACCCCGACGATCCGGGCTATCTGGCGGCGCGTACAGAGGCGCTTGCTCAGCGCCAGCGGTTGCGGCTCGTCCAGGCACTCGTGCGCGGCGGTCACGACATCCCCGGCGCGACGCTCGCCGAACAGACCGACTGGTTCTTCACCCAGGCCGATGCCGGGCTGGTACATGCGCTGATGACCTTCTTCAGCAACGCGACGTTAGGAGGGCGCGCGCGCATTGATGCCCGCGCCGCCACCTTTCACCCCCTACGAGACGGCGCAGATGCGCATCTGCCAGCGCAACGGCTGGACGCTCCGGCAGTGGTCGGCGCTGGCGGACGCTGAGAAAGACGCCTGGATGGCCTGGGACGGCCACCGCCAGCAAATGATCGCTGCCTGGCGCGCGGCGCTCATCGACCGCGACGCCTACACCCCGGAGGCCGCCACGGCGCTCCTCATCGCTTCGCTCTGAGGCAAATTAGCGCATGAGCAGATTGGCGCATTAGCCAGCGATCCAAAAGTCCGCTCCCCTTTTTCCAGCCAGTGGCTAACGGCTTCTCGCCCGATACCTAAAAGCCGACCGCCGAAAGCCAACAGCCGAAAGCCATCCCATGCCCAACAACTACGAAGTTTCGATCACCCTCTCCGCACTCGATAACGCCAGTGAGAGCATCCGCCAGACGCGCGCCGAACTCGACCGGTTGCTCGCCAGCGCCGACGCCATCAACACCGCCGGTTCGCTGGCCGAAAGCGACGCATTGATCACCCTCAGCGGCGCGCTCGCGGATGCCCATGCCGATGCTGAGGCCGCTGGAGTCGCCGCCGCGGAACTGCCCGGTGCGCTCGGTGCAGCGGTCGATCAGGCGTCCGTCTTGCGTGATGACGTGCGCGCTGTCGCCGAAGCGCTCGACTCCGTCACCCGCAGCGTCCAGGTCGTCCGCGTCCGCGTCGATGTGGACGATCCGCAGGGCGTGCTCGCGCTGGCGCGCGGCGGTGGGGGTCTCTCCGCAGCCGTCCGCGCCAATGGCGGCACGCTTCCCGGCGCTGATCCGCGCGTCCACGCCCCCGGCGGCGGGAGATAGTACGTGGTGCTCAGTGCTCGGTGCTCAGTTGGGTTCACCGTTGAAAAGGTGATGAGTGATGAGGAAAGAGTAATGAGTGTAATCGTTGCACGATCTCACATCACACCGTTTTTCGAGCGCCTTTAGCGCGCTTGATTTGACCTAGCCGACCGACTT
>JAHDWN010000093.1 GCA_023382675.1 Anaerolineae bacterium
GCATCGATTGCCCGCCGAAGCCGAGCGCCTCGAGAAGGTCGGCCCGAACCGGCATTCTGGCCTTGGCACAGAGCCGCTTCACGCGCTCGGTTGTATCATCGCCGTTCAGGGTCGTGAGATCGATGCATGTGAGGGCCTTGAGCAGCCAGGCTGCCTGGGCATCTTTCTTGACAGAACGACGACCGGCTAGACCCGTGATTCTGCGCTCCGATGCAGAAAGGTTGACGCGGATGTCGTCGAACCAATCGGCGGAAAAGGCGACGCCGATATTGCGTGCGATGTGCGCGGCGCCGAAATGAGGAGCATCACGCGTCGCGTCGTCACTCTGCGGGACGGTGGTCTGGGTCAGCATGGCACGATCGCTCGAGCCAGCCCCGGCAAGACCGCCGCAAGCACAGCCTCCGGATCAAGGATGCCGACAAAAGCCACTGGTCTCGCCTCCCTTCGATCGCAGCGTCGAGAGGGGGCGCTTGACAAGCACGCAAGTGGCGAGTGTGCGAATGTCACAACCTCCAGCTTGCGCGCCAAGGCATTTCCGCCCTTCAACCGTGATGTTATTATTAGAACATTTCTTGTTTCAATGTTCACATCCGATGATCGAGTTGTCAAGAGGCAAACGTGAGGCAGCAACATGGCACTGAGATCGAACAGCGAGGGCGTGGCGATGGTTGCGCGTAGCCAGCGGATGCAGCAGCTTCGCCAGGCGATCGAAAAAGTGGGCACCATGCCGCTCAAGCAGGCCGCGAGACTGCTGAACGTGTCGGAAATGACGATCCGCCGCGACCTTGCCGCTCCTGATGCGACGCTCGTGTGCCGGGGCGGCCATATCATGGATATCCGCATCCCGGCAGCGTCGAAATATTCGCTCGAGCTCGAATGGGATCAGCACGCCCAGCAAAAGCTGGCGGCCTGCCGTCGCGCTGCCGGGTTCATCAATGACGGGGACACGCTCTTCATCGACTGCGGGACGACGATGCCACATCTCGTCGAAAGTCTGCCGCCCGCCTTCTCACTGACCGTCGTTTGTTATTCGATGAACATCGCGACCGTCGCCACGCAGCGTGACAAGACCCAGATCATCAATATCGGTGGTCTATATCATGCCTCCTCGGCATCTTTCTATTCGGTCGAGGCGGTACAGTACTTGAAGACGCTTGGTCTGAACAAAGCCTTCATATCTGCTGGCGGCGTCCACCCTACGCGTGGCGCGAGCTGTTCGAACTTCTATGAAGTGCCGGTCAAACAGGCCGCGATCGCCTGCGCCATGGAGAGCATTCTCGTCGTCGACGAAAGCAAGCTCCTGCGTCTCAAACCCGCCTCTTTCGCCGCTCTCGACGTGTTTTCCAGGATCGTGGTTGGCGGACCGGGCAACAAGGATGTCCTCAGGCAATTCAACGCCAACAAGATCGTTGCCGCCGACTGAACGCGCGAGGGGACGCTTCGAAAGCCCGATCTATTTCTGGTATCAATCATAGGTTAGCAGCGTATCCACCACCTGGCCGATCAGCGCCCGGCTGCGTGCGTCGACTGCGACACGGGCATTGGCGGGCGTTGCATGGCGCATGTTGATTGCATCGCCGTTCTTGAGCGCCCGCAGATCGCAAACGGTCATGCCGCGGGTGTGAGTCCCGATCAGCTCGATTCGCACGGACGTATGCACATAGTCGACCAGCGTCGGGTCCACGTAAGCGATGATTGCGCAGACGTCATGCATCGGAGCGACGGTCAGGCCATAGCCGATGCGTTGCTTCTCCAGATAGAAGGCGATGAGGTCGGCGAGCAAGCCGGCGACCTTCTTGCCGGAGGCCCGCATGCGGTCGATGTCGCTTTGATCCAAGCCGGTCTGGCGAGTGACATTGTAGCCGATCATGCGGATGGGAATTCCGCTCTCGAAAACAGCCCAGGCGGCTTCGACATCGGCGAAGATGTTGAACTCGGCCGCCGGCGTCACATTGCCCAGCGTGGTCGACCCACCCATGATGGTGATCTCGCGAACCCAGTGCCGTAGTCGCGGCTCGCGACGCAGGGCCATGGCGATATTGGTTTCTGGGCCGATGGCCGCGAGAATCAGTTCGCCCTTGTGCTTCTCGGCCATGGCAATAATGAAATCGACCGCATGGGCATCGACGATCTTTCGGGTCGGCAAGGGAATCTTCGCGCCGTCGAGGCCGCTCGTTCCATGCATGGCCGCTATTCCCACCGGCGCCTGGGCCAGCGGTCCGGCGCAACCCATCGCAACCGGCGCGTCTATGCCGCCCATCTCGACCACGGC
>JAHDWN010000094.1 GCA_023382675.1 Anaerolineae bacterium
ACCGTTGAAGCTCTCGACGAAGGCGTTCTGTGTGGGCTTGCCCGGCGCGATGTAATGCCATTCAACACCGGTCTGCTGGCACCAGCGCAGGACGAGCTATGGCGGAAAGTGGGTGATGACGGTTTGAAGAAGGCGGCGTATCGAGGCGGGTGAGAGCCTGCCAGAACCTCCCGAAAGGAAGCGATACGCCGATGAAGACAGATAGCACCGTTCACACGTTTCAGCATCCCGATACGCTTGATGATCCCCTGACATTGGTTCTGCGGGAGGGAGCGCGTCGGCTTCTTGCGCAGGCGATCGAGGCGGAGGCGGAAGCGTTCCTGGTCGCGATAGCCGAGGAACGGCTTGCTGATGGCCGCGCCCGTGTGGTTCGACACGGGCATGGCCCGGAGCGCATGATCCAGACGGGGATCGGTCCCGTTGCGGTGCGTCGCGCAAAGCTTCGCGACCGTGCCGAAGAGGCAGACGAGCGCGTGACCTTCACGTCTACGATCCTGCCGAAATGGGCGCGGCGCACGAAGAGCCTCGACGCGTTGCTACCGGTTTTGTATCTGCGCGGCATCTCGACCGGCGATTTCCAGGAGGCGCTGGCCGCGCTGCTGGGCAAGGACGCTCCAAATCTGTCACCGTCGGTGATCGGGCGCCTGAAGGAGGAATGGCAGGGCGAATACGATCGCTGGCAGCGCCGTGATCTGTCGGCCCGCCACTATGTCTACATCTGGGCCGACGGGGTCTACCTTCAGGCACGCATGGAGGATAACGCCGCCTGCATGCTGGTCGTCATCGGTGCGACGCCGGAAGGCAGGAAGGAACTTGTCGGGTTCCAGGTTGGCGTGCGTGAGAGCGCCCAAAGCTGGCGCGAGCTGCTCGTGGATCTCAAAGCTCGCGGGCTGGCGATCGCGCCGCAGATCGCCGTCGGCGACGGCGCGCTCGGCTTCTGGAAGGCGCTGGAGGAGGTCTTTCCCGCGACCCGCCACCAGCGATGCTGGCAGCATAAGCTCGTCAACATCCTCAACAAGGTGCCGAGATCGGTGCAGCCCAACATGAAGGCCGATCTGCGCGAAATCCGCGATGCGCCCGATCGCGCAACCGCCGAGGCCGCCGTCACGACCTTCGTCGAGAAGTATGCCGCCAAATATCCGAAGGCGGTCGAATGTCTGACAAAGGATCGCGGCACGCTTCTGACCTTCTTCGATTTCCCCGCCGAACATTGGGACCATCTTCGCACATCGAATCCAATCGAGAGCGTCTTCGCCACGGTGCGGCATCGAACCGTGCGCACCAAGGGAAGCCTGTCGCACAAGACGGCCAGGCTCATGGTCTTCAAGCTGGTCATGGCCGCCGCCAAAACCTGGCGACGGCTGATGGGCGAAAATCAGTTGCCAAGGGTCATCGCTGGCGTCAAATTCACCGACGGTGTCGCCATCATTGCAACACCGGATCAACGCGCCGCCTGATCGGCCCCGTCACCCAATTCCAGCCATAGCTCCGGGCCGACTGGCGCGCAGCAATATGGCCGCTATCGGATACTGAGGCGCCAGCCGACGATTTTGGCCTTGATCTGTAGCTGCTAAGCTACGAGGCCCTACACAATGCCGCCCACAACCGGGCTGCCAATCTAATGGCCTATACCCTCTCTGCTAAGATTGGCACGTGCGGAGGATAATGCGGGAAGGCGGAGCTTGCATAAAATTAGTTAGCGAGTTATTACTTTAGATGTATGTCTCATGCGAGACTTCATCGGGCAGTAAATGTATTGATACATCATGAATCTTCAGGTTGTCATGCTGGTCCTTCTCGTGATGTCCTGGCTAACTGCGGGGTGCGCATCTCGACCAGGTGACAGCGTCCTTGTTCCGGGTCCAAGTCTGTCGGGAGCAGATATCGTGACCCTGCATGCAGCTACCAACCGGATGCGACATGCGGCATCCCCCGACGATCCGACACCCGGTTTCAGTAATGCGCGAGCCACGACCTTCTCGGCGGCACGCTTTTCCATCTCGATCCCGCCCACACACAAGGCCGGCAACATCGAATGGCCGGGGCGGCATCCGGATCCGCTGGTCGCCATGACCGTCGCCGCCAAACAGGGCATGCCGCTGTCCACCCTCATCGATGACGTTGCATCCGGGCCTGGACGAGACGATGTGCGGGTCTTCGTGCATGGCTACAACACCAGTTTTCAGGAGGGCCTGTTTCGCCTGGCGC
>JAHDWN010000095.1 GCA_023382675.1 Anaerolineae bacterium
GAACTCCTCGGAGACTACGCCACCCTCAATTCCAACCAATCCCGCGACGGCACCGGCGACGATCTTATGGCTCCAGTTATAGGTAATGGCGAAATCGTACGCGTCTGCACGCGCCAGCAAAGCAGCGATCGCACGGTCGTCGGTAAGATCTCTGTTCGCAAGAATGCGCGTGCACGCAGGGATGTTCTGGTCGAGCGGCGCGAATGAAAGTCGGGTGCACTCGTCCCAATCGGACGCGAACAACGGCCCGGTCGGGAAAACGAGCAACACAGACACGATGAGTAGTTGCGCGAAGCGCCAGCATTGCGGTCGGGGATCGGACCCACATTCGCGCTTCAGCATGGTGCAGCGTCCGTGTAGCGAGGATCGATCTCTGCCATAGACTTCCGATCCTGTACCATAAATGAACCGAATGGCCGTGGGTTTTCGTCTGCGTGCGGGCCGGCGAACACACCTCTAAGTCCCGATTTGACAGCGTAGGGCCTGCTCGCGGACTTCGTAGGCCCGTTTGCATTTGGGATCGAGTTCAATGGCCTTATCGCAGTCCGCGACAGCCCGTTGGACAACCTCCCTGGGGATGCCGTGTCCCTGCTGATCCCCGTTCAAATAGAACTGGACCTCGGCGCGTTCGACATATGCCGCGGGATTCCCCGGGGCCAGCTCGATCGACGTGTCGAGGTCGCCGAGCGCACGCATGACGATGACACGCAAATAATCCCGGTTCGGCGAATCCTCCGCACCGGCCCGGCCGGCGCCGATCTCTCTGCGGACGGCGGCGACGCGCGCTCTGGCGCGCCCGACATAGGCGTCGGCGTATTGTGGGTTGGCACCGATCGCAGACGTAAAGTCCATCGACGCGTTCGTGGCGGCGTCCGCCAGGTAATGGGTTTCGAGGTAAGTCAAGCCACGCTCATACAGCGCCTCTGCATTGAGATCGCCGAACTTCGGATGCGTGCCGGGATGTGACGATATCAAAGAGCTGAAATAGTCCAGCGCGCGATTGATCTCTCCTATTTCGCGCAATTGCCGGCCGCGCTTCAACGCCACGCGCCGGCAATCAGGGTGGATGAGAGGGCTCATGTTCATGCAATACTGGGAGATCGCATCGTGATAGCTGGCGTCCGCGCGCGCAACCTCTCCCTTGAGGCGGTACACGTCGCCTGCGCATTCAAGCGCCTCGAAGCAATCGTGCCGACAGCGGAGTTTCGCGTCCGCGTCTTGCATGCACCGCGCGATCACGTGATCGAAATCGGAGAGCGAGGAGTCCAATTCTCCCTTGAGCGCATAGGCCCGCCCGCGCGAATTGTAGTGGATGAGAGCATCGGGTGCGATCCGCACCGCTTGGGTAAAATCCTCAATGGCGCGATCGTAGTCGCTCTTTTCAAGCCAAGCATGTCCGCGGGCCCGGAAAGCCAGAGCGCGATCCTTCGCCGGCGCATTAGGGTCGTCGATCACCTCGCTGACAGGTAATTGGCGTCCCGACGTTGAATCGAAGACGGAAGCCTCAGCCTGATGCTGACCTGACGTCCGTCCAATACCAAACAGCATCTGCCTTGCACGACTGAACAAGCTCATTGGAGAACCCAACCCGCTCTTCGTGTGCCGTTTGATCCCGAATCTTAGCCGAACGGCAGGAGGAGGGGAAGCCGCAATCATGAACCCGCGGAACGGCGCTTTTGCGCCATTCCAGGCGCTCCACCCGGATGCCGTGCCACCCATGCGCGCCGTAGCGCCCGTGGTGCCAAGTCGCTATCCTTGATCGATGCCCCACTGCATCCACTGCGGCTCGGAAGTCCGCGCAACCGATCGGTACTGTGAGGGTTGCGGCAAGCCGGTTGTCTTGCCGAACGACAGCTCAGTTCGGCGCGCCGCGGACAAAGCCGCGCGTCAAGCCGAGCGCCTTCAGGAGCGACAGTCGGCCGAGCAGTATTATGAGCGCGTGGGCAGCCGACATCCTCACATCTGGCCGATCACTGGCATTGGGAGCGCCGTTTATTTGGTTTGCATCGCGGCGACCGCATTCGCTGTGTATCAGCTTGGCGGTGCGGCGCCGGAGCTCGCAGAAAATCCGGTGATGCGGGCCGGGATCGCTGCCGCCGCCGGCGCGGCCGCCTGGTTTGTGCTTACCGTGATCCGCTACACCATGTTTCCCGAAATCCGTCC
>JAHDWN010000096.1 GCA_023382675.1 Anaerolineae bacterium
TGACATCGCGGGTCGACGAGACGAGCCCGCCGGGCGTAGCGAGCCGGATCACGACCGCTTCGGCCGTGTCCTGGCGGGCGCGCTCGATCGCGCGCGCCAGCTGGCGCTGGGCGGCGACGCTGATCGCGCCGTCGATCTCGACGACATAGACCTTGTTCGCAGAGGCCGCCGGTACGGTCGCGGCCCATAGCCCGATCCCGCAAGCCAGCGCGCGCAGCCAGAGCGCTCTCATCATCGCAGCACTCCTACAACCTGCGCATGTTAATATAGGAAGCCGGCCGCCAGATGACGAGACGGACCGGCGGTCCGCTGCATGGCCGGATCGCGCGTCGGCGCCACGGCCGCCTGTTCCGGATCGCATCAAGAAAAGGTGAAACCCGCGCCGTGCATGGGCGTGTCACCCGGGTTTCCGATGACCGGCTTTGGGTCTAGTCTTGACCCGGGAGGGGCGCATCAGACGAAACAGACTCTGTCACCCACGGGAGGAACACTCATGGCGAAAGCCGATTGGCGCCTCGAAGGCGAGTGGATCAAGAACTGTTCCTGTGCGTTCGGATGCCCGTGCGATTTCAATGCGAAGCCGACCAATGGCTCGTGCGAAGGCCTGGTTGGTATGCGCATCGCCAAGGGCCACTATAACAACATCAGCCTCGACGGCCTGAGCTTCTGTGTGACCGTCGCGTGGCCGGGCCCTTTGCACGAGGGCAATGGACAGGCGCAGCCGATCATCGACGAACGGGCGAGCGCCGAGCAGCGTGAGGCGCTGTTTAACATCATGTCGGGCCAGAATTCGGAAGAGGGGACGCTGTTTCATATCTTCAGCCTGATCGTGTCCAAGATGCACGATCCCATCTTCGCGCCGGTGACGTTCAGGTTCGACAAGAACGCGCGGGTGGCTCAGTTGAGCATCCCCGGTGTGCTTGAAACCGAAGTCGAGCCCATCAAGAATCCGGTGACCGGAGCGCCGCATCGCATTCAGGTGGTCATGCCCGAGGGGTTCGAACATATCGAAGGCGAGATCGCGTCATCGAATATCCGCAGCATGGGCGCCATCAAGTTCGAGACCAAGGGCACGCACTCTACGCTCGCGAACGTTGTGCAGACGCCGCAGGGCGTTGCGGCCTGATCGAACGAGCCCGCGTTGCGCTTGCTGAGGCGTCGCCCGCCGTGACCCCCGCTTCTGCCCTCGAGCGCGTTCTGCGACATGACCGCATGGTGGTCGTGATCGCGCTTGCGGCGGTGATCGCGATCGCCTGGGGCTATCTGCTCCTGGGCGCCGGCATGGACATGCACGAGATGGACGGCATGTCCATGCCGATGCGGATGGGGCCGTGGACGTTCGGCTACGCGCTACTGGTCTTCGTCATGTGGGCCGTCATGATGGCGGCGATGATGCTGCCCAGCGCCGCGCCGATGATCCTGCTTTACGGGACCATCGTCCGGCGGCGGCAAAGGAATGACTCGCTCTCGCTTCCGTTGTTCGTTTCCGGCTACCTCGTTGTCTGGGTCGCATTCAGTGCGGCGGCAACTCTGCTTCAGTTCGGGCTGGAGCGGCTGGCATTGGTCTCGGCCATGATGCAGATGACCAGCGCGTTGGTGGCCGGGCTGGTCTTGGTCGGTGCGGGAATCTATCAATGGACTCCGCTGAAACAGGCGTGCCTGCGCCGCTGCCGTTCTCCGCTCGACTTCATCATGACGGAATGGCGTGAGGGCGGGACCGGTGCCTTTTTCATGGGAATGCGGCACGGCGCCTTTTGCCTCGGCTGCTGCTGGCTTCTGATGCTGCTGCTGTTCGTCGGCGGCGTGATGAATTTGCTGTGGATCGCTGCGCTTGCGTTCTTTGTGGCAATCGAGAAGCTGGCACCTGCGGGGCATTGGATCGGCCGAGTCGCGGGCGTTGCGCTTGTCGTCTGGGGCGGCGCGACCTTGGCAGCGCTGGCGCCTTGGTCGTGAGGCGACTTCAGCCTTCCATGCCGCCTTCGGCCAGGAATTTTTCCAGCCAGTGGATGGAATAGTTGCCGTCGATGATGTCCGGGTTGCGCACCAGCGTCCGGAACAGGGGCAGGGTGGTCTCGACCCCGTCGACCACGAACTCATCCAAGGCGCGCTTGAGCCGCATCAGGCATTCCTGCCGCGTCTTGCCGTGCACGATCAGCT
>JAHDWN010000097.1 GCA_023382675.1 Anaerolineae bacterium
TCGCCTCATCGTATGCGCTATGGCCGTAGACTGCGATCAGCGCATCGGCATCTTGCTCGATCAGTGCGGGCAGCACCCGCTTCGGAAAGCCGGGAAGCCTGATCATGGGAGGTGCTCCCAATGGAGGGCGAGGTGTGTTTCGTAAACGGCCTTCCTGCGGTCGGGCCTTAGGCTGCCCGATCCCGCCGGACAGTTCCAGCACCGCGTTCTGGTCGTCTCTTCCGGGCGGAAAGCCACCGGCCAAGCGTGCGGACATCCCAGCAACTCAGTACCTTTATCGGAGGCACCCCTCCTTTGCGGGCCATTTTCACTCCCCAATGCACAAGGTCGATTTCGTCTGTCGAATGAGCGTCTGGATCGATGCTCATCAGACAGCCAAGTTCAAGCGCGCGCCGATGCGAACGCCAGTCGAGGTCAAGTCGCCAGGGGTTGGCATTGATCTCCACCGCCACGCCGTGCCTCGCGCAGGCAGCCAAAATCTGCTCGACGTCCACATCCGCACCCGGCCTTCGCAGCAACTGCCGGCCCGTCATGTGACCGAGAATGGTGGTGAATGGATTGGATACGGCGCGCAGGATTCGTTCCGTCTGCTCGCCGCGCGGTAGCCGCAAGCGGCTGTGGACGCTTGCCACCACGAAATCGAACCGCGCGAGAATCTCGTCCGGATAATCCAACGAACCGTCCGCGAGTATGTCAGACTCGATCCCTTTGAATATCTTGAACGCGCCGTCGTAGCGCCTGTTGAGTTTGTCGATCTCCTCGTGCTGTTCCTCGATCTCTTCAGGCAGAAGTCCGCGCGCGTAGTGCGCGGATTTGGAATGATCGGCGACCCCGAAATATTGGTACTGCGATGAGCTCCCCGCCGGCATCGACTATTCCGTCTTCGACTACGGCGTGAATTCCGGGATCGGGCGCAGCGGCAGGGTGCTGCGCCGCGTGCTTGGGCTTCCCGACAATACCAGCGCCGTCACTGATCAGGTTCTGGAAGCCCTCGCAAGACGCGCTCCCCGAGCACTCATCGTTGCCATCAACGACGAGCGGCTGCGCTTCCTGAAGAGCCTCAAGACCTGGCCAGTGTTCGGCGCCGGCTGGGGCCGCCGCGTTGCCGAGGTCAGGGCGTTCTCGCTGAAGCTCGCCGCCAACCCGCCGTCGTTGCATCCAATGCCCACGGAGGCCACGCCGGCGAAGGGCGTCGTGCCGCTCCCGAAAGGCCTGCAGACAGTCACGACCGCTACCCCTGTTGCAACCGGCGGCGCGACTGCAGCAGCGCTGCACGAGTCCGGGCACGACCCATGGACCATCGTGGTCATGGTCGGCGGATTTGTGCTGATCGCTGGCGTCGGCTGGATCGCCTTCCACTGGTGGCAGCAGCGCAAACAGCACGCCCCGACTCCCGGACTGGTGCCGGTGCCGGCGATCCCGGGATGCGCGTCATGAGAAAAGTTCGCGCCTTCAACATCCGCGGGCTCGCGCGCTTTCCGTCGAACGGAATGGTGAAGCTGACCGCTCTCCTCAACGAAATCGAGGGCGTCAGCGCGACCACCGATGATCACGGCATTTTCGGATTCGAATATGTCGGAAACCTCACGCAAGCCTGTATCGCCGCGCACAGGTCCGGGCGCCTGATCGCACTGAGCGGCCACTCCTTCGGCGGCAACGCCGCCATCACGATTGCGGATCGTCTCGCGACGCAGGGCATCGAAGTGGACTACCTCGCCGCGATCGACCCGGCCGCGCAGATGCCGCTTTGCGTCCCGATCAACGTCAAGCGCATCTACAACCCGTACCAGAAGGTCGATCCCGTCGGCCGCGGCATCGTCATGCCGGCCGAGGGCGAAAGCGCGGCGCATTGGAAATCGCGCGCCACGATCGAGCGTCGCGATCAATTGCATGTGCGTATCGACGACGACGCAAGCGTCCACCGCACCATCGTCAATGCCGTCAAGGCGCTCACCGCATAGGAGGAATCCATGGTCTGGATCATCACGGCTCTTGTCGCCGGCTATGTCGCCGCGATTTTCACCTGGCCGACGCTTCGCGCCTGGGCGTCGAACGCCAGGGCTGCAAGCGCATCGCTGCGCGACAAGGCATCTGCGCTTTACGCCAAGATCAAGATGTTCGTGGGGAGCTGACCATGTGGGA
>JAHDWN010000098.1 GCA_023382675.1 Anaerolineae bacterium
GTATCGGTATGGCGGGGCGTAGCGCCGGCATCACCCAAAGAATATAACTGGGCGTTCTTTGAAATAGAGGGCGGGGCCGACACTGCGAGGGTCGGCCCCGCCCCTTGTTGTTTACAGCGGCGTGAGCAGATAGCGCGCGATCAGGTGGGCGCTGTGCAGGAGCGCGTCCTGGTGCATGCGCTCGTAGCTATGCGAGCCGCTGACGCCCGGCCCGATCAGCGCCACACGCGCCGAGCCGCCCGCCCGCCAGTAAGCCGAGCCATCCGAGCTGTAGTAGGGGTAGACGTCCATCCGGTAGGGGATGTCATGCGCGGCGGCGATCTCACGCAGGCGGCGGGTCATGTCGTAGTGGTAGGGGCCGCTGCCATCTTTGGCGCAGATGGTGCAGTTGAACTCGTCGGAGTTTTGCCCCTCGCCGATGGCTGCCATATCCACGCACAGATACTCATCCAGATCGGCGGGCCAGTCCGGCGCGCCGCCGTGCCCGACTTCCTCGTAATTCGAGATAAGCACGTGTGTGTCGTTGGCCGGGCGCAGACCCGCCGCATGCATAGCCGCCAGCGCCGCGTAAATCGCCGCGACGCCCGCCTTGTTATCGAGAAAGCGCGAGCGGATGAAGCCTGTGTCCGTCACCTCGACGCGCGGATCGACGAAGATGAAATCGCCGACCTCGACGCCGAGCGCGCGGGTTTCGGCGGCGCTGCTCGTGCGCGCATCGAGCCGGACTTCCATCGTCGTTTCGTCGCGCGGGGAAGTGGCGGCGCTGGCATTGACGTGCGATGACGGGTTGACGAGCATGACCGTGCCGCGATACTCCCGCCCATCGTAGGTGCGCAGCGTCACGTTCTCGTTCTCGATGCCGTTCATGACGATCGCGCCGATGCGCGTCACCTTGAGGCAGCCGTTGGCCTTGATCTCCTTGACCATCAGGCCGAGCGTATCCGTGTGCGCCGTCACGCCGACCTGCGCGCGATCCTCGCCGCGCCAGCGCAGCATCAGGCCGCCCTTGCGCGTCCGGCGCAGATCGCACTCCGGCAGCGCCAGCCCGGCGAACGTCTGCTCGCACAGAGCGACCGCTTCTGCGGTGCAGCCGGTCGGGCTGGGCGTGTTCAGCAGCGTGACGAGGAACTCGACCGCGGACGGTAAATCGATGGCAAGATTTGTCATGAGATAGCCTTTATCGCGATAGCCTTTAGCCGGATGAGAATGTGCGGGCGAGTATGCCATGGGTGGGGCGGGTGTGCCAGCGTCCGCCCACCCATGAAATGGGCGGGCTAGGGTTGCACCTCCTACGGAGGCTCATTTCACGTTCAGGCAAAGCCCTCGTAGAGGGCACATGTTTAGCCGGGATATTTCATGTCCCGGCGACGGGGATTTCAACCAGCCAGCTTCCAGATGGTTTCCGCACCCCACCAGCCGGACCGTAACGCTTCGCGTGCGTTCCTAGCGACGGTCTGGAGTCTGCTCACACCAGCCAGTCCGGCAGCGGTTGGCCGCCCGTGACCTGTGCCCAGGCGGTATCGAAGGCTGCTGTGCCGATTTGCGCGCGCAGGTTTCGCAGACGATTGACAGTGACCCCGACCGCACTCCTGTCCCCAATGCGATCAAAGAACAGCAAAGGCTCCAGCAATGCGCTGACGGCTTCCGAATGGCTACCCAGGGCCGCGTGAGACGGCGCCGCCGAAGCGCGGGCAATCGCGGCGGTATAGGGAGATCCAATCTCCTCCGCCAGAGCGGCCGAGCGCGCATAACCGTTCAGTGCAGCCACGTGGTCGTTTTCACGTGCCGCTAGATCGGCCAGGCTGCGGAAGGTATTGGCTTGACCGAGGCGGTCGCCGATGGTTGCGTAGATGGGCAGCGCCTGTTCGTAGGCCTGGCGGGCGTCGGCCAGCCGGTCTTCGCGCACATTCAGGTCGCCCAGGGCTTTGAGGGTATTGGCTTGACCGAGGCGGTCGCCGATGGTTGCGTAGATGGGCAGCGCCTGT
>JAHDWN010000099.1 GCA_023382675.1 Anaerolineae bacterium
GATCCAGGAACAACTCACGCTTCGTCTTGCGCTTTTTGTGCTCAAACTCGGCTTCGGCGAAGGTCAGTTGCGACATGAATGCGGCCTCTGGATGAGAGGCCACAATTATGGCAAAACGGGGAGGTTTTTCAGAGTCTCCCTAGGTAGACCGGAGCCTGCCGCGGCAACAACTGCGCATCAGGAAAATCAGAGAGTTGCTCTTCTCCGTTAGAAGAAGGGCAACTTCAGGAGCCTCCTGCAATTACGGCAAATAAATTGGCTGCAGTTCTTGCTCGATGGCGATTCGTCGGCGAGCAATAGCGTCGGCGTTTGCGGCCCATCCATTGCGGGCGCAAATGTTCTCGATGTCCGCGATCTCCTTGTCTCTCAAGAGCTTTCCGTCGGTGATGCCTTGGTAGTCGCCCATCGCCCACAATGAAATCCGGCGATTGATCGAGGTGGCGGCACATGCAATGGTCTCTGCAATCCTGAATCCGCCCAGGTCGGTGTCACCCCAGTGGTACAGCCGAGCGTCTTCACCAATGGCGTTTGCGATCGCTAAGTACGCACGCAGAACTGCGTGGCTAGGGAAGCCGCCCGTATAGATAACCAATCCCTTCAGGGGACCGGCGTTGCCCGCAGCCAGCTCGTGGAAGATGGTCAGGTTTTCAACGGTGAGCAGCCATGCTGGAGTACCTGCATAGCCGAAGACGTGTCGTGGCGACACGCCGGAGTATGGCCGCTGGATGTCGTGGTTGTGTGCTGTACTCGATGATTCGCCCGACAACAGCTGGCCAGGACCGGCAATCAACAGCGTACTGGGGTGCTTCACCAGCCCCAGCGCAGCGAGAACGGTCTCCGCAGGCCTGGCTTCAGCATCAATGCGTTGCGCAGTGAGCGCGTCCAGTGCCGGTATCAACGCCTCAATGCGCTTGGAATAGCCGAACAGAGTGACGCTGGCTCTGCGCACTGACACCTCTGCAAAATCCCGGGACTTGCAATCCTTGATCGCCACGGCTGCGTCACGAACCTTGATCCAGTCGCTGACGTGTATGCCACGTGGCGCCCTGTCCTCGGCCCATGCGCTCAGGAACAAGGTTATCGTCGATACCACCGCTTGCAGGGGCATCAGCGCGGTTCTTGCTTCATCCAGGATTTCGACAGATGTGCGTTCGCCCAGTAAAGCAGTGAGGTCTGGCAAAGACGCAAGCCGTATTCGTACCACCTGCCCGTCATGTCCGGCGCGACGGTCCCAGTCGATCGAGATGGCACCCTTGTCCTCTGCCGCGCGCAAGTCAGCGTGGAAAGCTGCTCGATCAGCCGCGGACAAGCCGACGTGGTAGTCCGGGAAGGTCTCTACGGACAGTTTCAGTGCCGGCGTACGAGCGTCACTGCCCCGTAAGTCTTTCCGATTGGCTCGCTCCCAGAGGGTGCGAAGGGCTTTACTGGACAGCGGACTCATCGGCGGCATAGCTGGCAACGAGTTGTTCGATCAGTTGCGGGTTGGCAGACGGCATATCGGAACGCATCAGCTTATGACCTTCTTTGGTCATCTTGTAGCTGTTGAAGTAGAGGTCGGGCCCAAACCGGTCCATCGTGTAGATGGTGCCCGAAAACGACATCAGCTTGCCTACGCTGGATTCCGGGGCCGCCATGATCATCTGCAGACCCATTTCGGAAATGAACCTCGCGGTGGAGGCGGCATTTTGCTCATCGATGTGTTCGAAAGCTTCATCCATGACCATCAATGCCGCCCCGCCCCCGCGATTGTCTTGGTCGATGCGATACGCATGGCAGAGTGCTGCCGCCGCAATCACATAAAACGGTGTGAGGTGTTCGCCATTGGACGCCTTTCCTTGGCGCTTGCTCAGCTTCGTCGAAAGCCCGGAGTCGTTCGTGATTTCGAGGTCGAAGCGGAACAGAAGCCGGAAGTCATCGATAGGTGTTTTCTCGGTTGTCCCCGTGCGATCGCGAAGCATATCGATGATACGG
>JAHDWN010000100.1 GCA_023382675.1 Anaerolineae bacterium
CCAATTTTTGGTCGCCACGCAGGGCGCCTTGGTTCAGGAGAATGCTCGGCCCAATTAGTTAAAAACTGCTGAGAATTCACCTCCGTAGAAGCGCGATCCGTCGTCAACCTTGCTGAAGTGTTGCCGCGGTCGCGACCTCGTGAAGCGCGGCGCAGGCCGCCCGGGTGAGCGCAGCGAAACCCGGGACGGGATGTTCCCGCATCCGGCTGCGCTCATGCGGGCTCGGGGCGGTTCGGCGCCGTCATCGAGGGCGGTGTTGGAGCCGCGCGTCCGGCCTGCTAGCCCGCATTTCTCACACTGCGGGCGTCATGTTCGGATTTTGACGACATGGCTGGCGAAGGCAAGCGCGGGCGTGGCGCGGATCGCGCGGGTTGAGGGGCTGTTGTTTCGATCTCCGTGGGCCTGTGGGTGATGTCGCGCTGGTGACGCGTGGCGACGACGCGTGTCAGGCTGGGGAAGCGCGGGCCTGGGCGGCTGCGGCGAGGCGGCGCGCAGCACGGCCCCAGTCTTCGGCGGCGGGACAGGCCGAAGCCATCGCAATCCTGATGCGGCGCACCGAGATTCGCACGAGGGCCCCGATCTTGAGGAGCTTGAGGCGGATCGTGCCGCAGGTGGCCTGCGCAAAGTCGGTCCCGGCCAGGCCGATGCGGCGCAGCGCACACAGGAGCACATAGGCCATCGAGGCGAACCACAGGCGCAGCTGGTTGGCGCGCATGGTGGCAGCCGAGGTGCGGTCGGCATAGAGATCGAGCTGGCATTCCTTGATGCGGTTCTCCATCTCGCCGCGGGCGCAGTAAACGTCCTCGTAGAGCTGGCGGGCGCCGTTCTCGCTCCGCTCGAGCGAGGTAACGATGAAGCGTGGATTGGCCTCACCCGCGGTCCACTCCGCCTTGGCGATCACACGGCGCGGGCGGCTCCAGCTGTCGAGGGTGCTCCAGCGGAACTCCTTGAAGCGACGCGCCGGCCGGCCGGCCTTCTCGGCCATGGCCTTGGCGGTCGCGAGCTCGGCTTCGATCATGGCGACGAGGCGCGCGTTGCGGGCCAGCCCGAACACGTAATCGACGCGGTTTTCCTCGCACCACGCCATCAGCGCCTCGCGCGCAAAGCCCGAGTCCGCCCGCAGCAGGATCCGCACGCAGGGCCAGCGGGCGCGGATCTGCGCCACGATCCGCGCCACCTCCTCCAGGCTGCCGGCACTGGCGTCGATATCGGAGGGGCGCAGCTTGGCGGCCAGCAGGTGCCGCCCGCAGAACACGTAGAGCGGCAGGTAGCAGTAGCCGTCGTAATAGCCGTGGAAGAAGCGCCCCTCCTGACGCCCGTGCAGCGGGTCGTCCGTAGCGTCGAGATCGAGGATGATCTGCTTGGGCGGCCGGCGATGGGCCTCCAGGAAAAGGGCGACGAACAGCCGCTCGATCGCGGCGCCCTCGTGAGCGATCCGGTGATAGCGCGTCGCTCCTGCCCGGCTCAGCTCCAGCCGGTTGAGCGTCGACTTGCCCGCCACCGGCGCGCAGTGCTCCCGCTTGGCCTCCAGCTTGCCCGCCAGCAGCGCCATGAGCGGATCGTGCCGCAGCTCGTCGTGATCGTTCAGGTCCTCGTAGCCGAGCGCAATCCCGAACACCCGCTGCCCGACCAGGGTCGCGATCGCGTGCTCGATCAAATCCTGCCGCCGATAGTCCCGGAAGCACGCCGCAAATCGATCCACCAGATCGATCGCTCGATCGGTCGCGCCGAGCAGAAGTGCACCCGCGTCCGACGTCACCAGGCCCGCATCGAATGCGGCGTCCACAGCACGCCCTTCAACGGCTCCAAAATCAAACCGTTCTGCGCTACAGTCTGTCGGCATCGGGGCGTTCCTCGAATCGACGAATGTCGTTGCAGCACAACAACTTTCGCTGATTCGGCGCCCCGATGCGCCTCCTCGTGTGAGAAATGCGGGCTAG
>JAHDWN010000101.1:0-1415 GCA_023382675.1 Anaerolineae bacterium
CCACGTCGAGGGCGTGATCATTTTGCACTGCGCCCAGGGTGGTCCAGAGTTCACTTTGCAGAAAGGTATCCTGGTCGCTGTCGTCCTGGGCATAGCCGGTGATGAAGATGTAATCGGCATCAATGTCGGCGACCTGCTCCAGGCTGATCTCGGACGAGAAGCTATCCTGGTCTTGCGCCGGCGGTCGCGGTAGCCCGACATCTTGCAAGATATAACCGATGTAGGAGCTTTTGAGATAGAGGCGCACCTGGCCGGGGCGGAAGCGGATAATCGAGATGGTGGGCGGATTGTCGCCTAAGGCAGCCTTGATTGCTGACGTGCGGGCGGCGTAGGCGGTCAATCGCGTTTCGGCTTCGGCGCTCTTGCCCAACGCATCGGCATGAAGCGTAAAGTTATCCTGCCACGGTACGCGCAGCGATTCGGTAAAGACCGTCGGCGCAATCGCGGAAAGCTGTTCGTAGATGGCTTCATGGCGCTGTTTGCTCCCCAGGATCAGATCCGGCTTGAGGGTGAGGATCGTTTCCAAGCTCGGTTCACTAATCGCGCCGGTGTCGGTGATCCCGTCCAGTTGGTCGGCCAGGTAGGCTTGGTATTCGCGCGCCTCGGCGACTGGCGCGCCGATAATCGACGCACCCAAGGCCAACGCATTGTCAAGCTCGCCGGTGTCCAACACGATAACGCGTTGGGGGTTGACGGGCACTTCGCTTTCGCCCATGGCGTGGGTGATGGTGTGGGTTGTCGGTTCAGCGTCTGCCGCTGGCGCGCTACTTGGGGGTGACACCGGCAGTGCGCAGCCCGCCAGCAGTAAGATGAGTAGCAGCGAGAAGATGATTGGGGTTGAATGCTTCATTTAATTGTTCCTTATGATTTTTGCTGGTTCCTACGCTGGAGCGTAGGAACGAAACGGGGACGCTCCAGCGTCCAACACGGTCACTGGACGCTGGAGCGTCCCAAAGCGCATTCCACGCTGGAGCGTGGAACGCGTTTTCACTACCCGCATGGCAGGGTGGGGTGAATCGTTACTACTCCGCCAAATATTGTTCAATGTCATCCAACACGGCGTGGGCCGAATGCAGCCCGCCAAAGCTCATCCACTGTTCGGCATTGACCCGATAGGCCTGGCCGGCTTGCACGGCGGGCAACTGTTGCCAGATGGGGTTGCTCGTGACTTCGGCGGCCAGTTGAGTCGCTTCCTCATCGGCGCCGCCGACGACATAGAAGAGCACATCACCGGTGAGGTTGACGATGCCTTCCCAATCGAGCCGTTCCCAACTGGTTTCGTCGGTGCCGACCTCGAAGTCAGGCCGCACGACGCCCACTTCGGTCATAATCGCAATCGGGGCATAGGCATTGGGCGCGGCGCGGTAGAGTTGAAAACCGCCGGGCACCACGCGCACAAAGGAGACGGTACCCTC
>JAHDWN010000101.1:1425-1736 GCA_023382675.1 Anaerolineae bacterium
GGCGACACGCGCGTCATAGGCGGCCATTTCCGCGGTTGCCTGGTCTGTCACACCATCAACCGCCGCGATGATCATGTACCACGTTTTCCAGTCAGCGGTGTCGATCAACACGGTGGGCGCAATTGCGCTGAGCAGATCGTAGCGCTCGCTCTGGAAGTAGGCATCGCCGATGATCAGGTCGGGCGCCTGTTGGGCAATCGCTTCGAGATTGGGCTGGTCAAAGGCGCCGACAAAGGCAAGGCCCGCAGTCTCTTCGGCGCTGAGGGCTGTAGGAAAACGCGTTTCATCACCATAGCCGCCGGTCGCACGGA
>JAHDWN010000102.1 GCA_023382675.1 Anaerolineae bacterium
GTTGCCGACACAAAGGCTGACATTGCGCAGCGCGACATAGCCGCCAAACGTCTTGCTGACGTTCCGCACCTCAATGCTCACGCTGCTTCCTCCGCTTGTAATGCCGCCGTCTCCGCGCGAATCTTCCATTCCAGTGCACTCTTGATTACCAGCGTCAGAAGCGCCAGCAGGGCGAGCAAGCTCGCCACTGCGAACGCACCGACAAAATTGTACTCGTTATACAGAATTTCGACATGCAGCGGGACCGTGTTGGTCTTACCGCGAATATGCCCGCTCACGACCGAGACGGCGCCGAACTCGCCCATCGCGCGGGCGTTGCACAGGATCACGCCGTAGAGCAATCCCCACTTGATATTGGGCAGCGTCACACGCCAGAATGTCTGCCAGCCGCTTGCGCCCAGCAGCAGCGCGGCTTCCTCTTCCTCGCTGCCTTGTTCCTGCATTAGCGGAATCAGTTCGCGCGCCACAAACGGGAACGTCACAAACACCGTCGCCAGTACGATGCCGGGAACGGCGAAGATGATTTGGATGTTATGCTGCGCCAGCCAGGGACCGAACGCACCCTGCATCCCGAACAGCAGCACATAGATCAATCCCGAGATCACAGGCGACACGGCAAACGGAAGGTCGATCAGCGTCACAAGCAGATTGCGCCCTGGAAACTTAAACCTGGCGATCGCCCACGATGCCGCCAGACCAAACACGAGATTCGCGGGAACCGCGATGCCCGCCGCCAGCAAGGTCAACCGGATTGCCGACAGGGCCGCCGGGTCGCGAAAGCTCGCCAGGTAGGCCCCAAAGCCGCGCCGCAGCGCCTCCGCGAACACCGCCGCCAGCGGCAGCACCAGGAAGCACAGCAGGAACAACAGCGCGATGCCGAGCAGAATCGTTCGCATCCAGGCAGGCTCGGTAGTCTTCGCGGTTTTTATCATTTTCCGAAATCAGTTTCCTTGATATCGCCGCGCGGTCCACCATTGGAGCGAATTGATCGCCAGCAGGAGCACGAAGGAGATCGCCAGCATCAGGCTTCCCAGCGCGGTGGCGCCGGCGTAGTCGAACTGTTCGAGCTTGGCGATGATCAATAGCGATACAATCTCCGTCTTCAGCGGCATGTTCCCGGAGATGAACACGACGGACCCGTATTCGCCCACCGCGCGCGCAAACGCCATGGTGAATCCGGTGATCAGAGCCGGTGTGACCGCCGGCAAAATCACGCGGAGAAACGTCTGCCAGCGTCCGGCGCCCAGAATGGCCGCGGCCTCTTCCACCGCCGGATCGAGATCTTCAAGCGCCGGTTGCAGCGCGCGTACCACAAACGGCAGCCCGATGAAAATGAGCGCCACGGTGATCCCGAGGGACGTGAACGCGACCTTGATCCCCAGCGGTTCCAGAACGCTGCCGAGCCATCCGTTGCTTGAGTAGATCGCGGTCAGTGCGATGCCCGAGACGGCGGTCGGCAATGCGAACGGCAGATCCACGATCGCATCGATTGCGCGTTTCCCCGGAAACTGGTATCGCACCAGCGACCACGCCACCAGAAAACCCATGACCGCATTCACCGCCGCCGCGGCGAAAGATGTCAGCAGCGTCAATCGCAGCGAAGCCAATGTCCTCGGGTCAACTACGATCGCCCAGAACTGGGCCCAACTCAGCGAGGTCGTACGC
>JAHDWN010000103.1:0-868 GCA_023382675.1 Anaerolineae bacterium
GAGATGATCGCAAAGCTGATGAAGGCGGTTGAAGACCTAACGGCGCGCGTCACGAAACTGGAAGAACAGATTCAGCGTATGCCCGAAACGATCAGTCGGGATTTGGGATCTCGGGTCGCTGACCATCTTCACGCTGCTGGCATCGACTAAGTTCCGACCTATACCTTGCGTCGTATGCTTCGAGAGCGCCAGGCGCGCCGGAGAGTGCGTGACGGACGGCGATGATGTGTGCCGCCAGGATGGCGGGAAGACTAGGCTTGTTCATTGCGTGCTCCAAATGGGTGCGGCCCGCCAGTTGGTAGCCGGCAGGCTCTGTGGTGGAGGTGCTGCATCAGCGCAACAACTTGTCGATGACGGCGTCGACCCGTTCCTTCAGAAGGGGCGCAGCGACCTTGTCGAAAGCGGCCGCAGTCCCCCCGCTGGTCATTTCATCGGGGATGACCACGCCCGACCGAACAAACGTGATCCTCGTGCCCCGTGAGTTGAGGCGATAAAAGGCATGCCCCCCGAATTGAGGCACGTTGGTGCGGTTCGGGAAGACCCCGCCTTTCATGAAAGCACCAGGATAAAGCGACTTCTTTCCGAAGGGCTTGGCGACCACACCATCTTCGGTCTCTTCGGCTTTCAGATACTTGACCCTAATGTTACCGCCACGGGTGATCATGTCGTAGGACAGTTTTCCCCCGTGTGCGCGACGCGGATCGCCGATGGCCGCTACGATCACCCGACGGTCAAGGCCCGTCTGTTTCGTCAGCGTGCGGATCACCTGAGTCTTAGCCTTCTCGCCCACTTGGTTCACGATGCGCGGCAGGACTTTCGGGAACTCGCGATTGAGCCGGTCGATATCCTTGGCAAACTGGATAAGGTG
>JAHDWN010000103.1:878-1603 GCA_023382675.1 Anaerolineae bacterium
TGCTTGTCCGCCCATTTTACGCTGATGGTCATCGACGCTCCTAATCCGTGTCCGCCGCCTCGACAGCTGCTTTGATCGCGCCGCCAAGCTCGGCGACCGTCATCTGTGCTGCGGTGCGGGGATCCTGCACACCAGAGACAGTGATCGCCGGTACGTTGACATGCACATGCACCTCTCGTGCAGTGGCTGTTGTGCTGGTGGCCGATGCACCAGCCGCAGCTGCCCTGTAAGCGTCATGCGGCGAGATCATCCCCGAGGCGCCAGGAGAGAACAGCTCTGCACCCCTTTCCCCGACCAGGTAAGTGCGGCCCGCCCGGACCGGACCGCCCTTGGCGCGCGCGCCGTCAACGGCTGTCTTTTGTGCAGGAGTTTCTTCGCCGCCGCCAAAAGGGTTGAGGTTGCCCCAGGAAATGAGCCCTGACAGATCGATCCGGCCAACAGCCGCCCTAATCTTCGCAGGAAGATCAGCGAACCAAGCCAGTAGCTCGCCCGCCTTGGCCGTGACGCCATCGATGACCGATTGGATCATGTCCATGCCCGCCTGGAACATGGCGGAGTTCACGGCCTTGAATGCCTCGATGATCTTCCGAGTCGTGCTGTACGCCGAATCCTCGAGCATCATCTCGTGCTGCCTGGTCAAATCGTCCCGCTGGAAGAGCGAGCCGAACCAGGTCGACAATTCCTTCACCTGCTGCCACGCCCCCTGCGCAGTGTCGCCGAGGGCG
>JAHDWN010000104.1 GCA_023382675.1 Anaerolineae bacterium
TGTGTTCAGGACAGGTGGGCAGGGTTCTGCCGAATGGTTGCGGGGCATGACAGGCACCGCTATTGTTTCAAAGGTCGACAGGGCTTGTTCATCCCGTCCGATGATGCTCGCTCGCAGCTCAATGGGTTTGGCGTGGCGCAGGTCCGCCAAGTGACGGCCCCAAACAACAAGAAAACGACAGCAGTCAGGAAATCCATATGAGATTAAGATATTGGACCGCACTGGCTTCTATTGTGTGTGTCGGAACGATCCTGACAGTTCGTGAGGTGCGGCAAGAGCAAACTCTCGTGGGTCTTATCGGCGCTCCGTCAGCCGGATTGCAAGATCTTGACACGCCAGTCGAAACAGATGCCAAGGAACAAGCACTGTCGCGGGACGTATCCCTAGAAGAGGGGGCTCGGGGCCCGCGGCCTTTGGACGAAGAGCGTGTCACATGGTCCCGCGTCGTAAGCTCCGGGGAAAGCCTTGACGTCCTCCTTGCCAAGGCGGGCCTCGATACCGCCACCCGTGCTGTCGTGTCCGATGCTATCGGGTCCGAATTCGAACTCAGACAGTTGAAACCGGGCCATCGGCTTGATCTCGAACTCCGTCAAGATGGATTGCCTCGCCTGGCAACGCTGGAAATCGACAACGGGGTCAGTATTCAGGCGGTTTTTGGAGAAGCGCCGTCCGTCAGTGTGCTGCCACCTGAACTCGAGACCATACGTCAAGCTGCCGAAACAAAGATCGAAAGTTCCATATACGCCGCCTTGGACAAGGCTGATATTCCGACCCGGTTCGCCACCGATCTGGAGCTGGTTTTCGCCGGTACGCTGGATTTGCAGCGCGAACTCGTCGGGGGCGAGCATCTGCGCGTGGTCTGGCGCGAAAACCGTCTGGATGATCGCGTCATAGGTGAACCCATCATCGACTTCGTCGAACTCGATTTGGGCGGAGAGAAATATGAGGTCGTTTGGCCGGGCGACGCGTCCAGACAGACCCATGTTTTCAAGGATGGCGGCCCTCTACTCTCCTTCGTTCAACCAATCAAAGGCGCGCGACTCAGCTCGGCGTTTGGACTGCGCCAGCATCCGGTCCACGGCAATGTGCGGATGCATCAGGGCGTGGATTTCGCCGCCGAGGAAGGCGCCACGGTCCATGCAACACAGTCTGGCCGCGTTTCGTTCATCGGACGTCGAAGCGGCTATGGGCTGATGATCGAGATCGAGCACGCTCAAGGCATTCAGACCGTCTACGCGCATTTGAGCGCGGTGAACGAAACGCTGGAAGTTGACCAACGGATCCCTGCCGGTCATGAAATTGGTCATGTCGGATCGACAGGCACATCCACGGGACCGCATCTTCACTATGAAGTCGTTATCGAAGGTCTTCCGGTACCGCCGCTCACTGATACGCGCCTGTCTCGGAGCGGTGATGGGACACAGAGACAGATGGATGTTTCTGTCATGATCGAAGCAGCGCGTGATCAGTTGGCAGGTCTGCTGGCGGCCAACGGTTAGCGACTTGTATTCGATGATTTGAAGCGGCCAGCCTTTACGTGGCGCAGACCATCGGCAGCCCCGCCATGAATCTGTTTAACGGCCGCTCCAGCGCGTCGGGCGGT
>JAHDWN010000105.1 GCA_023382675.1 Anaerolineae bacterium
TGGATCCTCTCCGGCGCCTTCGATTCGGGCTTCACGGCGGGGCTGATGCGCAAGGACGTGCGGCTCGCGCTCGAGCTCGCCGGCCGCGTCGGCGGCACGGGCCGGCTGATGCGCGAGACGGCCGAGTCCTGGCTCGCGCGCAGCACGGTCGCGGAGGGGCGCACCAGCAGTGCAATCTGGTCAAGTTGGCGTTTGGCGCGCACCTCTTGGAAGGTTCGGAGCAGGGTGCTGATGAGCGCAGTGATGACGGTGATGACGGCATCGTTGTAGCGCCCAAAGAGAACTAGAATGACGCCGACCGCAAACAGAATGATGTTGAAGAAGTTAAATAAGTTGGCGCTCAGGATGCTCCAATAGGACCGACTGGCGCTGCGCGCTCTCTGGTTGCCTTCACCACGTTGCCGCCGGGCTGACACTTCGCGCTCGCTCAAGCCTTGGTTTGCTTGCATGTAGGTCTCCGATGATGGCAGTTGCTGCGCATGAGTTATCTCTCTGGCTCCATTCTATAACGAAAAATTTACACTCCCAAACTGATAACCCCCAGAAATGGCTGGATCAGGCGACAGAGCCTAATCGGACTTACGCAAGACGTGCGTTTCGCCAGAGAGACCTGTCAGATTTTCAAAATCTGACAGGTTTCGTGTTGCGTAAGTCCTATCTAAGTTTGCCGGCACAATTGACATAAGATAAAATTGACACTACACTCCGCGGCCTACGTATGGACGAACACAGCGTTCATCGAATCACCCCAGGGGAGCACCGCATGCAAACACAACCGTCTAATCTTGACATTCTCATTGCTCAATTGCAGACCATACCCATCCTGCGCGGACTGGACGCGACGAGTCTGGCAACGATAGCGCTGCGCGCTATCTGGCGCACCTATGCCCCTGGCGCTGTAATTTTCTTGGAAGGTGATGCGGCGCCGGCCTTCTATTATGTGGATAGTGGATGGGTCAAGGTCGTGAAAATGTCGCCCGATGGCCGCGAACAGATCCTCTATGTTTGGGGCCCCGGTGACACCTTTGGCGGCATGGGCGTCTTTGTCAGTCAACTGGCGCCGGCGACGGCCATCGCCCTCGAAGCGACTGATATTTGGATCTTACCGAGCGACGCGATCCGCGAGATGTTCACGGCCAACCCGGCGCTGGCGCTGCCGGTGATCGAGTTTATGGCAAACCGGATCAGTGAATTGATCGAGTTGGTGGCGGACCTATCGTTGCATACGGTGACCGCACGGCTGGCCCGCCTACTGTTGGAGCAAGCCGAAGCGGATGTGATCCACCGGCGCAGTTGGGCCACCCAGGCCGAGATGGCCGCCCGCCTTGGCACCGTCCCCGATGTACTCAATCGCGCCCTGCACACGTTGGTCGAAGAAAAGCTGATCGAGCTGGCCCGCCAGCAGATCCGCATCTTGGATCGGCCTGGGTTGACAGCCAAAACCACCTCCACTCGCTAATTCATCGCAAATTCGACAAAAGTCGAAGACTTCCTACCGCACAGATGTTATGCTTACACCATAACATCTGTGCGGTTTTTTATTGATTCGAGGGAATACTCATGGAAATCACAAAAGAGACGCGTGTTTCGGATCTGCT
>JAHDWN010000106.1:0-1307 GCA_023382675.1 Anaerolineae bacterium
AAGCCAACCAGTAACGTCGCAACCAGCATGATTGCCAGCGAATGCAATCGGGCTTGTGGAATGCGATGCACGATCAGCAGACAGAGAATCGCTCCTACAGCGCCCGGAATATAGATAAACGCCAACATATAAGGCGCCAGCAGCGCATAGTAATACCACGGCGCGCCACTCTGCACGCCATACGCCACCAGCATGGGGCTGCCCAGCAGCACAAAGCCCCAACTGCTGTAAAACAGGGATTCTTGAAACTTGTACAGCACGATCCGTTCGGGCCGCACGGGGAGCGTCAATAACAGCGAGGCCTCCTGCGAACTGTACAGCCCTCCGTACAAAATGATGCCCGAGGAGAACACCAGCATCACCATCAAGGAGGCGAAAAATAGATTGTAAATCGCCTGGACCGTTTCAATGTGCGTTGCGGCATTGCCGATGGTGTTCATCAGAAACCGAAACGCTTCGCCGAACAGAATGTACAAACCAATCCAAAAGAAGACGCTCAGAAAGACGACCAGCGAGACCCTCAGACGCGAGGAAGTGAACGCCTGCTTGAGGCTCATCAGAAACGTACGACGACGCAGTCGCCAGAATGCCGCCGCCTCTTCTGCGGGAGTCGCCAAACGCCGCGAGTTCGCCGCAGGAGAGGCACTGTCGGTAAGTCCTGGCAAAGTCTGAGTCAGGCTGGCGGCAGCGTTCATAGTTTCAGTTCAGGCATTTTCGATGCCACTCCTGCTTGAATACCACCGGTCCCGCCGACTCCCTCATTTTCGCGTTCGATCGTCGAGGTCAGGCTGAGGTAGAGTTGCTCCAGAGAAGAATCGTGCAGCGATAACTCCTTTTGCAATTCGCCCAGCGTGCCCAGAAACAATAACCTCCCCTGATCGACAATGCCCACCCGATCGGCGATCTCTTCGGCCACACTCAACAGGTGCGTGGACATGAAGATCGTCATGCCGCGGGCCACTTCCACCCGGAGCAGATCTTTGACCAGGCGCACGCTCCGCGGATCGAGTCCGATCAGCGGTTCGTCGATGACGAGTACGGCCGGCTCGTGCAGCAATCCCGCGGCAAACGCCAGCCGCTGCTTCATGCCGTGAGAATACGTTTCGGTAATATCATCCACGAATGCGGCCAATTCAAAATTGGCGATTTGCCGCGCAATTTGTGCTTGGGTATGTTCCGCGCCAAGTGCGTGCATGTCGCCGATGAATTGCAGGAATTCCCGGCCGGTCAGCTTCTCGTATAGCTGCGGCGAATCAGGAATGTATCCCAGCAGGCGATTCGCTTCGCGACTTTCCATGACCACGTCG
>JAHDWN010000106.1:1317-1589 GCA_023382675.1 Anaerolineae bacterium
CGCTGCCGGCGCTGGGTCGCAACAACCCCACGAGAATCGTGATCGTGGTTGTCTTGCCGGCGCCGTTGGGGCCCAGCAGCGCGAACAATTCGCCACGAGGAATACTCAAGTTCAGATCGGAAACCGCCGTCTTCGAACCGTAGCGACGCGTGACGTGTTCAAACTCAATCATCGGAAATTGATCAAAGGTCGCCGCCGGGGAGCGCTGAGTGTCAACGGGGCTGTACGCGTGCGTGCCTGTCTGCCTGTTTATTGTAGCAGAACCGCTGCGG
>JAHDWN010000107.1 GCA_023382675.1 Anaerolineae bacterium
GGATCGGCTGCGGTTGTCAACCGCTCATCGATGGCCGCCACATAGATCGCGACATCAGGATGCGCAGAATGGACCGCGGCGATCCCCTCTGGCGCCGCGATCAGCCCGACAAACTTGATGCGCGCAACGCCCCACTGTTTGAGCACCTCGATAGCTGCGGTGGCCGAGCCCCCGGTCGCCAACATTGGGTCCAGGATCAGACAGACACCAACGGTTGGCTGTGTGGGCAACTTATTATAATAATGTACAGGCTTGAGCGTACGCTCGTCGCGGTAAAGCCCCAGGTGCCAGACTTCGGCCTGGGGCAGCAGACGCCACGCCCCTTCGACCATGCCCAGCCCGGCGCGCAAGATCGGCACAAGGCCGATCTTCTCGCCCATCTGCGCACCCTCGGTCGTGGTCAACGGCGTCTCGACGGAAGTCGGAACCAGCACCAGGTCATGTGTCGCTTCGTAGACCATCATCATCGACAGCTCGCCGACCAGTTCGCGGAACTTCTTTGGCTCGGTTTCGATGCTGCGCAACAGCGAAAGTTTATGGCGGGCCAGCGGATGGCGCGAAGGGAAGAGATTAGACGACACGCGTTGGCTCCTTTTTTGCCGGTTGGGTCAGCACCCGTGCGACGAGTGCGCTACCATTGAATCTGCCGCTGCGGACGCCCGCGGCGGCTCAAACGCTCCACCTCTTCCTGGCATTTGACACAGAGCGTGGCATCGGGCTTGACTTCCAGCCGGCCCGGTTCAATGGGTTTGCCACAACGACTGCAAATACCATAATTACCCTTTTCGATAGAGCGGAGCGCCGTCTGCACATCCTGCAATCTTGACTCGAGCACGGCAATGAGCGCCGCGTTCTTCTCGCGCTCAAAGATTTCGGCATCGCCTTCGTCGGGTTCTATATCAACTTCCGCCTGCATGAGTTCCCGCAGGCTCTTGAGTTCGTCGATAAGTTGGGCCTGTTCCTGTAACAGGCGCTCCTTTTCTTTAGCCACGTGTGATTGATCGGTCATCTTAACGCTCCTTAACGGGGAAACACTGTTGCGTCAGGCTCGCTGATTTCTCTCCAGACAGAGCGCCGAATATCACAGTGTTCACAAGGCACTTTTCGCAGTTCTACCCACGCTGTCTCGGGTATGAGCCAACCTGATGTCTCCACAGATTCGATGTCCAATTTTGCTCGTTGTGGGTGGCGAAAAGTTAGAGACAGCTTATATCAGTTTTTAGAAAAAAGGTCAAACTCTGTTCAGGAAGCGAGACTTTTGGCACAAGCCCTGCTTCTTGTGATCCAGCAAAAGCTCTGCTATAATAAGGACAATTAGAACAAACGTGCAATGCGCTCAACCATACGTTGACAAAGCCGTGCGACTGGGCGCATCGGATAAATAGAGAGTTCTGACTCGAGTTGCCCATGGCCGATGAACGCAGTATCACCGCCCGCACGCCTGACAACCGCACCCCTCCACCCCAACGTCCAATTTCCGGCGAAGAACAACCGGGCGACCAAAAGGTGGACCACGCCCTCCGCCCTCGCTCGCTCGCCGAGATGATCGGCCAGGATCAATTGCGCGACAAGATGCAGATCCTGGTC
>JAHDWN010000108.1 GCA_023382675.1 Anaerolineae bacterium
TTGCGTCAGTTTGGAGAAAAATTCGGGGTGGATGTGAACTTCCAATAAATAGATTTCGCTTAATCACTTAAACCCCAACCCGCGTTCCTTCAGGCTCACAAAGCGGTTGCGACCGATGATCAGGTGGTCGAGCACGCGGATGTCGAGCAGTGCGCCCGCCTCGACAATGGCTTCGGTGACACGCACATCTTCAGGGCTGGGGGTGGGGTCACCGCTGGGATGGTTATGCGCCAGGATAAAGGCAGCACAGTTGGCGCGAATCGCCTCGCGAAAGACTTCACCTACACGAATGACAGCCGTGTTGAGGCTCCCCGAATAGACCGTGTGGACGCGCAGCACGAAATTCTTGGTGTCGAGCAGAACGATGCGCAATTGCTCCTGTTCAAGCAGCCCCATCTCCATCATCAGCAGATTGGCAACATCGGTGGGGCTGCGCACCTGGGGACGTTCCTGAGGTGAGGCGAGAAGCATGCGCTTGCCTAGTTCGAGGGCGGCTTTGACCTGGGCAGCTTTGGCTTCACCCATGCCGTGGGCATCGCACAGTTCGTCAAAAGATGCCTGGGCTAGGCCGGCTACACCATCAAACTGGCTGAGCAAGCGCTCGGCCATGCGGATGACATTTTCGCCACGACCACCTACACGCAAGATGATGGCGAGGAGTTCGGCGTTGCTCAACGCAGCCGGCCCGGCAAAGATCAGCCGCTCGCGCGGGCGTAGATCCACCGGTAGGTCGCGGATCATCAGGCGGTAATCGATTTCGGCATCGTGTGTGTCCAGCTTGTGTTGCTCAGAGCCCGCCGCACGGCTATCCGCCACAGTTCTGGTTGGCAAGCCGTTCTGTCTGCCATAACTTGCGCTCTTTTTCATTCTATGACCCCTAAAAGCTACGTCGCGCCCGATTTTGTGATATACTCCCAGCGCACTTCAACTATTCGCACTGGTTGGTTGTTCGAGAGGGCCGGGTTGTGCCCGGCAGCGATGCGTACACGCGAACAGCGTCAAGTCTAGCGGCGTGAGCAGCAGCTGGCAATGGGACTTTTGGTGGATGAAAACCTACTTCTACGAACGAACAGCTTACAAACTTTCCAATGAACCGGTGCCCAACTGTTTTATCAAACTCGACGACCATTTCGACCGCAGCCCGGCGGTGAATGAGCGACCCGGTCATCTGGCCGTGATCCTCGCCGAGAGCATCTGTCTCCGTATGGCCGATGTCGAGATGTACGCCTTTCTGATCGAGGATGCCCGCAAGCGTCACGGGCTAGAGAAAGGGAGCGATGTCAAGGCGGCGATCTTGACGCTGTCGTTTCTCTTTGGCTATTTGGGAGCAGCGTGTTCACTGCTCGAGTGCAGTGCGATGACGCTGGCGCTCGTCTACGATTTGCCGCTGGCGCCAGCGGAGCGCACCTTCCGCAACGGCGATTTCTGGCATCAACTGGTGACGCAGCAGCCCAACGTCCACCGGCGTTATCATGCGATGCGGCTCTTTTTCAACGAAGTCCTGCGTTGGAGCGACGAGACGGTGACGCGCATTCCTCCGCTTGTCGTTT
>JAHDWN010000109.1 GCA_023382675.1 Anaerolineae bacterium
TATTGCGGTGTGGAGGTCGCAGCGCACCAGATCGTCGTAAACGGTTCGAATACGATAACCGTCGCCTCAGCCGAGGCGTCCGGATGGGCATCGATGTCGCTTGAGCCGCAAGACTTCGCGGCCGCAGCCGAGGCGATAACGGGCCGCGAAATACTACGGCCGTCGGTCACGCATCTTGTGCATCCCGCGCCGGACATCATGCAGCGGCTGTTGGCATTGCATCGCGCCGCGGCCGCACTTGCGAGGTCCGATCCCGCACTGCTGGCGAAGCCGCAGGTGGCTTATGCCTTCCAGACCCAGCTTACCGAGTTGATGGTGAGAAGCATTGCCGAAGGGGAGCCGATCCGGGTGACGACCGGAACCTTGCGTCAGCGTGCCATTGTCTCGCGGTTCGAGGACTTCCTGCAGTTGAGGCGGGAGCAGCCGGTCTATCTTGTCGATATCTGCAAGGCGGTCGGCGCATCGGAGCGCACCTTGCGGGCGGCATGTCAGGAGCAGTTCGGTGTGAGCCCGACGCGGTATCTCTGGCTGCGGCGGATGTATCTTGCGCGCCGGCGCCTGGCCGAAGCGGAGGCAAAGTCGACCAGCGTGACCGAAGTGGCCATGGCCAATGGCTTCTGGGAACTGGGGCGGTTCGCCACCGAATACCGTTCTCTGTTCGGAGAAACGCCGTCCATGACGCTGCGGCGGGCGTCGTGATTACGCCAGCGTTCGGCTTCTCAGGGCCTGCGCATAGGCGACCATGATCAGAACCTCGATGATGAAATAGCCCGTCAGAAATCCGCTGAAGGTGGCGAAGTCGGTGTCGCTGAACAGGATCCGTCCTATGATCGCGGCAATCCCGACATTGCGCACGGCGCTTTCGATTACGAGCACCGGCGCATCCTTCGGCGGCAGACCAATGGACAGCAGCCGTCCGAGCAGCATTGCGCCGAGGATGAACAGCGTTGCCGACAGCGCGATCCGTCCGGCGAGGGCGTAGAGGTCGTCCCGCACGCTCCATGTCGCGGCCAGCAGGATCGCGAGAACGATAGCGAGCGACGCCCAGCGCAACCGGTTACTCATCTGGGAGACCGGATCAGGCCAGCGCCTGCGCGCCGCTGCACCGAGCGCGAGGGGGAGCACCATCAGAAGCAGAAGCTGCAACAGGATACGCAACGTCGGTACCGACACGATCTCATGGCCGAGCGGTGTCCAGCGCGCGACAACGGCGAGCCACACGGGAATTGAGATGAGCGCGCACAGCGTGCCGGCCGTGGTGATCGCCGCTGCCAGCGAAACATTGCAGCGCGCGAGATAGGAGTAGGTGTTGGAGATCGCTCCGCCCGGGCATAGCGAAAGAAGCAAGAGCGATGCAGTCAAAAACGGCGTCAGTCCGGTCAGGCCCGCGATGAGCAAGACCAGAGGCGGCAGGACCAGAAGCTGATTGGCTATGCCCAGCGCCACTGCATGCGGCTGGGTCACCGCTCGCTTCAGGTCGTTGAGTGTAAGTTCGGTGCCGACGATCGTCATCAGCGCAAACAGGCC
>JAHDWN010000110.1 GCA_023382675.1 Anaerolineae bacterium
CAAAGCTGTTCCAGACCAGCATTCTGAGCTATCTGTAGCCACGGCGCTGCGGCGAGCGGCGTGGTCGCAGACTCGCGAGCTGATTCGGGTCCGCACGACGCTGATTTCCACAGCTCAGCCCGATAGGCAAATGGCCGGGACATGCCCGGCCATCACACGAAGCGCAGCAGATGCGGCGTCTCAGGCGTTTCCGCTCAGGCCCGCCGCAAGCTGGCGATTGATGTTGATCAGGCTGCGCAGACGCTCCGGCTGCGGATTGCCCATCACGTTCAGGGTATGATTGATAACGAAGATGCCAATATTGGCGATGTTCTGGCGAACCTCGGCCGGCAACGGATTGTCGTTGTTGGTCGCGGACG
Organism: Anaerolineae bacterium; assembly: GCA_023382675.1. Classification (GTDB taxonomy): domain Bacteria; phylum Chloroflexota; class Anaerolineae; order Aggregatilineales; family Phototrophicaceae; genus Flexifilum. The sequence goes on from JAHDWN010000110.1 coordinate 360, forward strand.
TCAAGAAAATCGTCCAGAGCTTGCGGTTGAACAGCAGCGCGTGGTCAAGGCCGGCGCGCTGGCTGTCCCAATGATCGTGGACGCTTTGCAGTCGCGATGCTGCGCGCAGCAACAGCTGCGCCTCGAGCTCACGCGGACTTGCGGTCTGCTGCGCCACTGTTCCGTAGGCTTTGGCCGCGCTTTGCATGCGATAGCAGCTCCTGCTCGTATTCGATCAGTTTCTTGGCTGATTTCAACGCTTTATACAGATCGCCCGTTAAGATTTGATTGTTGATGTCGGCGATGTAACGCCAGGCGCTCGGCGCGGCTTGCACGATGTCCTTCATCAGCGCGAAATAGACTTCGTGCTGTTTGGCGGGATCGCCGCCGATATACATCAGTTGCACCGTGAGATAGATGCGCTTGGCCGGCGTGTCGGCACGATCAGCCGTCATAATGTCGCGTTCACGCAGGATGGGTGCCGTGCCGTCGACCAGAAAGCGGGTGCGCTGATCGCCGTTAGTGATCACGCTGTCGCCGATCAGGATGCGTTCGCCGGGCTTCAATTCGACCTTCAGCGCCATGATGGTTCTCCATCGGATTCGGTCGCCATGGTCGGCCGCCTATGGTTAATGCGGAGTAAACAAAAACGGCGGGGCCTTCGCCCCGCCGGATCAATTTTCCAAAGCTTGAGTGGCCTAGCCGAATAGCCGCAGCACCGCCTGATCGGCCTGGGCGGACAGCGACAATGCCGTGGTGGAGAGTTGCTGGCGGGTCTGCAGGGCCAGCATGTTGGCGCCTTCCTCGTTGGTGTCGGCGAGGACCAGATTGTCGGCGCCGGTCTCCAGCGTGTTGATGAGCTGCTTGGTGAATTCCTGCCGGGTCTGCACCGTGCCGAGCTTGGAGCCGAAATTGGTCGCCTGCGAGCGCAGCGTCCGCAGCGCGCCATCGACCTGACCGAGGACCGTATCGATCGAGCCGTTGGTCTGGAATTCGCCGCCGGCCAGAACGGCCATTCCGAGCCCGGCGGTGTCGAAGGTGACGCCGGCAATATCGAGTGAGCTCGTACCGTCTTCGTTGAAAATGACCTTCAGGTCGTCACCGTTGAGAAGATTGATGCCGTTGTAGGAGGCATCGCGGGCCAGCGCGTCGATCTGACCCAGGATCTCGTTGAA